>JBGTDU010000026.1:0-13005 GCA_041748175.1 Rubricoccaceae bacterium
TCGCACCGGCTGCCGCGCTGGTCTTCGTGCTGGCCATGGAGGGCGCGCCCATGCTCTTTGAGCGGCTCACCGACTGGTGGACACCGTGGCTGTTGGCGGCCACGAGCCTCTCCGCGATAACGGCGCTCTTCGCGCTCTGGCAACGGCGATTCAAACTGGCGCGGAATGCCGTCGCGGCACAGGTTGGATTGATCCTCCTGGGTTGGGGGCTCGCGCAGTATCCGTATCTGATTCTGCCCGGAATTACGTTGGGCGACGTAGTCGCGCCCGAGGCTACGCTGCGGGCGCTGGTGATCGCGCTGGCGGTGGGCGCCGTGTTTCTCTTCCCTTCGTTCGGCTATCTCTTCTTCGTGTTCAAGCGGCAGGAGGGGCGAGCGAAGAGATAACGCGTTCGTTATCGACGAAGACGGGGCCGTTGCCTATTTTCGAACCGGCTCACATCCAATCGGCTGCTAGCAGACTGTTGAGTTATCGCCCAGCCCGACATCCCGAGCGGAGTGCCGAAGCCGAAAGCCTGCCCTGAGCGTATCCGAAGGAGATCTGCATTGTCGAGACTCGAAGCTCGTTTGCAGGTAGATCCCTCGGCAAGCTCGGGATGACTTTTTGGAAGAAATGAGTATTTCAACAGCCTGCTCACAGACGTTGCCCGAATCACCAACATCTCCTCCTCCTGCGGAAGCTACAGTCTCGGAAGCCAGTCGAGGCTCGCTCACTGAGGTTGCACGGCTCTTTCTGAAGCTCGGCGTCATCGCCTTCGGCGGTCCGGCGGCGCACATCGCGATGATGGAAGACGAGTTCGTCACGCGCCGCAAGTGGATCTCGCGGCAACACTTCCTCGACCTCATCGGCGCGACGAACCTCATCCCGGGCCCCAACTCCACCGAGATGACCATGCACGTCGGCTACGAGCGGGCGGGTTGGGCGGGGCTGTTTGTCGCCGGTGGGTGTTTTATCGGCCCGGCTGTGCTGATTACAGGTGTCTTTGCGTGGCTGTATGTGGCGTATGGCAGCCTGCCGGAAGTCGAGCCGTTCCTCTACGGCATCAAACCGGCCGTGATCGCGGTCATCCTTGGCGCGCTGTGGAAGCTGGGCAAGAAAGCCATCGACAAGTGGGTGCTCGCGGCACTGGCCGTGATCGTGGCGTCGGCGGTGTTGCTTGGGCTTAACGAAGTCTGGGCGCTGCTGGCCGGAGGCCTTATCGGGACGTTCGCACTGAGGGCGATGGGCCACGACTCCTCCCGGACGGCCTCGCGGTTCATCCCGATTCTCTTCCTGCAGAATGCCAGGCAGGGCGTCGGCGCGGCAGCCGCGGGCGCGGCGGTTGGGACTGTCGCGGCAGTCTCGCTCTGGAAACTCTTCTTTTTCTTCCTGAAGATCGGGGCGGTCCTTTATGGTTCGGGCTATGTGTTGGTGGCCTTCCTCGAAGGTGGATTGGTTCAGGATTATGGCTGGCTCACGCAAGGGCAACTCCTCGACGCTGTTGCCGTGGGGCAATTCACGCCGGGGCCGGTGCTTTCGACGGCAACGTTCATCGGCTACGTTGTCGGTGCAGCCGGAGGCGTGGGAGCCATCCCTGGCGCGCTCGTAGCGACGTTGGGCATCTTCCTGCCGTCGTTCTTCTTCGTGCTCATCCTGAACCCGCTCATCCCCAGGCTGCGCGAGTCGGTTTGGCTGTCGGCCTTCCTCGACGCCGTCAACGCGGCGGCCGTGGCGCTCATGGCCGCTGTGACGATTCAACTCGGCGCCGACACGCTTTTCTCGTGGCCCGCCTGGGTCATCGCCGTCCTCTCCGCCGTGGTCGTGCTGCGATTCAAACTCAACGCGGCGTGGATCGTGCTCGGCGGAGCGGTGCTGGGCTGGGCGCTGGCGGGGTGGGTGTAGTGGCTTGCTCCGTCGCAAGAGAGGGATTCGATATGTCGCCCCCCAAACCGGTAGCCTTCGCATTCACCCCAACACCGCCACAAGGATACTCACCCCCAGCGCCACGCTCATGATCCCCGCGAACGCCGTCAGCGCGTTGTAAAAAACTGGACGTGATTGCGACGCGATCAGCGGAAGCGCGAGCGCGGTAGTTACAGCACCCATGCCGATAATGGAGCCCGCGCCGAACATCAGCGCGTAGACGAAGCTGGCTCGTAGCGTCGGAAGCGTAGCGGCGACGAGCAGGAGCAGGGCGCCGCTTCCGGCAAGGCCATGGATGAGCCCCACGACGTATCCACCCCAGCCTGCGCGACGTGTCGAGAATCCGTGGGGGTGATCGTCAGGGCCCAAATGGTAATGGGGAATGCTGGCGGCATCGCCTGCGGAGTGTTGATGCTTTCGAAGGCTTAATGCGCGCCGAAGGGCCACAAATACAGTCCAGCCGCCGAGGCCCAGCAACATAGCGGCGACGGGAAGCTCGAAGTAGGCCAGATGGGTTTCGTTGATCTGAATCCGCAACGCGCCGACAAGCAAAACCGCAAGCACGAGTGTCGTTGTGTGGCCTGCGCCCCATGCAAGGCCGGTGCGCAGTGCGTTCCGGAGCTGCGGCTTCTCGTGCAATAGCGCCGAAACCGCCACGAGATGGTCAGGCTCGAAGGCGTGCTTGAAGCCACTGAGGAAGCCAAGCGCGAAGGCTATGAAGAGGGCGAGGTCCAGAGTTGAGAGGGAGAATTGGGGCGGGGCCGGGAGAGGAAGATAGGAGGAAGAATTCGGATCCCTCGGCTTCGCTCGGGACATGTTTTAGCATTTTCGATGCGGGTGATGTCCCGTCCACAGCCTTTCTGGACGGCCGATTTCCCGATCGGCTACGGTGAACGGGAATTCGCCGCTCCCAGACATCTCCACTATCAGTCAGCTGTCCGATGCCCCGATCCGAGCGACCACCCGCCTCAAATGCGTGATCCGCTGCGGTCGACCATCGGGGCCGGGGACGTCCTCATCCTCCGCGGCGAAGACGACATCGTTCCGGTGTTGCTGGAGCACCATCGCGACCTCAACAGGCACAATCAACAGGGTGTCGTCTTCAGGCTCTGGCATCCCTTTGATCTCGGTCACGTGGCGCTCATTGACGGAAAAGGCGTGGCCTGACTCGTTCTGCACTGTTCGATGGTCTCCGAGCGCCACGACACCGAGGTGCCGGGCGTCTGCCGGAATCTCGACCGCGTTGCCACTCGTGTCGTGGAGGTTGAGCGCGTGCTTGGTGAGGTTGATAAGCTTCATAATGCACGTTCAGGCAACCGGCGCGCTCTGCACTTCAACCTGCCCGGCAAGAAATCCGAGCCACCCCTCCAGACCGTCATCCCGCTTCGACGACGTATCCACAACCGGTAGCCCGGGCCGAACCTGATGGATGTTGTGAACGGCGAGGTTCCGGTCGAACTCGACGACCTCGGCGAGGTCCATTTTGGTGAGGAGCGCCACATCTGCCGTGTTGAAAATGGTGGGGTACTTTAGCGGCTTGTCCTCGCCTTCTGTGGTTGAGAAAAGCACGGCACGGAGGTGCTCGCCCAGATTGTAGCTGGCCGGACACACGAGGTTGCCGACGTTTTCGATGAACAGGAGGTCGAGGTCGGCCAATTCCCAACCCTCCAACGCGTTGGCGATCATCTCCGCTTCGAGGTGGCAGGTGGTACCAGTCGAAATCTGGCGGATCGGTGCGCCGCTTCGGGCGAGGCGCGTCGCGTCATTCTCCGTCGCGAGATCACCGACGAGCGCCGCCACCCGGAATTTCGGTCGCAGACCTGCGAGCGTCCGCTCCAGTAGCGCGGTCTTCCCCGCGCCCGGCCCGGACACCAGGTTGACGACGAACACATCGGCGGCATCAAAGCGATCGCGCAGTTCGCGAGCCAGCTCGTCGTTTTTCCTGAGAACGCCGTGGCGGACCTCTACAATGCGTGTAATCATGAGTCGTGGTTCGTTGTGGACGGCATTTCGTGGTTTGTTGCTTCGGATTCCTCAATCTCAATGGCGGTCACTTCCAGATCCCGGCCTTGTCGCACGTCTGAAGCAATCGCGCCACAATCCGGGCATTCGAAGCCGTAATAATCAAGGAGCGTCTTCTCCGCCCGGCAGGCCGGGCAGAACACAACGACCGGTATGTCCTCAATGTTCAGCGTGGCTCCTTCCAGAGGCGTACCTACTGAGGCCACGTCAAAAGAGAAGAGGAGGGCGTCCCGCACTACGCCAGACAGCACACCCATTTTGAGGTATACCGCCCGGACGCGTTCCGCGCCAACCGCTGCCGCTTCTCTGCTTGCGGCGTCGATCATGCTGACGGCGATAGAAAGTTCGTGCATGGATATGGGTATGCTCCGAGTCCCTTGAATCGATACGATACGAAACCGTGACACACTATTCTTAACGAAGCCTTGACAATGTGGGCGCTGAGTCCTACCCTACTTCTGGTTCTTCGACTTGCTGACGCCGTGCACGCCGTCTCATCTCTATATCACGCAGACAAGGTGGAATGTCCCATACTTCCGTATTTTGAGGAAGTAGCCATTTGCGCTTGAAATGCTCGAGTGGTGCAGGTTCTCAATGCACGGGCTCACGCACTCCCGCATCTGTGTGCAACTTAATAGGATTCTGCTATGCCCTCAACGCGCATGGGCTCCAATCGCCCGCCCGACGTTAAAGAGATCCACGTCGTCTGGATGACGACCGGCCTGGGCTGCGATGGCGATACAGTCTCCATCACCGCGGCCACGCAACCGAGCATCGAAGATGTGGTGCTCGGGGCCATCCCGGGCTTGCCGAAGGTCCACCTCCACAACCCGGTGCTCGCCTACGAATGCGGCGACGACTTCATGCACTGGTGGTACGAGGCCGCCGCCGGACGGCTCGACCCGTTCGTGCTGGTTCTGGAGGGCTCGGTGCCGAACGAGAAGATCAAGAGCGAGGGCTACTGGGCCGCGATGGGCACTGACGACGATGGTCAGCCGATCACCACCAACGAGTGGATCGACCGGCTCGCGCCACACGCCCTCGCCATCGTCGCTGCCGGAACCTGCGCCACTTATGGCGGAATCCACGCCATGAAGGGCAACCCCACCGGTGCGATGGGCCTCGCCGACTACCTGGGCTGGGACTGGAAATCGAAAGCCGGTCTCCCCATCGTCAACGTCCCTGGATGCCCGGTGCAACCCGACAACTTCATGGAGACGCTGCTCTACCTGCTCTATCAGGTGGCGGGCCTCGCGCCCATGATCCCGCTCGATGACGCGGGGCGGCCCGATTGGCTCTTCGGCCGAACGGTCCACGAGGGCTGCGACCGCGGCAGTTACTACGAACAGGGCCAGTTCGCCGAGAAATATGGCCAGCCTGAGTGCATCGTGAAGCTGGGCTGCTGGGGTCCGGTCGTAAATTGCAACGTGCCGAAGCGTGGCTGGATGGCGGGCATCGGCGGCTGCCCCAACGTCGGCGGAATCTGCATCGGGTGCACCATGCCGGGCTTCCCGGACGACTTCATGCCGTTCATGGACGAGCCGCCGGGCGCAACGCTCTCCTCGATGATGATCAAGACCTACGGCGTCACGATCCGCAACCTTCGCAGGGTGACAAACAAGACCGTCAATAAGGAGCCCAAGTGGCGGCACCCACGCCCCGAACTGACTACCGGCTACAAACCCACCACCTACGGCCGGGCTTAATCCCTCCGCTCGAAGAACATCACAACAAACTCCTCACGAGGCAACCCGCCATGGCCGAAGTCCTGACCGAACCTAAAACTGACAAGAAGGGCGGGAAAGGCAATCTCGTCGAGATGTCCTGGGATCCCATCACCCGCATTGTCGGGAGTCTGGGGATCTACACAAAGATCGACTTCGACAACAAGGAAGTGAAGGAGTGCCACAGCACGTCCTCGATCTTCCGCGGGTACTCGATCTTTATGAAGAACAAGGACCCGCGCGACGCCCACTTCATCACGAGCCGCATCTGCGGCATCTGCGGCGACAACCACGCGACGTGCGCCTGCTACGCGCAGAACATGGCCTTCGGCGTTGTGCCGCCGCCCTTGGCGGAGTGGATCATCAACCTCGGCGAGGCCGCCGAGTACATGTTTGACCACAACATCTTTCAGGACAATCTCGTGGGTGTCGACTACTGCGAGACGATGGTCAAGGAGACCAACCCCGGCGTGTGGGAGAAGGCCAAGAACACGCCCTGCCCCGGAGCCGAACACCACGGCTTCAAGATGATTTCCGACATCATGACGGCGCTCAACCCCTTCGAGGGGTCGTTCTACCGCGAGACGTTGGACGTGAGCCGCTACACACGCGAAATGTTCTGCCTGATGGAGGGGCGGCACGTCCATCCGTCCACGCTGTATCCGGGCGGCGTCGGGACCGTGCCGACAGTGCAGCTCTTCACGGACTACCTCGTGCGCCTGATGCGCTACGTCGAGTTCATGAAGAAGTGCATTCCGCTCCACGACGACCTGTTCAACTTCTTCTACGATGCCTTGCCGGGGTATGAGGAAGTCGGTCGGCGGCGCGTGCTGCTTGGCTGCTGGGGCTCCTTCCAGGACCCCGACCACTGCGACTACAACTATAAGAACATGGAGGCGTGGGGGAACAAGATGTTCGTCACGCCAGGCGTGGTCGTCGACGACGAACTGGTCACGACGAGCCTCGTGGATATCAACCTCGGCATCCGCATCCTGCTCGGCAGCTCGTATTACGACGGGTGGGAGAATCAGGAGACGTTCGTTAAGCAGGACCCGCTTGGCAACCCCGTAAGCCAGGACCACCCGTGGAACCAGACAACGATCCCGAGGCCGCAGCGCCGCGACTTCGACGACAAATACAGTTGGACGATGTCGCCCCGTTGGCTGGATGAACGCACCGGCGATTACCTCGCGCTCGATACCGGCGGCGGCGCCTTTGCCCGCCTGTGGGCGACGGCGCTGGCTGGGAAAGTGGACATGGGATACGTGAAGGCCCCAGGCGACAACACCGTCCGCTTCCACCTTCCAAAGACGTCGCTCAAGCCCGCGATGGACTACACGTGGACGATCCCGACCGACAAGCATGGCAAGGGGCTCTCCAACGCCATCGAGCGCAATCGCGCCCGCACGTACTTCCAGGCCTATGCTGCGGGAGCGGCCCTCCACTTCATGGAGAAGGCGCTGGCGGAACTCCACGCTGGACGAACTGATGTCTGGAATGATTTCAAGGTGCCCGACAACGCTATCGGCTGCGGCTTCCACGAGGCCGTGCGCGGCGTGCTTTCGCATCACGTCGTCATCCGCGATGGGAAAATCGCGAACTACCATCCCTACCCGCCGACGCCATGGAATGGCAGTGTCCGTGACGTTCACGGCACGCCGGGTCCCTACGAGGATTCCGTTGAAGGATGCCCGATCTTCGAGGAGAACGGCCCCGACAATTTCAAAGGCATCGACATCATGCGGACCGTCCGCAGCTTCGACCCGTGCTTGCCATGTGGCGTCCATATGTTCACCGGCGGCGGAAAGAAGCTCCAAACCGTGAACCACACGCCCATGTTTGGTCACCAGCCGGGCTAGGCCAGACCGACCCTCTCGATAATATCAAAGGGGCGCACCATCATCGTGCGCCCCTTGCTGTCTAAACCCGATGGATAACAGGAACGAAAGCCAGGGATTCCAACAGCGCCTCGGGCGGGTGGAGAAACTGCTGGGCGCGCTTCAGGAGGCTGACCCGGCGACACGGGCGAGCGCCGAGGAGCTGGTTCAAACGCTCCTCGAACTACACGGAACCGGCGTGAACCGGATGATGGAACTGGTCTGGGCGTCCGGCACGGAAGGCGAACGACTCATTCAGGAAACCCTCCCAGCGGACACGGTTGTGAGCCACCTGCTACTCTTGCACGGCCTGCACCCCCTTCCGATTGAGACGCGCGTACAGCAGGCGCTCGACACCGTTCGCCCGTACATGGAATCGCACGGCGGCAACGTCGAATTGTTGAGCGTGGTCGATGGCGTGGTGCGGGTGCGGCTCCAGGGCAACTGCGGAAGCTGCCCGGCGTCGTCCATGACGCTGAAGTTGGCCGTCGAGGACGCCATCAACGAGGCCGCGCCGGATGTTGTCTCCGTTGAAGAGGTGAGGACGGAGCCAGGAGAAGGGCGGGAAGGCATCGATTTACTTTTCGATCTCCAGCAATCGTCAACGAACGGGAAGGCACCCGAGCAGGCCACCTGGTATCCGGTTCAGGGGCTCGACACCCTCGCGCAGCGCGGCGTCCGCGCCGAGCAGGTCAACGGGAACACCGTCCTGTTCTGCCGCCTGGGCGACAATTTTTACGCATACAACTCGACTTGTCCGATCTGCGGGCAGTCGCTCGATGCGGCGCAAGTGGAAGACACGGCCCTCGTCTGCCCGAATTGCGGCCAGACGTTCGACGTGATCCGCGCAGGACGCGGCCTCGACACGCCCACTAAACACCTCGAACCCTTCCCGCTCCTCGTTGAGCAAGACGGGGCTCGCATCGCGCTTCCTGCCTGACCACCATGGAGCCTCCACGCACTTCAAGCGCATTCGCAACCCTCCGCAAGTTCGTGCGCGAGGAACCCGGAGACGGCCCGGCCATCGAGCGGTGCGAGTTGTGCAGCGTGCGGCTCCCACCCGTCCATCGGCACCTGCTCGAGATATCAAACCGGCAGGTGACCTGCGCCTGCGACGGCTGCGCCCTCCGCTTTGAAGATGTGCTCGACGGCAGGTTCAAGCTGATCCCGAGAGACCCTCGTTCGTTCTCCGATTTCAAATTGGAAGACGAGGTTTGGAACGGCCTCGCCATCCCCATCGACCTGGCCTTCTTCTACCGCAGCTCCAGCGTAGACCGCGTGGTTGCGATGTATCCAAGCCCCGCGGGCGCGACGGAATCGCAGTTGCCGCTCTCTGCGTGGGATGAGCTGGAGAAGCAGAATCCAATGCTTCCGCAGATGAAACCGGATGTCGAGGCGCTTCTCGTCAACCGCGTTGGGCAAAACCGACTGGCTTTTCTCGCCCCCATGGATACATGCTTCGGGCTCGTCGGGCTTATTCGCCTTCACTGGCGCGGTCTCTCCGGCGGCGAGCGGGTGTGGGAGGAGATCGACCAATTTTTCCTACGCATGGAGAAATCTGCCCGGCTCATTACGCCTGCGAGCGTGCCCGAATTCCTACGACCGCACTCCGAAATCGGCCATGCGTGACCTCAGCTTCCGGATTACTGGCGTCGAACCCGCCGTCCACGGCGCGGCCCCATTGCTACACTTCGGACTCGAGGTGACGAACACGCCCGCCGACCAGCCAGTGCAGTCAGTGATGCTCCAGGCGCAAATTCAACTTGCATCGAACCGCAGGAGCTACAACGACGACGAAAAGGCGCGGTTGGTAGATCTCTTCGGCGAGCCCGAAAGGTGGGGGCAAACCCTCCGGACGCGACTGTGGACGCACGCCAACGTCATCGTGCCGGGCTTTACACGGAGCACAACGGTGCCGCTTCCAGTTCCCTGCACCTACGACCTCAACGTCTCGGCCACGAAATATTTCTATGCGATGGAAGATGGCGACATCCCGCTGCTCTTCCTTTTCAGCGGAACCGTTTTCTACGCCGCCGAGGATGGGCGCGTCCAGGCTGCGCCAATCTCCTGGAACGCCGAGGCCGAGTTCAACATGTCGGTGGTTGTCTGGAAGGACATGATGGAAAGGCATTACCCGGACAGCGCCTGGCTCTATCTCCAACGCGATGTGTTCGAGCGGCTCTATGCCTTCAAGCGCGAGAACGGCCTCACCAGTTGGGAAGAAGCGCTCACGAGGCTGCTACCGGAAACGGAGGAGGTGCACGTGTGAGCGAATCCGCCGTCGATAGAATCGTCAAGGCTGTGCTGTACGAGGGCTACATCCTCTACCCTTACCGGCCTTCGGCCGCGAAGAACCGGCAGCGGTTCACCTTCGGCCGCGTCTATCCGCAGGCGTACAGCGAGGCGCAGAAAGGCGCGGAGCCCTGGGTCATGCAGACAGAGGTTCTAGTCCATCGGACCTCCGATGCGGTGCCGAAGCTCAAACTGAAGGTCCAATTCCTCCACCCGACGGCGCGTACAGTCGGTCAGTTTTCTGAGCCAATCGCTGTACTCCCTGAGCATCCCGATTTCGAGCGCGTCCGTGCATTGCGAATAGGCGAACGCATGTATCAGACGTGGCAAGAGGCCGTCGAGCAGACTGTTGACCTGCCTCCGCTAGACCTCGCCGAGGAGCCAGAGGTCGCGTTTCCGTTCAGCTTCCCCGCCTTCTGTGCGCTGGAGCCGATCCTTGATGTTGACGAGATGATCGTCGGCGTCTTCGAGCGTCAGCGGCAAGCCCTCGAAGGTGCCGTCCGTGTGGTCGTCGGGATAGTTGACGAACAGACCTTCCGCCTCACCGTCCGCATCGAGAACCAGACGCCGATGCCGAGCGTGATGCCGGAGGATGACGAGGCCGTCGTGATGCGCACGCTGGCATCGGCGCACACAATTCTTACGGTGGAGAACGGGGCGTTCCTCTCCCTGCTCGAACCGCCGGACGCTTACTCCGACGCTGCGTCCGCCTGCGAAAACCTTTGCACGTGGCCCGTGCTGGTCGGGGAAAACGCCGAAACCGACACGATGCTGTCCTCACCAATCATCCTCTACGACTACCCCGAACTAGCGCCCGAGAGCCCGGGCGACTTCTTCGATGGCCTGGAGATGGACGAGATGCTCACGCTGCGCATCCTTACGATGACAGATGATGAAAAGAACGAGATGAGCCAGGCCGATGAAGTCGGACGAAGGTTGCTGCAGCGGACCGAAGCGATGTCCGCCGAGCAGATGAAGAACCTCCACGGGACCATCCGCGAGATGCGCCCTGCACGGGCCAGTGCTGCCCCTGCCGGAGGTGACGGCGACACCGAACCGTGGGATTTCTTTGGCGAGAAAACCCCCCTCGAACGTGTCAAGGTGGAGGGTACGACTTACGAGACCGGCGGACGCGTTCGCATCCAGCCGAAGAGCAAGGCCGACATCATGGATATGGCCTTGGAAGGTAGAACGGCCGAAATCGAAGCCATCGAGCAGGACTTCGAGGGGAAGATCCACCTCGCTCTGATTCTTGACGACGACCCCGGCGCTGACCTTGGCCGCATGCGACAGCCCGGCCATCGGTTTTTCTTCTCGCCGGAAGATGTGGAGGTGCTGGGATGAGCGTTCTAGAATCGAATACGACCGGTGGCGCGCTCGGCGAGCACGCCCTACCGCCGAAATCCGAAATCCGAAATCCGATATCAAACCGCGTTCTCATCGCCGGCATCGGCAACATCTTTCATGGAGATGATGCCTTCGGCTGCGAAGTCGCAAAGCAACTTGTGCAGATGGACTGGCCCGACAATGTCCGCGTCACGGACTTTGGCATCCGGAGCTACGATCTCGCCTATGCCATCATGGTGGGATACGATTTGACGATCCTCGTCGATGCGACGCAGCAAGGTGACGCTCCGGGAACTGTATTTCTCATCGAGCCGGACCTTGCCGAACTTGATGTGCTCGAAGGAGCCGTCGTTAACAGCCACAGCTTGAACCCGCTCCTCGTTCTTCAGCTTGTTCGCTCGCTCGGCGGAGATCTAAATCGGCTGCTTGTCGTTGGATGTGAACCAGAAGAGCTTGAGCCCAAAAAGGGACAGCTTGGCTTGAGCGCCGTCGTTCGAGCAGCCATTCCCAAAGCCATAACCATGATCCAAACGCTCGTCGCCGATTTGCTCGATGAGTCTCCTTCATCACGCCTCAAAGAGGCTCCAATCGAATTGGAGAGGTAAGTCCCATGGGTTTCGTCAGGAAAGCCCTTACCGCCCTGCCGTTGGCTATCGCGAGCGCCGTCGTTGCGGCCAACGTTCCAGCGATTTCCCGCTATTTGCGGATACGTGGAGACACCCGCAAAAATCGGCCTATGGGTGCTACGACGACGCCGAGGTCCTACGTGACCGGCCGCAGGTAACGGCACCATGCACAAACCAACAAGAGGGGATACTATGGGTACCACCATCTTTCTGATCATCGGAGCACTTGTGCTTCTTCTCGTTTTGGTTGCTTTGCTCGCCAACATTCCCGCGATGGTGCGCTATAGTAAAATCCGCGGCCAGAGTCGCGATACGAAGCCAATGGGTATTACCACAACGCCGCGAGAGTACATCGTGGGTCGCAAGTAGACCCTCCCTGCGAGATCGCTCCAACTATTGCCCATCACGAAAACCGATGTGCCTAGCTATCCCCGGCCAGATTAAATCCTTTGATGCCGACCGCACGCTCGCCACGGTAGAAGTGGCGAATGTGCGGAGGCGGGTCAATGTGGATTTGCTGCGCAACGCGCCACTCGATGAGGGCGATTGGGTCTTGATCCACGTCGGTTTTGCGATGAGCAAGATCAGCGCGGAGGAGGCAGCCGACCAACTTCGGATGTTGACTGAACTCGGCGAGGCGACCGAAGCCATCAAGGAAATAAGCGGGTACGAGTTCGGCGACCAGAACGGGGGCGAGTCATGGCCAATCTGATTGATTACGGAACCTGCACCCTGGAGGACGATGGCTGCACAACGTGCGGAGACATCGCCGTTCCGGTACGTGTTATCCGGCCGCTGGCAGACGAAGTAGCGCTGTGCGAAGATCGCGTCGGCAGGGAGGCCGAAATTGCTACCGCATTCACGCCGGGCGCTTCGGCAGACGACGTCCTGCTCGTTCACATGGGCGTCGCCATCGCGAGTATCCCACGAGGGGAAGCATGAAGTACGTAGACGAATTCCGCGATGCCGCCCTGATTACGGCATCAGCGAACGAAATCAAGCGGCTGGCCAAAGCCGACCGGCACTACCGCATCATGGAGGTTTGCGGTGGGCACACGCATTCGATCTACCGTTACGGCTTGAAGGACTTGCTCCCCGAGAACATCGAACTCGTGCATGGTCCCGGTTGCCCCGTCTGCGTCCTCCCCATGGGCCGGGTGGATGACGGCCTCTCCATTGCCGAGGACTCGAATGTCACCATGGCGGCCTTCGGGG
>JBGTDU010000027.1:0-16592 GCA_041748175.1 Rubricoccaceae bacterium
TGTCGGACCTCGCGGCCGAGCTGGAATTGTCGGCTGCTGTGATCGCGGACCGCGCCGAGCAGCAAGCGGGCGGCGGCATGAGCGCGCCGGTTTCTGCTGCCGCCTCCGCTTCGGTCGAGACCGAAACGGCGCTTAGCTACGGGCTGGCCGCCGCGTATCCGAACCCGTTCAACCCGAGCGTGGCAATCCCGTTTACGGTGCCCGAGGCCGCCAACGTGACGGTGGAACTCTACGATGTGCTGGGCCGCCGCGTCGCCGTTGTGGCCAACGGTCTGTTCGACGCGGGCCGCCACACGCTTCGTTTCGACGGCTCGGACCTCGCCAGCGGTGTGTACCTGCTCCGCGCCGTGATGGAGGCGGAAGCGGGAGGAACGGCGCGTGCATTCACGCAGCGGCTGACGTTGCTGAAGTAGGCTGAACCTCTCTGTCCCGATGCAGGACCGAGAAAGCCCCGGCTTCCTTGACGGAAACCGGGGCTTTGTACAGATACCGATGGGCGAAAATCCAATAGCGGCGATCCTCCCGCTACTTCCGCCTGCTCAACCACGAATCCGCTTTCTTGGCGACAGCGCCTGCCACGGCTGCCTTCGCCGCTTCGGCAACAACATCGGCGATGTCTTTCGACCGCTCGTAGCCCGCTTCAGCTTTGTGGGCCGCAGTCTCCGCTGCATCGCCCAAGGCATCAGCGGCGGCACGGAGCTTCTGCGAGAGCACGTCGCCCGCATCATCGGCATAATGGGCCGCCTGCCCACGGAGCTTGCGGGCCCGTTCTTCAACCCGCTCGGCAAAAGAAGGCGGTTCGGGCTCGGGAAAGACACCCGAGATCAGTCGCCCCGCGACGAACCCGAGTCCCGCCGCGGCGGTCATCGCCAACGCCGGGTGGTCTTCGATCCAGGCCTTTACCGCGGTGAGCGTGTCGGTGGCATAATCATCAAGCATCTCGTAGGTGCTTGGAGCGGACGTGCTTCCATTGGTAGGCGCGGAGATCAGCGTACGCTTCTTTTCGTTCGCGGCTTCGGCCACGTCCGTTGGATCCGCTGCCGTTGCAGCGTCAGGATTTTCGTCGTTTTTCTTCGTTGGAGGCATGGTGCTGTTGAGAATCGGAGGAACTTCCAGGGAGATTTGCGCGCTTCGCTCACTGTCTCGGCGGCGGCGAGGAACACGCGTGGTAGACCTTTGCCGCCGCTAATTGTTTCGCACATTCTGGACGTCGAGGATACCATTGGCCCAACTCGCTCGTATTTTTGAATAATCCGGCCTCCCTCCAGTCCGCGTTGCAGGCCGCATCTGCCAAGTTCGTCCCCCCGCCCATGTCCGTTCGGCCCCGTAGTCCGTTCGCGCTACTGCTGGTCATAACGCTGACCAGCCTCCCGACCTCCGCCCAAACAGCAGATCCGGCGCGAGCCGACGCGGCGTACGAGGAGGCCCGCAGCTTGCTCGACGCACGGCTTTTCGCTTCCGCGGCGGAAGCCTTCGGGACTTTTCGAACGACCTACCCGAATAACCCACGCGAACCCGAGGCACTTTTCCACCAGGCGGAATCGGCGCTGGCCTCCGGTGACGACGCGCTCGCCGCTGAGCTTTTCTCCGCATTCCACAACGCCTATCCTGGCCACGTTCTGGCTGGAAGAGCACGGATGGCTCTCGGTGAGCACTACTACGGACAAGGCCAGTACCAGGAGGCGGAGCTTGCTTTTCGGGATGCGCTCAATGCCAGGCAGCCTTCCGACACACGAGCGCGGACGCACTACATGCTAGGGCTCACACTCATGAAAATGGGGCGTCCGGGCGAGGCCCTGACTCAATTCGAACAAGCCACGGAGGTCGAAGCCGACGGCGCTTCAACCCCTTTTGCGCTTTATGCAGCCGGGCAGGTTCATTCCGAGCAGGGAACGTGGGGAGGCGCAGCAGGCGCTTTTGGCAGGCTCGCCGATGCATTTCCGGATTCGGAGCAGAACCGGACTGTGGGTCCTGGCCTCGGTGAGGCCCTCGCGCGAACCGGCCAGTATCGGGCGGCTAGCGATGAACTGGCTGGCCGTGTACCGCAGCTCGTCGGCGAGGAACGTAACCGTGGCGAGTGGCTCCTCGGCGACGCCCTGCTCCACCAAAACAGAGGTGAAGAGGCCCAGGAACACTTCGAAGCCATCCCGGCGGGCAGCGCCTACCACCGCCATGCCACATTCGGGCTGGGACGGGTTGCGTTCGATGCGGGCGCGTTCGATGTCGCGGCGGAGCATTTTGCGGAGGTCCGAGCGGGATCTGAAGCGTTAAGCGCCGATGACGACCTGGGCCACGAGGCCACCTATTACGAGGGTCTGGCATTGAAGCAAACGGGACAACTGGGTGAGGCTGAACTTCGCCTGGCCGCGGCCTCGCTTCGAAACCCGAACGGCGCGTTTGCCGATGCCGCTCTTCTCGAGCTCGGCATCCTTCGATTCGAACGGAGGCAGTATCAGGAAGCCGCGTCGGCACTCGACCGCCTGGTGAACAACCACGGCACATCGCCATACGCTGGAGAAGGCGCAAGAATGCTGGGCGAGGCGTACGCTGCCGTCGGCGATACGGAAAGGGCGCGCCAGGCTTATCGACAAGCTGAAGCGCTTGGTGCGGCATCGCCAGAGTTGGGCGAGGAAGTTAAATTCATGGAAGCGTACGGCCTGTTCCGAAACGGACGCCACGACGAGGCCGTGACCGCTCTGACGCGCGTCTACGAATCGGATCGGAATGGCCCACGTGCGGGAGAAGCCCTTTTCTGGGCCGGAGAAAGCGCCTTCCAGGCGGGGAGCTACGGCCAGGCGGAACAGATCATGAGCGGCTTTCTCCAGAGTTTTGGCGACCACCGCCAGGCCGACGCTGCGCGCTACGTTCTCGCGTGGACGCACTTCAAGCGCCGCGATTACGCCGCCGCAGCCCTTGGCTTCGAGCGCTTCCTGTCGGCCTACCGCCGCAGCGCGGAATCCGTCCCCTACTTCGCCGACGCGCATTTGCGCTTGGGTGACAGCTATTACGCCCTTCGTCGATTCGACGAAGCTCTTGCCGTCTACGCGCGCATGGGTTCGGTGGTGGAAGGCGGCCAGGGTCTTGACTATGCGCTCTTTCAGTCTGCGCAGGCCCACGCCGGGGCGGGTCGAAGCGCCAATGCCCACGAATTCCTTGATCGGCTATTGGCGGAATACCCGCAGAGCCCACTCCGTGCAGAGGCCCGCTATCTGAAGGGCTCGCTGCACTTTGGAGCCGATCGATACGACGATGCGATCGCCCAGTATCAACAAGTCGTGGACCGCCACCCGACAAGCCCGATTGCTCCAAAGGCACTCTATGGCATCGGCGACGCGCATTACAATCAGGGTAGGCTAAGCGAAGCGGCGGACGCCTATCGGCAGGTTCTGGATCGGTATCCGTCGAGCCCGTTCGTAGCCAATGCCCTCGATGGGCTTGAGTTTGCCCTGGAAGGCCTCGGGCGAGGCGACGAATTCCGTGCGACGCTGGCCGCCTTCCAGGCGAATGCAAATCCGGCGACGCGCGATAGGCTCCGGCTTCGCCAGGCCGAGCTAGCGTTTGAGAACGGCGAATACCAGACTGCGGCAGATCGGCTGACCGCGTTTGTTTCGGATGCCGGCGACCGTTCGCTCGTCCCCTCCGCTCTTCTCACATTGGGCGGCACGTATGCGGCTCTCGATCGACCACGTGACGCGGCGCAGGCATTTGCGCGGATCGCCAGTGAGTTCCCCGGAAGTCCGCTCCACCCGGAGGCCGTCGTTCGCCACGGCGAGATCCTCCTTGATGCCAACGACCCGGCAGGCTCGCTGGCCGTGCTTTCTGGCTATGAGCAGCGCTTCCCCGACAACGCCGAGCAGATTGCGGCGGCCCTCCTCGCTGAATCGAAAGCATTACGTGCCCTCGGACGCAATGCGGAAGCAGACGCCCGCATTCAGCATCTTCTTGCCTACTTCCCCGAGACCGCAGCCGCCGCCGAAGCGGGGCGTACGCCGTAACCAACATCCCAGAACGCTCCGATTCGCATCACAAACCTCGGCCTTCCATCGTCCTCCCAACTGTGATGGCTCTCCGTCTCTCCTTCCTGGCCGTCGTCGCCAGCCTGCCGCTGGTTGCGGGTGCGCAACCCAACGACCACCTCCCGAACCTCACGCCGACGGATTTTGTGATTACCGGCGAGCTTGAGATCAACCTGCCGCAACTTGAGCGGCAGCCGCTGTCGGGCTTCGGGCCTCCTCCCCGCACCTACGTAATTCCCGCCGAACGCCGCGCCGCGACGAGCCCGTACGGCGTAGGGTATGACGGCCTGCCTGCCTTTTCCCTCGCCGGGCCAGCCGACCCTCATTTTGCCCTGGCCGATGGGCGGCTCCTCCGCGTCGAAGGAGGGCTGGGCACCGACATCGCGCGTTATGGCCGCCTGAACTTTGCGAACTCCGCGTTTTTTGTGGATGCGGATTACGATGGGCTTGGAAGCACCACGGATGTCGTCGGCGGAACGCCCGATCCGTTCGTCACCTTCAACAACCTGAACGCGCGGGGCGGCGTCCGCACATCGGGAAGCGTGACGGCGTCGCTTACGGGCCTGGTCAACTACAACGATTTCTCGCTTCCCGTCGGGACGAGCCCGACTGATCAACGGACCATTTCGAGAGTTGGGGCTGAGGCCAACGTGGGCACCGCGGTCTCTTCGATGACCCAGGCTGGCCTTTCCTTATCCATAGCACGAACCAAAGTTGACGACAACCTGATCGCGACCTCGACTTCCGACATCCGCCTCGACGCCAGCGCCTTCGCCGAACTGCTCAACCGGTTCGTGCGCGTGGAGGGCGGCGTTGGCAGAGGCTCATTCATTGATGGATCGGACGGAGCCGACGTGTTCGATTACAACGCCGGGCTGATCTTGCAGGCCTACACCGCCGGAGGTATTCAGCTCAGCGGCGGTGCTCGCTTGCTCGGTTACAGCACGTCGGTGCAAAACGGCGATGCGTCTTCCACCCTCTTCGCGCCCGTTGCCAGCGCCGAGTTACCACTGGGTACAGCGGGCCGCCTTTTCGCCTTCACCGACCCCCGCGTTGAGCGGCGAGGCGTTTTCGAGCTGCTCGATGCCAATCCGTTTGCGCGTATAGGTTTTGTCGCGCCGGATATACACACCGTGGACGGCGAAGCCGGTATCGAATTGCGCAGCGGGTCGGCGGGGCTAAAGGTCTACGGCGGTGTCACGATCAGCCCGACGCGCCAGTTTTTTGAAGGCGGCGCAGGCACGGGTCTATTCACCACCGATTACGCCAAGGCCCGGACGCTTCTCGGCGGCGCCGATGTCTCCTATGTAACGCCGAGCGGTATCGAACTCTCGGTGGGCGGAGCGTTGCGCAACGGCAAGCTCACGGAGCTAGACCAGGAGTTGCCCTACTATGCCACCACGGTAGGGCGAGCCGGCGCACAGGTGCCGTTTCTTCGTGGTCGGGGTCGCGTTGGGCTTTCCGCCTACGTCGAAGGCGAGCGCCCCGTCGACCGGGTGGGTACACGGATGCTTTCTGGCTTCGGCGTACTTGGCGTGGACGTGGCTTACGAGTTTTCGCGCGGGCTTAGTTTCGTAGCTCGCGGCGAGCGCCTCGTGGGCGACGCGGAACGCTGGGAGGGCTTCCCGCAGGCATCCACGACCATCATTGCGGGCATCCGGTTTGTCCGCTAAGAATCACCAATCCTCCACACCACTTCTCGGCTTCCTTCCCGGCAACACAACGGACCGATGAACCCTGCTCCTCAGTACGTCCACGCCCTCGTTTCAGCAATCCAGGCTCGACTCACGTCAGGAGCCGATGTCGCAATTGCCGGCTTCGGACGTCTGCAACATTGGCACGAACCTGCTCGCGTGGATACGACGTCAGACGGACAGAAAATCCTTCTGCCCCCAACGAACACCATCCATTTCGCGCCCGATGCATCGCTTGAGCCCACCGACGATGGTGCCTTCCTTGATGCTCTTGCGGATGCCTTCCCGAGGGGTTCTGACTTTTCGCGCCAGGCGCTTGACGAAGTGCTCGCGATTCTAAGGCAGCAGCTAGATGAGGAAGGCGAATTGGTTCTTGATGGCGTTGGCCGCTTCCGTACCGACGTCGGCTCCGTCTCGTTTGAGCCTTCTGAGTCGCTGGCAACAGCCGTGAACAATCCGTTCGCCGGGCTTCCGCCTATCGCGACGAGCAAGATCGAAGAAAGCGCAACTGCAGCGGATCCTTCGGAGGTTGATGAAAACCCATACCTCGCCTCAGAAAATTCTCTCTCGATGCCGGACGCGACCATGGCGGAGCTCCCTTCCGAGCAGACAAACGCCGACACCGTTCTGGACGCCCTTCAGGCATCCTTGATCGAAAGCGACAGGGAAACCAATTCACCGCGTACGCCCATCGCCCTCCAAGATGGCGCGCGTGCCGAGACCGAAGGGGCCACGGAAGAGAACCCACGCATCCACGCCGCTTCCCCGGACGGAACGAGCACGGGCTATGATCCGGCGACAAAGGATGAGGCCGCTTCGATAGACGATGATATCGACGCCTTCCTGTCCGGCGTCTGGGTGACGGCGGGAGCTATGTCGGAAGCAATGACGCCCGGCCTTGAGAACGACGAACCGGTAGCCACGGAGCATTCGGAATCAGAGAGCGTCGCGGAGTTCGAAGCCGAAAACACCCCGCCGCCGTTCAGTCGCACGGGCAGTGGAACGGCGATCGCCGCGGCCTCCGCCGTCCTGAACTCAGGTGAATACAACCACGGCGGCCGCCACGCCAATCGCACGAAGCGAAACCGCGCGGCTCTACTGCTGATCCCCGCCGTCGTGGCCCTCTGCGTACTGGCAGTCGTGGTGCTTTGGCCGCGCCTCGCGGACGACCGAATTGTGGCCGAAAGTGGCGGTGCCGCTGCTCTTGATGAGGCATCCGAAGACTCGCTATTCGCTACCCACGCGGGTGGTACGTCGAATGCGGAAGCCGACGAGCATCCCGATCCGGCGACATTCGAAAGCACGGAAATGATCGCGGAGGACGATACTCCGACTACGGTGAATGAAGCAACCGTCACGCAAAACCCCGAATCGGCCGTTGCCGCGCCCGCCCCGGGACGCGCTGATAGAATAGACACACCAACTCCCAATGCCCTTCCGCAGCAGCTCCGTGGGCCTAGCCAGGTAAATCCGGCTCAAGGCGGCTCAACGTGGATCCTTGCTTCCGGCAACCGCACGTCCGCCGAAGAACTCGCCGCACGATACCGCGCCGAGGGGTATCGGTCGAGCGTGCTTGCTGGCGAAGCCAATGGGCTTACGGTCTACCGGGTCGCGGTGGGCCAGTTTGGGAGCGCCGACGAAGCTCGTGGCTTGCGGTCGCGCCTGCCTGCCGGCGCCCCGCCCAGCACCTGGGTCCTTAATTTTTGATCGTCAACCAACTCGATTCCACGCTCATGCCGCTCGCTGCACTCTCTCTGGCCCTTCAGGATTCCCTCGCCGCCGATAGCGTGGCTCAGGTCGCGCTTCCTGCCATTCCTCCGGCGGAGTCGCTGTCAACGCTCGACCTGCTGACAAAGGGCGGGCTGACGATGATCCCGATCCTCTTCCTCTCGATTTTAACCGTCTATCTGTTCGTCGAGCGATACCTGGCGCTGAGAAAGGCGCGGACGCATCCCGAAAAACTGACACAGGCCGTGAGCGACTACGTTCGCTCCGGCGATCTGACGGGCGCGATTGGCTATTGCCGCGCGCAAGACAATCCGGCCAGCCGGATTATCCAGCGAGGGCTGGAGCGCGTCGGGCGGCCTATTCTGGAAATCAAGGAAGCCGTGCAGACGGCAGGGAAACACGAGACCTACATGCTCGAAAAGCGCACGGACCTGATCGCTTCCGCAGCGGCCATCGCCCCGATGCTCGGTTTCCTGGGCACGGTGACGGGAATGATCCAGGCCTTCCAGCAGATCCAGCGGCTGCAGGGCGCGGTAAATCCGAGCGTGCTGGCGGAAGGAATCTGGGAAGCCCTCGTAACCACGGCGTTCGGCCTGGGCGTGGGGATTATGGCCCTGTTCGCTTACAATTTCCTGATCAACCGCATCAATCGGACGGTCAACGATCTGGAACGGGCCTCCACCGAGTTCATCGATCTGCTCCAAACCCCCGCCTCCTGAACCATGCCGCTCGATTTCTCATCCGGACGGAAACCGCTTTCGGTCTTCAGCCTCGCAGGGCTGACCGACATCGTGTTGTTGCTGCTCATCTTCTTTCTGCTCACGTCCTCGTTCGTTACGCAGTACGGGTTGCAGGTCAACCTCCCGCGGGTCAACGCCACCGCTCCGCTTGAGCAGCAATATGTGGCCGTGACCATCACCGACGACGGGCGCTACTTTGTGGACCGTGAGGAGACCACCGAAGAGTACCTCGCCCTCACGATCACCGAAATCCGGGGCACCCGCGACGCACTCGCAGTCTACGCCGATCAGGACGCCACAATTTCGCAACTTGCCACGGTTGCCAGTACGGGGAGCTTCCTCGGCATGCGCGTCGCGATTGCTACGGATGTGATGGAGGAACAGAACTAACCCGCCCAGCTCGCCCGATCCAGCGAGCGATACTGGATCGCCTCGGCGAGGTGCTCCGGTGAGATCCGCTCCGACGCGGCCAAGTCCGCAATCGTTCGAGCCACCTTCAGGATGCGATCAAAGGCGCGCGCCGACAGACCCAGCCGCACCAGCGCCATCTTGATGAGTTGCTGACCGGCCTCGTCGAGCTCGCAGTACCTACGCACCGTTGGACTGGACATCTGAGCGTTGGCATGGACGCCCTTTGCGTTCGGATCCCCAAAAAGACGGGCGATCTGGCGCTCTCGGGCCGCAATCACGCGCTCGCGCACGGAGGCCGACGCTTCCGCCGCGGCCTTCATGTTCAGGTCGTCGAACGGGACGGGGGCAACCTCGACGTGCATATCGATTCGATCCAGCAAAGGCCCGGACACCTTCCCCAGGTATCTCTGCACAGAGCCCGGCGCACAAATACACGCCCTGCCCGGGTCGTTCAGATGGCCACACGGGCAACCATGTGTTGCCCTCTTGCGATTGTTTAAGAGGAAACGCGAAAGGTGCGTTTTCGTTTCAATATCTACGTTTTTGCGGGGTGCTTCGATATTACCAACGTCCCTGCTGTGTAAATATCACGTTTGGGCTTGCATGGTAACTCGCTGAACCCTAACCTTGAGCCAAGGTCCCACCACGCCTTCATTCATTCTAACAAACGACTTGGAGGTCGTGTTATGAAACGCGTGGTATCTACTCTTTGGATTCTGTCCGCTTGGTTTTGTCTGTCCTCGTCTAGCGTGCACGCTCAGTATGAGTCGACCGGCCTCACGTGCGCAACGCCGGAGGGCTGGCCGGAATCCCCCGGTATAGAAATTCCTTTGACTGGGGAATTTCGCGCGTTGATCGTCTACGTACAATTTAGGGACGATACTTCTTCAAGTGATTGTGCCAGAGGGCATCTTGAGTGGCCGGTGGGAGATCCGACGCCAGCCTCTGCACCTCACATTCTTTCACCGACGCCAGCTCCTCCCTTTCCAGATAGCTCGTTGACAGCATTCTATTACGAGCAATCCAACCAGAATTTTGTGTTGTATGGCGATACGGTTAGTTATGTCTCACAATTCGATGAAGCCGACTACTATGTCGGTCGGATTGACCTCGACAAGCAAATGCTGGGTAGGGAGGCTTTCGAGGAACTTTACGATGGCGGCAACGGACGTATCGATTTCGGTGACTACGATGCAAACGGCGACGGATATCTGGATCACGTCTTCTTCGTTGTGCGGCAAACACAATGTATGATTTACGTACAAAGTAGCGGCAATTGTGTGTCGGGTGTGTCCGCGACTTACTTTTCTGAGAGTACAAGTACCAAATATGGAGTGAAGGTAGACTCTGGCCTTTCGGGCTCATGGAATTCGTATGGTGTTATTGATCCTGTACGAGATCAGGTTATCCTCTTTGCACATGAGTTTGGACACGACATATGGCCGGAGTTCAGGTCTGGTACGGTTCACCTCCCACCCATTACGGGCAACAGAGTGCCATACATCCCCCCTCCAGGCGAGGACGAGTCCTACGCGGACATTATGTCCTACCAGGCGTTGATGATTGGTAGTCCACTTGACCACATCGTTGGGAATCGGTCAGTTATTTCCATGGCGGAGCGAAATTTGCAAACGCTCAGGCTGAACACACCAAGCACAACGGACGATTGGATCACTTGTATCGACCTGATGGATGGGACAACCTACCAGGTTCGAGATTCATACACGACTAGTGATTGTTTCAGGCTAGAGCTAGATACCGGGGCACGTGTTGATGAGATTTATATTTCGAACGTCCAGCGCAAGCAGTTTTATGGCGAAGCCCACCTACCAAACGTGCGCGTTGCCATGGGATGCAACGATTGTACGCCAATCGACTGGGGTCTAGAAACGACAGGTCTTCTCATCGAGCGTCTTCAACGGAATCCAACTCCATCCTTTCAGCCGAATCGAGACATATTGCCTTCAGATAACGGCCTAGAGGATTGGGGAAGTTGCGAGATAAAGATTGACCAAGGTAGAAGGGCCGACGAACTCTTTGGCGGGGACCTCTGGCGGGCCGGAATCGACAAACAACTCACGCCGTGGACTCGCCCGAATATTTACGGGTACACATTTGAAAGCGATGTGTTGGCAGCCGGACTATATGCCAGCGCCGGAAGGCCCGCCATCGACAACATCCGACCCACGGGCGTGGATTCGACAAAAATCAAGTTCACGTTCCGCGAAAATTTCCATTTGCGCCCCTCCATTCCGATTCGTGAGGATTCGTGGATGGGGCCGGTCAATAACACATTAGCGTTCAAAGAAGTACGCGTGATGGCTGGTGCCACACTAACAATTGAATCGGGCGCTGATCTGACATTCACAGGAAACCTCATTGCCGACGACGGCAGCGCCATCGTTGTACAGCCTGGCGTAACCCTCCGGTTCGCCCCAGGAAAACAACTTGTTGCGCTTGGCGATGTGGAAATTGTAGGCACTACCCTGACTGAAGCCACATCCGGACAAGGGTGGGGTGGTATCTACATGTCCGTCAACGGCGAAGTATATATGGATGATGTGCAGGTTCTCTTCGCCGATGTTGGCCTGGAAACCCACACGAGCAACTATGCGAGGATCCATGACTCCATCTTCGACTCAAACGGGATTGGCATCCTCGGCGATTTCGAGTACCACACAGGTCTCCGCAGCAACATCGATATCTTCGACAGTTGCGTGATCAACAGCCAGTATGATGACGTTGCAGGAACGGAGGGCTATGGCATCTGGGCAAAAGGCAGCAACGTCCGCATTGTCAACTCGACGATAGCTGAGAACGACTCCTACGGCCTGCGCTTCGAGCAGTCGGATCTCAACATCGCGCACGGCATGCTCGTTACTGAAAATGGAGCTGGATTGCTTGCATCAGAGAAGACCGGAGCACGTGTCCTCGACAACGGGGACCTGACGCTGTCCACGGGCTTCTACGGCTTATCCTTTCCATACAACACAGAGCGAAACAGCATTCATGACAATGCAGAGGATGAAATCAGCATCGAGTTCTCAGGTTTTGCGACTGTCGGCATTGCATGTACCGGCGGACAATGCCCCATTGAGAACCGGATTTCTGAGGCGGGATTCCCCTTCGATAGTGAACTCTTGATTCACAATGAACCTTTATCCGTCATCCCGGCCCAGGAAGTCTTCTGGGCTACGCTCCCCGCTGACCCACCACCGTCAGCATTCTTGCAGCCCACGCTGGTCGACGACCTGCTTGCTCTCTCCAGCGACCCCGCCTCCGATGCCGGTCGGCCCGGCGGATGTCCGGTTACGCAGGGCACGCGAGCGGGCGCAGGCGGAGGGAGAATAAGCGCTTCGTCGCCGGGGACAACAGAGAATGCGACCCGAGAGTTCAATTTCGACATGGCCGAAGCCATCGGAGACCGTATCCGGGAGATCCGTACAGAGCTTTCGCGCAATCCGGCGTCCGATTCGGCAGCAACGCTTGCCGCCGAACTTTACCACTGGCAGCGGCTTGACAAGGAGGACGAGCTTGGAGAGCAGACAGCAACGATGGCGCTTCTGAGCGCACTCTCCGAACTTCTTCGCGGCACAGCGCTGCTGGATAGCGGCCTCAAGGCAACGGCCGAGCAGGCGTATTCGGCTACGGTGAACGACGCGATGCGCCACGAACGATATGACGCGGCCGCGGCGCTAGTGAATGCTCCCGATATACGCATCGAGTCGGATCAGGCGCTGCTTACGGCAGAGCTTACGCGAATTGCTCTGGACGAAATCGGAGCCAACTACGCATCAGCCGTGCAGCGTATCAACGACCTGGTCGCGTCATTGAGCGAGGGTCGTGAGCAGTTTGGTCGGGATCTTGAAGCCCGCGCTGCGCTCCTGAACCGCCGCATGGATATGCAGGAGATTGAGGTGGATCCTATAGAAGGAGAGACTTACCAGGTTCACGACACGGCTGAGGCTGAAACGCCAATCACCTACGCACTCAACGCCGCGTATCCCAATCCGTTCAACCCACAGACGACGCTGGTTTTTTCCCTCGCGGACGCCTCCCAAGTTGAACTCGCGGTTTACGATGTCTTGGGCCGGGAGATTAGTACACTTGTAGATGGGCGCCTTGACCGGGGTAACTACGAAACCGTCTTCGATGGTTCCCGCCTCGCAAGTGGTCTCTACCTCGTCCGTATGACGGTGCGCCCTGAAGACGGAACAAGCGCCCTTGCATTTACACAACGGATAACGTTGCTCAAATGAGATTCTATCCGATCCACCCCCTTCCAGCCATGCGGCGGGATATCCCCCTTGGCAAGGGGGATAAATCGAGGCCGACGCCAGTCGGTAGAGATAGGGGGTGAGCCCTTCAGGTGCTCCCCAGCCATGCGGTCGCTGCTCATTCTGGTCTTTCTTACGTCGCCTCCGGTCTCCGCTCAGACGGTTATTTACGTTGACCGCGACGCCTCAGGAATGAACAACGGATCAAGCTGGAATGACGCCTACAAGGATCTCCAGGACGCACTTGTGGCGGCCATCTCCGGCGATGAGATCTGGGTGGCCGAGGGACTCTACAAGCCAACTCACGGCAGCGACCGAACGATCTCATTCGACTTGACGAATGGGCTTGCGTTGTACGGCGGCTTCAACGGAACTGAGTCTTCTCGTGAGGAACGCGACTGGACACTTTACGAATCCATCCTTAGCGGGGATGTGGGCGTCGGGGGGGATAGCCTGGACAACAGCTACCACGTCGTAACGGCTGCTTCCCTTGAGGCCTCAACCATTCTCGATGGTTTCCTTATTCGTCGCGGCAGGGCAAATGGCTCACCACCCTTTGACTCTGGTGGGGGGGTCTATGCGCCGAATAGTGATATTTCTATTCGCAACTCAACCTTTCGGTGGAATGCAGCCCTTGCAGGAGGCGCCATATATTTAGAGAATGGCTCCCCCACGGTAGAGGATTGCCTCTTCGATGACAATGTTGGGGTTGGGGCGATATTTGACTCAGGTGGGTCGCCTGCACTTCGCCGATTTACAATAAATATGAATGGAGGCGCAGGTATTGTGCTCTTTGGTGACTCCCAGGCGCTACTCGAAGATTGTGTGGTTGAAAACGCTTCGCCGTTGGGCATTTGGCTCAGCGAAAGTGATCCGGTGATCAGAAGATGTGCTTTCAGAATCGCACTTCATGAAACAGGTGACGGGGGGGGTGGGCTTATAAACGACTCAAATCCTGTATTTGAGGACTGCCTGTTTGAATTAAACCAGGCTGCAAGCGGTGCAGGCGTAAGTGTAGAGAGCGGATCAAGACCTCTCTTTATCCGCACGACGTTTCGCGACAATTTTGCCACGAGCAGTGGAGCGGTGCTCGCAGTTCTATCAGCACCTGTTTTTATCGACTGTGTGTTTGAACGAAACACGTCGCTCGGTGCGGGGGCTATTCGAACCTTAAGTAGCAGTTTTACCGTCATCGGAGGAACATTTGCAGGGAATATCTCGACATCCGATATGGTGAGTTCCGGGGGTATTACCATCTCCGGCGCTCCGTGGATGGGCATTCCAATGCTTATAGCGAACAGCCTGTTTGTCGGCAACGAGGGTACAGCGGGTGGAGCTTTGCTGGCTATTGGTGTGAACCCGGGCGACGCGCAGATTGCCAACTCGACATTTGCCGGAAACGTAGCCCGGGAAAGTGGCGGATCGGTGTACTCTTGGGACGCGGACGGCCTGGAGATGAACAACGTCATCTTCTGGGGCAACCAGGCACCCATCGACCCCGAGATCCACGTCTTCGCGGGCGGCCCTCCCACCGTAGAGCGCGCCATAGTGGCGGGCGGCTATGCGCCGGGAACAGATATTCTTGACCAAGACCCGCTGTTTGTCCGCAACCCTGATCCCGGCCCCGACAATCAGTGGGGCACCAACGACGACAATTACGGCGATCTGCGTCTATTGGAAGGCAGCCCCGCCATCGACTTCGGCCTTGAGCAGTTCCTCCCCGCTGACATCTGGGATCTGGACGAAGACGGTAACACTACAGAGCCCCTTCCTATCGACCTTAGTGGCGACGTGCGCGTCCAAGGCGGGAACGTGGACCTTGGGGCGTACGAGGGACCTGGATTCGTTGCGGGAGAGCTGGGTCTACCGGAGCGCCCGGAAATGACTCTGCGCGTATTTCCCAACCCGGCCTCTTCATCCATCACCGTTCAGACCGAATTCGATCTGATCACCATCGTTGATGTGTTGGGCAGGCTTGTTCTCGCGACCAAATCTATTGCAGGCGAGATGACGCTCAACGTTTCGGAGCTTTCTCCGGGTGTTTATTTTGTTCGAGACGGAAGCGAAAGTCGAGTAATCACGATCCAGCGTTAGCCCGCCCAGCTCGCCCGATCCAGCGAGCGATACTGGATCGCCTCGGCGAGGTGCTCCGGCGAGATCCGCTCCGATGCGGCCAAGTCCGCAATCGTTCGAGCCACCTTCAGGATGCGATCATAGGCGCGCGCCGACAGACCCAGGCGCACCAGCGCCATCTTGATGAGTTGCTGACCGGCCTCGTCGAGCTCGCAGTACCTACGCACCATTGGACTGGACATCTGAGCGTTGGCATGGACGCCCTTTGCGTTCGGATCCCCCAAAAGACGGGCGATCTGGCGCTCTCGAGCTGCGATCACGCGCTCTCGCACCAAGGCCGACGCCTCCGCCGCGGCCTTCTTGTTCAGGTCGTCGAACGGTACAGGGGCAACCTCGACGTGCATATCGATTCGATCCAGCAAAGGCCCGGACACCTTCCCCAGGTATCTTTGCACAGAGCCCGGCGCACACACACAATTCCGTGTTGGATCATTGAGGTGGCCGCAGGGGCAACCATGTGTTGCCCTCTTGCGATTGTTTGAGAGGTAACGCGAAAGGTGCGTTTTCGTTTCAGAATTGAGCGCGACTGCGGTGGGCGGCAAGTCGCCGTCGAATCGTAAGTTGTTGCATTCGGTTTAAGGGTGACGAATCATGAGAGAGCTTAGTGAACGACTTTTTGTTGGCTCAGAATCTGATCACAGAATCGGCGACGACGAATGGGCGATTGTGCATGCATGTAAGAGCCCTTGTCATCAAAATGCGGTCGGCTATAAAGGTAGCCTGTCGAACTCGCATCCCAATTACCTCGTCAAGGAAGACACGAACGATCTATATTTGAACATTATTGATCCACCCGCACCGCTGTTCATGCCTCTGCTGTTTACTTCGTTTCTAGACTTCGGAGTTCGACATTGGGAAGAAGGCAAGGCGCTACTTATTCACTGCAACCAGGGCGAGTCGCGAGCGCCATCGCTTGCGCTGCTTTTCCTCGCCAAGCACAAGAGGGAGATTCCGTACGAGTCTTATGCGGACGCTCGCGCAGCATTCCAAATAATCGATCCCGATTACCAGCCTGGACGTGGTATCCAGCTCTACTTGGCAAAGCACTGGGGCGAATTCTGAGCAACCTCATCATTCTACGTCGAGAACTTTGGCTTAGGGACCAACGATGTACCTAGTCAGCTTACTTCAGCTACCCGAGTAGCCTCAGTTGCTCATACGCCCACACGACTTCTCAAGCATGCGGACACCTTTTACTAGTGTTTAAGGGGAATGGGGTCGGGGTGGGCAATACGCGGATTGCAGACGTAGGATCAGCAGTAGACAAGTTATCTCTACTATGTCTAGCACGAGAAAACGACATGCTGACGATCCAGCCTACGTCGGCACATCTCGATTACATTTCCTCATGCGAGTGGTTACGTTTGGTCATCTCATCTGTCTATTAGAGCAAGTGCCCGTTTCTCTAACCAGCGTGAGCCATGAGTAAATACTATTACGTCAACAAAAATGCACAGTCGAGTGGGGAGCGCGAGGTTCACACGTCTGGCTGTCCTACACCTCCACTAAGCAAGAACAGGCTGCGGCTAGGCCACTTCAACTCTTGCAGCGCTGCTCTGAAGGAAGCGCGAAAGCACTTTTCCAACGTAGACG
>JBGTDU010000028.1:0-50654 GCA_041748175.1 Rubricoccaceae bacterium
CTTGCCCGATCCATCCCGCAAACCCGGTATTTCGGGGCCGAGCGGGGATGCCGGGACGGGATGGTTGCCACGCCGCCTGTGGCGGGATCCGTCCTGGGACCGGCGGACTCCCGTCCGCCGTGGCCGATCGGGAGATCGGCCCTCCCAGGAGGCGTGGTACTGAATTCCACCGGTCCTACCGGGTTTGCGGGATGGCGGCGGCAATGCGCAACGGCTAGGTTGGCCGCGCGCCTGAGCCTAGAAGAAAGAGGCGAGACGTGACGGGCGCCGTTTGGCCTTTCGAACCCCTCCCCGTTCACGGTGACTCCCATGAAATCTCTCTTCCTCGCAACGCGCTCTTGGTCCCGGCGACTTCATCTGACCGGCCATTTTGCCGGGCTTCCCCTTCTTTTGCTCATCGTCGGGGCGCTCCCTACCACCGCCCAGCCCGCCATGTCGCGCGGCGAGCAGGATCTACCGATCACACACGCTGAGTGCATGAGCCGTGCCCAGGCGTCACTGGCGGCGGAGGGCTACGTGAACCTCTGGAGCACGGGAAGCTCGGTGGCCGGCTACAAGGACATCCACAGCAGTATCGTGATGTGCAACGGCTCGCCGAGCGGCACGACCTGGGCCAACGTTGTCACCGCGAGCATCTCTAACGACGGCGGCGTGCCGGGCGGTGAACGCCAGCGTCTGCAAACGCGCATGAACCAGGCCGCTATCACGTTCCCTCCGGTGGCGCCGTGCGTCGGCGGCGCGTTCACGCTCTCGGTCAGCCCAGGCTATGGGGTACCGGGCTCGAAGATCCAGGTTTCGTTCACGGCCCCCGGCGGGCAGTCGGCGCGCGATTGGGTCGGGATTTTCCAGGTCGGTGCCTCCGGACACTTCGGGCAGTGGCAGTACACGCAAGGCCAGACTTCGGGCTCGTTCGAGTTCCTCGCTCCGGCGCATCCGGGCGCGTACGAGTTCCGCTACCTCCTCAATGACAGCTACGACCAGATCACGGTCTGGTGCGGATTCACGGTTACGGGTTGAGGCGGCGGGCTGCCAGACGCCTCGCGCGCTACACCAACCGCTCGCGCAGCGCCTTCGCCACCGCACCGCCACGCGAGTGAACGTGGAGTTTCTCGTAGACGTTGCGGACGTGCGTGTCCACGGTGAAGTAGCTCACATTCAGCCGGGCGGCAATCTCTTTAAGCACGAGGCCATCTACCATGCCTTCGAGGATCTCCTTCTCCCGAGTGGTCAGGCCGTAGTCCGTGCGGGTGCCGACGAGCCGGGCGAACATGTCAAGGAGCCGCCCGGCGATGAAGCCGTTGATGGGTGCCGCGCCCGCCTGAACTTCGCGGACGGCTTCCACAATCCGCTCGGGCGACGACGGCTTGAGAAGGTAACCGGAGGCGCCCGCGCAGATCGCCTCGACCACCTGGTCGTCTTCTTCGTGGACCGTCAGCATGACGACGCGCGTGGCGGGCGACCGCGCGCGGATTGCACGTGCGCCCTCTATCCCGTCCATCCCCGGCAACCCGATATCCATCATTACGATGTCGGGCAGTGCGCCGCCGTCGAGTTCAGCCAATGCCTCTTCGCAGGAGGCCACGGCTACCGGGCAACCAATACCCACGGTGTCGTTGAGCACGTCGGCGGTGTTCTCGCGGTAGAGCGTGTTGTCTTCCACAACCCAGACGGCGATTTCGGCTGCGTGTTGCTCCATCTTCATGGGGTGAGGTTACGGCGATTGGACAGCCGACCGTTGACGACGGAACGCCTGCGGCTGCGGACCGACACTTGTTCGGTCGATTTCTGCCGTCATAGTCAGCATAAGGCCCTCCTGCGTTGTTCGCCATCCCGTATTTACGGTACACGAAGCGTGAGATGCACCAGAGTCCCTTCCTCTAGGTTGCTCGTTACTTCGAATTCGGCACCAAGCGTCGCTGCCCGGGCGCGCATGCTCGCGAGTCCGTTTCCTTCGGATTGACCGTTGGGATCAAAACCTTTCCCATCATCTTCAATCTTGAGTTCGAGCTGCCCGTTTTGCTGCCCCAGATATATGCCGACCGTCGAGGCATCCGCGTGTCGGACGACATTGTGCAATGCTTCCTTGTAGAGAAGGAGGATGTCGCGCCGAAACGTCATCGCGATGGCGCGGTCGTTCTCGGGCATGGCCGTCTCGAACGTATAATCGATGCCGCCAAGCAGGCGCTCCGCCACCTGTCGCATCCGGCGGACCATCGCCTCCATGGTGTCATGCTGCGGGTTGATCGTCCACACGATGGCGCGCAACCCCTCGACCATTTCCAGTGCGGTATTGCGGACTTCGGCGAGCCGACTACGATCGGTATCGGCGAGCACGAGCCGCCGAAGGAGTACATCGGTAGCGAGGGCGATCCCCGAGAGGTCGGTGGCGAGGTCGTCGTGAAGGTCGCCCGCGATGCGGAGACGGAGTCGCTCGACCTCCAGCAGACGGCCCACGCGGACGCGATACGCAGTATAGAGCATGCCAATGAAGGCCGCCACCAGAAGAAGACGGAACCATGCCGTCTGCCAGAATGGAGGAAGCACGGTCACGGCCAGCGCAGCACCCTCGGTGTTCCAGACGCCGTCGTTGTTCGAGCCCCGGACCCGAAAAACGTAGCGCCCCGAAGGCAGGTTCGTGTAGCGCGCCGTGCGTTGCGTACCGGCCTCGACCCAGTCACCATCAAAGCCCTCCAACCGGTAGGCGTAGCGATTCTTGTGAGGGTCCGTGAAGTTGAGCGCCGCGAATTCGAAGGTCACCGCGTCGTCGAGATGCGTGAGCGTGAGCGCGTCGATCGTTGCAGGGTCGAGCGAGACGACACCTTCTCGCCGCGACGTCTCCACTCGCGTGAGCACGACGGGAGGAATGAAAGGATTGTCGCGGATGGCATCCGGTTGGAAGGAAAGAAGGCCATCGACGCCGCCGAAATACAGGGTTCCGTCGGCGTCACGAAACGTGGCGTGGCGGTTGAATTCAACGCTCCCGATGCCATCACTCAGGTCGTAGGCGCGAACCTGTCCGTCTGCCGGGTTGAATCTCGCCAGACCCCGGTTGGTCCCGAGCCACAGCGCTCCTTCCCGGTCTTCAGCAATGCTATAGACGACAGCGCCCGGCAGTCCTTCTGCAAGGCCTATGTGCTGGAATGTTTCGGCGCGTTCATCGAAGCGGTAGAGACCCGAACCGGTAGCCACCCAGAGGTAGCCATCTGCGACACGGCGGACGTCATAGGCCGTCTCACTCTCGATGGGTCCTTCGTTGCCGACGTGAGGAGCGAAATGTGAGAATTGTCCCTTTGGCACGTCGAGGCGGCTGAGGTGGCCCCGCTCGCCGACGATCCACAGCGTCTCCGCGTCGTCTGCCCATAAGGCTGTCACGCCGGGGAAGCGAAGCCCTCGGGCATCTTCGGTGGCAGGATAGTGGCGCGGTGGATTTGCCCCTGGCCCTACATGAAAGAGCCCCCCGAACGAGCCGACCCACGTTCCCCCAGCGGGGTCGCTCGCCAGAAAGGTCACGTCTGTATCCAAATGTCGAGCGCCGGCCGGCCGGGGAATCGACACGGTCCTGAACGCGTCGGTGCCCACGTCGTATTGGGCGAGGCCGCCGCTTGTCGCTACCCATAACCGATCTTCGTCGTCGATGAGGAGGTGCCAAACGACGTCGTTCGGCAGGCTGCTCGCGTCACTCGCACGATGCCGGTAGCGCCGAACCCGACCGGCATCGTCGACGCGGTTCAGGCCAGCCCCGAACGTTGCCACCCACAACGCCCCGTCGGCACCGCGAGCGACGGCAGAGACGGCGTTCGCGCTGAGACTCCGCATTTCATGGGCGTCGTGTCGTCGGAGTTCAAAGGGTTTTCGGTAGACCGCATGCTGATAGACACCCGAGTAGGTGCCTACCCACAGACTGCCCGCGCGGTCTCGGAGGATGGAGCGGACATAGGTGTGCAGCCATGTCGGGTTATCGCGATCGAGAGGCTGGCACGCCAGCGCTTCACCGTCCGCGCGGCAGAATCCACGGCCATCGGTGGTGCCCACCCAGAGCGTCCCGGACGGATCTCGCTCCAGCTGCGCTGCCGTCGCCGGGCGTTCCGGATGGCTGGGACGAAGTGATGTGCCGTTGCGAATGCCAGGGCCACGCTCGTTCAACCAAGGACGACCCTGCGCATCAAACTCAAACCGCTCGATACGCCCCCATGCCGGATCCAGGGCCAGGGTCTGCGCCGGGCTGCCGTCGCTTTCGAGGCGGATAAGGCTGCCCTCAGCTTCAGAGGTTGAAGTTGCGAGCACCCACAAGTGCCCGACGGAGTCAACCCGGAGATCAATGGCCGAAAGCCCATCCCGCCATTCCGACGCTCTCTCGAAGCGGTCGAGAGCTGAGTCGAATTTGAAGAGCCCACCGCCGCCCGCTGCCCAGAGCGTGCCTTCGGAGTCCTCCGCGAAGGCGACGACGAACTGCGCTGCCGACGTTGAGGCTGGCACCGCATAACGAACGAAATGCCCGGCGCGACGGTCTAGCCGGTCGATCCCCTGGGCAGTCCCGGCCCAGAGCCGCCCTTCGCGGTCCTCGTACAGGGCGTGTACCAGGGAGTTGGACAGCGACGTGCGGTCGGCGGAATCGTGGCGATAGGTGACGAATTCGTAGCCGTCGTAGCGGTTCAGGCCATCCACCGTGCCAAACCACAGGAAGCCCTCCCGGTCCTGCGTAATGGCGTAGACTGAATTATGCGAGAGCCCGTTGCCACTATGGAGGCGGTCGAAGCGCAGCGCCGGTTCTGTCGGCGCCTGGGCTAGCGCGGCGGGGACGGATAGGGCGAAGAGAAGACACGCGGCGCGCATTGCGGTGGTTCGCTACTCAGCTAACCCCGAAACTTACGGCTGGCACCTCCCACCTTCGACATTTACTGTGTTCGATGACAGGGCGAGCAACGCTCCGCTACAGTCATCCCAAACAGACTTGCTACGATTGGTAGCGCCGCTCCACCGCATCCGTGAATGCCACAATCGCGTCGCTGTAGATCTCGACTTTGTTGGACTGGTAGGCCTCTTTCAGAATGGGCCAGGCTTCTCCCCAGTTTTTGGCACGATCCAGTTTTTCGAGGATCGTTCGGTATGCCGACTCTGAGCCCTTGGTAAGATGTTGCGAATACCAGTCCCTGCGCTCCAAAGCCGTCGAGCCAAGTACGCGCATTTCGAGGTGGAGAAGGGGCTCCGGGCGTTTCTCAAAGTCCGTTTCGACGCTAGCGCTCATGGCAGATTCAATCGGAGTGGCCTGCCCGGCTGCGGGTTTCAGGTTTTTTTCCGATCCTGCGAATTGTTTCCACAGCGGCTTTGCATTCGCATCATCGGCCACGCCCTCTTCGCCGCGTTCGAGGTCTTCGTCGTCGATGCCGTCGACCATGACTTCATCGATGATTTCTGCATCTTCAATTTCGACTCGGGGCGCATCGGGTAGCGGTGCCACCCTGATTTCCTCGTCCGTTTCGGGGGCGTTGTTCATCACGATAGCGGGCCGCGCATCGGCTACAATGTTCATGATCTTGTCGGGATGTGCCGGTGCCTTCATCCTCGACTTTTCGCGAGCCAGCCGTTGCCACAGGGCCTCCGATTCATATTCCACGACGGCTTCTACTTGCGGCTCTTCAACTGCCTGGGGGGCTTCTTCTATGGCATCTGCTTCCGGCTCTGGCGAGGCATTCGAGAGATTGTCGAGCGCGTCCCGCAACTGGCCCTCCGTATATAGAGCCCCCTCCGCCAGCCCAGCCGCTATGTGGTCGAAGCCCTTCGCCACGAAAAAGCGTTGGAGCAGATCGCCCGGAATGCCGTCTTCGTAGCCAGGAATCACCCTGGCCAGGTCAAACAGCGGCACGAGCAGCGTCAACCAGTCGGACGTCGCGAAGCGCCCAACCATCCGATGGTCGATGCGCTGAAGGAGCTTCTCAAACTCACTCTGGTCGATGCTGTCGAGCGACTTGCGTTCGACGTAACCATTGGCAACGTCCCGGAAGTACGGGTAGGGAGAGAATGCCGCCAAGCTTTCTTGCAAGGTGTCCAACTTGAGCGTCGTCGTTGCGTCCGCGAACGCAAACGAAACGAGCGTTTCGACGGGCTCGACGAGGTAGCTCAGGATTTGCCGAGACGCCGTGCGTACAGCGTTTGTCCACGCTTCCTCGGGGAATTGTGCCGCCGCCCGGGCCGCGGTTTTCCAAACCTTGCTGGCCGTTACGACCAACTCGTGGTCCGACGCGAGCCACGGCGATTCGGGCGCGGATACTTTTCTGTCGGCCTTTCGGTCAAGGGCGCTGCCGAGATAATGCGCCACGGGTGCAGGAAGCTCCTCCAGGTCGGCGCGAGGATGCGCGCGGCCACTGGGCAGGATCGCGAGAATGCAGTCGGCAAGAGCATTGGCGATGTCGTCGATCATGATTTGCCGGAAGTGTCTCGGATGGCGCACCAAAGTAACGACGTGCCGCCCCCGTATACGACGCTCCGCGCCTTGGACAGAGGCGATTGGGCATCATCAGGCAAACCTTAACTATCATACGCTGACTCCGTACTGAACCGCCGTCATAGCGAGGCTCGGCCCATTGGAGATCGGCCTCTAACCCGACGAGAACACGGCATGCCAGACGCCCACAAGCCGGCCCTCGCCGATCCTTACAAGCTGAGCGGCGAGACCATTTCACACTACACCGTCCACGATGTGTTGGGCGGCGGCGGAATGGGCGTCGTCTATCGGGGTGAAGACACACGCCTCCAGCGGCCCGTGGCGCTCAAGTTTTTGCCTCCTGCACTCAGCCAGGATGCCCACGCGAAAGATCGTTTTCTGGCCGAGGCCAAGGCGGCTTCGGCGCTCGACCACCCGAATATCTGCACGATCCACGAGTTCGGCGAGACGGACGCCGGCCAGCTTTTTATCGCGATGGCTTTGTATTCCGGCCAGTCGCTTCGGAGTAAGATGGAGGAAGGCAGCCTGGACGCCGATGAGGCGCTGGACCTCGGCCTTCAGATCGCCCGGGGGCTGTCGGCAGCGCACGCTGCGGGGATCGTCCACCGCGACATCAAGCCGGCCAACGTCATGGTTACCGACGGCGGCGTTGCCAAGATCGTCGATTTCGGAATCGCTCGGGTTGGGGATCTCCAGCTTACGCAGACCGGCACGACGGTGGGGACGACGGGGTACATGAGCCCCGAGCAGACGCGCGGAACCGATGTGGACGGGCGGACGGATCTCTGGGCGCTGGGCGTGGTGCTCTACGAAGCCTTGGCGGGTGCCCGGCCATTCCGGGGGAATTACGACCAGGCCATTGTCTACTCGATCCTCCATGAAGACCCCGAGCCGCTGACCTCCGTGGTCCCGGACCTGTCGGTCGAGATCGAAGCAGTGATTAGCCGGTGCCTGCAGAAGGACGCCGCAAAGCGGTACCAAAATGCCGACGCTCTGGTCAAGGATCTCGAGGCGATCCAGCGGGGGCAGGCCCCCGACTCCGCGCTCCGGCCCGTCCGGTCGGTGCGGAAGCGCGGCCTAAATAAGATGGCTCTGACGGGAATCGCAATAGTCTCGATAGTCTTGGCCGTATTTCTCGGGCGTCAGTTGGCCGCGCCCGAGGAAGCATCCGCGAGTGAAATCGTGAACGTGGCAGTTCTGCCTTTCACGAACGTTAGCGGCGATTCGACCGACCAGGCGTTCATCGACGGCCTCGGCTATACCGTCTCAGCGACGCTGACCCAGATGGAGCAGTTCGTGGATCGGCTCTCGGTACTGCCCGCAGATGTGGACGGCCTGGAAGCCAGATCGCCGGGCGATGCCGCGGAAGCCCTCCATGCCGACGTGCTTGTCACTGGCAGCGTTCAGCGGGCCGCCGAGCGCGTCCGCCTGACGCTGAACCTCTACAGCGCAGAAGAGGGCCGGCAAACCCGCAGCACGATCATCGACAGCGAGGCGACGAATATGCTGGCCATGCAGGACAGCGTGGCGCAGGTACTCGCGGGGTTGCTGGATCTTGAACTGAGCGCCTCCGATGTGGAAACCCTTAGCGCGGGCGGCACCTCCAGCGCGGAAGCCTTCGACGACTATACCAAAGCGCAGGGCTACCTGCTCAACTACGAGGACGAGCGCAACGTCGACCTCGCCATCGAGCACTTCCAACAGGCCATCGACAAGGACAGGCAGTACGTGCTGGCGCATGCCGGCATAGGCGAAGCGTACTGGCGCAAGTACGAAGCCACCGACGATCCGCAGTGGGTTGATCGGGCTTCCGAGGCGGCGGCGAGAGCCGTCGAACTCAACAACAGCCTTGCCCCGGTTCGCATCATTGCCGGGCGGATCTACAAGGGGACGGGGAAATACGAAGACGCCGAGCGGGAATTCCTCTCCGCTCTCGCGATTGATTCGACAAACGCCCATGCCCATCAGCAGCTAGCGGCCACATACTACCACGTCAACAGGCTCGAAGAAGCCGAGATCCACTACTTGCGCGCCATCGAGTTAAAGCCGGATTACTGGGCATTCCACAGTACGCTGGGATATTTGTACGGCAACCATGGCCGCCCGGAAGAAGCAGCCCGCGCGTACCGGCGCGTTGTTGATCTTCGACCCAATAATCCGATGGGGTATTCCAACGTGGGCTGGCAGTACGTGAACCGTGAGATGCTGGACTCCGCCCAGGTTTGGTACCAGCGTGCCGCCGAAGCAAATCCGGAGGCGAAAGGGGAAACAGCCCGGGCTTACGCCAATCTCGGCGGTATTCACATGCGACAGCGCGAGTTCCCGCAGGCTATCGCGATGTACGAGCGTTCCGTTCAACTCGACAGTACGGAGTCAGATTTATGGTTCTTTCTCGCCAGTGCCTATGAATGGGCGAGCGATTCGACCAAGGCGGAACGTGCCTGGCAACGGATAATCGAGATCGATACGGGAGGATTGGAGGTAAACCCGTACGACCCCAATGCGCTTATCGGACTTGCGTTCTCGTATGTAATGACCGGCGAAAAAGAGCGGGGAAGAACGATGCTTGAACGGCTGGAAGACGTCCCGACGAAGGCTCCTTGGATTCAGAGAATCATGGCCGAGATTGCCGAACAGCTTGGAGAGCGCGAGCTGGCGTTACGGTATCTGGACGAGAGCTTTGAAATTGGCCTTACCCAGGCGGAAGTGCAGGCATCGCCCTGGCTAGACGACCTCCGCACGGACCCCGCGTACGCAGACCTTCTGGAAACGGGCGAATCCAGAAGTGCAAACGAGTAAGTCGCCAATATTTGCGCCGCATTGCTATACTTCCTATACACCAACGACCTCTCCCACTCTAACGGAGGAAAATAGCCATGGCAACGAAAACCGTAAACATCGCCGAGGACGGCACGCCGACGCCCGCTCAGATTGTCGTCATAGCAGGTGACATTGTTGCATTCCACGCGGAAGCCGACGCTGTCGTCTGCGTGGATCCCGGTGCCGTGTTCGGCTCCGAACGTTTTGAGATTCCAGCCAATAGCTCTCTGGACCTGCATGTACAGACGAGTCCACCTTCAGGATTTCAGTACATCACGAAGATGGGCGACCTCGGAGCAGCGTGTTCAGACGGCAGGGACAAAAGCGGCGGCGGTAGCGGCGGGCCGGGCTGATCGCTCGTCCATGTTTCCGACAGAACGTGAAGCGCGCGGCCAATCGGTCGGGCGCTTCTTTGTTTGGTTGAGGTCCCCAAAATATGCTAAGGTTGTAGTGACGTTGCATGCAACGTCGATTGGTTGATTTGCTGTGGCTGCGCGAGGGGTTACCGGAAAGCTCCGTCGCAGATCTGGCCGGATATGATCGCGACCTGCCTACGACGTTGCATGCAACGCCGCTTCGGGTACCTGCCCACGAGAAATGCTCAACCAAATACCAATTCGAACGCCATCATGCGACGTGATCTCTACGAAGTATCGTGCGGCACGCTAAAGTCGGAGTAGTTCGACAACCCTGCGCGTCTGAGAGTAGATTCCGCCCCGACATTTTGGGCCGGGCCGACCCTTTCGGAATGAGAGGCCGCTCGGTAGGTTATTCACTCAAGCTCTGAGCGGCACTGGTCGCAGGAGCATCGAACGCCATGAAGAACATTCTTGTCCTTTCGTTCGCCTGCACCCTTCTCGGCCTCGCGGCGTGCGGGTCCGAAACCACAGACACGCCGGTACCAAGCGACGAAGCCGTCGGCGAAACAACTCCGATGGACGAAGCAGTCGCCGATTCCGCCGCCATAGAGAACGGTTCGATGGCGGGTACGGACACGACCGAGACACCCGGCTTCAAGGACAAGACGGTCGACGACGCGGCTTCGAGCGACGAATCGCAGTGATCGCCATCGCGTTTCTCGTGGAACGAAGGGCCTCGGTTTGTCGGCTTGGCGGTCGATGTCCCGACGCGTTCCGTCCAGCTTTATGAATGCTAGCAGAAGTGCCTGAAGCTGGTCCGTCGGCCAGGCGAATCTTCGTCCGGGAGCGACAAGCCAACAATCGTCGGCATTGCATCCGACGCCGCTACAACTCGTCCCCGAGAATTGCGGCCACCGTCCGTTCGTCCTGCCGCCGCGTGGTTCCTTCAGACGGATGGATCGCAGGCATTCATTCTGAGGTGTTCCTCTCCACCGGCCTTATCCCGCGCACGACGGCGCATCCACGACAAACACCGGCGTGTTCACGACGCCACCATCCGAGGTTACGATGCCGAGACGCATCTCGATGGGTGCCAGGATGGCTGTCGGATAATCTTCGATGGTGTACCGAACTTGAAGCTCCACATTGAACGCATCGCCCGCCGAGATGCGGAGCGGATCGGCGAGGGCCTCCGCTGCGGCTATGGGTGGGTCGTCGTATTCGCACGGGAACGTGATGTTCTGCACGTAGATGTCGCCGGGCGCCAATCGCCCGGAGGGATGGTCACCGCCGCCGGCCTCGCCGTTGTCATGCAGGCGGTGGTGAATGATCTCCGTCACGAAGACATCGTCTTCGGTTGGGTTGTGCAAGCTGATCGTGTAAATCAAGAGGTCGTCGCCACCTTGCGTTGTCTCGAAATAGCGCATTGAGATTTCGCCATCCTGGCCGCCGGGCCGCGTACCCTCCTCGTAGGTAGAACGCTCCGATAGACCAAACTGCACGAGCGCGAGCGGCGATTCTTCAGATGCTTCCACGGGCTGCGAGTCTGCCGGTTGGCGATAAATACCGAGACCGATGAATCCACCGCCGTCGGAGCAGCCATCCACTACCATTTCAGCTTCGTAGGCGTCGGTTCTCGGAACGCCGGATAGACGCACCGTCGGATGCGTTCCGTCATTGCCCCCAAGAAATTCGCCTTGCCCATCGAGCACGGCGAGGTCGAGAAGCTCGCAACCCTCGTCGCCATACGCGCGGACAACGTACGCGAAGCCCTCCTCCACCGCCACCGACCGCTGTTGAAGCTGCCCCGCCGAAGCAAAAAGAACCGATTCGCTCGTGCGCGTAAAGCCGGCTTGCTCCATCTCGTCCCGATCCGCCACCATGCGCTGCGCCACATCCCTCAGGTAGGGTTCGTCGTTCTCGTCATAGGCGATGGTGCTCATCAGAGCGGATACCTCATCGCCCACCCCAACGTCGGCGTTCCTGTTCACGAAGTATACTGTGGCCAACACCGCAAGCAGGCCAATGCCTCCCGCGACGGCGTATTTCTTCCACGCTGGTGAAGTCTCCGACGGATCAGATGGATTGCGGGCAGATATCGGAGTCCCGGATCGCAGGCTGGCTGCTCCGGCAACTGTCGTGGGAATTCCTGCGCTGGCCTCCGCTGGTCCCTCTTCCGCTGCCGACGCAACGCTGGATCCATCGCCCTCAAAATCAAAAAGCCGCCCGTCCTTCGCGCGCATAAACAGCACCGGCGTGGCCCACTCCAGCGAGGTCTCGTTCGCCTGGTAGATCGCTTTCCTCCCAACGGTGACGGCCGCATCCACGGGGTCGCCGTGCGCAATCTGGGCGTAAAACTTCTCGGCGAAAACGAGGGCGGCGCTGTCGGTGACGGGCTCCTGCATCGCCACCACGGCAGGCACACCGGCGGCTACGAGCGCCGACGCCACGCCCGCGAAGGGATCCAGGCCCTCCTGTTGGCTGGTCTTTGCGGTATCGCAGGCGTTGAGGAATACGAGGCGTACCGAACGGTTTTCCGAGAGCGTGTCGCCGAGCATCTTGCTGGAGAGCGGCTCTGCATTGCCCTCCTCGTCCTCCAGAAACAGAAAGCCTCGCCCGTTCTCCTCCACGCCGCCGTGGCCCATGTAGTGGAGCACGTGGTAATCCCCGGTATCGAGCTTGTCGAACAGCGCCTCGCGCGTCGCCTTCTCCAGGACTGTAACCTCGACGTCGCTCAGATGCGCGAGGTTTTGCTTGATCGATTCTTTCTCTTTGGTGAGGTCGAGCGGGTCGGTTGTTTTCGGATTGGCGACCACAATCAGCACGCGGAGCGGTCGCTCGAAGGGGTACGTCTGAAACGACTTCGCCACGTCCAGGTATCGAACGATCGGCGTTGATTTATACCGCCCGAGCGCGGGCATCCCTTCGTTGACCATCAGCTCCCAAGGCAGGCTCGCCAGCCGGGCAAGCGCCTCATCCCCAAGGTCGGTCTGCAACCGAATACGCACGCCGCCCTCGTGGCCGTCGCCCCAGTTCTGGTAGAAGGCGTTGTTGATGGTCTCGCTGAAGAGGGCGCGGAAGAGCTCCTTGCCAACCACGTCGGGCGGCGGTGCTTCGACCTCGCCCTCATGCCTGACCTGCCGAGTTGGCCCGCTTCGCGACGTGCCCCGCTCCGCATCGAGCAGCGACGACAGACTGAGGTTTGCAATTTCGGGCGGCAGCTTGAGCGGGGCGCTGCGCTCACCCGCATCCGTCGAGCGGGACGAGACCCAGAACTCGTCGCCCCGGCGTTCGATGCGCAGCCAGAAGTCTTTGTAGGGAGTCATGGGAGGCTCGGATAAACCGGGGTCAGGCGTGAAGCCATGTTAACAACTGCGCCTGCACATCGGGATGCTGAAAGAAGGTCGTGTGGGAGATGCCTGCTGCCGCATCGAAAACTTTTCGGTCTTCGATGGGGAAGAGGCTGCCTCCGTTCTGGTCGTACACGCTGGCTGTCGGCACCACGAGGTCGTTGTCGGCTTTGAAGATCGCGTCCGTCAACTGTTCCGTCACCCAGTTTCGAAAGCCGACTTCGCTTGGCGCGTAGTCGGCACCCAGCGCGAAGTAGCGGGTGTTCTCCAACTCCACGGCGGTATTTAGTTCGTTCTGGAACGGCCCACCCGGCAACATCGACTCGAGGCCGTCCAAGCCTTTCATTGCGCCGACGGCCAGTTGTTTGGCGACGGTAATGACTCCGTCAAGGATGTCGGTGACGGGGTTATCCGGGATGAAGTTGAGGAGGTTTGTGTAGGTGTCGATGAGCTTGCCCATGTGCTTCGCGTCGGCGAGGGCGGTGCCGGCATTGGGAGAGGCCGCGAAGACCACGTTCCCCACTTTTAACGAGCGAGAGCCCAGAGAGAACTCACTCTTTTTCTCCGCCAGTACACGGCTGACGAGGCCGCCGCGCGAGTGGCAGATGATGTCGAGGTCAAGCGAGGTCGAATCAGGAATCTGCTGAAGAAGCCATTCGACGTTCTGCGTCGGATCGTCCGAAAGTGTGAAATGGTCGAGCGCGAATATGCGGCCACCGTACTGTCGATGAAGCGCCTCCATCGTTTCTTGCGAGAGACCGCCGAACGCCGAGTGCGCCCGGCTGAACGTGCCGTGGACGAAGAGCAGCGATTTGCCTCGTGAAAGCGTAGTCCACTGGTCCGCGTCCAACAAGTTGTTTTCGACGGGGGTACCATAATTCTGCGGCGCCATGAAGCGGACGCCGTACGGCCGGTTCTTCGCCTCCCACTTCCCGGCGAAGTAATCGCCCACCTCGCCCAGGATCGGGTCGATGAGCGGAAACACGAGCAGCTTGATCAGCTTCTTGCCCACGGAGCCGACGAGGCCGCGCGTCCCCGCTTCGCTCGTGGGCGCGGGACCGGCACGTTCAATCACGTAGGTCCGCGTGGCTGCCGCGCCTCGCGTTCCGGGCACGTCCTTTTCCTCGAAGTGCCATGTCGTCACGCCGCTCTCGTCAGTGTAGAGGACGAACTGCCCGAGGTTCGCTCCAGGGTCGGGCGCCTCGACTTCGATGTTCGGTCCCTCTCCCGAAGTACTTCTCGTGCTCACCTGATCAACGTGTTCAAGCTCGACCGTGCGCAGGATTGAAACGTCCTCGTTCTCAAAAACCAATTCCAGTTCGTCAGTAACGAGGTCCACGCTCCGTGTCCGCGCGCTGAACGCGGGCAGCACCTTGGCCTGGCCACTGAGACCCGGTGTTCGGAGCGTAACGCCGTCCAGTTCCACGGCCCCGCCTTCGGCGTTCAACGGCGTGCCGTCGGTGCGGCGGCGCAGCACGATCGTGCGCGATACGGTCGTCCAGTCGTCCACGGCGGCGAGCTGTAGCGGGTCGCGAACCTGCCGCGTGCCCGAGCCAGTGAGCCTCATCCGCATCAACTCCTCCAGCGGCGAAAGCATCGACCGCACCGACCCCTGTCGGAGGCTGCTGAAATCGCCCGGCACGGTGGTGACGATCAGCTTGAACGTCTCTTCGCCGCTGTCCGGGCTCTCGTCAATCGGATCCGCCACATACGGGAAGCCGTCCGGAATGTAGAGTTCGAGTTTCTCGCCTTCACGAAACCCAAACCGGAACGATTCGCCGGGCGCGACCTCCACGTTGGCGCCCCAGTTGGGCGTATCGAGCTGCCACATCAGGCCGAAATCCAGAAGGTGCAGGAAGACGGGCGCCTCGTGGTTGTTGGTTGCGATGATCCCCAGCAACTCATCTGCTTCGAACACAACACCTCCGCCGGCTTGCTCCGGCTCTGCGTCAATCCACTTGCCGTTGGCGTCCTGCCGTTGAAGGCGCAGCTCGACGGCGCCGCGGAGGGCGCTGTTCGGATCCGGATTTTCAATTGGCAGCGCCGCCTGGTACCGCGCGATGAGTTCGAGGTTGGTGCGAAGGGTCGCGGCCACGCGCGTCTCGGCCAGGGGATGAGCCGGCATGATGAGCTTGCCGTCGGTGCCGATAACAGCCCAGACAGCCGCATTAAGCCGCCCGAGTTGCTGCACAGGCTCGTCCTCTCCCGCAGATTCCCGAGGACCCAGTGCGAACGCACGCGCATCCGCTTCCTCATCGGGGCTGACGAGGCGAAGGAGTTCCGACGCCTCGATCAAATCGCGGAGAGCTTTTGCCTCGGATTCAAACTCGGTTGTTGAAATGACGCTGACGTTCATGCCCGTCTCGCCGAAGGCGTGCGCCTCAACCACCGCGCGGCAGTGGGCCGTGATGGCATCCGCGCTGGTTTCCTCGGTGATCCCAGCGGTCGAAGACAATGCGCCGACCTTGGTGACTTCCACCCCGCCCAGGCGCTCAGATTCATCTGTCACGGCCTTCGTGCCGATGGTATAGATCCCCCAAATAGATCCGACCGTGAGGCCATGCGCGGCTCCGGCAGCCAGTTCCACGGTCTCGCCGTCTCTGCCGGCCACGGAGACAAAGCTCATCGGCTCGATGTCGTGAACGCCGAATACCTCGCGGTCCAGCGCGCCCTCGATTTGCGGATGCTGGCGCGGCTCTTTGGTCGTTACGAGTCGGCTCGCCTCTTCGAAGACGTCGCGATACGTGGTGCCGGGCGTCGCCTTCGTCAGCGCTCGCGTCAGGAAGAATGTCAGCGCGCCGTTCGAGGCGTCGCTTTCCTCGTCCAATAGTTCTTTCGAGAGTTCGTCGTCGCGGCAACCGGCGAGCAGGACGTAGCGCTTGTCGAGGGGAAGCCATCCGCTCGGGCCTGTTTCATGGACGGCCGACCGCGTCGTCGCGCCCCTGACCGGCGACGGGGGAAGCTCTTCCACGGGCCGCGTATCCGGCACCACCCGGCGCGACCGGCCACCGGTGGCGTCCCGGCTTATCGTACCCGAATGGCAACAATCGAAAATCAGCGTCAGGAAAGGCGTCTTCGCCGTGATGCGGTTGAGCCATGCGTAAATCTCGTCGTCCGTGATCTCGCGGTTTGGGTGGGGCGCGCGGCCGCTGTCGTGCGGCACGAGCGTCTCGTCCTTGCCGTCCGGCTCGTCGCCCTCCCGATCCGTCATCTGCGAACCGTGGCCGGAATAATGCATCACCACGATGTCGTCCTGGCCAACACGTTCCAGAAGTGCTTCCATCGCCGAAAGAATGCCGTCACGGGTCGCGGCTGCATCAGTCAGGACGTCGATGTTCTCTGCCGGAAATCCGAACCGGTCCTTCAGGACACTCTCCATGAGCCGCGCGTCGTTGACGCAGCCTTTGAGTTGCTCGAACTTCGTGAAGTTCGGGTAGGCGTTGATCCCAATGACCAGCGCGTGCTTTTTCTGCTCGGTCTGATGAGCCATCGGAGATGAAAGGCGGATTTCTCCCGAAGATCGATACGCCGAGCCTGCGGCACAAACGGCGTGATGATTAGGCAAGGCTCGCCTCCTCACCGGTGCATTCGCCTCTTTCCCCCCTGGTGCTTCCCCGGACTTTTCTCGACATGGCTGACATTGAAGCATCTGGAATTGGGCCGGAGAATCAGGAGCTGCGCCGGGAGACCGACCAGCTCGCGCTGCTGAACGATCTCACCTTAGCGATCTGAACCGTGCGAGATCTCGATTCGATTATTCGGACCCCTGTCAGGCGCTCTCTAGACATTTTCGAGGCAAGCCAGGGCGTCGTCACGCGCATAGCAGGCTGTTGAAATAACCTACTCGGATCGACGGTTCGCACAAGTCCAAAAGCGACTGGTATCGAATCACCCTCTCCGAGCGTCTAGCCAATCCGTTCGACCACCCCCAGCCCCTCCTGGCCAGGAGGGGAGTTTGGCGTCGAGTATTTCAACAGCCTGGTAGACATCGGGTGCGACAGGAGGTCTTTTGCTATTCGCTTCGTTCGGTGCCGAAGCTTCGGTGCACAGCCCGGCAACGTATCCGGCCTGAACTGTCAGCACGCCGCGTCTCGTTTTGATGTCATCCTGCATCGGCGTGCTAGGGGTCTGTCGGACTTAGGGGTTCGTTACGAGGCGAGTGGGTAATCGAGACCAGTTGTTCGCTCTTTTGAGGCGCATAGCGGGACTATGTAACGAAAAAGAGCAGAGAAATGGGCCGAGTATCCGCCGCCGCAGTAGAATCTGCCTAAGTCCGACAGACCCCTAGCGGCGTTCAATACGGAGTGAGGGTGTTAGAAAAACGTAACAAGACATGCCGAATGTGAGACAAGTCGCTAGTTTCGGCCTCCTTGTTGGACGATAGTTTCCTGTATGGCCAGCCCCGCTTTGGTTCGGTCGGGCACTTTTTTTTCTGTATTCAGCCTGATGACAAGTCAATCAACCCCGGTCGAACCCGGGCAGCATTTGTGGCACCGCGTAGGATCGGTGGCGATCGTCGCGGTGCAACTCGGGTTGTTGTTTCTGATCTTCAAAGTCTTCGATCTTGAAACGCAGGGCTATTTCCGACTGACCCCACTCATCTTCGGCGGCTTCATTGTCCACGCGGCGCTGCCCATGCGCTTCAGGATGCCGTTCTTCTTGCTGCTCTCGTTTGCAGCGTTCGGGCTTTTGTGGGAATGGAATGCGCTTCTGGTGCTCGGCGTCGGGCTCGGGTTGATCGGGATATGCCATCTGCCTGTCAAGCTGTGGGCGCGTGTAGCCTTGCTGGTTGTTGCAGGTGCGGTGCTGACGGTGGTGCGTAAAGGATTACTCCCTGCCGCAAATGCGTCGTGGATTTCGACGATCATGCCCCTGCTGGGCTCGATTTTCATGTTCCGGCTCATCATCTATCTCTACGAACTCCAACACGAGAAGACGCCCGCCACAATCTGGGAACGCCTGTCCTATTTTTTCCTCCTTCCAAACGCCTGCTTCCTGCTCTTCCCGGTAATCGACTACCAAACATTCCGGCGGACCTACTACGACACGGACGCGCCGACGATCTACCAGAAAGGGGTGTTCTGGATGTTTCGCGGGATGACGCACTTGTTGGTCTACCGCATCCTCTACCATTATGTAGTTCCAAACCCCACGCAGGTTATCGATCTATGGAGCTACGTCCTCATCGCTTTTGGGACGTACCTGCTGTATCTCAAGGTATCGGGGCTCTTCAACATCATTGTCGGCACGCTAGGGCTCTTTGGTTTCAACCTTCCGGAGACGTATCACCGCTTCCTGCTGGCGGCGGGCTTCAACGATTTCTGGCGAAGGCAGAATATCTATTGGAAGGACTTCATGATGAACATCTTTTACTACCCGTCCTTCATGCGATTGCGTAAGGGTGGAATGGTGTTCGCCATCATCATGTCCACGATCTTTGTGTTCCTGGTCACGTGGATGCTCCACTCGTACCAGTGGTTCTGGCTGCTCGGCGCCTTTCCGCTGACCGTGACGGATGCCATCTTCTGGTTGATTTTCGGTGGCCTGGTTTTGGCCAACTCGCTCAGGCAGTTCAAGGCGGGGAAAAAGGGCTCATTGAGCAAGCCCGCGTTCTCCTTTCAAAAAGCTGTCGTCCATGCGTTCAAGGTTTTGGGGATGCTCATTTTCATCTCCGTCCTTTGGTCGTTCTGGTACAGCCCAACGCCAGCCCAGTGGGTGCAGCTCATCGGGAACGCCGGGCAGAGCGGGCCCGGCGCCTTTGCTCTTCTCGGGCTGATCCTGCTGGCTCTGGTCGGCGTCGGCGTAGCGGTCCAGTACGCGAATAGTCGAGGCATCCGCTTCACGTTGCTGGACCCCGCCAAGCCCACCTTCAGCCGGGCCGCTATGGTGACGAGTGCGGGCCTGATAGCGATTCTCGCACTCGGGCTCCCGCAGACCAAGGCACAGCTCGGCAGCAACGTGAGCGACTTCATTGCGACGCTCCAGTACGAGCACCTCACGGACTATGACCTGCAGCAGGCCGACCGTGGGTACTACGATGCGCTCATGACGACCAACAGCATCATGGCGGACCTCGGAGCGGCGCAGCTTCAGCGAAATCCGCCCAACTGGCGACCAACCCGGAAGAGCGAAATCGCCGAAGCCACGAACGATATTTTCCTGTACCGCCTGATTCCCTCGGTCACGGCAACCATAAAGGATGTCCCTCTCACGACGAATCAGTGGGGAATGCGCGACCAGAACTACACGCGCACGAAGCCAGAGGGCACCTTCAGAATCGCGTTGCTAGGCGCTTCGATCGAGATGGCGGAGGGCGTGCGAGGGGATGAGACGTTCGAGGCAGTTACCGAGGCTCGGCTGAATCAAGAACTGCCTGGGGGCGACGGGGCATTCGCGCGATATGAAATCCTCAACTTTAGTGTGAGCGGGTATAGCGCGGTTCAGCATCTCGCACTCATGGACGACGTCGTGACTTTCCAGCCGGACATGCTCGTTTACACGGGCCACTCCGTGGAAGATTACCGGATGCTCCAGCTTCTCGTCGAGATCATTCGCACGGGCATAGAACTGCCCGACCATCTTGCGGCGATTGTCCAGCGGGCGGGAGTTGACGCCACGATGTCGGAAGCGGACGTACAACAGGGCCTTGAGCCTTTCGCCGAAGAAATTCTTGGAGAGCAGTACCGGCGTATCGCGGCACGTTGCCGGGAAGCTGGAATCACGCCGGTATGGCTTTTTGTACCGCGTGCGAATGTTCGTGTCCACGAAGGCGTGCAGAGGGTCCCGCTCGAGAAGCTCAGAGCACTTGCGGCCGAGGCCGGGTTTGTTGTCCTCGACATCGGCGATGCCTTTGCCGACGTCGAGGATATTGTTGGAGAGGTTTACCTGGCGCCGTGGGATGGCCACCCAAGTGTGTATGGACACCAGCTGCTCGCCAATCGCTTTTACGAGGAACTCGTCGAGAATGGGAATGTGCTTGGATTCACCGCCGCTTTGAACCATACTTCCACCATCGCCGATTCAACCAGCCAACCGTTGGACTAAACAGTCCACACTCGCACACTCCACTCCACCTACCCCTTAACCAAGGTCTCACGTATGTCCGCAACCGTTTCTTCGGCCTCCGAAATCAAGGCCAACGTCAAAGAGTATATCCTGAAAAAATTTCTTCCCGGCGAAAACCCGGATATGTTGGAGGACAGTACGCCACTCATCACAGGCGGCGTCCTCGATTCGATTTCCACCGTCGAGCTGGTTGCCTTCCTTGAAGAGCAGTACGGCGTTGAGTTCGAGGCGCACGAAATGAGCGCCGACCATCTCGACACCCTCGAAACCATTGCGGCGACGATTCTGGCGAAGTCCGGAGCGTAGTATGCAGACGCTGCACGGTCTCTTGCACGCTTCAGCGCAGGCGTTCCCCGAGCGAATAGCTGTTCGAGATCCTGAGCGGGACACCGAGATCTCGTACCGGGATCTTGACGCCATGAGCAACTCTCTGCGCAATCAGCTAGAGCGGATCGGTGTGGGCACCGGCGATCGGGTCGGTATCTGCGCGCCGAAATCTATCGGGACCGTGGCGGCGCTTTTTGGCGCGATGAAGGCGGGCGGCGCTTATGTCCCCGTTGATTACAGCGCCCCCGTCGCCCGCAATGCCTTCATCTTTCGAAACTGCACGGTTAAAGCCCTCGTCGTGGACCGCTCCCTCGTAGATCCGCTCGTTTCGGAATTTGGCCTCGCAGCGCCGCTCGAGGACGAACTGATTGACATACGAGCTTTCGGTGCGGATCTGGTTCTACTACGCGGTCCGAATTGGGCGGAGGCCGCCGAGCCACCGGTAAACGTGGCCCCACCTGATGGCCTTTCGTATATCCTCTACACATCTGGCTCTACCGGATTGCCGAAGGGCGTGATGCACAGCCACAGCACCGCGCTGGCATTTGTGGACTGGTGCTCATCGGTTTTCAAGCCAGGGGAGGAGGATCGCTTCTCGTCGCATGCGCCTTTCCATTTCGACCTTTCCATCCTCGACCTGTATGTGCCCTTGAAGCACGGCGCCACGCTCGTGCTCGTCGGCGAGGAGGTGGGAAAACAGCCGCTACGTCTCGCCTCCCTCATCGCCGACGAGAAAATCACAGCTTGGTACTCCACGCCGTCGATCCTACGGCTTCTCGTGGAACACGGTAAAATGGAACGACACGACTTCCCGGCGCTCCGGATCGTGAATTTCGCTGGCGAGGTCTTCCCCATCAAATATCTCCGCGCGACGATGGCCGTTTGGCCACACCCGCGCTACTTCAACCTTTTCGGACCGACCGAGACGAACGTTTGCACCTTCTATGAGGTGACCGACGTGCTTCCGGAAGAGCGAGAAGAGCCGCTCCCCATCGGAAAGCCGTGCTCCGACGATCGTTGCAAGGTGATGGACGCGGACGACAGAGAGGTGCCACCGGGCGAACCGGGCGAACTCTACGTAGCCGATGGCTCGGTAATGCTGGGCTACTGGAATCTACCCGAACGGAACGCGACGGCCTTTTATCTGGATCACGACGGGACAACCTGGTACAAAACCGGCGACATCGTGGAGGAAGGCGCTGACGGCGACTACATCTTTCGCGGCCGCCGTGACCGCATGGTCAAGCGACGTGGTTATCGCGTCGAGTTGGGCGAGATTGAAGCGGCGCTCTACCGCCACAGCGACTTGGCCGAAGCTGCCGTCATTGCCCTTTCGAACGGTGGTGATGTGCACATCAAAGCGTTCGTAGCGTGGGCCGGTGAAGGCACTCCGTCGATCATCGCCATGAAACGGTACTGCTCCGAAACGCTCCCCATCTATATGATTCCGGACAGCTTTTCCTTCCAGGAGAGCCTGCCCAAAACCTCGACCGACAAGGTCGACTACCAACGTCTGAAAGCGCTGGCCTAATGGACTTCACCCGTTCCGAGGAACAAAAGATTCTCTGCGACGAAGTCGTTCGGTTTTCCCAAAAGGAGCTGAACGACGGCATCGTAGAACGCGACCGCGAGCAGAGCTTTGACCGCACGCTATGGGAAAAATGCGGCGAGATGGGCATCCAGGGCCTGCCGGTGCCGGAGGCCTACGGCGGCATCGGAGCCGATCCCCTGACGACCGCGCTCGTACTCGAAGCCTTTGGCTACGGCTGTCGAGACGGCGGACTTGTTTTTAGCGTATGCGCGCACATTTTAGCGTGCGTTGTGCCCATCGTAAAGCATGGGACCGAAGAACAGAAACAGCGCTTTCTGCCGGGGCTGAGCGACGGCTCGCTGATCGCCGTCAACGGCATCACCGAGCCGGGATCCGGCTCGGATGCCTTTGCCATGCAGACGCACGCCGCCCCTCATGACGGCGGCTTCGTCCTTAATGGCACCAAGACCTTTAGCTCCAACGGCCCCGTCGCCGATCTCGGTGTCATCTACGCCGTTACGGATGAGGGCAAGGGTTACCACGGTGGCGTCACGGCATTCCTCGTCCCGCGCGATGCGAAAGGCTACACGCCAGGGCAAAAGTTTGACAAGATGGGCCTGCGTACCAGCCCGATCAGCGAGTTGGTCCTCGAAGACGTGTTCGTTCCCGCCGAGAACGTTCTGGGTGGGCTGGGCGCGGGTGGGCCGATCTTCGCGCAGTCGATGGAATGGGAGCGCGCCTGCCTGGTCGCCACCCACGTTGGCGCGATGCAGCGATTGCTGGAGGACGCCATCCAGTATGCCCGCGAACGCAAAGCTTCCGGGCAGTCCATCGGGCAATTCCAGGCCGTCGCACATCGCCTTGCCGACATGAAAGTGCGGCTCGAGGCGTCGCGACTGCTGACTTATCAGGCTGCTTCAAAACTCGACCGAGACCGCAAGGTTGGCCTCGACGCGTCCATCGCCAAGCTGTTCGTCAGTGAAGCCTTCGTTGAATCGTCGTTGGACACTGTTCGGACGCTTGGTGGATACGGATACATGGCCGAATATGAAGCGGAGCGCGCCCTCCGAGACGCGGTCGGCGGTACACTCTACTCAGGCACCAACGACATTCAGCGCAATATCATCGCACGCTGGCTCGGCCTGCAAACCTCCGTCTGATCGGCAAACCTTGTATCCCAACTTTTTTTCAACTAACTCCTGCGTAGCAATAAATCCCATGGAAACACTACCCGAAATTCAAGATGTCGTCGTCATTGGCGGCGGTCCGGCCGGCTCTACCACTGCCGCCTATCTGGCGATGGCTGGCCACAGCGTGACCCTCCTCGAAAAAGAAAAATTCCCCCGTGAGCACGTCGGCGAGTCGCTGCTCCCCTACTGCTATCACGTTTTCAAAGACCTAGGAGTCCTTGAGACGTTGGGGCGCCTTTTCGTTCGCAAGCCGGGTGCCCGGTTCGTCGACATCAACGGGGACTCCCGAACGACGTGGTGTTTCGATTTTGCCATCAAGGACGAGAGCTACCTCTCATTTCAGGTTCGGCGCGGCGAGTTCGACCAGGTTCTTCTGGAAAACGCTCGCGTGAAGGGCGCAACTTGTCTCGAAGAGACGACCGTTACCGACATCAATATGGAAGGGCCGGATGGCATCGTAGAGGTCATGGCCACCGGCAAGGATGGCGAGGCCCTCCGGTATCGCGCCCGTTTCCTGGTGGACGCGAGTGGCCAGCGCACCTTTTTGGCCAGCCGCAATAAGTGGAAAAAGCCAAACGTAGACCTCGACCGCTCCGCCATGTATTCCTACTGGCATAACCCGCGTTTCGAGAACGGCCTTGAGGAGGGCCTTATCCTCGTCTCGTACCTCGGCGGCGAGAAGAAAGGCTGGATCTGGCTGATCCCAACCGACGTCGCCACGGTAAGTGTTGGCTGCGTGTTCAACAACGCCTACATCAAGGAGCAAAAGAAGAAGTTCCAGGATCAGGGCTCGGAGGACTGGCAGCGCGACCTCTACCTCCAGGAGCTGAGCTACTCGCCCTTCGCTTCCTCCATCCTTGAGCCCGGAGAGTGCGAGGACGAGATCCGGTTCGTGGGCAACTACTCGTACTCGGTGGACAACGACCTGAAGTTCGGCGACAACTACTGCCTCGTCGGCGACGCAGGGACGTTCGTCGATCCGGTCTTTTCGAGCGGCGTCTACCTCGCACTGAACAGCGGCAAGCTCGTCGCCAATGCAATCCACGAGAAGCTGAGCAACGGCGAAGATGTGTTTCCCGGGACGTTCGACAGGATTTCAGGGGCCTACCGAATGGTCTACAAGCTCGTCTCCCTGTTCTACGATCCCAAGTCGATCAATTTTGCGCAGGCTGGCGCTGCGTCCGAGATCATCGGCCAGGAGCACGAAACGGCGATGGCCATCGGCCACTACTTGTTGGCGGGCGACTTCTTCGACAACCACGAGCGGTACAACAACTTCATCGACCTCTTGCAGAATCCGCGCGTCGTCAAGAAGTACACCGATCACGTGGTAGACCGGCCATCCTTCCAGGCGCCAACCTGTGGGAATCCGCGTGAGGTCGCCTTCCCGATGCTCAAGGAATCGACGGTGAGCTAGACTCTTTCGCGATTCGGGAGGTGGACCCGTGATGTCGGAGACAGATGTGGTGTTTGATGTCATCGTGATTGGTGGCGGCCCGGCGGGCTCATCTACCGCCGGGTACCTGGCGATGGCCGGGTTGAATTGCCTCGTGCTAGAGCGCGAGGCATTCCCCCGGGAGCACGTCGGAGAGTCGCTCGTGCCCGCAACAACGCGCGTATTCAAGGAGCTCGGTTTTCTCCAGAAAATGGAGGATGCCGGGTTCCCGCACAAGTTTGGCGCAGCCTGGACAACGGCAACCCATAGCACTATCTACGATCACGGCTGGGACGGCCTGCCCACCGACTGCCACGTGGATATCAAGTTCTCCGAGCGCAAGATGGAGGGCGTCGACCAGAACTACACCTATCACGTCGATCGTGGCAAATTCGACCAACTTCTCCTCGAACACGCGGAGGAGCTGGGCGCGACGGTCCTGGAAGATGCCGTGGTTATTGGGGTCGATTTTGAGAACGACGACTTTGTTGAGGTGAACTACCGAAAGGGTGGAGCTATGCATACCGTGCGCGGGAAGATGGTTGCGGATGCCAGCGGCCGACGCACGTTTTTGGGAAACAAGCTCGACCTGAAGATCTCGGACGACGTCTTTAATCAGTACGCCGTTCATACCTGGTTCGACGGGTACGAGCGAGGCGGCAGGGAGGACGGCGACTTTATCTACATCCACTTTCTTCCCATCTCGAACTCATGGGTCTGGCAGATCCCGATCACAGACTCAATTACGAGCTTTGGCGTCGTCGCGCAGAAGAAAACGTTCTCGGCAAACAAAGGCGATCTGGAAGGTTACTTCTGGAAGTGCGTCGAACACTCCCCGGCGCTGCATTCGAAATTGAAGGCTGCCACACGCATACGGCCATTCAAGACGGACGGAGATTTCAGCTATGCCATGCAGAGGTTTGCCGGCGATCGCTTTGTGTTGGTGGGTGACGCGGCGCGATTCGTCGACCCGATCTTTTCGAGCGGCGTCAGCATTGCCATGAACAGCGGGCGCTATGCAGCAAGGGACATCGTCGAAGCTTTCCCGACTGGTGACCTATCGGAAGGCAGCTTCCAGCGTTTCTCGGACACGATGCAACGCGGATGCAGCATCTGGTACCGCTTTATCACGCTCTACTACCGCCTCAATGTGCTCTTTACCTATTTCCTTCGGCAGGAAGAGTACCGCGTCGATGTTTTGCGCCTATTGCAAGGCGACGTCTACGACGACGAAAGTGCGGCAGGAGTGCTGAAAGAAATGGAGCGCATTGTCACCGAGGTCGAGAATAATCCAAGCCACATCTGGCACAAGCTGCTCGGCGAGCTGACAGCCGGCGCGTTCAATCCGACCGCCCAACCGGTCGCCGCGTAGAAATTGAAGGTGTGCATCGGCACCGCGACGCCATGCGGAATTGAGCCTCGCAAGGCTCCGCTCCTGTCGGATACGGCCACCGGCTACACCGCGGATACGACCTCTTCCCTGCGCACCGTGTCTTCGAACTTCACACCTACCAACCTACTGATGCCTGGTTGAGGCATCGTGATCCCGTACATCCGGTCGGCGGCTTCCATCGTGAGCTTGTTGTGGGTGACAAGGATGAACTGGGTCGACGTTGCGAACGAACGGATCAACTCCATAAACCGGTCGATATTGGCGTCGTCCAGCGGCGCATCCACTTCATCGAGGATGCAGAATGGCGATGGCTTAACGAGGTAGATGGCGAAGAGCAGCGCGATGGCCGTGAGGGTTTTCTCGCCGCCCGAAAGCTGGTTGATTGTGCTCGGCTTCTTGCCCTTCGGGCGGGCCTTGATTTCGATGGGCGCTTCAAGCGGGTCGTCGCCTTCAAGGGTGAGCGTGGCCGTTGCATTTTCGCCGAAGAGATCGGCGAACAACGTTTGGAAAGCGTCACGGACTTGAATAAACGTCGCGCCGAATCGCTCGGCCGCTGTCGTGTTGATTTCGTCAATCGTGCTTAGCAGCGTCTGTTCGGCCGTCTGCAGATCGACGCGCTGCGCGCTCAGGAATTCAAGCCGCTGCCGCTCTTCCTCAAAGCTCTCCAGCGCCAGCGCATTAACGGCCCCGAGGGCGCGCAGACTGTTTCGCAACGCCGGAATTTCGAACCGCGCCGCGGTCGGATCGAAAGGCGCTCCCTGTTCGGACACCACCGCCTCAATTTGCGTGGCGGCCTCTGTGAGCGTCACGCCGTGATCCTCTTCAAGTCGCTCTGCGAGGGCGTCCTGCCGGGTGATGATCTCCGTGAGCCGGAGGTCGGCGGCATTTTGGCGCTGGAGGGCAGCATCCCGATTCTGGCGGATCTCCCGGATCGTTTTCTCGGTGTCGACGATGAGCGCGCGGGATTCGAGAAGAGCCTGCTCAGCCACCGTCACCTGCTGTTGAAGGGCGTCAGTGGCGGCCCGTTCGTCGTCGAGCCGCGTCGACAAGGCAAGCTCATTGTTTTGACCGGCCACAATGGAATGCCGGAGGCGTTCAAGTTCTTCGCGACGCCGCTCGCCACGCTGGTCCAGGTCAGCAGACCCTCGCCCGATGCGCTCAAGGTCGTGCTGCAGGCTCTCAGCCTTGTTCTTCGCCTGAACGACGGCCAGGCGGGCCTCGCCCCACCGTTCGTTCGCTTCTCTCCGTTTGGCATCGGCCGCGTCGAACGCGATTTCTGCCCGGGAGAGCCCATGCGCGGCTTCACGCGACGAGGCTTGTTCCGCAGCCACCGCGCTCTCCAGATCGTTCAGGTTGGGCTCTTGTTCCCACGCGGCGATGATCGCATCGCGCCGCGCCGCGAGGCGCAGCCGCAACTCGCCAAGACCCTGCTCCTCAACGGCTGCACGCGTGACGGCGGCTCTCATTTCATCCCGCGTAGATCGAGCCCGATCTACGGCTTCTTCAGCTGGTGCAATTTGCACTGCATCGAATGCAGCCTTTGCTTGAACCAACAAATCCTGGACATGGCGGAGATTCTGCTCGGCGTCGGCACGGGTTGCCCTGGCGCGTTCCAAGCGCTCTTGCCTGCCCAGCCGCCCCGCCGTCGCGCGCGCGCTTCCCTTTCCGCCGGAAACAAAACCACGCGCTGTTGTCCACTCGCCATCGCGCGTGACGAGCGTGGCTTCGGGGTATTCGTCGCGGAGCCTGCCTGCCTGTTCGAGTGAATCCAGAATAAAAACGTTCTGCAAGAGCAGGCGCAGAAGGGGCTCATACTTCGAGTCCGGTACGCGCGCGGCACCCATTGCCGGCTTCGATCCCGCCGGAATTCCCGATCGCGTCCGATGCGCCTGAGCGGGCAAGCGAGACAGGACGACGAACGTCGCGCGCCCTTGCTCGGCTACGCGAAGACGCGCGATAGCTTCGTGCGCTTCATCATCCGTGTCTACAACCAGGCAGTTGGCCCATTCGCCGAGTGCCGTTTCAATGGCCAGTCTGTCACTTTCTTCGCATCCTATGAGATCGGCAACCGTTACGATCTCCGTCGTCCAGTCTTCATGCTCGGCAAGGAACGCAATGGCAGAACTGAGGCCGTCGCCCTCGGCAACGAGACTCTGCAAAAGGTCCACCTCCGCGGCGGCGGTGTCGTGAGCAACGAGAACGCGCCGGGTGTTCTTCTCGGCGGCTTCCACTGCCCCGCGCCGCGCCTCCGCTTCCGTGCGTGTACGGCTGCGTGCATGCTCCGACGTCGCAAGCGCTTCCTCAGCGGCCGTGAGGCGAGCGGCCTCCGCAAAGTTGGCTCGCTCTGCGTCGCGAGCTCGTTCGACAAGTTCAGCCAATTCTTCCGCGATGCGTTCCTGCTCCTGACCGGTCATTGTCCGCCGGTCACGCAGCCGGTCAAGCGCCGCCCGCGCATCGGCGTAAGCTTTCGTCCGATCCGCGGTATCACGTCGTGCATCAGCGAGAACTGTGCGGCTTGCGTCCGATTCTTCAATAGCCACACCCAACGCCGTACGGACGGCTGCCTCGAACGATTCCGACTCCGTAACTCCCTGTGCCGACTCGGCCAGATGTCCTTGCATGACCTCCCGCTCGCTTTGGAGATCGGATCGCCGCTTCGTGTCGGCTTCAGCCTCGTGGTCGAGGCGTTCCAGGGCGCGCAGATCGGACGCTCGCCGCTCTTCCCCAACGCGCACTTCCCCTTCGAGCTTTCTGACAACATCGACATGAGCGTTGAGTGCCACCTGACGTTCGCTCAGGCCCTGCTCGTGAACAACAAGCGTCGTTCGTTGAGATTCCAGCGCCGCCTCGCCTGCCGCTACCTGGGCGGAGAGCCCCTCCACCTGGGCTCTTGCGTGGCGCGTTTCGTGGTCAAGCGTGCGATGTTCATCGCTCAGCTTCTCAAAGTCCCAAACGGAAAGCGCCAGTTCGAGCGTTCGGAGGCGATCGGATAGTTGCTTGTACCGCGACGCCTTTTGGGCCTGCCGCTGCAACGACCGGACGTTGCGCTCAATTTCGTCGACGAGGTCGGTGAGACGGGTGAGATCTGACTTCGTGGAATCCAGTTTGTTGAGTGCCTGTTTGCGACGCAGCTTGTACTTCGTGACGCCAGCGGCTTCCTCAAATAGTCTCCGTCGGTCCTCTGCATTGTCGCTCAGGATGTCTTCGATCATCTTCAACTCGATAACCGAGTAGGCGCCCGCGCCCATCCCCGTGTCCATGAAAAGGTCGAGGATGTCCTTCAGTCGGCACGTCGATCCGTTGAGCATGTACTCGCTCTCGCCAGAGCGGTAGAGCCTGCGCGCGATCGTCACCTCGCTATACTCTGTGGGCAGAACGCCCCGCGTGTTTTCAATGGTGAGCGCGACCTCTGCCATCCCGAGCGGCCGGTCCTGCGCCGTCCCGTTGAAGATGACGTTCTCCATTCGATCCGAGCGTAGCAGCCTGGCACGTTGCTCGCCTAGCACCCACCTCACGGCGTCGATCACATTGCTTTTGCCGCAGCCGTTGGGGCCAACAATCGCCGTCACACCAGGGTCAAAGTGGACGGTCGTTTTATGAGCAAAGCTCTTGAAGCCGTGGAGCTCGAGCTTGCTGAGGTACATGAGGCGGGAACTACGGCAGGGTGAACGTCAAGAAGATAATCGCAGCCTCCAGCGAAGTCCCGGGCACGAGGATACTTTGGATCGATCTGTCTCATTCACCATGGTATCCGCCCCACCTCTCGCAAACATATCAGCCAATTCCCCGAACCCCCAAACGCGCTGCCTGGATGTAGCACGTCTTTCCTCCCGCCGTTCTGGGATTGAGGTCCGCCCCATGATCTATCAAAATGCCAGCTTCTCATCGCCATCCTCGTCGTAGGCCCAGTCAAGGAATGTATGCAGGTTCATCCCGTTCAGCTTATTTGGAGCCCCGGCTATTGAACACGCTCGATCCGAACGCCGCCGCTTCGGCCCTGGCGTCATCCGACAAGACTTCGTCGTCGCGCATGCCGCGGTAGTAGATGCCGCCGTAATTCATGTTGAGGTAGGCCGCCGTGTTGCGGAATGGCACCTCATAGCCTTCCGGGATTCTTGGATCCGATCCACAGGCCGCGACGAAAATCGTCCGGCCTGCAAGCTTTCGACCGAGCGGTTTCATCACCGTTGTCAAATCCGCCAGGCGGTCCATGAAGCGCTTCAGGACGCCGCTCATCGCATACCAGTAGACGGGAGTCACCAGCAATATGGAATCAGCCTCGGCGATGGCGTGTGCGATCTTGAGAAAATCATCGTCGTCCGGCGGTCGGCCATATTCGTAGTCGCGGATGGCGAGTTCGCTCAGGTTGATGCGGGTGGCCGGACAATCGGCCAGCACGGCCTCAAACAGCTGGGCCGCGTTGCCGTCGTTCCGCGCGCTTCCAAGGATGGCTACGACACTCACGCCTTTTCCTCCACTAGTTGGATGACGTTGCCGCACGTGTCGTCAAACGCGGCGACTATTACGGCACCTGCATCCATAGGCTCGGTTACCTGAAATCCACCAACACATTCGACCGCCTTCGCGCTGTGAAGGCTTCGGACAGTCGGTCGGTTGCAGAGGCCAAGAGCCTGCTGTCGGCCTTCCTCACCCTGACCAATCTCCACCTCCGGTTGCAGATGCAGGCCACAAAAGTCGGCGAGCCGCCATCGGATTGGATGGACCCCGGCAAGCTCCACAAGAGCCAACAAAAGCTCCTTAAAGACACGCTGAAGACGATTCAGAAAGTGCAGCAGTCGCTGGCTAGCACGTATGTGCAGTGGTTGGGAGATCGGCGGGAAATTTTTAGCCTGGCCTGCCCGTACTGCCGAAGGCTGCAACGATTTGTCATACGCCAGTTGTTTCAGGGCATCTGAAACAACTCACGTTGAGTTCGCTGATCTGGATAAGGCGAGTTGGCGTCCAGACATTTTAGAGCGAGGTTAACATTACTGGCGAGTTTTTTTGCAAACTCCACAGGTACAGCATTCCCTATTTGTTTGTGTACATCGCGTTTATTGCCACCAACAAACTGCCATGTATCCGGAAATGTTTGCAGGCGTGCATATTCGCGGTGGGTAAAAGAACGGAGGCGTGAAGCAGTTAATCTCCACAATTTGACGGTTGCCTCCGGGTTTCGAATGTGTTTCCCGTTCTTCCTGTCCTTTGCAACACGCTTGGCGTCAATATTACCCTGCGCCCAGCCCCACACTGTCGCGGTATCGATTGCGGGAAAAGGTTCATCGAATGATCGTACAGGGTTGCCATCAGACGCCGTCCGAGAAAACCGGACGGGCATAGCGATAGTATTCCTGTCAATTGCTCCGCCCAACTCCTTGTGAACGGCACTCTTGAATCCCCATGCGGGATCATGGTTTGGAATTTCTGGGGGCCCGTCCAGATCGTTTCCAAGGTCGAACAGGAAATCTCTAATCGGAGTTTCTCTTCCCTCGGGTACGGGCAAATGATAGCCGGGAGGGGCACCTCCTTCGAAAGCTATGAAAACAAATCGCCGCCGTGTTTGTGGGACGCCATGGAAACTCATCTTAAAAATGTCGAAGAAAACGTCGTATCCTATACTCTCAAGCTCCGAGCTTATTTGTTGGGCGAACGGCAACCCAGTATGTGGACACCTCATGGTCCTGAGGTTGAGAACATTCTCGATTATGACCACCCTTGGGCGATTAACGGCCGCGAGCCGCACCACATGCGTGTAAAGCTGATTTCGTGGGTCGGAATTGTCCCTGTTGCCTCCCAATGAGAAACCCTGGCATGGGACTCCGGCCAGAAGAACATCTACATGCCCTCTTCGCTCGAGTTCGTACTCCAACAGATCGGCTTCATCCACATGCCATTCGGGGCGATTACGACGCAATGTTTGAATAGCGTACGGCTCAATATCCATTGAACCGAGGTGGCGGAAGCCCGACAGTTCAAAGCCTAGGTCGAGCCCGCCTGCGCCTGAGCAAAGTCCATAGAAACTGTATCGCCTCGATTTCAATGTGATCCACCATCAACGAGGCTAACCCTTGGGCCAGAGCTCGATTCGGTTCGATACGCGGAGAAGTTGTGAGACCGTCCAGAAGTCGGGTTCACGCGCCACTCAGCCGTCAACTCATTAGAACGGAGATCAAATCTATACCCAGACATGACTCTTTCCGCCTCGACTCTTGTGAGACTCCCCACTTTGTCTAGTCTGGTTGGGGCATTCCATGATTCTGGAACGATCAACGTCACCTGTCGCTCTACCCCAGACAACAATCCATACGGCGTCGGAGCTACATACATTTTCCGGTCACGCAGCAAGATGTCGCCAAAACTTCCCATGCCTCGCGTACTCGCATTTTTATGAATGTACTCGTCGTCCGCATTAAGGAAATTGCCGTGGCACATCACTAGGTCAAAGACAGGGTACTCGCTCTGCTCCGGGAGAGCAGGATAACGCCCAAAAACGTAAATGATCTGTCTCCCACGAAAAACGCCGTGAGGCATCTGGCTATTGCAATCGTAGTTCGCAACTCTCCCAGGCACGCCAAGACCCTTGATTTCGAATCCGACAGGAAACTTGACCATCCGGAAATCTGGATAGGTGTTTCGTCCCGGTTCGTCGAAATCGAGGCTACCCGCCTCTAGTAGTGCCTTGAACCAGTTCTGAAAATGGAATTCCTTGTCCTGCAGGTTTGCTCGCCGAATTAGTACACTGCGGGAAACAGCATCGGACGCCTCTTTGAAAGTGTTGAAAACAGCTAGTTGCTCGTCCATCTCCTCAGCTAGGGTGATTGCGGCAGATCATGGCGTGTCAGGTGTGCGTCAACGGAACCGATGAGGGCATCTAACCATTGTTTTTCTGGATAAAGTACCAATGATGTGCAGAAGATCGGGATTGGGAATCGACGTCTGGTCGCGCATAAAAGTCGTCGGACAAAATTTGAACAGCATTCTTACTACCCAGACAGCGTCCAAACCAACCCAAACCGCAGACGATGGGCAGGCAGTGGGTAAACGGGCACGATGAAGGCACCGTCGTAGGTGCGGTTGGCGAGGACGTTTTCGTAGAGGAGGAACAACGTGGCGCGCCGTTGAAGCCGGGCTTCTACCACGAGGTCGAGCACGCCGCTGGCCGGAACGTCCGGTGAGGAAGCTGCCGGTAGCGCAAACAGCGCAACTTCGGGGATGTAGCTACGACTTCGGAATCCGCTCCAGGCGCGACCCTGCGCGGAGAGGTTTAGATCCAGGTTGTCGCCGAAAAGCCCAACGGCACGAACGCCTAGCCGAGCATTTGCCCAAAGCTTTGGTGTCGCGTCCGCCTCGCGGCGGTGGAGATCGGAGTTGTCCGGGTTGAGGACGGACAAAGCGGTAACCGTTGTGTTGGCATAGAACCCACGTTGCGTTTCCGCTCGCCATCCAAAGGAAAGCGATCCCCCAGCCCGTCGTACGTTGCTACCGAGGTCAACAAAAGCTGCGCCTCCGGCTCCATCGTCAACGAATGCCCGTGGATTTGTGGTCAGGGAAGCAAAGCCTCGGAGCTGGACATCCACGGAGCCGAATTGGAAAGTGCCTGCGACTTCCGCCAATGCGGTGCGCTCTGTAGACATTGAGGCCAATTCGGTGATCGTAGAGTCGTACCCGACGGCCTCGATGCGACCTGGGACGTGGCCAGCGTAACTCAGACCAGCAAAAACTCCGCTGCGATCAACCCGAAGCTGCGCCGACGGAAACACTTCGCCACCCACGGAATGAATGCCCGCATTGGCGTCTAGCGTCCATCCAGCGACCGCCAGTGAATCCGCCAGCGAGGCGTGAAGCTGGGTGCGGGCGTCAACGTCCGCGAACGGGTTCCTCCGGCCACCCGGCCGCACGTCCAACCAGCCATCGAGCCGCAACGCGAACGCGTGATTTCCCGTGCGGAAGGGCACACCGAGATTGCCTCCGTACCGGTCGCCCTTCGCCTCCATGGTGTCGATTCCGGTCGGCGAGTAGCGCTCGTGCTGGCGCGTCCAGTAGGTCGTTGCGGAAATCGCGTCACTTCCCATCGGCACGCGGATGTTCAGCGCGAGGTCATTGCGGATCGTTTCGCGCGTCGCGGCGGGATCCAGAACGATGGCCTGTGCGGGATTGTAAGCGGCAGGAAAATCTGCAACGACGCCCGCCCTCGCGCCCGCGGTGTGCTTGGCGTGGAACTCCGTCAGCGTTGCCGCAAACCCTGAACGCGACAACGAGATCCGCCCAAGCGCTTGCCAGGCCCTCAACGCGCCACCAGCGTACAACCCATCCGCCTGTGTGCCCGAGACGTGCCCCAGCATGTTCAGCCGTCCGCCATCTCCGCCCAACAGGCCCGGCGAGGTCCGGGTCTGCGCATGCGTGGCAGAAACGTATTGAAAGCCGGCTTGCCCGTTTTCAAACTTCAACTCGGTGCTCGGGGCGCTTCCAGCAAACGGTCGGATGGACGCGTTCACGCCGCCCGTGCGCCCGAATCGCTGGCTTTCCAATCGGAACCGACCCAACACAGCGGCTGGAAGCAACTCAGTCTGCGGCCTCTCGGTGAAAAGGTCGTTGAAGGGAATGCCATCCATGGTAGCAGATGGTCGCTGTGGCGATTGTCCGTCGAAGCTGAGGCCATCAGCCCAGCCGGTATCTCCAAAGTCGTAAAGGAACGAACCGGGAATCTGGGCGAGAATAGCAAGCCCGTCTATTTCGGGCGACGTTACAGGCACGACGCCGAACGTCCGTCCAGTAACCATTCCAGATGGAGTCACAAGCGAATCGCCGCGAACCCGTGACGAATCGCTGGCTGCGTCCTGCGCTTTGGCCGGAAGCCCTATGCTGACCAACATCAGGACAGCAAGCGTCTGTCTGTATGACGGTTGCTTCCTCATCCGCTCTAAACCGATTAGCGGGTGACGGGGAAGAGCCCGAATAGCGAACTCTCGACCCGGCTCACGATCTCGAAACGGTGCTCGGGTTCGTTCACGAAATCGAGGCCGTCGGTCTCTACGATAAGTTTTGGATGCGGATAGCGATCGATCCAGCCTTCGTACAGTTCGTTGAGGCTTTCGAGGTAATCGATGCGGATGCCTGACTCAAAGTCGCGGCCACGGGCTTGAATCTGTCGGACGAGCGTCGGAACCGAGGCGCGCAAATACACGAGCAGATCCGGCGGCTTGAGGTAACTCGTCATGATCGAAAAAAGCTCGACGTAATTCTGGTAGTCGCGCGGCCCCATGAGCTTCATGTCGTGCAGGTTGCGGGCGAAAATCTCGACATCCTCGTAGATCGAGCGATCCTGAACGACAGAATATGGCGCCTCATCAATGGCCCGTTGGTGCTTGAAGCGGCTCGAGAGGAAGAACACCTGCAGGTTGAACGACCACCGCTTCATGTCCTCGTAGAAGTCGGGGAGGTACGGGTTGTCGTCCACGCGCTCAAAGAAGGCGTTCCAACCGAAGTAGTCCGCCAGCACCTGCGTCAGCGAACTCTTGCCCGCACCAATATTGCCCGCGATGGCTACGTACGTCTTCGGACGGCCTTCTTCAGTGGCGGGCTTTTGGAGGTCAAGTGTCGGCTGCATGGGGAAAGATAGAGATGTAGCGTCGCTCCGTGTTCTGGCCGAAGCGTCATGGCGCGCTGGTTCGATCATCGCTCCTATCAGGCTGTTGAACTATTCCTCCTATCTGCGGCGGCGGCTCTTGTTCGATCTCAGCGTTGCGAGAATCTCGCCGGATCACCAATACGACTGCGATCTCGCGCCTTGATCTCGACCAAGATCCGCTCGCTTCGCCAACGTATGAATAAATCAACAGCCTGCTATGAAACAGGCAATGCGCGGCCGACTGTTCACCCATTCGGCTTCCGAGGCATGCGTATCGCCAGATCCACGGTCAGGCTTGCGGCATCACGGTGAGCTCACCTCCAGGAATCCCTCTGCTCGCTAGCGTGGGTCCAGCACCGCCAGATATGCGTCGTTGTCTCCTAGGATATCGAGGGCTTTTGCGAGTTGGGGATCGGTGTCGAGCGAAGCCCTGATCTGGTCAGACTCACCAACGTACCGGGTGAGGATCTCGCGGCGAAGACGTTCCCTGAGGCGCGGCGCGTGGCGCTCGAAGTCCTCTTCTTTCTCGTCCTTAATCTCTCTCCGCAGGCCGTCCAGCTCATCAAGCGCCGTCGCGTAACCCGCGTTGTGGAGATCCGTTGCGAGTTCCTCAACCACGCGTTCCGCGCGCGTGAGATAGCTGAAATCCTCTTCCTCCAGATAGATCCTGAATTCATCCAGGAGATCGTCATCCACCGCAAACGAGGTGGGCAGCCTGGTGTGCTCCGCTGCGTAGTGGTTTGCAAACAGAAAAAAAGCGGCCGTTCGCGAGAGCGCCTCTTCCAGTTCGCCCACTTCGCCGAGCGACACCCTCACATCCGGCTCGATTCCATGGCCATCGTAAACGGTTCGGCCACCCAGCGTTTGAAACGGATGCCTCAACGAATCGGGGACGCGATCGGCTGTGCCTCCTCGGGCATCCCGGCCGTAATTGATCGACTGGATGAGCCGTCCACTTGGCGTGTAGTACTTCGCCGTCGTGAGTTTGATGGACGTGTTGAACGGCAGGGGCCGAACAACCTGGACAAGACCCTTTCCAAAAGTAGTCTCGCCGACGATCACGGCGCGGTCATGATCCTGAAGCGCTCCGGCTACTATTTCGGATGCCGACGCGCTGCTTCCATCCACCAGCACGATCAGCGGTATATCAAGAGCAGATGGCGCACCGCGAGTCGTAAACGTGCGCTCCGTTTCGGCGGTCCGCCCACGCGTCGAAACGACCACTCTTCCAGACGGAAGGAACAGGCTCGTGACGTCAACGGCCGCTTCCAGCAATCCTCCCGGGTTTCCGCGTAGATCGAGGACAAAGCCCTTCAATTGCTGCTCGTTGTTCAGGCGGTCGATGGCTTCGCGAACCTCGTTTCCCGCTTCCTGGGTGAATCGCTCCAGGCGCGCATAGCCAATTCCATCGTGCTTGTCGCCAGCCCAGCCCGAGTAGGTGACGTTGTTCAAGTGGATTTCTGAACGAGTCAAGACGAACGAGATCAGGCCGGGCTCGCCTTCGCGCTCAATTTCAATGGAGACGGTTGTACCCGGCGCGCCACGGAGAAGGTTTCGGGCCTCCAACGACGACACGCCCTCCATACTCTGTCCGCCGATCGTAGCAATGATATCGCCCGGGCGCACGCCTTGCTCGTAGCCGCTGTATCCTTCGAACGGCACCACAACCACCAGTCGACCGCCGCGCTCGTCAACGCCCAGGCCCACGCCGCCATAACGTCCCCGCGTTATAATATCGATGTCCTCGTTATCGGCTTCGTCAATGAAAACGGTGTGGGGATCGAGGGTAGCCAGCATGGCGTCGATTCCTGTGCGCATGAGCTGCTCGGCCTCAAGAGGATCGACGTAGGCCGCGGCCAATTCCTCGTAGAGGCGTCCGAAGATTGTAAAATTCTTCCGGATCGCGAAGTAGTCGTCGTCGGCAGGCTGGCAAAAGCCGCTCGGCGCAAGCAGCGCGACTCCTCCAACGAGGAGGGACAACAATCCAATGTGGCGGCGAGCGCGGTTCATGGCAAATCGGAGGAGGCGAGCATTTTAGCACACACGAGGAGAACGAAGCCCGCTTTCGTTCCGTGCCTTTGCGGGAATACGTAGCCGACGATCGGCTACGTGGATTCCGCGACTTCGCCACGTCTTTTCCCTCGATCGACCCACGCTGCCAACACAATGGAAAGCTCGTACAGCGCGAACAAAGGCAGCGCCATTATGATCTGGCTCATCGGATCGGGCGGGGTGAAGAGGGCGGCCAGCACAAGAATTACGATGACCGAATACTTGCGGCCCGTCCGCAACATTTGCGGCGTCACGAGGCCCAACTTGGCGAGAAAGTAGACGACGACAGGCAGCTCGAAGAGTGCGCCGGCGCCGAACGACCATGTGAGCACCATGGCGAAGTAGCGCGAGATATCAAACTCGTTGGCGATCTGCTCGGAGATGACAAACTGGGCAAAAAACTGTAGCGCGAGCGGCGTAAGGATGAGGTAGCCGAAAGCGGAGCCTAGCACAAAGAAAAATGTTGCGAACACAGACGCGAACCGGAGACCTTTCTTCTCGTCGGGGTAGAGCCCGGGCTCGACGAACTTCCAGAACTGATAAATGACGATGGGCGAACTGAGAATCAGGCCGGTTGCGAGCACCGTTCCGAAGTAGGCAAAAAACTGCCCGGTGACCGTCCGGTTCTGGAGCATCACATCGACGGCGTCGATGCCGAAGCGCGTGTAGATGAAAAAGTCGGCGCGCGTTGGAGCAAGCAGAAGTTTGTCTACAATCCAATCCGCAAAGAACAAACACGCACCCGCGCAAAGGACCAGGCCACCAATGGCTTTGAAGATCCGCCAACGCAGCTCCTCGAGATGATCGAGGAACGCCATTTCGCCTTTGCCTGCCGATTCAGCATCCTCCATTCCATCCCGTGGACCGGTCGATAAACCACTGCCCGTCGGAACGCCGAATGCAAAACCGTCGCCTGCGGGCGATGCGGCTCGTCGTTGTTCAAGTTTGTTTCTGAGAGCGCGAAGCATAGCCGGACGGCACGACGAGGTCTTTATCCAAATCTAAGCCCGCCTATCGGGTGCGCCCGTGCTCTCAAGAATCCTGTTTCTCAATCGGTGACGAAGCCCCGAATGAGCCATCATCTACCCGTATCGCCGGAGGTCCCAGTCGCGCGTGCGCCTTCGCGGAGGTTCAGTTCCAGCAACGATTCGACCCAGAGGCCCTCCCCTTCCAGTCGTTTGCGTCCTCCGCTCCATGTGAAGTTGAAAAGCGTCATAACGCCCGCAACTTCGAAGCCATCGGAGCGCAACAAGGCCGCCGCGCGCGACGCGCTACGACCGCTGTTAAGGATGTCATCTACGAGCGCGACCGGTTTCGATCGGTCAAGCGGCCCTTCTACCAGCCGTCGTCGTCCGTACGGTTTTCTACGATCCCGGATGAACCCTCCCTTAAAAACGTGTGCGGGATCACTTGCCGTAAGCACCGCACACACCATCGGGAAGGCACCGTATCCGAATCCAGCCACCTGCTCAACCCCCCGCGCAAGCAGGCGCTCTGAGAGAACGGTTCCTGTTTCGGCGAAGATCTCGCCATCAAGCATTGGCGTGCGCGTATCGAGCAACCACCCGATGGGCTGCCCGCGTGGGTCTGTGATTGACTCCTCCTCGCGGCGTACAAGTGCTCGCTGGTAAAGGGTGTGGCCCAGGCGAGTCAACGCGGACTCGGGAACCGTGCTAAGAGCGTTCGCCATGATTGAGGGCCGGGCGCAATGCGCGAGTCTTATTTGGAACGGTGGGAACGCCAGACATCGGGTTCGGGTCCGGCTGGGAGCGAGCGGACAAACTTACGCGGAAGCGCCCTGCAAGTGACGTTCCAAGCTGTAGAATACGCCTGACTGAGGAACTTCGTGGAACGGTTGCGTGTGCAGCACGTGGAGTTCAAATCGTTTCGAGAGGCTCCATCCCCAAATCGACGGCGCGGTAGAGTGGAAAAGCATCGCAGAGGGCACGGACTTCCAGACGCAGGCTGGCCCTCAGGGATTCGTTGCTGGCATCGGAGAGCACCCGGTCTACCATTTCTACCACGTGACGAAATTCGTCAGGTCCAAAACCTCGCGTCGTCATGGCCGGTGTGCCTACCCTGATTCCGCTGGTTACGAAAGGGTTTTCGGTGTCGTATGGCACCATGTTTTTGTTCACCGTGATGTCTGCTTCGCCAAGGATGAGCTCAGCAACCTTGCCCGTAATACCGCGGCTTCGGAGATCGATCAGGCAGAGGTGGTTGTCCGTTCCGCCCGAAATCACCTCGTAGCCGCGGTCCGCAAAAGCGCGCGCCATGGCCTTCGCATTCTCGATTACCCGCGCGGCATAGATTGCAAACTCGGGTTGGAGCGCCTCGCCAAACGCCACCGCCTTCGATGCGATCACGTGCATGAGTGGCCCACCGATGACGCCGGGGAATACGGCCGAATCGAGAACCTGAGTGATCGTTTTGGGCTTCCCGGTTTTGAACGTCTCGCCGGTCGGGCTGTCCATGTCGTGCCCAACGAGAATCATTCCACCGCGTGGGCCGCGTAGCGTTTTGTGCGTCGTTGTCGAAACAACGTGGGCGTGGGGCAGGGGGTCGTTCAGAAGCTTTTTTGCGATGAGACCGGCCGGGTGCGCCATGTCTACCCAGAGCAGCGCGCCAACTTCGTCGGCGATGGAACGCAGCGTTGCGTAGTCGAAATCACGGCTGTACGCCGAAGCGCCGACCGAGATCATCCGGGGTCGCACGTCCCTGGCCCGATCTCGTACCCTGTCAAGGTCGATTCGGCCCACGTTTGGACCATCCTTGTCTACGCCGTAAAAGTGTGCGTCATACATCCTCCCGGAAAAATTGACCGGGCTTCCATGGGTAAGGTGCCCGCCATGGGCAAGGTCGAGACCGAGCAGGCGCTCGCCCGGCTTCATGAACGCCAGGTATACCGCGTGATTTGCGGTGGCGCCCGAGTGAGGCTGGACATTCACCCAGGCCGCATCGAACAGCTCCTTTGCGCGCTCGCGAGCGAGTTCCTCGGCCTCATCCACAAACTGGCATCCGCCATAGTAGCGCTTGCCCGGTAACCCTTCGGCGTACTTGTTCGTCAGCGGGCTACCGAGTGCCTGAAGCACGGCAGGCGAGACAAAATTTTCCGACGCAATAAGCTCGATACCGTCGTTCTGCCGATCAATCTCACGGCGGATCGCCGCGAACACTTCAGGGTCCTGCTGTTGAAGGGCGTTCATTCGAAGAGGCTGGTTGGACTGGCAAAGGTACGCCCCATGCCCGGTCAGCCACCCAACGTATCAGGTCGGTTCAATTCAAAAAACTGGCCACCCATTCCGAGAAACTTCCATCCTTCCTGCCCGCCATCGAACGCCTGTTCGTAGGTACTGAAAACAACATAGCTCTTCCGTTCGAACAGGTTGCTGGCAAGCGCCTGTGTGAGAGACCCAACCACCGAGCTTCCCGCGCTAAGAAGGCCGCCCGACGCTTCCCGAGCATTGTCTGACGCAATGGTTTGCGCCCGTTCGGCAATGAACGAGGAAAAGTCAGCCTGGTCGGGGTTAAACAGAGCGAGCGTACCGAACGCGATGAGAGCAAAGACAAGCGACTTCATGGAGGATCAGCTCGTGTGACATTCCTGCATGTCCGGGTATCGGCCCAAATCGGCTCAGCTAAAGTGTTATGGGTGTCAGGAACCCGCCCGACCAGATAGCATCGCGTACACCAAAAGATTGACGCCCATCTCGAGAGCCTCTTCCCGGATATTCTCTGGATCGTTGTGTACGCCGGCATCCTCCCAGCCATCCGCGAGGTCGCTTTCATGGGCAAAGAAGACGCACAGGCGGCCCTCATAAAAAAGCCCAAACCCACGGGCTGGTTCATTATCGTGCTCATGGATTTTCGGAAGGCCGCGAGGGAAGTCGTAGTGGATGGAGTAAATGGCGTGTGTCGTTGGTAACTCAACGAAGTCCTGGCCTGGAAAGACCTTTTTCATTTCTCGTCGAATACCCTCATCCAGGCCGTAGTCATCGTTTATATAGAGGAAGCCACCGCCTTCCAAATACCGTTGAAGTCTGACGGCCTCCCGTTCGGTAAAGAACACGTTGCCGTGCCCGTTCAGGTAGAGAAATGGAAACCGGAACAGGTTGTCGTTGTCGAGTTCGACCGTGGCGGGCTCGGGCGAAATGTCGAGCAGCGTGTTCGCACGGGCAAAGGAGATCAGATTCGGCAGCGGGTCGCCGCTGTACCAATCGCCGCCTCCACCGTAGTGGACACGGGCGATTGTGATCTCGTGGGCATCCTGCGCATATGCGACGTGGCAGAATGCGAGCACCACAAGGATAAAAAGGAGACAATGCCGCATGAAAGATGAATCGTGCCGGAGCTTTACGAAGGGACAGCTCTATGACCAACGTTGGAACCGACAAGTTATGGTTGTTGCAGCTACGCGGAGCACGATCCGAGTGACGTGCGATGCGCGAGAGACCACGAGGGTAGCAATTCTTTTTATCCACGCTGTGGATTAGGTCGTGGAGAACTAGCGAGACAATCGGGACATTTCCCCGCTGGACTCCACCCGTGCCGGAACGCGCAAAGTCAATAGTCGATGACCCACTTCTTCTGCCGCCGTCATCCACACAGCCACACCGTCGAGATCCTTGCTTGCTCAAATCCGATTTTGCAGGGGACGAGCGTGGACTTGTTGACAACGAATGATCAAGGTTCTCGGAAGGGGCTAGCGGTCGCTTCCAGACAAAGGTTGGGTGTTAGCTGAATGAGGGTAACTCAAAATGTTGTCCACGCATATTCTTGAGCCGTCGCCATCCTCAGGCTTCCCACATATCCACAGCCCCATCAACAACCTCTTCTTTCTTTTCAATAAACAAAATTACAGTTGCAAGCTCGGGTGCGTGTGAGAGCCATTAGGTCCAGGTAACTTTTCATCGGTAACAACCTAGGTGCTGTTGGTAGAGGTTCAACGGGGATTGCAGGGAAGTCTCGCTCACTTCTACCTTGCAATGTTCCAAACCACTTCCCCACCCACGTGACGAAACGCATTCTCGTTGTTCTGGACCCTGGCCACGACACGCAGGTCGCAACACAATACGCGATTGAGATTGCGAGAGCGCACGACGGCGCGGTGACCGGGCTGGCGCTCATCGATCGGAAAAGGATTGAAGAAGCATCTGCAGGCGGTGGAATCGGGGCGATGTATTACGCCGAGAAACTTCGCCACGTCCTTGGCGATGAGATTCGGACGGAGGCGCAAAAGCTTTTGGCGGGGTTCGTCGAAGAAGTCGAAGCTGCCGGTGTTCGCCACACTGATGACCACATCGCGGAGGAAGGCGTTGTGCAGGCCATTACCGAAGACATGAAAACCCATGATCTTCTAGTGGCCGGGCACGAATCCCACTTTTTCTATGCCGATCCGAAACGAAGAACCCATGTGCTGGCAGATATTGTTGCGGAGGGAGCGGCGGCAACACTCGTCGCGGAGTCAGAGTACAGGCCGGTCGGAAGAGTGCTGGTTGCGTATGATGGCAAAAGGCCAAGCGCTCGGGTGCTGCACAAGTTCGCCCATCTGAGTCCATTCGGAAGCAAGCTGGCTGTAGAGCTTTTCCATGTTCGGGATGGTGGACGTGAGGCGCAACTCGAAAGTGACCGGATGCTGCACGGCGCGGGTTCGTTTCTGGAAAGCCATGGTTTCGGCGATATCACCAGAACCAGCGTGGAAGGTGGTAATCCGCTAGAGAGGATTGTGGATCACTGCGTAGCCTCTAATGCCGATTTGATCGTCGCAGGAGCGTACTCGGCGTCGGGTTTGAAGAAGCTCCTATTCGGCTCCACAGCAAAGGGCCTCATTGAGAAAAGCACGGTGCCGCTTTTTCTGTATCACTAGCTATCGCCAGCGTACACGCTCAATTCGTTCGCCGTCGGAGCGCAACCAGATCGCCCCCTCGTGGGCAGTTTGAAGCACCTCGGCTCCGGTGGCCTCCCAACGAGCCAGCGGTTCTTCATTGGGTAGATCGTAGCGGTTCCTTCGCGCGACCGAGACAACAGCATACGTGGTGGATGTATCCGAGGACGCGTCGACGAAGGCCGCGGTCGAGGACGTACGAGAGCCGTGGTGGCCGACTTTCACGACCGTGCTGGCGAGCAAATCGCCGTATCGGCCAACCATCTCGGACTCCCCGAATGCCTCAACATCGCCCGTGAGAAGGAAAGACGTGATACCGTACTCCAGACGCATTACCACGGAGCCATCGTTGCCATCCTCCCAGGGTTCGGGCGAGTCAGCGGGGTGAAGGACGCGGATACGCACGTTTGCGTCGAGCCCGAGTGTATCGCCGGCCTGGACGATTTGCACGGGCACGCCCAGCGAATCTGCTACGTGTAGGGCGGCAAGCCAGAACTCATTCTCTCTCTGATGCCCGTTGTAAACGAACTGGCCAACGTCTATCTCCTCCATCACCGAAAACACGCCGCCGAAGTGATCGGCATCGGGGTGCGTGAGAACAACGGCTTCCAACCGCCGAATTCCATAGCGTCGAAGATGGGGCAGAACTGTTCGCATCCCCTGGTCGGTGTACGGGTCACGAATTCCTGTATCTACCAAAACATGACGACCATTGGGAAGGGCGATCAGTGTAGCGTCTCCCTGGCCGACGTCCAGAAATACAACATCCAGGCGTGGGGTCGCATCGCCTCGAGCGACGCCGATCCAGAGGCTGGCAACCAGACAGGCCAACGCGATGGAGACGAGCCCCCATCGTGTTCGCGGGTGCTTCCACATGGCGAGGGCGATGAGGCCGAGAACCATGCCAACAACCAGCCATACTTCGCGAACGAACCCATCAACAATAGCCCATCCAAGATGTTGGGACCCGGTTTCGCTCGTCATCAACAAGACCGAGGAACCCAACTCCGCTATTGCAGCGAAAGCATCGGCGACGAGCGGGAGTCGCGAAGAGATGACCGTGAAAAGGCCACCGAACAGGGCAATGGCCGTCGCTGGGATGGCGGGCAGGTTGAGGAGCAGCCCGGCGAATGGAAGTCTTCCGAAATGGTAGAGGAGCACTGGCGCGGTTCCAAGTGTGGCAGCGGTAGAAACCACGATCATGTTCGCGACCCATCGAATTGCAGGCCGGCGTTGCCATGCCTCGGGGATGATGCCATTCATTAGCGGCGCCAGCGTGACGAGCGCGCCGACAGCTGCGAAGGACAACTGGAATCCAACATCGAACAGCGCAACAGGGCGAATGAGCAAGATGATGACGGCCGCCACGCCAAGCGTGTTGAGGGCGTCGGTTTGCCGCTGAAGCAATGTGGCACCAATCCAGACTGCCGTCATGATGAAGGCGCGTTGGACAGAGACCGTCCCGCCCGTCACCAGCAGGTAGAGAAGGAGCACGGCAAGCGTGATTGCGGCACGAGAAAATTCGACCTGCCGCCACGAGAGATGGAGCCGCCCCAGAACGGGCTTGAGCAGCCGGTACAGGAGCAATCCGACGAGCAAAACATGCAACCCGGAGACGGCGAGCAAGTGCATTAAGCCCGTTTCGGTGAATGTCGTCAGCGTTTCGGAATCGATACCACGGCGGTCGGCGAGGATGAGCGCGAAGAGCACGGACTGATTCTCCTCGCCGCGCACGAACCGTCCGATGGTTGTTCTGACGTGCTTTCGAGACTCCGTAACGAGGTCGTCGATCGGGCTGGCATCGGAACCCAGGAAGGCGATGCCTTCGTCGTTGTAGATGTTCATTGTACCCCGAATACCCAGCCGGAAGAGGTAAGCGCCGTAGTCAAAATCTGCCGGGTTTCGTTTTCTGGATACCGGCCTGAGATCGCCCGTGATTTCAACGCGATCACCCGTTCGCAAGGTTGGAAACACGGCGGACTCGCCGTAGCGAGGCTTCCCCAAAAGAACCTGAACACTCCCACGTACCCGTCGGCTGTCGTGCGTCCGCGCCGCAGAATCAACGGCGAGCACGAAGCGCGTGCCGTAGGTGAGGTTCTCCGGCGGTTGATCGACTTGCCCCCAGAGTGTGACGGTTGCTTCTCCCGTGCTGTCTTCGTTGGTTTCCGCTGCATCCGCGAGGTGGCGCACATCGTCGATCGGGATATGCTGCCACACCGTCATTCTGCTTCCACCCACCGCAATCATTGCTGATGAAGCAGCGAGAGCCAGCGCCAGACGTTTCAACGAAACGATCCGGGTGCGGGAGATTCGCTCGGCTACGAGCGCAGCGCAAACAGCGGCTATCAAAACACCAACCCAGAAGCCGAAAGGCAAGGCACTAAAACGCTGGGCCAGAACAATCCCCACACCCAGCGCCACCGCAAGAATCATTGCGGGACGGGAGAAGGGCCGAAGCGGCGGTGACGGTGGGCTGACGGGCATAGTCGAATCTGCGAAGCGACCATCTAGACACTTTGCCAGCCGATTTCTAACCTTTGGCTTTCCACTTTGTGAAGCAACCGAGCAAGCGGTCTTGAACTGGAACCGTATCTTTGAACATCCTTCCATTCAGTGCGCGACCACATCCGGCAGCCGTTCTTTCTGTGATGAGCAAACGACACCAGGTTCGCGAACGCGTGCTGCAGGCATTGTATGCGCAGGAGATCAGTCGCGACAGTGCCGAACACGTGATGGCAACGCTGATCCGCCCCGCCTACAAGGACGAGCCCTCCTACCTACATTTTGCCGAGCAGCTCTTCCTTCGGTCACTTGATGCCGCCGAGATATCAGAGGAATTGATTTCCCGGCACATCCAGAACTGGGAGATTGGCCGACTGGCGCTAACCGATCGACTGGTCTTGCGAATGGCCGTCGCGGAGTTGATGTACTTCGAGGACATTCCTCCCAAGGTGACACTGAACGAAGCGCTCGAAGTGGCCAAGATTTTTTCGACGGAGAAAAGCGGCGCGTTTGTAAACGGAGTGCTGGACGCCGTCCTGTCCGAGATGCGAGAGCGAGATATGCTGAATAAATCGGGCAGAGGCCTTGTGGAAGTTTCCATCGACTCCCCCGCTACCTACTGATCGCGCGCGCGCGGACGACACATGGCCCTCTTCGCCATCGGCGACATTCACGGCTGCCCAGCCACCTTCGATGCTCTGCTTGCCAAGCTCGCAGTAACGGCTGGCGATCACCTCATTTTTATTGGCGATTATGTCGACCGTGGCCCGGACTCCAAGGCCGTCGTCGATCGGCTGCTCGAACTGGAATCGGCTTCCAAGGCAGGCACGGGGCCACATTGCACCTTCCTGCGCGGAAACCACGACCAGATGATGCTGGACTATGTGGATTTCATCGGAGACCGCGAGGTGTATGAGTTGTGGACGATCAACGGCGGTTTGACAACCCTCAACAGCTACGTTGTGGAAGGGCATCTCGTTCTGCCGGAGGGGCACATCGCATTTCTAAGAAGGACCGAGCTCGCTTTCGAGACTGACGAATTCGTGTTCGTCCACGCAGGCCTCGACCCGCGCATGTCCATCGCAAGAAACCTCAATCCGTTGGATCCAAAAGTCGCGCTGTGGACACGGGCCCATTTGAAGGCAAAGTTGAAAAAGTGGGAGAAAACGGTTGTCTGCGGCCACACCCCCCAACGGCAGCCACTCAACGAACCCAAGCTCATCAACATCGATACGGGGGCCGTGTTCAGCCATATCGAGGGCCTCGGACTTCTAACCGCCGTAAGGCTGCCCGAGCGGGAGTTTATCCAGGTTGAGTTTGCGGACTAGCGTTTTCCGTTGCAGGGCGTCGGATTAGAGGGCGGCCGGTTGAGACGGGTGCTTTAACGGAGGCAACCTTCAGCCCTTGCCTCATAGCCCCAAGGAAACACCAATGCGCAGATCTGGCGCGTGGGCGCCTACTTCAGCAAAAAGCACGCGGCCAGAGCTCGTCGCATAACTTCCACGGACGAACGGATCGAACATCACACGGAAAGCGCGCGCTTCCTCGTCGGCCGAGTCCCCGGCCAGCCCATAGTAGAAACTTGGGCCGAGGCGCATTCCCACATCCAGACGTACTGGCTCTAATGTGCGGTTCTGTATGATTTCGAGGATGCGGGTGAGTTGCACCGCCCCACCCACGCCGACAGCGACAAGCAAACGATTGCTTCCGGCGACCGTGAAGTCTCCGTAGGCAGCCAGTTCGCGGGAGAAAACAAACAACGTCGGCGACGATTGGACGACCATCACGCCAACCCCTGGAAGCCCAGCCACGGCGAGGTTCAGTCTTGCTTCCTGCGCGCCCGCGTCCGAGACACAGAGGGCTAGAAGAAGTGGCGCTAAGGCATGTATCGCGAACCGAGCCGCATTTCTTGTAAGATTCCGCACGGGCGTTTTCGGTGCAAGCTAGACTGGCGGATGATAAGCGAAGGTGACCGTGTCGGGGCGTATGCACCACAGATTGCAGACAGCAATCACCGTCAGCCTTTCGTCTGTCCTCTATTTTTCGTCTTTCGTTTTAGCGCAATGGCTCTCCGCGTCGGCATCGTCGGCCTTCCGAACGTTGGGAAATCTACCCTCTTCAACGCGCTCAGTGAGGCAGGCGCCGAAGCTGCGAATTACCCCTTCTGTACCATCGAGCCGAACGTGGGCGTGGTCGGGGTGCCAGATGCGCGGCTGTACAGGTTGACCGACCTTGCGGGATCGAAGCAGACGATTCCTGCAACCATCGAGTTCGTCGACATCGCAGGCCTTGTAGCAGGCGCATCAAAGGGGGAAGGCCTCGGTAACAAGTTCCTCGCCCACATCCGCGAGGTCGACGCGATTGTGCACGTTGTACGGTGCTTTGATGACGAAAACGTCGTTCACGTGGAAGGCGCTATTGATCCGATCCGCGACATCGAAACCATCGATACCGAATTGCTGCTGAAGGATCTGGAAGCCGTCGCAAAGCGGAAGGATCGCGTCCAGAAGCAACTCCGGATTGGGGACAAGGACGCGAAAACAGAAGCCGTACTTCTGGAACGGTTGGACGCGCACATTGGAGATGGGAAGTCAGCGCGCTCACTTGAGGTTTCGGATCTGGAAGCGGTCCTTCTCCGCGATATGTTTCTGCTGACATCCAAGAAAGTGCTCTACGCTGCAAATGTGGGTGAAGTAGATCTGCCCGACGGCAACGCATACGTCGCTGAGGTTCGTGCGCGCGCCGCGGAAGAAGGCGCAGGTGTGGTTGTGATTTCCGCCGAATTTGAAGCGCAGCTTGCCGATCTCCCGGAGGAAGACCGCGCCGAGTTTCTTGAATCCGCGGGTGAAGAGGAGAGTGGCCTGGCTCGTCTCGTTGGGGAAGCCTACTCTCTGCTCGGGCTCATCACGTATTTCACCGCCGGGCCAAAGGAATCGCGGGCCTGGACAATCACGCGCGGCACAAAGGCACCCCAAGCCGCAGGCGTCATCCACACGGACTTTGAGAAGGGCTTCATCCGCGCCGAGACGATCAAATTCGCCGACTACGAGCGGCTTGGAACGGAGTCCGCAGCCCGTGATGCCGGGGCGATGCGCTCGGAAGGGAGAGAGTACACCGTGGCGGATGGGGATGTGATGTTGTTCAGGTTCAACGTGTAAAGCGGAATCTGTCGGCCTTTTGAGTTTCGTGGAACGGTGAATCTTGCCACCGTGGCAGCCTTGTTCTTGTCGCTGGTCTCATTCAGGGATGATGCCGTACCATTGTGGGCGCGCGTTCGCCGACGTAATCCGCAGACCATGACCGACTGCCCTTCCTGATAACACGCATAATCATCCTGATAATACCGGATTGAGCGGTATAATCAGTGGTTATTTGGCGCTACCACGGCGGCAACTTGGAGGGGAGCAAGCAGCAACCGCCGTCCTGCCTCACAGGCGGCGAAACCCTACGACCTCGCCTGCGTTCTGAACCGCCCCGGAACAGATCCAAAGGAGTACCCTTCCGCGTGAACTTCGCCCGCCGTACTGCTGCGCTCGTCCTCCTCGCCACGTTCGTGGCGGGTGGGTTCGTAGCGCCTGTGCTGCACGAGGGGCGGCACGCGCTGGAGCAGCAACGAGAGGCGGAGGCTTCATTGCTCGCCCACGTAGGTCATATTCACGGTGACCGAGCTAGGGTCGAAGGAGCGCTGGATGCCGGACCTGAGCACGACCTGTGCTTGCTCTGCCATCTCCGGTGGTCTATGGTCGTGAGCGACGGCTCTGCTCCGGCCTCTAGCGCCGACGGCACGCATGTTCCCATTGCAGCGCAGGGCGTTCTGACTGTTGCCCTCGCGCTGCTCTCCATTCGTGGTCCTCCTGCCGCTGCCTGAATACGCATTCAGGCTCAGCGAGGCATTGGTGTCTCGCCCTGAGCAGGACTGGCACTTCCTCTCGTTTCCGGGGCCGACCTGTATCCGGTCGGCGTAGAGCGCGGGGGCCTGCATCCGTCGGCGAACATTGGCGTCCGGGCGCAGTGAGGACACGAGAAAACACGGATGGAAGGAAAAAATTGGATTGTACGACGGGCATTCGTTCTGGGAATCATCGGCCTGTTCGGGCTCGTCCCGGCGGCGCAGGCGCAGGCGCTGACCGGCCTTGTCAACGGTGACGACGGTGCCCCGCTTCCCGGGGTCAATGTCGCCGTCTCGGCGCTTGATCGCGGGACGATCACCGACGTCGAGGGGCGCTACCGCCTGGCCGAACTCCCGGCCGACACGCTCACTGTCGCGTTCAGCTTCATCGGCTACGACCGTGTGACGCGGACGGTCGATCTGCGCCTCGGTAATCAGGCGCTCGACGTCACGCTCCGAGAGGCGGTGGAGACGCTCGGGGAGGTGACGGTGCGGGAAGACCGGGCGCGCGAGGCCCTCACACGGTCGGCGCAGTCCGTCGCCGTGATTGACGCGGCCGAGCTCGCGGAGCTGCGCGGCCAGACGCTCGGCGAGACGCTCGAAGGGCTCTCCGGCGTCACCACGCTCTCGACCGGCCCGAGCATCCAGAAGCCCGTGATTCGTGGCCTCCACTCCGACCGCGTGATCGTGGTCAACGACGGCGTCCCGCAAGAGGGGCAGCAGTGGGGGGCCGAGCACGCGCCCGAGATCGACCCGTTTTCCGGCGCGCGGATCGAGGTCGTGCGCG
>JBGTDU010000029.1:0-15205 GCA_041748175.1 Rubricoccaceae bacterium
TACTTCGAGGAGAAGGTGGCAGCGGACAAGGAGAAGCGCCTGGTGCTGAACAACCTGGCCAACCGCGTGCTGCGCGTTATGTGCGCTGTGCTCAAGAGCAGCGAGCCCTACCGCCCCGGATACATGAGTATCTCTCCAGCACTCTTGACAAGTCATAGGCAATCGGGATGGCTCCGCCCGAACTCAAGGAGAAGAATGCCGAGCAATGCTGCCGAGGTGATTCCGAGGACCCACATAGGTTTGGGCGAAGGCAAGAGTAGTAGGGCGACCGTCATGGCCACGACGAACCCAATTCGCCCCCATAAGATTGCGCGACCTGCAAGACCCCACGCTGCCGCAGCAGAACCAACGAAGAGCAGAATTCCTACGGCGAAAGTCATCAACGCCCCTTTGGCGAGCACGTCGTTCGGGTGTGCGACCATCGCCTCGAGCCCGACCGCAATAGCAATGATGCCTCCGACTAGAGCAAAGTGCGTAAGGCTGTAGGCATCTCTCGCAAGCATGGATTGGGCGGCGCCATCCCGGTGGCGCAATTCGTCTTCGAGTTCCTCCTTCAGCCATCCGAAATACGTCCACCAAAGCAGGCAAGCAACGGCGACCGCGCCGAGTGCCACGAACAGCAGCGGGATTGACATCACTTGATGAGACGAGGCCACGCCCGCCGCTACCAGAGACTCACCGAGCGCGATGATCACGAATAGCCCGTGCCGTTCGGCGAAGTGGCCGGGGTAGATATCCCAGCCGCTGGATCTCGCCGCCAAGAGTGCTGCCCACATATCGAGCAATGCTGCACCGAGCCAGACCCAGACGCGTATCTCCGGTGCGAGTATCCCGCCGATGATCGCGACTACCAGGCCTCCAACGGATAACACCGTGAAATGCCGAACGGCTTTTGCCATCTCCGCGCGGCCCCGTGCGCCCAGGTAATAGATGCCCAGGCCGATCAATCGGCAAGCGACGTACGATCCGGCGAACAGGAGTCCCGCCTCGCCGAACGCGTTGCTCACGCTCACGGCCATTATAAAGGCTACGCCCGTGGCGGCAAGTGTCCACAGCCGGACGAATGAGTGATCCGTGTTGATCGGGTTGAGCGCCCACGTGAACTGGGTCCATCCCCACCATATCATCCAGAATACAAGGACAGCCTTGCCAATGCCAGGCAGCGAAAGATCGTGGTGGAGAAGCCCGGTAACCTGCGTAATGGCGAACACGAACACGAGGTCGAAAAAGAGTTCGACGAAGCTCGCGCCCTGGTCCTTGTCGGAAATGAGGGTGCGGGTGGTTGCTGTTGGCATGAATCAGGCGTTGGGATACTTCTTTCGCATAAACTCGACCGAGAGCGTTACAAGTTGCCGCAGGGCGCCAAGATCAATATCGTCGAGCTTGTTGACGTATAGGCACGCCTTGGCGGTTTTGTGTTTTCCGAGCTGGCCCATGAGGTCGTCGTACCGCGAAAAGCCCGCCATGATATAGAGCGAAAGGCTCTTGCTCCGTGGCGAAAAACCGGTCAACGGGGCGTCGCCTTCGCGACCGCTTTCATAAACGTAGTGATAGCTGCCGAAGCCCACGATGCTCGGGCCCCACATTTTCGCTTCTTCGCCCGTTGCGTCCCGGAAAAGCTCTATGAGGGCATAGGAATCCTCGCTTTTCTGTTCGTCAGCTACGGCATGGATGAAGTCCGTGACACTGTTGTCGGTGGGCTTGGTTTTGTTCTCGGCCATAGCGCTGCGATGTTGGAGTCGGCACGGAGAATACTACAGACGCTCCAATTCGCCGACCGTCCGCTCGCTCTCCACATCGCCTGTGTTTACCGTCGATGCAGGTTCAAACAGCATCACGTGGCATTCCTCGTCCGCGATAGGCAGGTGCTCGACACCGCGAGGCACGACGAAGAACTCGCCTTCGTTCAGGACAACGTCTCGATCTCGAAGCTTAATCGTGAGGCATCCCCTGACTACGAGGAATAGCTCGTCCTCGTGTTCGTGGCTGTGCCAGATGAAATCGCCCAGGAGCTTGACCAGCTTGACGTGCTGCCCGTTGAGCTCGGCAACGATCTTGGGGGACCACTGCTCGGTGAGCTGAGAGAATTTCTCGGCGAGGTTGACTCGCATCAAATCGGAGGTCATCGTCATCACGTGGAGTCAATCGCCGGATAACACCTCAAACAGATCCGCGCTCTTCCTCGGCGGCATCAGGTTGAAGTGATCGTACGCCCTGCGAGTAGCAACGCGACCTCGAGGCGTGCGGGACATAAAACCTTCCTGAATCAGGTAGGGCTCGTAGACCTCTTCGATGGTCCCGGCGTCTTCACCCACAGCCACGGCAATCGTGTTCAGGCCCACGGGTCCACCCTCAAATTTCTCGATAACGGCGAGGAGGATGCGCGCGTCCATGTCATCGAGGCCGGCTTCGTCGACGTCGAGCGCGTTGAGAGCGTGGTCTGCGAGAGTTCGGGTGATGCGGCCGTCTCCTTCTACTTCGGCAAAGTCGCGCGTGCGGCGAAGAAGCCGGTTGGCAATACGAGGCGTACCCCTGCTCCGACGGGCGAGTTCGAACGCGCCGTCCGCCGTAAGGTCGGTATGGAGAATTCTGGCTGAGCGCTCGACGATCTGTTGGAGGAGGTCAGCCGTGTAGTAGTCATACCGGAAGTCAATGCCAAAGCGGGCGCGAAGCGGCGCGGTGAGCAAGCCCTTACGCGTTGTGGCGCCGATCAATGTAAAAGGCGGTAGGGCAATCCGAACGCTGCGCGCGCTTGGCCCCGAGTCGATCAGAATATCTATTGCATAGTCCTCCATCGCTGAATAGAGATATTCCTCGATCACCGAGCTGAGCCTGTGGATCTCGTCGATGAAGAGGATATCGCCTTCTTCCAGATTCGTGAGTATGCCCGCGATAGATGCTGGTTTGTCGAGTGCGGGGCCACTCGTGATCTTGATGGTGGCCCCCATCTCAGCGGCAATAATGTGTGCCAAGGTGGTCTTCCCAAGCCCCGGTGGGCCGGAAAGGATCACGTGATCGAGTGCCTCGCCGCGTTGGAGGGCAGCGGTGATAAAGACCCGCAGATTGTCCTTGATGCGAAGCTGCCCAACAAAATCTTCGATGCTCGTTGGGCGGAGGGCCTTCTCGAAATCCTCGTCGCGCCGGATGGCGTCGACTGGGCCGCGGGCGGTGGGCTGATTCATTGCCGTGTAAAATTTCCGAAAGGTAAGGACGCAATCGATTGGTGATAGCTGAACGATGAAGGATCACCGCGTTGCCCGTGGGCGGCTGACAGTGGTGCCTGGCAGCTGACGAATATCTACTGATCCATCCTCAGCTCATCTCTTCCCTTCCTTTTTACGCTCGTTCGTTTACACTCCGCAGCCAACCACCCATTTTCAATTGACAACCCCGTGTCCGCTGACTACGTTGGAACCATGTTTGCGGTAGACCATGTTCTCGTCTCGGATGCGGTGCTTGATGCACCGTTCGCCTGCCACCTCGGGCAGTGCCTGGGAGGCTGCTGTGTGCATGGCGACCATGGCGCACCCCTGGAAGCCGACGAGCGGGAAGCATTGGAAGCCGCGCTGCCAATTGTCCGAGACAAACTCCGCCGGGAGGCTCTCGAAGCCATCGCTCGCCACGGCGTTTGGGTCGAAGAAGAATCCGGACACTACGGCACCACCACCGTAGGAGGCCGCGAATGTGTTTTTGTGACCTACGAGAAACACGTTGCGAAGTGCGCTCTGCAGGAGGCTCACAACGCAGGGCGGCTCGACTTCGAAAAGCCCATCTCGTGCCACCTCTATCCCCTCCGCGTGGAGACCCACGGCACTGGAGACGACGCCATTGAGGTGCTCAATTATGAGCAGATCGAGCTATGCAAGCCCGGCATTCGCCACGGCGGCAGGACCGGTGTCCAGCTTGCCGAGTTCCTCCGCAAGCCACTCACTCGCAAATACGGCCCCGCCTGGTTCAAGCGCTTTCGCGAAACGATCGAGGTTCGCCGCGGAATTCTCTCGGAAGCATCGCCAAACTATCGTTCACTCCCCTAACCAGCCTTTACTCCGTTCCGAAACAGTCGATAATACAGGCCACGCCATTTCGAGTGCTCGGAATCATCACAATCTCCCGCCATGCTCAACCTCAATCAGAGGCAATCCCTTCAGCAAAAGCTATCGCCGCAGCAGATTCAGTACATCAAACTGCTCCAGCTACCCACGCTTGGGTTAGAGCAGCGAATCAAAGCGGAGCTGGAAACCAACCCTCTTCTGGAAGAGGGCGAGGAAGAAGAAGAGTTTGAGGTCGAGGGGCCGGAAACTGATTCCCAAGCCTCGGAGGCTGAAGCCGAAGCAGTCGCGGATGAACGGCAAGGCGACCCGGACGAAGAGTTCGACTGGGATGAATTTCTGAATGCGCCGGACGACCTCTACGGGTACAAGGCGCAGGTGGATCGCTCCGCCGAAGAGGATGACCGTGAAATCCCGATGGCGCAGACGAACACGATGGCCGAAAGCCTTCGCGAACAGGTCGGCATGCTGGATCTGGACGGGGAGGCAGAGCTGATCGCCGAGCAAATCATTGGCTCGATCGATGAGGACGGGTATCTGCGCAGGACGGTCCAGTCCATCATCGACGATGTATACTTTAACCTGGAGATGAAGCTGACTGAGGAAGATGTTGAGCGCGTTCTTTATCGCATTCAAAGACTCGATCCGGTCGGAATTGCCGCGCGCGACCTCCGTGAATGCCTCATCGTCCAACTGGAATTTCTGCCCGATGATATTCCAGGCCGCGACAACGCCCTCGCGATGCTCCGCGACGCCTACAAGGCTTTCACCATGAAGCACTTCGAGCAGATCATGCGCAAGGTGGGCATCAATGAAAAGGAACTGAAAGAAGCCTACGACCTTATCCGAAGCCTCGACCCCAAACCCGGCGAGGGTGAGTTCGCCGCGCAGACGAACTACATCACGCCCGATTTTACCGTTGTCGCGGTGGACGACGACGATTTCGATATTTCTCTCAATGGACGGAATGCGCCGGAACTCCGCATAAACAGGGGCTACAAGGATATGTGGAACGATCTCTCGGGCCGGAAGGCCAGAGGCGCAGGAGAAAACGGCAAAGCAACCGAGACGCGCGACTTCCTGAAGCAGCGGATGGAGAGCGCAAGATGGTTCATCAACTCGATCAACCAGCGCCGACAAACCATGTTGAAGGTCATGTCCTCGTTGGTAGATTTGCAAGCAGATTTCTTCCGCAGCGGAGAGGGCCACTTAAAGCCGATGATCCTGAAAGACATCGCCGAGCGCATCGGGATGGACATTTCGACGATCTCTCGTGTGGTGAACGGCAAGTATGTGCAGACGGAGTTCGGCGTCTATGAATTGAAATACTTCTTCTCGGAAGGCCTGACAACGGACAGTGGCGAGGAGGTCTCCAACAAGGAGGTCAAAGCTCTCATCGACCGAATGATCGGCGTCGAAGACAAGGCGAGGCCTCTGAGCGATCAAAGCATCGCCGACATGCTTGCCAAAAAAGGATTTCAGATCGCACGCAGAACGGTCACGAAATACCGCGAGCAGTTGAACATTCCCGTGGCGCGCCTGCGAAAGCAGATTGTGTTGGCCTGACTACGACCTGGCCCATTTGATGTAGTCCGTCTGCGGGGGGCCAGTACCGGCGGCGCGGAGTGCCGAGGCGGCCTGGCCACGATGGTACATCCCGTGCAAGAGGATATGGTTGAGAATGTCCCCGACGGAATTCTCGAAGCTCATTCCCGCCGTATTTGCGTAGGCGATAGTTTCCGATAAATCTGCTACGGAGAGGAATGCCCCGTAACTGGCGGCGTTCGCTGCGAGGCGCGAACGGATGTCGGCCGCAGAAAGGTTGGGGAAAAGGATGATGTCGGAAGACCCGAGGCCTTCAATCCGTTGTAGCCAGAGCCAATCAGCGACAACGGCGTGCGCCAGATAACCTCGGGCTCGTCGATGTGCGTCGATTTCGCTGAAGGTGTCGGCGAGTTGCTCTGAGGACCAGAAGTGGTAGTCGAAGCGGCGTCGAAGGTCTGCAAGAGTATCCATGTGCACGGCCAATGAGACAATGCGTAGAAAAGTCCATAATGGGTGCGTTTGGGAATATAGAATAGGCCAGTTGCCATCGTGGAACAGCCTTTGAAGAAACATTTTGAAGGAAAATTGAAGTTGGCACCCCACTTGCGGGAAGGTCGACCACACGCCATTCAACTCCTCCAGCCATGAATACCTCTCACTCCCATCAACGCGTCCAGGCCCTTTCACACTTGCTCGGTCGCTACATCGTCGGCGAGATCGCCGAAGCCCAGATCATGAGCGTCACAGATGCACTTGACGAGACCGACGCCAGCTCGGAGGAGCGCGCCGCTTTCGCCCGTTTCTATATGGACGCGCTAACATCTGAGGGTGAAGTCAAGATGCCAGCGCTTGATGAGCTGAACGACTTCCTCGCAATCGCCCGCGCCTAGATCAACGAACGCCACGGCGTCACTAGGCCAAAAATGTATCGCTAGGGTTGGGATGCCCTATTGTGGGGCGTCCCTTTTTTTTGGGTTTTCAGTTGCGACTCGGCCTTTTCACGTTCATCAAGATTTGCTACAGAAATACTCGCTTCGTTATCGTCCATAGAAGGCGGCACCTGCTACAACTCACCTGTCAATTCTTTTCCTTCCTCGTGCCACGAGATGATTGAATCGTTGCTGCGGCTGAAGCATTCGAACAACTCGCCCAACAGCGCGGGTGATCCTTTGGTTGGCGCGTCCAGGGTTTGTCGGACTGGGAAATGTTCGGTGTAGGGCTTATGAATCGGAGGCGGCCCACCGATATAGAGGAAGTCCTTGCTTTTCAGCTGCCAGTCATGCGTTCCTCCCTTACGCTCCTCGCCGCACTGTCGTTTTTTCTTTCCGCCTGCGCCAACATGTCACCCGGTTTGCGCCCCAATGGCTGGGCGCGCCCGTCCGGCGAAGAGGCTCGCGCAGCGAATAGAGCCGAAGCTCCGCCCATTCGAACGGCCTCCACCGTACGCCCGTCGAGGGAAATTGAAGACCGCGCGGAGGTTGTTTCTCGCCACCCGGTTTCCACGTCCTCTGGACTTATGCTTCCCGTCGTAGGTGTGCAGCCTGGCGAACTTTCGGATTCGTTCAACTCACCGCGCTCCGGCGGACGCACGCACCATTCCATCGACATTATGGCACCCGGAGGCACACCAATCGTGGCTATTGTTGACGGGACCATAACCCGCAAGCATTGGAATAGTCTCGGGGGTAATACGCTCTACCTGACCAGCTTCGATGCCCGGTACGATTACTATTACGCGCACCTGCACGCATACGAAGACGGCATAGAGGTCGGCTCAGAGGTTCGTCAGGGGGATGTCCTGGGCACCGTGGGCTCAACGGGAAACGCGCGAAGCCCACACTTGCACTTTCAGGTACTCGACAAGCGGGGATCGGGGCGAGGAACGCCCGTCAATCCGTACGATCTCCTGCGTCGCGCCGATTTGGCTGACGTGCGATAGATTCAGCGTGAAACCCCTGTTCGTGGGTGTAGTTTGATGGCGGTAAATGAATACGGTCCTGCCCATGATCCGCAATCCTGAGAAACTGAGATCGTTTGAACGAGAGTGGATTCGTAAAACGCCTGTCAATCACGAGGAAAACCGGCGCTTAATGGAAGCGGGACGGGAGTTGGCCGTCACCGTGGGCGTATGGCCCCCCGAGAACCCACTGGAAGGCATCGACATCGTTATTCGCGTAGCACGAGCGTTCAATGTTCGACAAACTTCTACGTGAACTGGCGGGGGCTTTTGAAGGAGCCCGGATCCCTTACATGGTGATCGGCGGGCAGGCTGTACTTGTCTATGGCGAGTTCCGCTTCACAAAGGATATCGTTATCACACTAGGGGTAGATACAGACCGGCTAAAAGATGTTCTGGAGGTTGTTGAGGATGTAGGATTGACTCCTCTCGTAGAGCCAGAGGTCTTCGTCGTGGAGCATCTGGTACTTCCCTGCCGTGAAGAAGAGTCGGGAATCGGCGTGGATCTGATCTTTTCGTTCTCCGGGTTCGAACGGGAAGCCATCAGACGGGCGCGCGAGATCGACATCGAGGGGGTGTCCGTGAGGTTCGCTTCTCCAGAGGATCTGATTATCCACAAAATTGTCGCGGGCAGGCCACAAGATGTCTCTGATGTAGAGAACATCCTTCTCAAGAACCCGGCCGTTGACGCCGACCACATCCTGCGCTGGCTCGAGCAGATGGAAGCCGTCGTTGACATGCCTCTGGTGGATTCGTTCAAGCAGTTGTATCGCGAAACGCGGTCATAGCTACCCTTCCACCTCTACATACTCCTCAACCGGCGGACACGAGCAGACCAGGTTGCGATCGCCATAGGCGTTGTCCACGCGGCCGACGAAGGGCCAGAATTTGGCGTCGCGGGTCCAGGGAGCGGGATAGGCAGCCTGCTCGCGCGAGTACGGATGCGACCAGTCGTTCGCGATAACGTGCGATGCCGTGTGCGGGGCATTCTTGAGGACGTTGTCGCCTCGGTCAGCCAGGCCGAGTTCGATAGCCTGAATCTCTGCACGGATGGAAATGAGTGCGTCGCAGAAGCGTTCGAGTTCGGCCTTGGATTCACTCTCCGTCGGTTCAATCATCAGCGTTCCCGCGACGGGCCAACTCATCGTCGGAGCATGGAAGCCGTAGTCAATCAGGCGCTTTGCGATGTCTTCAGCGGTAACATCGGCACGCTGAAACGGCCGTACATCGATAATGAATTCATGCGCGGCAAGACCACCCGGACCTCGAAAAAGCACCTCGAAGTGGCCGTCCAGGCGCTTCGCCATGTAGTTGGCGTTCAGAATGGCAAGCTGACTTGCGCGCTTGAGACCATCGCCTCCCATCATCGCGCAGTAGGCCCACGATATCAGCAAGATGGATGCGCTGCCGTAGGGTGCCGCCGCCACCGGCCCGATTCCCTCGCTCCCGCCGACACTGTCGACGACGGGATGACCAGGAAGAAAGGGGGCCAATTCCTCCGTTACGGCGATTGGCCCCATGCCCGGCCCGCCACCGCCGTGTGGGATGGAGAACGTTTTGTGGAGGTTCAGGTGGCACACGTCCATCCCGAAATCGCCCGGACGGCAAAGGCCCAGCTGTGCGTTCATGTTCGCGCCATCCATGTATACCAGTCCGCCATTGGCATGGATGATCTCAGCCATTTCGCGGATCGTCGTCTCGAAAACGCCATGCGTGGAGGGATACGTTATCATCAGGGCCGCAAGGTCAACGGCGTGCTCCTCCGCCTTGACACGGAGGTCGTCCACATCGACTTCTCCACGGTCGTTGGCTTTCACGACGACCACGTGCATGCCAGCCATCACGGCGCTCGCGGGATTCGTTCCGTGCGCCGAGGATGGAATCAGACAGACATTCCTTTCCCCTTCACCCCGCGCCTTGTGGTACGCGCGGATCGTCAGCAGGCCCGCGTACTCACCCATGGCGCCCGAATTCGGCTGGAGGCTAACCGCAGCGAAGCCGGTCAATTCCGCCAGCCAGTCGCGGAGTTCCCGCATCATCGTTTGGTAGCCCTTCGCCTGGTCAGTTGGCGCGAACGGATGGAGATTGGAAAACCCGGGCAGCGTAACGGGAATCATCTCTGCTGTCGCATTGAGCTTCATGGTGCACGAGCCGAGCGGGATCATGCTGTGGGCAAGCGAGAGGTCGCGGTTCTCCAGCCGTTTGAGGTAGCGCAGCATCTCGGTTTCCGAGCGGTGTTCGTGGAAAACGGGATGCGTGAGATAATCGGTGGTTCGCGGTAGCGCACCTTCGTACACTCCGCTGGCTGCGTGGGTCTCGCTTCCTCCAAAGAGGCCGACGAGGTCACTCAGGTTCTCTGCCGTCACCGTTTCATCCAATGAAAGGCCAACTGAGCCGTCCTTAAAGTCGCGGAGGTTGATGGCGAACTCGTCGCGGGCTCGCGCCATCAGAATGGTAGCATCACCCGATGGGCGCACACGCAGCGTGTCGAAATAGTCCGTTGTAAGGATCTCGTGCCCTGCATTGCCAAGCGCGCTGGCCAAAGATATCGTGGCACCATGGACATACTCAGCAATCCCTTTCAGTCCATCAGGGCCGTGGTAGACGGCGTAGCAGGAAGCGATGTTGGCAAGGAGCACCTGCGCGGTGCAAATGTTCGACGTTGCTTTCTCGCGCCGGATGTGCTGCTCGCGTGTTTGAAGCGCCATCCGGAGCGCAGGATTTCCATGGGAATCCTGCGAGATACCGATAATCCGCCCGGGCATCTGCCGTCGGAAATTGTCCGTGCAGGCAAAAAACGCCGCGTGAGGGCCGCCGTAGCCCATCGGCACGCCAAAGCGTTGTGACGAGCCCAGCGAAACGTCTGCGCCCCATTGCCCGGGCGCTTCGATCAAGGTTAGCGAAAGAAGGTCCGCGGCTACAGCCAGGTAGGTCCCAGCAGCGTGAAGACGCTCAGCGAAAGCTCTGTAGTCGATGATCTGGCCGTCCGTGTTTGGGTACTGGACGAGCGCGCCAATGGTATCGTTGTCTGCATCGAACGAACGCCAATCGCTCACCTCCACGTTAATCCCGACCGGCTCCGCCCGCATCTGAACGATGGCAATGGTCTGCGGATGACAACGATCGTCAACAAAAAAAGTAGCTCGCTTCGAACGATGGGCCCCAGCGAACATGGTCATGGCCTCGGCCGCGGCGGTGCCTTCATCCAGCAGCGACGCATTTGCCAGAGGCAGTCCCGTCAAGTCCGTGATGACCGTTTGGAAGTTGAGAAGCGCCTCAAGACGGCCTTGAGAGATTTCGGCCTGATATGGCGTGTATTGCGTGTACCATCCTGGATTCTCCAGCACATTCCGGAGGATGACCGGCGGCGTAATGGTTCCGTGGTAGCCCATCCCGATGTAGCTGCGGAAGACTCTGTTTTGGTCGGCAAGTGTGCGGGCTTTGTTTAGAAGTTCGCGCTCGGAGAGGCCGGTGGGGATGTCCAGATCGCCCTCCATGCGAATGGCCGTTGGGATAGCCGCATCCGAAACGGCTTCGAGCGAATCGAAGCCAAGCGCCGCGAGCATCTCCTCGATCTCAGTGGGATCAGGACCGATATGGCGGTTCGCGAAAGTATCGGGGTGGTGCATGAAGGTTGGGATGTGGCGTCGGCGTTCACGGATGACAATCTTTCATCCTGCCGCCGTTGACGCACTGGGAAAGGTGGTCAGGATGTGGCGTTTTCCATGGATCGGCCGCTCGGCATTTCGATGGTATCGAGATGCAGTGTATCCAGCGCTTCTCGCGCTGCGATCTGCTCGGCCTGTTTTTTCGATCCAGCCTCTCCGCGGCCTTTGGGGATTCCCTCGACGAGAACGTCGATGGTGAAGCGGCGGTCATGACTTGGGCCTTCCTCGGCAACGACGGCATAGGTGGGCTGCGTCCATCCGCGAGCCTGTACGTACTCAAGCAGCAGGCTCTTGAAATTGCTCCGCAGCACGGAGAGGCCCTCCAGATCCACCAAATCCTCGATGATGCGAAACACGAAGCGACGCGCGGCCGCGAAGCCGAGGTCAAGATACAAGGCGCCAACGATGGCCTCGAAGGCATCGGCCAGAATCGTCGGGTTGTCATGCCCGTCAGACCCGGCCATGTTGTCGCTCATCAGGATGAGCGGCCCTAGGTTGATCGCGCGGGCGTAATCAGCCAGTGCAAGGCCATTAACAAGGTTGGCGCGCATCCGCGTCAGAAAGCCCTCGCTCCGATCGGAAAACCCTGCGTAGAGGAGCTCGGCCACGGCAGCGCCCAGAATTGCATCCCCCAGAAACTCGAGCCGCTCGTTGGATTCGGTGCCGGTCGTCACGTGGCCACGAAATATCGACCGATGGCGCAAGGCGTGTTCATATATCGCCAGGTCGCTGATGGGCATTCCGACGAGCCTCTCGATGTCTGCACGCGCTACGCCCGATGGCATAACCTCGCGCTTCTGCCGATTCGTGGGCCGACGCAACACGCCGAACCAGGAGCGAACAAGGCGTTGGCCGCGTTTCATGGAATCGTTCACAACGAAGCGTCGAAACAGTGGTGTCGTAAAATTGCGAAGTTCGTTGTTGGAAGACGGTGCGATCGCTTCCTCAGAATTCTGGAGCGCCAGCTCGCAATCTCCCGAACCGTCACCTCTCTCGCAAGCGAATCTATGTAGGAACCCTCTTTTTCACCCCTCATTGAAATCGCGCAGCATCTACTCGTTCCACCTGGACTCATGGCAACGTACACGACGATCAATCCCACATCAGGAGAGCCGTTGAAGACGTACAATTTGTTGACGGACGAGCGCATCGAAACGTCCCTTGACGTGGCAGCGTCATCCTTTCTGAGGCACCGCGAAACAACCTTCGCGGCCCGCGCCGAAAGAATGACGCGATTGGCAGAGTTGCTGGATAGGGATAAACAGCGCCACGCAGAGTTGATGACCCGAGAAATGGGGAAGCCAATCCGGCAGGCAATCGCGGAAGCCGAGAAGTGCGCGTGGGTGTGCCGCTACTACGCGGAGCACGCCGAAGCCTATCTCGCCGACGAGATCCGCGAGACCGAAGCGAAGAAAAGCTATGTCGCCCATCAACCACTCGGACCGGTGCTCGCCGTGATGCCGTGGAATTTTCCGTATTGGCAAGTATTCCGATTTGCCGCACCCACAGTTATGGCCGGAAATGTTGGGCTGTTGAAACACGCGAAGAACGTTCTGGGGTGCGGGGATGCGATCGCCGAGTTGTTCAAAGAGGCCGGGTTTGAGGACGGGGTTTTCCAACATTTGCCTGTTGAAACAAGCGCCGTAGATGCCATCATCCGCGACGCGCGCGTGCGGGCCGTAACGCTAACTGGCAGTGAGGGAGCAGGAAGAGCGGTGGCCGGGGCGGCAGGGGAATCACTCAAGCCATCCCTGCTGGAACTTGGTGGTTCGGATGCCTTCATCGTGCTTGCCGATGCCGACCTGGACAAAGCCGTATCGAAAGGGGTGACCGCGCGCGTCCAGAACAACGGTGAAAGCTGCATCGCAGCCAAGCGGTTCATTCTGGAAAAACCGATAGCGGCGGAGTTCACGAGGCGTTTCGAGTCGGCGATGCGGGCTTTGAAGGTCGGCGACCCTATGGACGACGAAACCGATATCGGACCTCTCGCCCGCGAAGATCTTCGGGACGAAATCCACGATCAGGTGGAACGGGCCGCCAAAGACGGCGCAGAAATACTTTGTGGCGGTGTCATGCCCGATGGCCCGGGCTTTTTCTACCCGCCAACTGTCCTGGCGAATGTGCGGGAAGGCAGTGTGGCTTTTGAGGAAGAAATCTTCGGCCCCGTGGCCTCGCTGATCATCGCTGAAGATGCCGAGGATGCCGTTCGGCTGGCCAACGCTTCGCGGTTCGGGCTCGGCGGAGCCGTTTTCACGGAGGATCGCGACAGAGGCGAAGCGGTAGCCCGCAGGCTCGAAACCGGTTCTGTGTTCGTCAACGAAATGACCAAGAGCCACCCAAACCTTCCGTTCGGTGGCGTGAAAGACAGCGGCTACGGCCGGGAACTCGCCCGCAACGGGATGCTCGAATTCGTCAACACAAAGACCATCTGGATCGACTAGTCACGATGCGTGTCCCTAGTTTCGGCGGTGAACAGATCCTTCTCTTGACCTAAATAACATGGGCGCTCTTATCGCCATCGTCGCCATCCTTGCGTGGGCGGCGATCAGCATCAACAAGAACCATTCGAAAGGCGGTGGCGACTCCAAACGCCTCATAAAGGCATTGGCCGACCAGCTTGACGAGGCCGCCGAGGAACGCGATCGGCTGCGAGAGCGCGTCGAGAACCTTGAAGCAATCGTTACGAGCGATTCCTTTGAACTGGAGCGGGAAGCGCAGGCCGCCGGTGTGTCGCGAATCGATCCGGCATTACTGGATGGCGAGCCGTTGACAGACGAGCAGGAAGTGGAGCTGCTGGCGAAGCGAGTTCGCGAGCGGTAGCGCAGTGCGAGGGCCTCGCGGCAGGTCGCGCTGTCGCATCAACTAACGGTCGGGTTTCCTACCTTTGGACGTTGCGCATTCTGTGATGCGAGAACGAAGCTCAACGTCTTTCCGCTATGAAACGATTCGCTCTCTTCACCCTCGCGCTCGCGCCACTTACCGCCCAGGCACAGGGCCGGATTCCGTCCGGACCCGATTTTCAGGCTCTTTATTACCAAATAGGTTGGGGTGTTGTTGAGTTAGATGGTCGGCGCTACACCGCTGACGACCATGCACTCTGGGTCACGGAAGCCGGGCCGGACGCGTTTGTCGTGGCGGATACACTGACGGGAGAGCGCTGCCTCGACACGAATGAAACCGTTCTTTCCGGCCCGCCTATTGTCTACGATGAGGCGCTGTACTTCGTGGCCGCTGAGGAAAAAGAGGAATACCCATGCGCGTATTCACTGTGGCGCTATCGGCCAGGTGGGCGCATCGAACTTGTTGCAACGGGTCCCTTCGATACACACGATCTGACCTTGATAGATGGGCGGTTCTTTGCCGGGGGCCGAGACGATGTGTATGGACACGCCGTGTTCGAGTTTCTTCTGGAAACGCGTACATACCGCGGTGTTGTGGGTGCCGACCTTGGCAGCCCAAGCATGTTGTTCAATTCGATCACGGCGCTCAATGGCCGCCTTTACTTCAACGGTCGCGACACGGAGGGCTCCTACAATCTTTGGCAGTACGACCCGACTTCCGAAGAGTCCCACGTTGTCGTTGAAAGGCGCGAGGCGCACGACGTCACCCCATTCAACGGTCGGCTGTTCTTCGTTGCGCCACACGAGGAGGCGAGCGGGCTTTGGGTGTTCGATCCGGCTTCGCAAAGCGCGGTAATGGTAGCTGCATTTGAAGAGGGGCAGTACGCTCACGGCTTCCTCGTTCACAATGGTCGCCTTTTTTTCCGAATCAATTACGACGGCCTTCGGATGTACGATCCAATTGCCGAGTCACTTACTGCGTTCGGTTCAGGCGTCCAGTTTGGGGTTGGGGCTGACCAAAAAGTCCGCGCCTGGGTGGGCGTTTTGTGCATGTAAAGGGGTTGGTTTGGTTAAATTTAGCCATGCAAACTCTTGGATCCTCGGGCAAGGTCACCTTCAAGGAGTACCAGCCCCATCAGCCGACTT
>JBGTDU010000030.1:0-3338 GCA_041748175.1 Rubricoccaceae bacterium
ACGAGATTGAGCGCCTGTTCCGCCGACTCAAGGGGTTCAGGCGAATCTTCTCTCGTTTTGATAAGCTCGACGTCATGTTCCTAGCCTTTATAAACTTCGCCCTGATCGTCGAAGCACTCCGTTAGTGTTAACAGGCCCTAGCTAATACCGTTTCCCCCCATACCTATGATGGATCGGAAGAACGCCCTTGCCCTCATTGTGGCGTATTACTTGTCGAAGTATGATCAAGCCGCCTACGCCAGGCTCGGGCTGGGCGGAGTTGATGCAACTCATAAGAATCTGAGCGAGATTCTGGATGTCAAGTATTTGACGCTGAAAAACATGCGCGACGAGTTCGATCCTCTCCATGACAATCCGAGGAGGGGGTGGCATCGACGAAAATTGCGCCCAACCCGAGAACGTGTTGTCGAGATGTTCGGTGGAATGGATGAAATGGGCCTCTACTTCGTCGTTCGCGACATTTTATTTGTAGCCTCCTTTCGAGATTCGGATGAAGTAGGTGCCATCGCCCGAGAAATTGCAGACTGCGAGGAGGGAGCATCATGTGGTTCGATATCCCCTGCGGCCCGACTAATCTCTGGGCGGATGGCCGAAGACTACTTCATTACCTACCACACGATGACTCAAGAACCGGTGGCGGGCGAGCTTCATGACACCAGACTTCATGCCTGCGGATACGATTTCGAGATTAGAAATTCGACGCTGATCACCTTTATTGAAGTGAAAGGCACGGCCGAGCACAGCGGCGGGATCGTTTTTACCGACAAGGAGTGGCGCGTCGCGACCAACGCAGCAGACGCCTTCGTTCTCGCCGTAGTCCGGAACCTATTAGTGAATCCCTATATCCATTTCATCCGGAATCCGGCTTCTGTTCTGCAACCCAAACAGCGCCTCTACACCAGCGTCGAAAGAACCTGGCAGGTATCGGGGTCTCAGCTACCCTGACTCCCGCCAAGCTCGCTCTTTTCATACCATCGTACCAGCTTGCCCCAGCCAGTTCTCGGAAGAATATCGCGCGATCTGCTAAATCGGAGGACTAGAACAAATCACCCGATCACATACCTCATCGCCAGCGCTGTGTACTCGGCCACCTGCTCCACTTCCCAATCTTCGTCGCGCCCTAGCGTTTCGGAGAGAAGCCTGGCGACAGCGGGAGCGGCCTCGATGCTCGCGCGCGCATCCAGAAGAAGAGATCGCGTGCGGCGCGAGAGGGCGTCCTCAACGGTTCGCGCCATTTCGTGGCGGGCCGCCCAAACGATCTCGCCGACGAGGAAGGGCAGATTCGGATGGAGTAATTCGGCGAAGTAGCGGTCTTCCTTGAGGAGCTCCACGAGCTGCGCCGCGTCCGTGCCATACTCTCGAAGGTTGCCGAGTGCCTCCGATGCGGGATGGTAGCCGTGCAGACGAAGCGTTGACGTAACCGAGGGCCTTTCATCGAGCCCAGCGACAACGGCGGCCTTGTCGATGGTGTCTTCGCCCATTTTGCGGTAGGTGGTCCATTTGCCGCCGGTAATCGTAACGAGGCCATTATTCGAGATCAACAAGGCATGCTCACGCGAAATAGCCGCCGTGCCGCTATCTCCTGCGGCATTGCCGACCAACGGACGGAGCCCCGCGAAGATGCTCAAGACGTCGGCGGGTGTTGGATCCTTTACGAGGTACCTGGAAGCGTGGCGGAGCAGGAATTCTATCTCTTCGTCGAGCGCCCTAGGCTCCAGAACCGCCTCTTCGACGGGCGTATCCGTCGTGCCGACCAACAATCGATCTTGCCAGGGGATGGCGAAAAGCACCCGGCCGTCGTCCGTTTTGGGGACCATGATGGCTGCGCTGCCGGGGAGGAATTCCTTCGGGAGGACAATGTGAACACCCTGGCTCGCAGAGATCAGTCGCGGTGCTTCGGGGTCGTCCATCCTGCGAACGGTATCCGCGAAAACGCCCGTCGCATTAATGACCGCGCGCGCCAGGATCTCAAGCTCGGCGCCTGTTTCCTCATCCTGCGCCCGCACGCCGATGACTTCACCCCGAGGTGCCTTCATCAGCCCAACAACGCGCACGTAGTTGAGCAAGACGGCACCATGATCGGCAGCTGTGCGCGCTAGCGTGATGGCGAGGCGCGCGTCGTCGAACTGACCGTCGTAGTAGATCGTGCCGCCGCGGAGGCCCTCCGGCTCAAGCGTCGGCAAGTGCTTGAGCGTTTCCTCCTTGGTGAGGCGCTCGCTAGGTTCGAAGCCCGCCTTGCCCGCCAACAGGTCATACATCTTCAGGCCGATTCCGTAAAACGGCCCCTCCCACCACACGTAGCTGGGGACTATAAAGGGAAGATCATGGACGAGGTGCGGCGCGTTATTGATGAGGAGTCCGCGTTCCTTGAGGGCCTCGAGAACCAGTGCGACGTTGCCCTGCTGCAAGTAGCGAACGCCGCCGTGAACCAGCTTTGTACTCCGGCTCGATGTTCCCTTGGCGAAGTCGGATCCCTCCAGCAGGAGCGCCCGATAACCTCGCGACGCCGCTTCTACCGCACAGCCCAAACCAGTCGCGCCGCCGCCGATGATGACGAAATCCCACGGGTCGGAAGCACCCTCCAGGGCGAGAAGCATCGCATCTCTGGTCATCGAATCGAGGTTTGAGCGGCTTGGCTGCCGAAAGTTCTCGTGCCCAACGAATCTAATCGCGTCATCGGGCAACGGACGTCATGCGCCTGAGCGTTGGATGTGCACGTTCCTGCAAGGCGTTTCGAGATCCTGAACGACACCACGCCACACGCGTCGCATCAGACGTTCAACGCGCAGGTAGAATGCCAAGGGCTCCGTCACACCTGGTAGGCGACGAAGCCCCTGCTGCGTTCAAACTCTCCCGATTTCGGATGCGCATCGGTGGCGTCCCGGTGGCCGACGGTGGTCCTACTCGTTGAACCAGGGGGTAAACCGGTTCGTCTTGAAAAACCCCATCAACGAATCCGCCACGACGGGCACCCCCAGCTCATTCGTAGGATGCACAAAATTTGGCGGGGTGAAATAGTTCATCGGCCAAATCAAGCCATCATTTCTGGGGCGGTCCCCGTAACTCCACAGATAAGGCCCCCATAACAGGATGGGTTTACCCGAAAGGTCTCCTGCAATGGCGTCGATCACACCTGTTTTGCGCTGAGTTATCTGGGCTTCGATCGCCCACTTCGTCCCAAATCCTGTCTCATAGGCATATGGTTCAGGGCTGTTATTATCCGGTGCTGCATAGCCCCCGTAAATGCGGCTTGTGAGAAAGATTTGCTCGAGGTTTGGGTATCTCACTTTCGCGGCCCTGACCACTCGCCCGATGGTGGCCTCTTCCGCGTAGGCGTC
>JBGTDU010000031.1:0-3366 GCA_041748175.1 Rubricoccaceae bacterium
AGTTCGGATGCTGCGTGGAAGCTCTATGAATCATTGAACTCGCTTCTTGAAGAACTCAAGCATGCCGTCGAAGAACAAAGAATTGGAGGGTGAAGGTGTCAGCAACCGTAGACAAGGCTGTACGCTTCATTTCAAAGCTGGTGCAGCTCACCCAAAGCGGTCGCCTCGAGTGGCGATCAACCGATCACCCAGACGCGGAGGCCGGTAGCGCGGCACTAACCTCCGAGATCAATGGTCAGAATCTTCGGCTGTATCGCTACCACAAGGAGATTGAAAACCCGGACTATGGTGCCACTTTCATCTTCAGCACGAACCTGTCGCCAAAAACGTTGATCCGCGATGGCGTCGCACTAGCAGGCTGTTGAAATAGCATTTTGAGAGGTCCGGGGCGCGGTCTGTGGTTGAGCAGAATGACGAACGCTGCGCTCAAGCGCGATCACGTCGATCACAGCCCCCGTTTCTGACGTCGTAGAGATCGCCCTGCGGACTTTTTCAACAGCCTGCTAGAAGTCTTGGACTGGGGTGGGCGATCGATCTATCGGTTCGAAAACAAAGTAGGTCTCGCTGACCTGAACGAGGCCGCTTCGTATTCTGCAGCTCATATCGATGACCTGATCGATTCAGTGCTCGGTCAGGAGTGACGCCTCTCGGCCTTGGTGCCCTGGAGAGGAGCCATCAGCTGCTGAGTGCCTTACATTTCAAGAGGTTAGCTGGACGGGGAGCGAAGTCAACTCCCTGTTCTGGTCTACGGTTTGGTCTACGATGGAGACTGTCGGTGAATGAGCGTCATCGAACTCGATCGGACCTACCCCACTAGGGGTACGCCAGTGACACCCCCACCCCCTGCCGATACCGTTTATGAGCTCGGCATAATTTGGGGAAAAAAGGCTGTAAGGGCAGACCGGATCTACGATGCTCTTGGGATCGCTTAGGAGGGCCGTAGAGCAGGCTTTACGATCTGGCCAGAGAAGGGGAGAGGGAGGGTCGGAGTAACTCTAGGAACGGTCTACGGGAGAGCACCTGGGTCACGCGGCCTGGGCGATCGGCGCGGCGCGCGGTCGGCGGCGAAAAACGGACTCCAAGCTCCGCACCGATTGCTCCGCGCCTCCTGGACGAGTGGCACGAATAATATAACTTCCGGTAATGGAAGAGACCTAGCAGGCTGTTGAAGAAGTCGCTCGCGGTCGCCCTTTGATCGTGATTCACTTTGCGCCGGGATGGTTCCTGGAGGGCATTGGATTGCGAGGCGGTGACGAACGGTCTGGGGCGCTATTCAGCTATGTGGACCTTGAGGCTCGGGTGCGGGGGGACCATCCGCTGCGCGCGATCCGCTTGCTGGTGAACGCGGCGCTTTCCGAGATGGAGCGGGAGTTCTCAGCGCTCTACTCGTCGCTGGGTCGTCCCTCGATCGCGCCGGAGAAGCTGCTCAGGGCGATGCTGCTGCAGGCGTTCTACTCGATCCGCTCGGAGCGTCAGCTGATGGAGCGGCTGGAGTTCGACCTGCTGTTTCGCTGGTTCGTAGGACTCGGGGTGGACGACGCGGTATGGGACCACTCGAGCTTTTCCAAGAACCGCGACCGGCTGCTGTCGGGCGACATCGCGTCGAAGTTCCTGGCAGCGGTGCTGGCCCGACCCGAGGTGAAGACGCTGTTATCCACAGACCACTTCTCGGTCGACGGCACGTTGATCGAGGCGTGGGCGTCGATGAAGAGCGTCAAGCCCAGGGATGACGGCGACGAGCCGCCGACAGCAGGTGGCGGGCGGAACGCCGAGGCGAGCTTCCATGGCCAGAGGCGGCGCAACGACACACATGGCTCGAGCACCGACCCCGATGCGCGGCTCTATCGCAAGGGGCGCGGCAAGGAGGCGAAGCTGTGCTTCATCGGACACTCCCTGATGGAGAACCGCTCGGGCCTTGTGGTCGACGCCTGCCTGACGCTGGCCGACGGCCATGCCGAGCGGGTGGCGGCGCTGCACATGATCGAGCCTCGCGCCGACCGGCCGCGGGCGATTACGCTGGGTGCCGACAAGGGCTATGACGCCGAGGACTTCGTTAACGAACTGCGCTCGATGAACGTGACGCCGCATGTGGCGCAGAATCTGAGTGGCCGACGCTCGACGCTCGATCGCCGCACCACCCGGCACCGCGGCTATGCCGTGAGCCAGCGCATCCGCAAACGCATCGAGGAAGCGTTCGGCTGGATCAAGACGGTCGCCGGACAGCGCAAGACCCGCTTCCGCGGGCGCGACCGCGTTGGCTGGGCCTTCACCTTCGCAGCCGCCGCCTACAACCTGGTGCGATTGCCAAGGCTCATGGCGGAGACCGGCTGATGGCCAAGGTGCCCGCCTTCGCCAAGGCCTTTATCGGGCGCTGGCGCATCGCCGAGATGGACGTCTGGGACAATGACTTCCTCGATCTCGTCGAGAAGGCGCATCTGACGTTCGAAGGCGAAACCGGCGAGATCGTCTTCGGCGCACTCAAGGGCTTCCTCGATGTGCGCTATGGCGCTCGCGACGGCGCCGCATGCGCCGAGTTCTCATGGCAGGGCCACGACGACAACGACCCCGCCTGCGGCCGCGGCTGGGCCGCAATCGGCACGGCAGGTCGCCTCGTCGGCCACTTCTACATCCACCAGGGCGACGACTCAGGCTTCGTCTGCGAACCCGACTGAGTTCTTCAACAGCCTGCTAGTGCGAGAGCTCGCGATCGGTGAGTGGAAGAAGGACATGTTGGCGCACGAAAAAAGCGACCCGCTTAAGCTCAACAGTCCCCATTTTTTCGCGCCCACGGAACGTGTTTCGATGACATCCACACCCACGCGAGAACAGGATGTCATAGCTCTCTTCCACCAACTCGTGGCGGGCGGAGTCGTTCGCGGGATTAGCGTAATGTCTACCAACGAGCGTTTCACATACGATGGCCTGTTCAAGATTGCCTTCGACCTGGACTCGGGAATTTATGCATATGACGAGGTGAAGAACCCACTTGGCGTTTCAGCCGACGTAGCGGCCGCTCTCGCAGGTAAGATCACAGACCCAAGAGTTCTAGAATACAAATTCTCCCTAGATGGACTGGTCGAGGACTTTTATAGTCAGGATAAGAATATCAATGATATTGACCTTTGCATCGTCTGGGAGACGGGAACGCTCTACAGGGAGCGTTACGGGATAACCTCTCTGTTAATCCCCGAGAACGCCGATCAGCGTTAGTATCACGGAGTGACGCACGTACTCGTCGATCTCGAATCCGGCGCTAAGCACTGCGATCTGATCGTCCTAAGGGAATTGGTGGAGCGTCTCAATGATCCTGAGAAGTCCGCCATAAACCAGCGAGGAAAATACGAGTGACGGCCCAAGGATCGAAGC
>JBGTDU010000032.1:0-3858 GCA_041748175.1 Rubricoccaceae bacterium
CGCATACTGAAAGGAGGGCGTTGATTTCGTGGACTCCGACCGAATTATGCCTGTTGCGCGCTAACGCTAGCTCGGCGCGCCAAGCTAACAGAACTAACGAATGACATTGAGATGAAAAAGCAGGATCCCAACAAAAGCCGAACGAAGAATCGCGCCGTAGGTTCACGCGGAGACGCGTCCGGCGGCTCTGATCCATTGGCATCGCTCGCGGGAGGCGAGGACATAGGTGACGGCCAGCCACGGTTCAACGGCCTGATCACGCGGGAACGAGAACCTCTGAATCTCGAGTATCCGTTCTCGTCGCTCAGTGGAATCATCACGCCCAATAGTCAGTTCTTCATTCGTACGCATTTTCCGATCCCTCGTCTCAACCGCGATGAGTGGCGATTGAAATGTCGAGGGCATGTTGAGCGAGAAGTAGGTTTTGATTGCGACGAGCTGCGTAACCTTCCCAGTCGTAAGGTTGTCGCCACGATAGAGTGCGCCGGAAACAGTCGCATCTTTCTAACGCCGAAGGCCGAGGGAGTGCTGTGGGAATTGGGTGGAGTCGGCACCGCCGAATGGACCGGCGTCTCCCTCTCCACCATCTTGAAACGGGCCGGCATTAAGGACGGGGCTGTCGAAGTTATTCTGCAGGGTGCTGACGAAGGTGAGCTCACGGAAGAACCGAAGACGCCTGGCAAGATTCACTTCGCCAGGAGTTTGCCGCTAGAAAAAGCCTGCCAAGAAGAAGTGATCTTGGCATATCAGATGAACGGCGAGGAGCTTGCGCCCGCACATGGATTTCCGTTGCGAGCCATCGTGCCCGGTTGGTACGGCATGGCCTCTGTGAAATGGCTGGACAGCATCGAAGTTACCGACCGACCGTTCCACGGCTACTGGCAGACGGCGGAATACGCCTCCTGGAGTCGACACGCAGGCGAGCCGGTCAGCTCGCCGCTCGGGGAAATACAGGTGAAGTCGCAAATCGCACGGCCCATGCTTGGGGAACGAGTTGCGTCTGGAATCCCCTATCGCGTCTTTGGAGCTGCATGGTCAGATGGCGCTGACATCGTGAAGGTGGAAGTCAGTACTGACGGCGGCAGGAATTGGGAGGAAGCTACGCTGCTCGGCGATGCGCTACCATTTACGTGGCGACTCTGGGAGTTCCACTGGCCCCCGAATTCTCCCGGAACGTACACGATGATGTCCCGCGCTACAGACAGTATGGATCGGCAACAACCCAGGGAGCACAACCCGAATAAGAAAGCCTATCTGATAAATCACACGCTACCGCTCGAAGTCGAGGTGGTACGTAAGGCTTCGGCGTAATGCTTGTATTGGCGTGACGAGGTGAATCACGCCGGTGCACCGATAGGGTTGAAGCGTCCGCCCACTCCCCTTCTCCCCTTCTCCGTCCGGTGGTCACAACAACACTTCTTCGTAAATAAGGCTGAAGGCCAGGGGCTGCCTCCATGCTAATGTTCGGCCCATTTACACCTCTCGCTCTAACCTCTTGCCAATTAGCAGCTTAGCGAGATCGGGGTGCCGAAAAAAGCTAAGAGGGCACCTGCCGAAGTACATCCGAAACTGTTGTCAGCGCATCGGCTGGTCGATCAGCAGACCACTTGCACTGAAGGCAAATGATGGACGTGCCGCCGTCACGAGCATGAACGTGGGCTACGCTATCGCATTTTGGGCAGGTAGCCGTGAGTTCAACATTCCACGGCAGCGTCGGTAAACCATCAACTGCGGCCATAAAGCTGCGGCTTACAGTTAGCGGAACGGGCATCATCCAATCCCCCAGAAGTTGCAGACCGAGGAGAATGGAGCCGTCTCATCGGGCGATCCTATGAAACATGTCGCTGCACTCCGCAGCTAGCGATGTGCGGCGCTCGCACTTAGCGACGGGCCGACGACGAACATCGCCGATCCAATCACAGCTGGATGCGGCCCATCAGGACGAGAATCAGAAGGATGATCAGGATCAACCCGACGATGCCGCCGCCCCCGGCCAGAGCATTATTGCCACGGCGGTGTCCGTAGCCGCCGCCCACTAGGCTCAGAATCAAGATCACGACTATTATCAGTACGATAGGGCTCATGGTTCACTCCTGGAGTATAAGGATGAACACACGCCATCCATTTCCTAAATTGCTGCAAACCGACTTCAATACAAAGGCTGCCCCGATAAGGCATATTCTATCGGGAGACCGGGGTCGCTTTAACTTGGATCCGATCCTGTCCGACTGGGTCTATCTGATTTGCCGGCCCAGTAACGTATCGACATTCTTCCCGATACTCAACTTCGATCCGTGGGCTCTGACGCCAAGCCGGGCGACATGCGTTTTTCGCGATTCGTCACGTCAGTCGGTGGTGGTGGTGGGCACGATGGCCTCGACGAAGCGGACGGCGAATTTCACGCTTGTTGGCTTGCCGTCGGTGGTTTGAAGTCCGTGCAATTCTAGCTGGTAACTGTGTAGCGGTCGCACGTCGAGCGTTAGTGCATCATCTGTTCTGTAAAAGAGAGGCGTTGCCTTCGTCGTAGCGCAGGGAGCGCAGCGACCGGAGCGGAGACGAAGGCAACGCGTCGCGCGTGGCTTGAAAGGGGCGGGCCAAGACGGTTTCCTATTCGTTGTTCTCTAAGCAATGAAAGGAAGCACGCATGACCCGCCAGATCGAATCTACCGAACTCGACGCCGTTGTCCAACTGCTCGCCGACCACGGCTTCGACGGCATGTCGCAAGCCATCGAGATGCTCATGAACGAGGCCATGAAGCTGCAGCGGAGCGACGTCCTCGGCGCCTTGCCCTACCAGCGGACCGCCGATCGCCGCGGCCACGCCAACGGCTTCAAGCCCAAGACGGTCAACAGCCGCCTGGGCAAGCTCGAACTTCAAGTGCCGCAGACCCGCGGCGTCGAGTTCTATCCCACCGTTCTCGAACGAGGCGAGCGGAGCGAACGGGCGCTGAAATTGGCCGTCGCCGAGATGTACGTCCAGGGCGTCTCCACCCGCAAGGTGGCGACCATCACCGAGACGCTGTGCGGCTTGGAGGTCAACAGCACGCAAGTCAGCCGCGCCGCGGCCCTGCTCGACGAGGAACTCTCGGCCTGGCGCAACCGCCCGCTGGCCGAGATTCCCTACCTCATCCTCGACGCCCGCTACGAGAAGATCCGCCATGCTGGAGCCGTCGTCTCCTGCGCCGTGCTGATCGCGATCGGCGTGACGACCGACGGGGCGCGGTCGATCCTGGGCGTGAGCGTCTCGCTGTCCGAGGCCGAAGTCCACTGGCGCGAGTTCCTCGCCTCCTTGCAGGACCGCGGCCTGCACGGCGTGCGGTACGTCGTCAGCGACGATCATGCCGGGCTGAAGGAGGCTCGCCAAGCGCGGCTGGCCGGCGTGCCCTGGCAACGCTGCCAGTTCCACTTGGCTCAGAATGCGCTGCATTACGTTCCCAGCGTCGCCATGCGGACCGAGGTTGCTCGCGATCTGCGCGGCGTCCTGGATGCGGGCGACCGGCACGAGGCCGACCGCCGACTCAAGCAGCTCGTCGCCAAGTACGCCGCGCCGGCGCCCAAGCTGGCCGCCTGGCTCGAGGCGAACGTGCCCGAGGCGCTCACCGTGCTGAGCTTGCCGGTCGCTCATCGCCGCCGGCTGCGGACCACCAACATGCTCGAACGCGTCAACAAAGAAATCAAACGCCGCACCCGAGTCGCCACGCTGTTCCCCAACGAGCAGAGCGCCCTGAGACTCGTCACCGCCGTCCTGATGGAAATCAGCGAAGACTGGGAAACCAACCGGACCTATCTCACCATGGAAACCAACTAAACTCGCCCCCTACTCAAGCCGCCAAATTACAGAAGACACGTTGCTTTATC
>JBGTDU010000033.1:0-43591 GCA_041748175.1 Rubricoccaceae bacterium
TCGGGGGCGTCTCTCGTTTGGTCGGGCTTCGCGTTTTGCGGGATGAAGGTCAGCAACAAACCGTATCGAACAAGCTGGCTGGCCTTAGGCGGTGAAGCCGTTGAGATCATCGATCAGCGGTGGCTCCCGCATCGTTTTGAGATCGAACGGCTTTCCACGCATGCCGCAATGGTTACAGCCATACGAGACATGCACGTCCGAGGCGCCGGGGCGATCGGAGCCGCCGCCGGGTTCGGTATGTACCTGGCTGTAATCTCAGCCGAGGAGTCGTCGGTTGACCGGGTGATTCAATTTGCGGCTGCAGAATTGAAGGCATCGCGCCCAACCGCGGTCAATCTCGAATGGGCGGTCGATCGACAACTCCGGGCACTGGCGAAGGGAGACACGATCGACGAGAAGAAGGCAATCGCCTTGCTGGAGGCCCAGACAATCGCCGACGAAGACGTGGAGACCTGTCGCCGTATTGGAGAGTTTGGGCTCGAGATCATCCGGTCGGTTGCATCGGCGAAACCGTCTGAGCCCGTCAACATCCTCACACACTGCAATGCGGGCTGGCTCGCCTTTGTCGATATCGGGACGGCAACGGCACCGATTTATGCCGCGCATGATGTGGGATTAGATGTCCACGTTTGGGTGGATGAGACCCGCCCCATGAATCAGGGCGCGCGACTCACGGCCTGGGAGCTGGGCCAGCATGGCGTTCCGTACTCTGTGATTGCCGACAATACGGGTGGGCATTTGATGCAGCGCGGCATGGTGGATCTGGTGATCGTTGGAAGCGACCGTACCTCCGTGACGGGATTTGTGACGAACAAGATCGGGACTTATCTGAAAGCGCTTGCGGCAAGGGACAACGACGTTCCATTTTACGTTGCGCTGCCGTCCACCACCATCGATTGGAGTATGCGAGACGGCTTCGCGGAGACGCCCATAGAAGAGAGACACGGCGATGAGGTAAAGTTTGCCCAGGGCCTCGTCGACGGCGAAATCAAAAGCGTGCTGCTGACGCCGGAGGACAGCCACGCGGTAAACTTTGCCTTCGATGTCACGCCACCACATCTGGTCACGGGGCTGATAACGGAACGCGGCGTCGTGCGTCCAAACGAGACAGACATCCTGAACGCCTTTCCGGAGAAACGCTGAGGCCGACATGGAACCTCCCGTGAGAGACGAGGGCGTCATCAAGTTTGAGTGCGAATGGATCGACGGTCCGGCGCCCGGCTGGCACAAGATCCGAACGCTCAACGAATGGCGCCAGTTGATGTACGAGGCGGGGCTCATCGGCGCCTATAGCGACGGAATCGGATTCGGAAACATCAGCATCCGGGACACGCCTGCCCGCGAGTTCATCATCACAGGGTCGGCGACGGGCGGCTTGCGAGAACTTGGCCCCGAACACTTCACGCGCGTTCTCAATTACGATTTCGATGCCAACCGCGTCCGCTGCAAAGGTCCGATTCAGGCTTCGTCAGAATCGTTGACCCATGCTTCTTTCTACCAGGCATCCAGAGCCATCAACGCCGTCATCCACATTCATCATGGAGAACTCTGGCGGACCTACCTCAACGAGCTCCCAACAACGTCGCCGGACGTGGCATACGGCACACCGGAAATGGCTCGCGAAGTGTCTCGCCTATTGAAGGACAATACGCGTCCAACCAAACAACTCGTCGTGATGGGCGGCCACGAAGAAGGGGTGATGGCGTACGGTAACAGTCTCGGCCATGCGGCCTCCCTGCTCTTAAACTGCTGCGACCGGATGTTTCGGCCTTCCAGGTAGATCTCCTTGATGCTTTACGCCCTTGACCTTCTCGGCACGTTCGTTTTCGCTCTTTCCGGCGCTTTCAAGGGACGGCGATACGAACTCGATTGGCTTGGAATTACGGTCCTCGCGGTACTGACGGGCGTGGGCGGTGGCCTCATCCGCGATATGCTTCTTGGCGCGACGCCGCCCGCTGCATTTCAGGACGAATGGTACTTCGTTGCGTGCCTGCTTGGGGCTGCCGTCGTGATTGTAGCCGCCCCAAAGATTGCCAAACGCTGGAACCGCGTCATGCTCGCGGACGCCGTCGGTCTTGGACTGTTCGCCGCTCTCGGAGCTGCCAAAGGCGCGGCGCACGGACTCGGCCCAATCGGCGTCGTGATGATGGGTGCGCTCACGGCAACCGGCGGCGGCGTCATCCGCGACCTGCTCGTTCGCGAAGTCCCAGCAATTCTCTACAAAGGATTCTATGCTACGGCGGCAATCATAGGGGCCTTTGTCTTCTTTGGGTTGGATGCTTTGGACGTTCCCGAAGCCGTCGCGCTAAGTACGGCGGCTGTTGTCTGCTCGGCACTTCGCTTCTATGCGCTCGTCAAGAACGTTAATCTGCCGAAGGCGGAGCGGATACCAGAAACGCCGGGGGACGTGGCCAAGGGAAATCCCGGTTGAAGCCAGTTGCCGTACGGTATCCGAAATGCGAAGGCATGCCTACGCCATCTTCCTCAACGGCTCCACCACCCGGCACACGTGTTCGGCGGTGGACATGATGTAGAAGTGCAGGCCGGGCACATCTTCTCTGAGGAGTTCTTCGGCCTGTTGGCGGGCCCAGGCTTCGCCAACCTCGGCTACCTGGTCGGGTTTTGCGGACTCGATCTCGGCGGCCAGAGCTTCCGGTATCTCCGCGTTGAATGTGCTGGGCAGTGAGTGCAGATGTGCTTTCGTCGTCACAATTTTGAGCCCCGGCACGATGGGCACCGTGATGCCCACCTCGCGGCACTTGCCCACGAACTCGAAGTAGTGACGGTTGTCGAAGAACATCTGTGTCACGATGTAGTCGGCGCCCGCGTCAACTTTGCGTTTCAGGTTGAGGACATCCCACGTCATATTGGGTGCCTCTTCGTGTTTCTCCGGGTAGCCCCCCACGCCAATACAGAAGCTCGTCGGCGACGCGTCGATCAATTCTTCGATGAAGTGGCCGTTATTCATGTCCACGATTTGCGCGACAAGATCTGATGCATATTCGTTATTCGAACGGTCTTTCCGTTCCGGCTTGGGAAAGCCATTGTCATCCCCTCGAACAGCAAGCACGTTGCGAATGCCCAGGTAGTGTAGCTCGATCAATGCGTCTTCGGATTCTTCTCGTGTGTAGCCTTTGCACAGCAGGTGCGGGACGGCTTCAATGCCGTAGCGGTGCTGAATGGCAGCACAAAGCCCCAGCGTCCCGGGCCGCTTCCGCTTCACGTAGCGCCGAAGCGTGCCATCTTTCATCTCCTCGTAATAGGCTTCGGCTGCGTGGCTCGTCACATCGATGAACGGCGGCTCGAATGGTAGCAGCGCCTCCACGATGTCGATGATGCCTTCCATCGAGCCCCCTCGCCGTGGTGGGATGATCTCGTAGGAAATAAGCGGCTCTGCGGCCCTGTCGTAGCGTTCTATGACCGTCATGAGGCGTACGATTCCTGGTTGGCGTTGCGGAGAACCTGCATACTAAGGCAAACAGAGCGACTGCCCACCCGGCACCACCCTGTTAGTTCCTACGCAGCCAGAGATCGCCAAAGAGTGGCTCAAACTCTCCGCGAGCAGATTCTACCGGGTGCGGCTCCTCTTCCACGGAGTGCGCGGCTTGTCTATGGATGTCCTCCACAATATCCCGCGAGCAAACGGATTCCATCCTCTCGCCACGAAAAAGCGGCCCTGGAACGAAGCCGGTGGGCCGCTTTTGCTTCCTCGGAAACAAAACCCGCGCGAGTGTCACCGCTGCCCACGCCGTCATCAGCACGATCACCGGAACGGCGACCAACAGGACGAGAGTGAAGAGAGCGGCGGGCATCGACTTGGCGGGATGCCCGGCCCGGGTGAGCGGGTCGGGGTGTTACGGTGAAATTGGTGCGTTGGGGAGAAGCAGTGTATCTGGCGAGGTGACAAAGGGCGGCGCAACAACCTCATTCAATTCTTGCTGGCGCGCTTCAAGTTCCGCTTGTCCTGCGTTCTGCACGTCAACAGGCACGGCAGCCCCGGATTCAAAAACGTCACGGAATCCTGTATCGAGGTACGTGAACGCGAGGAACACAGCAAGGAAAACGATTCCCGCGACAAATGCAAGGGCATTCGTTCCGCCTTCGTACTTGAGGCCCATGAAAAACATCGCTACCAACGTTGCTTTGGCTCCGGCGATAGCAAGCGCAACCGGAACGCTGAGCCCTCCCAGTGGGAGCATACCCGACCGCTCTGCAAGAGCCAGCCCAACTGTCAGCACCGTCAGCACAACGAGGACGAGGATCGTCCTTATCAGGATGCTCGGATCGTTGATGTGATGGCCGCCTTCGTGGTTGTGATCGTCGTGGCTGCTCATGGTTCGCATTTCGTTTTGAGTTGTGCGTACGTAGTGCGTTCGGAGCGACCCACCTACGTAATACGGACTACGCACTAGATCAAATACATCAGTGGGAAGAGGAAAATCCAGATAATGTCCACGACGTGCCAGTAGAGGCCCACGTTTTCGACGGGCGTGTAATAAACGCTGGAGTATTTGCCGCGTTTGGATTGCCACGCCAGAATGCTAATGGCGACCATCCCGATCAACACGTGCAGGCCGTGGATGCCTGTCATCACGTAGTAGATGGAGAAGAAGATGCCAGAACGCGGATTGGTAAGCCCGTGAGCGCCCGGCCCATGCGCTTCGCCCGCATGCTCTTCGCTGGCATCTGAGCCATCCGCTACAGCGTGTTCAGCGGCGGGTGGCGCATGTTGCGCAAGAGCGGCCATGTCTTCTTCCTGAAGGACGAGAGGCTCGATGTCCGCAAGTGGGCCGAGTTCACCGATAGTCCGTCCGTCAGGCATCACAAAGTGCTGCCCCGGGAAGATCCCCAGATCAAATTTGTGCGTGTACTCGAAATACTTGACGACCATAAATGTCCCCGCGAGGGCAACGGTCATGATGAGGTTCCAGAACAACACTTTTTGGTTGTCCGTCTGCGCACCTCGGATGGCCCACGCAACCGTAAGAGAAGAGGCCAGGAGCACCAGGGTATTGAGCGCGCCCATCAGCGTATCCAACTGCGTGCTGGACTCGGCGAAGAGCTCGGGGTACCACGCGCGGTAGATGGCGTAGGCCACGAACATCCCGCCGAACAAGAGGATCTCCGTGACGAGGAATAGCCACATGCCCAGCTTCGAGGCCTCGAACTGCTGCTGGGGCGTCGCAAAGAAGTGCTGGAGATGGGCCGGATGAAGCTTCCCGTCGTAGCCACGAACCATCACGTCGTGATGCTCGTGGCCATGCGCACCGTCGCGCACGTCGGGCTCTTCAACGGTGGCGGCGTGGTCTGTCATAGATCTGGAAATCTGCGAGTCAGTTTGTCTCAGCGCCAGGCTTATCCGGCTGCGGCGCGCCAACGGCTACATCAGGGATCGGCGCGGTTCCGCCAGCCGCCATCGCGCCATCGCCGCTGAAAATTGCGTAGTAGTCATATGGCCCGTGGGTGACGAGCGGCGTCGCGTGGAAGTTGTGCGGATCCGGCGGTGTTGAGCATCCGCTCCATTCCAGCGTGACGGCTCCCCAGGGATTGCCGGGGGCAAGTTTGCCACGGAAGAGCGAATGGATGCCGTTAAACAGAACGAGAAGCAGTCCCAAAGCAAGAACCCAGCTTCCGACGGTCGAGACCTGATGGAGCGGCTCCAGCCACGGCATGTCCGGATAGTCGTAGTACCGGCGGGGCATCCCCTGGCTGCCCATGATGAACTGGATGAAGAACGTCAGGTTAAAACCGAGAAACACGAGCAGCGCCGAGAGCTTCCCGAGCGGCTCACTGTAGAGACGCCCGGTCATCTTCGGCCACCAATAGTGGAGGCCGCCAAGCATCGCCATCACGGTCCCGCCCATCATGACATAGTGAAAATGCGCGACGATGAAGTAGGTGTCGTGCAGGTGAATGTCCACCCCGAGCGCGCCCACCATGATGCCCGTCACGCCGCCAATGGTGAACACGAAGAGGAAGATGAGCGCGTAAAGCATGGGCGTCTGAAGCCACACGCTGCCCTTGTACATAGTGGCGACCCAGTTGAAAATCTTGATGCCCGAGGGGATGCCGATCAGGAACGTGATCATCGAGAACACGACGCTGGAAAGCGGGCTCTGGCCGCTGGTAAACATATGGTGCCCCCAGACGAGGAACCCCAGCAATGCGATCGCCACCGAAGAAAGAGCCACCAGCTTGTAGCCAAACACCTTCTGACGGCTGAACGTACCCATCAGCTCACTGATCACCCCGAAGGCAGGGAGAATCATGATATACACGGCCGGATGGCTGTAGAACCAGAAGAAGTGCTGAAAGAGCACGGGGTCCCCGCCAAGGGCCGGGTCGAAGATGCCTATGCCGATGAACCGCTCGAGTGCCAACAGCGCCATAGTGATACCGATGACAGGCGTCGCCAGAACCTGAACGATGGCCGTCGCATAGATCGACCACAAAAAGAGAGGCAGCCGGTTCCAGGTCATGCCCGGCGCACGCATCTTGTGGATGGTGACGATGAAGTTGATACCCGTCAGGATCGACGAGAACCCGGCGATGAACACGCCGAGCCCGACTGCCAGCACCGCCGTCGTTGTCTCCTTTGAGTAGGGCGTGTAGAACGTCCAGCCTGTGTCGACGCCGCCGGTTGTGAGCGAATAGAGCATGAACAAGACGCCGATCCAGTAGAGGTAGAGCGACATCAGGTTGAGCCTCGGGAAGGCCACGTCCTTCGCCCCGATCATCAGGGGCAAATTGAAGTTGCCCAGCGCTGCCGGTATGCTCGGAATGATGAAGGCGAACACCATGATCACGCCGTGCATCGTGAACACACGGTTGTAGGTGTCCGCTGTCATGATCGTCTCGCCGACCGTAAACAACTCCAGGCGCACGAACAGCGCGAGGATGCCGGCGGCGGCGAAGAAAACCGAAACGGAGATCAGGTACATGATCCCGATTCGCTTGTGGTCCACGCTGGTGAGCCACGTTCTCGCATGGAACCACGCGCGGGCCAGACCCTTCGCTCCGGCAGGCGGCGCCGGCTGACGCAAGTAATTGTGGACGGGCTCGTGCCCCGGCGGATAAACCGTCGTCTTGGGAGCGCTGGGAGCCGATTGAGTTAGAGTTGACATGGGAACGTCGTGCGTATTTCGTATTGCGCATTGGCTGTTGAGTCTGGCCTTACGCAATACGCATTACGAAATATGTATCATTCGTCTAGAGTAGCCGGAGCAGTTTCGGGAGCAACAGTAGTAGAATCCGCCGGCAGGCTGAGGCTCGTGTCTGCGGCTGTTGCCACGCCGTTGATGCGTCGCATGTACGCTGCAATTGCGAGTACGTCGCGGTCGCTCAGCATCGATTCGTAACCGGGCATTTGCGGCTGGAACCCCTGCAAGATTTGAGAACCCGGGTCCATAACGGACTCATTGACGTAGCTGTCGTCGAAAACGGCACTGGTTCCGTTGGTGAACGTGCGCGTCGTCCCCCAGGTGCCGAGCCACGTCGGACCCGTGCTGGGCGTCCCGTCGATTGTGTGGCAGGTGTTGCAATTTCTGCTGGTGTACAGTTGCTCGCCCCATTCCGCTGGCGGAAGGTCTTCCCCTCCCGCGCCTCCTGACGCGAGGAACTCGTAGAATGCGCCTCGCCCTACGACCCGGATCTTCGCGCTCATATTTGAATGGCTCGTTCCGCAGTATTCGGTACAAACCACCTGATAGACGCCTTCCTCGGGCGCGTTAAACCATACGTACTGGTAGCGATTGGGGATGACATCGTTCTTGATGCGGAAGGCGGGCACGAAGAAGCTATGGAGCACGTCATGGGAGGTCATCACAAATTTGATGGGTTGCCCCGCCGGTACTACCACTTCGTTCGGCGAGACCATCCCGTTCGGGTACGTGAACGTCCAGAACCACTTCTGGCCGTCCACTCTTATCTCGTAGGCGTCGCTCGGCGCAATGCTCGTATCTACGTACGCCTGAAAGCCCCAGAAGAACACGATGACGACGAGGATCGTCGGAATGACCGACCAGGAAATCTCCAACAGTTTGCTTTCGTGAACAGGTTGGGGATGCTCGGCGTGCGATTTCCGTTTGTACTTCCAGGCCAGAACAACCATCGCGATTGCGACGCCGATCGTCAGGATCGTACTTGACCACAGAATGAAATAGAATGCGTTGTCGATGACATGCGCCGTCGTGGAGCTCTGGGGCGGAAGCCACAGCGTACCGCCGTCCGTCCAAAAGTCCGTGCGTCCTTCCGGGGCGGCCACGTCCTGCAACGCAAAAAGCATTGAAGCCAAAAACATGCGGAGTCGTCAGTCTGTTAGTCCCGCGCTTAGTCCGAGCGAATCGGGTTCGCGGTCGCGCTTGCGGTCGCGTAACCACATCGGGATGAAAAAGGCGGCCATGATGACCAGAAGCAGCCCACCGCCAATTTTCATGATGTTGAGAATGTAGGGCGTGTACGACCGCGATGTGGTGTCGTAGCGGAAGCACGTCAGGAGAAATCGATCGAATGAGGAGCCCACGGTACCGTGCCCCGCTTCGACGGTGGCGAGCCGGAAGTCGCGCGGACTGTGCTGGATGCCGTAGAGGTAGCGCGTGATGGTTCCATCGGGGCTCAGAAACACGACGATCGCGTTGTGGGCGAATTGCTGCGTGGCTTCGTCCCATTCAAATCCAAAGCCGACTTCGCCAGCCAGGGTGCGAATATTTTCCTCCTGCCCCGTGAGAAAATGCCAGCTATCGGAGATGTCAGGTTGGGCGGCAACCATGCGACTGACGTACAACGCCTTCGCCTGCGCCGCAAGCTCCGGGCCCTCGCGGTGATTGAAGGACAGCGAGACGACTTCAAAATCCGCACCCGGCGTGAGGTCCGTTGCAATCACAGCCTGCGAGAGGCCATCCAAAGCCAGGCTGCACAGCATTGGGCAAGAGTGGTACGCAAACAGCAGAACCACCGGATGGCCTTTGCCGAGATAGTCGCCGATCCGGACCGGCGTCCCGTCGGAGTCGACGAACTCGGTATCGGCGGAAATGCGTTCGCCGAGATGCTCCGTCACGGTGATCGCGGGGACATCCCTGCCCTGACCGAGGGGCTGCGATTCGAGAGGCTGCGCCATCGCCTGCCCGGCCATCACCAGGGTGACGACGGAAAGGAGAAGAGCATCCTTTGCGAATCGGTGGTTCACGCTATTGAACTTCGTCTAAGGTCATTTCCGCGTCATTGAGAGCTTCCTGGGCAACCTGAGGTTGCGGCGTCTCCGAGGAATCCATCTCAATTGACGAGCCTTCTTCCACCGTGCCGCCATGCACGGCCGGGGCCGGATGCAGCGAAATCCAGGCAAGATTGAAATCCGTCCGAGAGGTCGGCACTGTTTCTCCTACCGAGCTCTGACGTTCTACGATGCGCATCGCCGCGTCGATCGGGATCCGGTAGCGGTCTTCGGTATTCGGGCTGACCGCGTAGTGGGCGTAGGCATCCTGGGCCTCCGCTCGGAGCTCGCGCTGTTCCACGTAGCGGCTGAGCGGAACGTCCTGCGCGATCTCCCTCGCTTCATCACGGCGCGTGACAAAGAACAGAAAGTAGAGCGCGAAAACGAGGCTCGCGATGGAGAGCACCGTTGCGAACATCATCCCTAAGAGCTGGGAGGCCTCAACCCCCTCCTCTTCGGCGTCGATCCCCTCGTTCATCGCCTGCAGCTGTGCTTCGGCGGCAATCTGCGGGTCATTACCCATGTGGTCGGCCAATTCAATGGCAGATGCGTGCATCAGTCCTCCCAAGGGGCCAAGCGGCTCGATCTCGTCAGGGCGAGGTACGCCACCATCCTGCGATGCCTCAAGCGATTCCGGATTGTTGTGCAGGTTTTCGTCCATCTGAAAAAGAGAACGCGCGGACTCACGCGCGGTTTGTTGAACGATTGCAAAAGCGCGGTGAATCGTGACGGAGCCCAAGGTCCATCGCCACGCTCATCTACACGTTTTCGAAGCGCACGGAATCGGCGAAATACGGATCGTTGTAAGGAGTGAGGCTATGGCGTCCTGCCCGCCAGAACGTCGCGCCGACAAAAGTACCAACCATCCCAAACAACGTGGCGAAGTCTACCATTCTGAAACCGGCAGGCTGAGAACTGGAGACGTCGGCAAGGCCAACGACCCCGTCAAAGCTGGTCGAGACGGCGTTCCCCGCTTCCGCTGCATGCGCCGAGGCCGTGTGTGCGGCTTCGGCGGCAATCGTCGGCATGGCAAGCCAGAAAAGGTCAATCCAGTGCATCACCAGCATCCAGACGCACAGAAACCCAAAGAAGGGCAGTGCCCGCTTGGTAATACGCGGTAGCAGCAACAAGAACGGAATGAGGAAATGGCAGATAATGAGCGCCCACGTAAAGGTTTCCCAGCCGTTTGAAAACCGGTCGGCATACCACTGGATTTCCTCGGGAAGGTTGGCATACCAGATCAGCATGTACTGGCTGAAGCCGATGTACGCCCAGAACACGACGAAACCGAACATATACTTGCCGATGTCCTGATAGTGTTCGGTCGTGATTTCCAATTCCAGCAGACCACGCCGGCGGAGCGACAACCCGACGAGCGCGACAGCGCCAAGTGAGGCAAGCCAGCTGCCCGCGAAAAAGTAGACGCCGAAGATGGTCGAGAACCAATGCGGGTCGAGGCCCATCAGGAGGTCATAGGATGCGAACGATGTTCCGACTGCACAAAGCGGGATGCCGATCGCACTCAGCTTGCGCAGTTTCAGCGTGTTCTCGACGGACGGCCGTGTGTCCTGGCGGACCGATAGCCCGTACATCCGCAGGCCCAGGAACGACCACAGCGCGAAGTACAGGCAGACCCGTACGATGAAGAACGGGACGTTCAAGAACTTCTCCTTGCCCGCGAGAATGGGATCGTAATGCTCGCTGCCGACCTGATACAGATCCGCATGTGTCCAATGGAAGAGGTCGTGCATCCCGAAAATCAGGATCGGGAGGCCCAGCAAAAACAGGAGCGGGAAATTGGCTACGATGAGCTCGGGAATGCGCCGCAGCGTCACGTTCCAGTGCGCCTTCACGATGTGGTGAATCATCACGAAGAACAGCGCTCCCACAGCGATGGACACGCAGAACATCCACGCGACGAGGTAGGCGTACCAGAAACGCTGCGAATCGCCCACGAGACCGAGCAGCGATAGTGCAAGACACGCCACACCGATTCCCAGCGGAACCGCCCACCAGCGATAATCGCTCGAAAGCTGGAAATGCCGCGCGGCCTGTTCACGGTCCGAACCGACGGGATCGAGGAAGAGACGGGTCAGTGGGTTCGCCATCGGGCTAGTGCGTATTTCGTAGTGCGTATTTCGTTCGGAGAGTCTCCCGTCCGAATCGCGTTCTACGCATTTTTTTAGTTGAGTAGGTTCACGTTGGGATTGGCGGTTGCCAGGCGATCCAGTTCGGGCTGCGGCACGTCCTCCGGGCCTGCGTCCTGCGACCGTTGGAGTGCGCGGATATACGCAACGACCGCCCAGCGATCGTCCGGCGAAATCTCGTGACCATAACTAGGCATCGAGCGGACGCCATTGGACATCACGTCGTAGAGGTAGCCATCCGGTACCGAACGGAGGAAGTCGGAGTGGTAAGTCGGCGCCGGGATGAAACCGTAACCCTGCCCTCCATTCCCTACCGTAATTATCCCGCGCCCATCGCCCGCGAAGCCGTGGCAAGGCGTGCAGAAAATGTTGAACCGCTCCTGTCCGCGAGCCATCAGGGCGGCGTCAACCTGCATCGGGTTGGTGGCCACGAACTCTCCGGAGGCATCGCGACCGAGTTCAAAAGGAGCATTGCTGGTCGTACGCAGGTGGCCGCGAGCAATGGTCCCGGAAACCGGCATCCGCATGGCTGCGCCGTCCTCAAAGAACGGATTGCGCTCTTGCTCCTCAAACCGCTGCTGATGGTCCATATTCGGATTCAGATGGATCGGCGTCCGCTCAGATTTCATTCCGCGGCAACCGGATAGAGCCAATGGTAGAGCAAAGACTGCAACGAGGGCGATGAAGGACAAGCGAATCATTTAAGTTGTATTTCGTAGTGCGTAAGGAAGAGCTAATTACGCACTACGCGTTACGTATTAACACTCAGGTCTTCGGCGCCTTCGTGGCTCACATATTCAATAGCCAGCGCGCCGACTTCGGCAAGCGCCTGTGCCGTGGCCGTCCGATCGAACTGGCCATCGGCCTCCTGAATATGGAGGAAGAACCCATCGTCGGTAACACGAGTGAAACGCTCGGAGAAAAACAGCGGGTTGTATGGTTTGGGTAGCGCATTCAGCGCAAGCATACCTCCCACTGCCGTCAGCGCAGACACAAGCACCGTCAGCTCGAAAATGATCGGTACGCTCGATTCAAACGCGAAGAGCGGCTTGTTGGAAATGTTGATCGGATAGCTCACCGCGCTCGTCCACCATTGGAGCCAAATACCCAGAGCGCAGCCCGTCAATCCACCAATGAATATGAGGTAGCCGAGAAGGCTCGTCCCAAGGCCGATTGCCTTGTCCATCCCGTGGATTGGAAACGGCGAGAACGTGTCCAATCGCGAATAGCCTCGCTTGCGGAGTGCCTTGACAGCATTCACCAACGCTCCCGGATCGGAGAACTCAGCAAGCAAACCAACGTGCTGGTTTGCGTGCTCAGCGAGTTTTTGTTTGATGGAATTAATCATGAGCATATGGCGTATTTCGTATTGCGTAAGGAGGGGTAAAACACGCACTACGCATTACGCACCACTTCACGGGTTCTCGGTGGCTAAGGTCTCTTTCGTGACATCCGGCGTATCTCCCACCTGACCATCGCCATGTATGTGATCGTAGAAATGTGGGTTCGCCTGCGGCATAACGCCCTTTATCTCGGCAATGGCAACCATCGGCAAGAAGCGAATGAACAGGAAGAACAGGGTGAAAAAGAGGCCGAACGTGCCGAGGTAGATGCCCGCGTCCCAAATCGTAGGGGAAAAATAATCCCAACTGGATGGCAGATAGTCACGATGGAGGCTGGAAACAACGATCACAAAGCGTTCGAACCACATCCCGATATTCGTGGTGATCGAGATGAAAAACATCACCGGAATCGAGCGCCTGAACTTCTTGACCCAGAAGAGTTGCGGAAAGATGAGGTTGCAACTCATCATGATCCAGTACGCCCACGCGTAGTCACCGAACATGCGGTTGCGGAAAGCATACTGCTCGTACGCCACGCCGCTGTACCATGCGATGAAGAACTCCGTGATGTAGGCAAAGCCCACAATCGTTCCCGTCACCAGAATGATGATGTTCATCTTCTCGAGGTGGTCGAGCGTGATGAGGCTCTTCAGGTTGTAGGCCCGGCGTGCCACAAGCAACAGCGTCAGGACCATCGCGAAGCCGGAGAAGATGGCGCCCGCAACGAAGTACGGCGGGAAGATGGTCGTGTGCCAGCCAGGCACAATGGACACCGCGAAGTCGAACGAGACCACCGAGTGCACGGAAAGAACCAGCGGCGTTGCGAGACCGGCGAGAATCAGGTAGGCGCGCTCGTAGTGCCGCCAATGCCGGTTGGACCCCGTCCATCCCAACGCAAAAAACCCAATGATCTTCTGCCGCAGCCCCGAAGCTCGATCGCGCAACGTGGCGAGGTCGGGAATCAAGCCGGTATACCAGAAGAGCAGGGAAACCGTGCCGTAGATGGACACAGCGAAGACATCCCACATGAGTGGGCTCTTGAACTGCGGCCACATCGCCATCTGGTTGGGGACCGGCAGCATCCAGTAATCCAGCCAGGGGCGGCCCGTGTGGAACGTCGGGAAAACCAACGCGCACGCCACTGCAAAGAGCGTCATCGCTTCTGCCGAGCGGTTGATCGACGTACGCCACCGCTGCCTGAACAGAAAGAGTACCGCCGAGATCAGCGTGCCGGCATGGCCGATACCAACCCACCAGACAAAGTTGACGATGGCCCAGCCCCAGCCAACCGGATTGTTTACGCCCCACGTACCCGTGCCATTCCAGACGAGATAGGAAACGGAGAGGCCGAAGATCCCCAGCAGGAATAGCGACACCGAGAAGCCGAAGAACCAGAAAAGCGGCGTCTTCTTTTCGTTGTGCCCGGCCACGAGTTCCGTCACGTCGTGGAAAGACAGGTTGCCTGCCACGAGCGGCGCATCTTCCAGCGACTTGGGGACGCCGTCAGGGTACGCAATCGAAGAGTCGTGATACGTAGTGGTCGTCGCCATTCTTCAGGAAAGGGCGAAAGGGGACAGGGGGGACAGGGGAAGCGGGAGAGAGGGGGAAAAGGAGATGACACCACTACCAACTCTCGCACTCGTCCTCTCTCCCACGCTCCCTCTCAATGTGATCATGCTTCCAGCCATGGCAGTCATGCGTGCACCTCCTCTTCTGCGGGAGTCTCCTCCTCCAGGCCCGGATGGGGGTTGCGAAGGCGGGCGAGATAGCTGGTGCGTGGTTTCACCGCGAGCTCGGCGAGCACGTCGTAGCTGCGTGGGCTGTGCTTGCTCCTGGCCACGGCCGATTCCGCATCAGCGATGTCGCCGAAGGTTATCGCGTCCGACGGGCACGCCTGCTCGCAGGCCGTCGAGATCTCGCCGTCGCGCAACGGGCGATCCGCTATGTGCGCATACAGCTGCGTTCTGCGAATGCGCTGGACGCAATACGTACACTTCTCCATTACACCGCGGAAGCGCACGGTCACGTTCGGGTTCTGCGCCATCTGGACTTCAAGAGGAAGGGTCTTCGTCCAGTTGTAATAGTTGAAGCGGCGGACCTTGTACGGGCAGTTGTTCGAGCAATACCGCGTGCCGATGCACCGGTTGTACGTCATCTCGTTGAGGCCGTCCGGGCTGTGGCTGGTTGCGGCAACCGGGCAAACAGACTCGCACGGGGCGTTTTCGCAGTGCTGGCACATCATCGGCTGGACGACCATGCCGGGGTCGGCTTCATCCCCCGTGTAATACCGGTCGATCCGCAGCCAGTGCAGCTCGCGGCCGCGCGAGACCTGGTCCTTGCCCACGACCTGAATGTTGTTCTCGCTCTGGCAGGCCACAACACAGGAATTGCAGCCGGAGCACGTGTTGAGGTCGATGGTCATCCCCCATTGCTGGTCCGAGTACATCGCGTCCGCAATCCTGGGGTCCGACGACGCGGCATCCGGCTCCGTCCAGAGCGGCGGGTAGGCATCCCATGGCGTGTTGTCCAGAATATGCTCCTGATGCTGGATGACCTCAGGGTTGCTCTGATACTCCGCGAGGGTCGACATCCGAACGATATTGCGGCCTTCCATTGAGCCGTGGTCTTGCGTGGTGACCAGCATCATTGACGCGCCGGTAGGCGTGATGCCCGAAGCTGAAGCCGACGTCATACCACCAAGCGTGCGCATCGGGCCCACGTTCGTACCCACGCCATTCGCCAATGGGCCGGGATGGTAAACATCGACAACACGGTCGAAAAGGCGGGCCAGCAGATTGCGGTCGCCGATCTGTCGTTCGGAAACCAGCGTCCGCCCGTAGCCAAGATTAACGGTGATGGAACCGTCGGGATGGCCTTCCTGAACCCAGACGGGCAGCGAGCGCTCGACGCCGTTCACAGTCAAGGCGATGATGTCGGCGGTGTGCTTGCCCTTGGCCAGTATGATAGTTGCGCCGTTGGCCTCGGCCGTTGCACGGCTCATAATGGCTGCGTTGTCCCAAACCAGCTTGGAAACAGGATGTGGAAGTTCTTGCATCCAGCCGTTGTTCGAGAAAGCGCCGTCGTGCAGCTTCGGCGACGTTCGGAAGACGACTTCCGTTTCGCTCCCCGACATCACGGGAAGAACGGACAAATCCCCAGCGCTGCCTGCAGCGCTGACAACCGCGTACGCCGTGTTCGGGACGAACCCGTCGTGGAGGGCGGTGCGCCATGCATCCTCCGAACCCAGCGCCGGACGGAGCGCGCCTCTGACGATCTCGTAGCCGCCGGTGTCCAGGCCCGTGGCAAACAGGTTGAGGATTTCAAGGCTGGAATGCGCTGCCTCATAAAGTGGCGCGATCAGCGGCTGGATGATGGACAGCGTGCCATCCCATGCACGACCGTCGCCCCAGGTCTCAAGAAAGTGCGATTCCGGAATGTGCCAGGTTGCGATCTGGCCGGTCTCGTCGCGGTGAAGGCCGACGTGGACTGACGTTCCCACGTTGTTATAGGCTTCAGCAAAGTTGAGATCAGCCGGAAGGCTGTACACCGGGTTGGAGCCGAGCATCAGCAACAACTGGATTCGCCCGGCTCGCATGTCCTCCACAATACCAGCCAACGACTGCGACAGCGGCGTTATCGTTTCGGTGCCGGAATCGAGGTAGTCGACGACGTTTCCACCGAACTGCGCATTCAATGCAGCACAAAGCGCATGGACCTCAACCGGCTGCGTCGGGCCCGCGACAAATGCGGCATTCCCACCAGCGGCTTGCGCATCCTGAATAATCGCCCGGATCATCGGGTCGCCTGCATAGGCGCTCGATCCGCGCGAGCCACTGCCCACGCCGAGGCCCTGTCCAATGGCCGCCGCCACATGACCAATATCACTTGCCCGAAGCGCCTTGCGATGGTCGGCCATCCCGCCTGTGCCGGTATAGGTGCTCTCAAAGGCGTAAAGGCGGCTCATTGAGCCGCGAACATCCACATTCCTGCTGGCGGCATATTCCCGGCTGTTCCAGACGCTATTCGGATCCTCCGACCCAATGAAGTCGGCGTCGAAGGAAACGATGACATCCGTCCGGGAAAACTTGTAAAGCGGCCGCAGCGGACGACCGAAAGCCGCCTGTGTACCCAGCGCTACCACGTCATCGCCGTTGGGGTGGAGCTCAACCCATTGCGCGCCGGGGAACCGCTGCTCGAACTGCTGCCGAACGCCGGAGAGCGTGGTAGAGGACGAGGGCTCGGCAATCACCGCCACCGACGCGCCATCGACGTCCATGCCCTGCACGGCGGACACAAAAGCATCCCACGTTGAAGCGGCCCCATCATGATAGACCGTCCGCGAGCGGTCGGGGTCGTAAAGGTTCAGGATGCTCGCTTGTGCAAACACGCCCGACTTCCCTAGGCTCACCGGGTGCTCGGGGTTGCCTTCAATCTTCGTGGGCCGTCCTTCGTAGCTCTCTACCAACAACGCCTGCACGGCTCCCGCAAACGGCATTGCCGTCGCGTAGAAGTTGGGCAAGCCCGGGACGACTTCCTCGGGCTTGCGCGCGTACGGCAAGATCTCCTCGGTCGGGCGGCGGCAACCCGTAAGTCCCGCCATCGCCATGGACGCGCCCATGACCTTGAGGAATGTTCGACGCGACGGACTTGCATCGCCCGAGAGTTCGTCGGCGTCCGCGGCACCGGGCATGAACTCGTTGGTGTGGAAAGCCGCGTACTCGGCCGAACCATCCCGTTCCTCCCGGCTGCGCCAGACTCTCGGCAAGCTGCCAACTTGCGCGGGGGCAGACATCGCTGCTAGGTCGGCCCGGCTAAAAACGTCGAGGTTGATCATGGGGTCGTTCTTTGTTCTTCGACCTTCGTACTTCGCTCCCAAAACGAAGCACGAAGGTCGAAGATCGAGGCACTAATAATGACAAGCTGAGCAGTTCTGCGGGGGTTGGATTGCTTCGGCTTCGATGCGAGCCCGGTTGGAAGAGACGTACGAAGCGAAGGTGTCGTTGTCTTCGCGGACCTCTTCGTTGAAGCCCATCGTCGTGACGAGGGCGGGATCACGGAGGTGTTCTTCCGGATTGCGGTGGCAGTCGAGGCACCAGCTCATTGAAAGCGGTTCGGCTTGCGCGACGACCTCCATCCGGTCGATGCGGCCGTGGCAGCTCTCACATCCCACACCCACATTGACGTGCGCTGCGTGCGAGAACTGCACGTAGTCCGGCAAAAAGTGGACATTGACCCAGGGGATCGGCGTGCCCGTCGCCCAGCTCTCGCGCACGGGCAGCAGCTTCAATGACTCCGTCCGCACCTGCGAGTGACAGTTCATGCACGTCTGCGTTGACGGGATGTTGGCGTGCTCGCTCGTCTCCACGTGGTTGTGGCAATAGCGGCAATCGATAGCAAACTCGCCTGCGTGCAATGCGTGGCTGTATGGAACTGGTTGCTCGGGTTGGTAGCCCACGTCCGTGAATTTCGGCGAGAAGTAATACCAGATACCCAGGACGACCACGATGCCTCCGCCAAGCGCGCCCATCAGGGAGACGGCGGGTAGGGCGTTTGCCTTACGAGGGAAGATCTGCGGCATCTGCGCGAAAAGCCGGTCGTTTCAGACCGCTGGGTGAGACGCGTGAGGGGTGGGGTGCAGTCGTCGCAGAAGGTAGAAACCCGAACCCACGAGGCACACGAAGATAGCTTGAAAGCCAGCGTCGGTTCGCGAGAAGGCAACGACGGCGTTGCGATTTCGAAACAGGTGGGACATGTCTGGCCGGGCCGTCGCGTCAGGGTTTGCGCTCCTCAGCCAACTTTGGTTTGTGAAGAATGCCGGCCCGAGGTTAGAAATCGAAAACCCGCGTGTCTTTCCGGGTGACGCGGGCTCGAACGTCCCAGCGATGAGACCTGGATCCCCCGCGCATTCACAACCCAAAAACCTTACCATGAGGAATACCATGAAAGCCTTACCCCCCCCCCCCTTGAGCACTTAGCGGTAACGCCGACGTTGCGACTGATGATCGCTGTTTGTCTGCTCTTCGGCGGCATTGTCCATGCCCAGGAGCTCTTGCATCCATACGAAGTGGATGTGGACGTCGAAGTTCCCACGACGCTTCGCATCTATAACTCGAGCGGTTCTTTGTTGAACACATTCACGATCAACCCTTCGGCGGCCTCCCCGGACTGGAGGGCCGATTTCCACGTGCCGACCAACTGTACCTTCTGCGAGTGGCACTTCGACTGGCTCGCCTCCGGCACTGAGTTTCTCACGTTCGAGTTCAAGAGCGGAGGTCCCGGACTGACTGAGCAGATACTCGGCCGGTACGTGTACGTGGCAACCGGCTTTGTCTACGGACCTGGAGAGACCGACTTTTTCTCGCCGGACGACTACCAGGGCTCACCGGACGTGAGCTTCAAAGTATTCGACCTGGGCGGCGGGAATGCCGAGGTGAAAACCAAGGGGTTCCTTACGAGCGACTACCTTGAAGACTACTTTTCGGGAAACTTCGTCATGCCATACGACCATCCGTACTTCTGTTCCCAGGTCACTTGCCCCAGCCCGTTGGTCGAATTCTTTATTGCCCGGGTAAACGACGTGCCCAACGCCACAACGCGAACCTTCACCTTCGCCTCTGAGGGCAGCCCCACCTACCCGGCGGCGTGGTCGGGGGCGGTGTGGGACGACCCCGCCATGGTGCTGGAGTTTGCTCCGTTGACCAATCTGCTCATTCAGGGTAGCCTCTCGATCGAGGAGCTGACGCTCACCGCGGCGGACCCGGCAGCGGGCTGGAGCGGCGTGTACTACGCCGACAATAGCGCAGGCGTCCTTCGCGGTGTGACAATCGAGAAGTTTGGATACACGCAGGGCGGCGGCTCGCTCTCCGCTCCGCAGGTCTGCGGCCTCACCGTCAACAACCGCTGGCTGGGTGTGTATCGCTCAATCATCCAGGGCGGCATCAACAACGCCAATGGCGTGTGCTCCTACGGCAGCCAGGGCCAGGTGGCGCTGCGGGATGAAAACGAGGATCTAACATTTGTGCGCAACAACAACGGCCACGGCCTGTACGCCTACAGCCGGGGCCGCATCTTCGTTCGGAACGGGCGCGTGGAAGGCAACCACGGCAACGGCGGCCTGGCACTCGGTACGCAAGCCAGGATTTACGCCAATGAAGCGTCGTCCATTTCGGGCAACCTGGGCGTCGGCCTCGAAGCCCGGAGCGACGGCAACATCTACCTCTACAACCCCAACACGCCGTCGGCCCCGACGGGGACAATCATCGACGGCAACATCGGTGGCGGTCTCCTCGCTCAGTTCCAGGGCAGCTACATCAACGCCGGCACGTGGCTGGGTGGAGGGAGTAGCTCGCAGGGGTACTGCCAGGCTGCGTGCCAGAATTTTATAACGGGACACGATGCGGCGGGAATTCCGTACGACGTAAAAGCCGCCTCGGGCAGTTTTGTAACCGCTGAGTTTGACCACTGGGGCTTCGGCCGCACGCAGGAGAGCGACCTGGTGCTGATTGAAGACGGCACGAGCAACATCGACGTGCTGCCCATCTGGGACGGCATCGCGTCGTTGCGGGAAGGCCCGGTGGCGCTCAAGTCAGACCCGGAACCGATGGCATTCGGCAGCAGCGTGCGCGGGTTCATCGGCGAGGCGTTCGACAAGGCCGCTGAAGGCCGCTGGATTCCGGCGTTCGCAAAAGCCCAGGCGGCGCTGGCGCTCGCCTTCTCGGAGGACGACCTGCAACTGGCCATGGGCGCCGTCTCAGTGCTCGTCAGCCAGCCGGACGCCCCGGATCTACCACTCGGCCTTCTCACGGCTATCGAGGCGCACCTCGGCGCCGGGCGTGAGGCAAGGCCCTTCGCCCTGCGCACGCTCCTTACGGCGGATCGTGTACACGGCAGGGTTGCCGAAGGGCGGGCGACCGCTCAGACGCTCATTGCGGACTATCCGCGCACCGAGCACGCCCTGACGGCGCTCGCTCTGGAAGTGTCCTTCGCCCTCGAAGCAGACGACCTGCCGGCGGCGCAGACGGCGCTGGCCACCTTGGAGGCGGACTTCCAGGAGGACGTTCTCACTGAAGCTTCCCGCGCTTACTTCGTGTTAGTTGCTGGCGAAGATGCTCTGCCTACTCGCACGGCTGGAACGCCTGTAGCTGCTTCGGTTGGTGTGTCCGACGTGTCGGCAAGCACAGCGGTGGATGGCTTTGCCCTTCACGCGGCCTATCCCAACCCGTTCAATCCCCAAACGGTGGTGCCGTTCAGCGTGGCATCAACGGCTCGGGTTCAGATCACTGTGTTCGATTTGATCGGACGCGAAGTGGCAACGATCGTCAGTGGACGGTACGAGGCCGGTGTATACAACACCACCTTTGATGGTGCATTGCTTTCTTCCGGCGTGTACCTCCTGCGCGCGAATGTGACGCCAGAGAACGGAGGCGTTGCTTCTGCGTTCACCCAGCGTCTTACACTTCTGAAATGACACCCATGCACCTTGTCAAGACACTAACAGCGGCGGGGCTCCTTGTGAGCCTCGCCGCTCCTTGCGTTGCGCAAGACTTGGAGTTTGAGCAGGTCGGGGATCAGCCGATTGACGCAGCACAACTCCAGTTCGATCCAGAAGAAACCCTCTGGGCGGTCAGTATCGCCGCACTTTGGCGTTCAGAATTCCTACAGACGTGGGAGGAAGTCGGAAGTGGATTCGGCAATTACCTTCTAGTACTCTCACCCGATACGCTATTTCGTGGTACCAATGGAGGGACGCATCGGTCACTGGATGGAGGCATGTCTTTTGTCCCGGTTCACTCCGAAGGCGGCGCACTCTTCGCCGCCGACGTCGGTGGCCCCAATAGCGGTGTGATACTGGTAGCATCAAGCCCGGGCTCGGGCATCGCCTACTCCACCGACCGTGGGGCTTCGTTTACAGAGGCCACGTTTACGGTTTCGACAGGCTCGACGCCCTTCATGGAAGATGCGGTCGAGATCCTCGATGGCCCATCAGCAGGCCGCTTGGTGGCAGGCGTCTTCGGCGGCGTCGTCATCTCGGAGGACGCGGGGCGGACGTGGTCGCCTAGCTCACTCTTTCAGGACGCCAGGTTCTGGGTCCAGCGCGTCGAGATCGGAACCGATCCCAACACCGGGAACAGGCGGCTCCATGTGACGCTCGCCGATGCCGCGCTTCCCGATGTCCAGTTCTACGTCTCGGATGACGACGGCCTCACGTGGACGAACATACCCGGTATGGTGGATGCGTATTTGTTTGTATACGTCCCGCAAGGTGAGGGGTATCTGCTGGCGGTGGAACGCGCGACCGCGTTGGAGGGCGATCGCCTCACGCTGTGGCGCAGTGACGATGCGGGCCAATTGTGGGGCGAGGTAGGTGAACTTCCCGCCGAGACGGAGGGCCACACAGCTCATCTCATCTCAACCGACGATATGCTCATCGGCCCGGACGGGCGCGTGTACGTGGCCGTGAGCCGCGCCGGCCCCGAGCGCGAGTGGGTCTATCGCACCACCGAGCCGGTGGTGGTGGCCGGCGAGCCGGAGATTCCGCCCGCACCAACGGCAGAGCGGCTCGTTGTGTACCCCAACCCGGCAACGGGCAGGATTACTGTTCAGGGTGTCGAGCCGGGAGAGGAGATTGTGCTGTACGATGTGCTGGGGCGGGCCGTGCTGCGGTCGCGAGCGCCAACGGATATGGATGTTTCGGCCCTACCGCCGGGGGTGTACGTGCTTCGGGTAGGAAGAGAAAGCAGGGCGGTGACGGTGCGGCGCTAAGAAGTCTCCCCTTCAGAGCCTGTCCCGCACTTGATGCGGGAGGAGTACCCCGAAGGGGGGAGGGGTGTTGTACCATCAGGCTGTAGAGCCTTCCAGCCAATCCGGACATCCCCTGTGGTTCCTCAGCTTCGCAAGGTGGCCTCTTCTGCCCCCCTTCCAAGGGGGACTTTTCCTGCCTATGTTCACGCTCATGCAAACGCAAGTTCTTCGTCACATGCCTTCGGGGTTGCTGACAGCAATAGAGGCCCACCTCGCCGCCGGGCGTGAGGCACGGCCGTTCGCCCTGCGAACGCTTCTTACTGCCGATCGGGCACACGGCCGCGACGCCGAGGGCCGGGCGATGGCGCAGACGCTCATCGCCGACTACCCAGATACCGAGCACGCGCTCACGGCGCTGGCTCAGGAGGTTGGGTTTGCTTTGGAAGCGGAAGACCTGACGGCAGCGCAGACTGCGCTGGCCGCGATGGAAGCCGACTTCCCGGAAGAGGTTCTGACCGAGGCAGCCCGCGCATACTTCGTGCTGCTGGTTGGCGAAGAAGCCTTGCCTGCTCGTGCAGAAGCAACTCCGCTAGTTGCATCGGCAACTAGCGCCACCTCAGAGACCTTGGCGAACGGATTTGTGCTCCACGCCGCCTACCCGAACCCGTTCAACCCGCAGACGGTCGTACCGTTCAGCGTTACTACGACCTCACGCGTCGAGCTTAGCGTGTTCGATATGCTGGGCCGCCGCGTGACAACCTTGGCCGATAGCCGTTATGAAATCGGTGCGTACAGCCTCGTTTTTGACGGTGCCTCGTTGCCTTCAGGGATGTACTCACTGCGTGCGAATGTGACGCCGGAGAACGGAGAAGCAACAACCGCGTTCATCCAGCGACTTACCCTGCTGAAATAGATGCCACGCAAGCGTTTAGCGCTGCTCCTATCATGTGCCGGGCTCTTCTTCGCGGCGAGCCCGGCTTCGCTGTCTGCACAGGATATTGCGTTCGAGCAAGTCGGTGATGTGCCGATTGATGCACAGGATCTCGACTTTGACCGCGAGGGTGTGCTTTGGGGCTCAAGCACGGTCGCAGACTTCTGGCATCTCGATCCGAGCACACTCACTTGGATTGGTCCAGGCAACCGTGCTGGCAACCATTTCGTCGCTTTGAATTCCGATTCCTTGGTCATTAGCAATGGTTCCGCTTTGCATCGGTCGGTTGATGGAGGAGAGAATTGGACTTTGGTACATACTGAAGGTGGTGCGTTATTCGAGGCTAGTCTCGAGAGCCTAAATCATGGACTGATTCTCTCGGGAGAGCGCGGCGGCAGCACCGGTATCGCTTACTCGACGGATCGTGGAGGTTCGTTCACGTCCGCCACGTTCACGGTTTCTACGGCGTCAACGCCATTCATGGAATCGGCGGTAGAAATCCCGGACAGCCTGCCCCGCTCCGGCGGGGGCCCGGCGGCCGGGCGGCTCGTGGCTGGCGTCTTCGGCGGGGTGGTTATTTCGGAGGACGCCGGGCGGACATGGTCGCCGAGTTCGCTCTTTCAGGACGCGAGGTTCTGGGTGCAGCGGGTCGAGATCGGCACAGATCCGGGTACGGGAGACCGGAGGCTCTACGCCTCTCTCGCCGATGCCACGCTTCCCGATGTCCAGTTCTACGTCTCGGACGACGACGGCCTGACGTGGGTGAACCAGCCCGATATGGAAGATGCGTTTTTGTTTGTGTACGTCCCGCAGGACGATGGTTATCTGCTGGCGGTCGAGCGAGGAACGGCACTGGAAGGCGATTTCCTTACCGTATGGCAAAGTGACGATAGCGGCATGACATGGGCGGTAGTTGAAGAACTGCCCGCCCCAGTAAACGGCGCAGGCGTTTTTTCCGAAGACATGCTCATCGGCCCCGACGGGCATGTGTACGTGGCTGTAAGCCGTGCGGGCTCGGAGCGCGAATGGGTTTACCGCACCACCGAGCCGGTGGTGGTGGCCGGCGAGCCGGAGGTGCTGCCTGAGCCAACCGCCGTGCCGCTTGTTGTTTATCCCAACCCGGCGGACGACCGGATAACTGTTCAGGGCGTCGAGCCGGGCGAGGAGGTAGTGCTGTACGATGTACTGGGCCGGGCGGTGCTGCGAACCCGCACACCAGCAAATATCGATGTTTCGGCCCTGCCGCCGGGGGTGTACGTCCTTCGGGCCGGAGGCGAAAGCCGTTTGGTGACAGTGCGGCGGTGATGCAATCACTCCCACAATCCAAGTCTAACAGAGGGTCGCCGTCAGGCGGCGCGCGGCAACCCGTGGGCCCCAAGTCCGTACGTACGAGATTGCCACGTCGGCGCAAGCGCCTCCTCGCAATGACGGGTCGCACGGATTCTCAGGGAGAGAAAACCGCCCGTACGCCCTCCGTACGCTATTGTCGGCAGACCTCACGCACGCCCGGCACCAACCATAAACCGAAACCGCGCATTCAATAGCACGGCCGCCGTCGCAAGTCCGCCCGTGAGGCCCCACCAGATTCCCTTGGCTTCCATCCCGAAACCAAAAGCCAGAAGCAACGCCGTCCCAATCCCTACAACCCAGTATGCCCCCGCGCCGATCAACATGGGGAAACGCGTGTCCTTGAGCCCACGCAGGGCGCCAGAGGCAGTGGCCTGCGCGCCGTCGAAGACCTGGAACACGCCCGCAACGGCGAGCAGGCTCGCCGCAAGTTGGATGACGGCGGCGTCGGTCGGCCCAGCGGCGTTTTGCCCGGTGTAAAGCCAGACGACCCATTCGGGCCTGAACCAGAAGAGCGACGCCGAGCCAAGCATAAAAGCCGTGCCCATCGCGATGGCCGTCCATCCTGCCCATGCCTGGCCCGCCCGATCTCCAGAGCCCACGGCCTGCCCGACCCTCACCGTCGCCGCCATTCCAATTCCAAGCGGCACCATGAACGTGACGCTCGACGCGTTAAGCGCCACCTGATGCGCCGCCAGCGCCGTTGTGCCGAAAAGGCCAACAATCAGTGTGGACGCTGAGAACAAGCCAGCCTCCAGCCCGAACTGCGCGCCGATGGGCCAGCCAAGTTTGAACAGCGTCCGAAAGTGCTCCCGATCCGGCTTGCGAAGGCCTGCGAATACGTGGTATTTCTTAAGAGCAGGCGCCGAGCGAACGTAGACGACGAGCATCACGAGCATGCATCCCATCACGATGGCCGAGCTCCATCCACAGCCTGCCAGGCCCAGTGCGGGCAAGCCGAACTTGCCGTACATCAGAACCCAATTCCCGAACACATTCAGGAGAACCGCGATCAAGGTTATCACGAGAACCGGCCGAGGCCGCGCGAGTCCCTCGCAGAAGCCCCGCAAGGCCGTGAACCAGAGGTTCGGGAGAATGCCCCAGCGGATGGCCGAGAGGTAACCGCTCGCCAGCGAGGCAGCATCCGGGTCTTGCCCCGCGGCAAGAAGAAACGGCTCGGAGAATCCGAATACAAGCGTTAGCGGAATCCCAAGCGCCGTAGCCAGCCAGAGGCCCTGCCGAGCTGAGCGGCCAACCTCGGCTTCATCTCCCGCACCAGCGGCCTGCGCCACCATTGGGTTCACCGCCATAACCACGCCCATGCATATTAGCAGGAGGGTGAAGAAGAGCACGCTCCCCAGTACGCCCCCGGCCATGGCCGCCGTACCGAGCCGACCAATCATCATCACGTCGACGAAGCTCATCGCCATCTGGGCGAGCTGCGTAAGGGCGAGGGGCGCGGCCAAATAGAATGTGGCGCGTACCTCGCTGCGGATGACCTGAACGGAGCGCATAGTGCGTGTCTACCCGAAGAAAGCGGAAAGCGCGGGAAGGTACGCGGCGTACGCTCCGCCCTTCGACTACAGATTGCGCCGCTCTCTCGCCGTTCGCTTGAGCAATAAACGTATCTTGGATCTCTATGCGCGCTACTCCCGTACAGACCACGTCGGTCTCCAAGACGACGACCCAGACGCCGGATGTTTCGGTCATCATCGTCAATTACAACGTGCGGGAGTTTCTGGAACAGGCGCTCGAATCCGTAGAGCGCGCGGGCGTCGGGTTGTCCGTGGAAACGTTCGTGGTGGACAACGACTCGGCCGACGGCTCCACGCAGATGGTGCGCGAGCGTTTTCCGCAGGTCCATCTCATTGAAAACGAAGAGAACGTCGGCTTTGCGACTGCAAACAACCAGGCCATCCGCGAAGCTTCCGGGCGGCACCTTCTGATTCTCAATCCGGATACGTTGCTTCAGGAGGACACGCTGCACGCTCTCGTCCGCTTCATGGACTCGCATCCTGATGCGGGCGCCGCCGGGTGCCGCATCCTCAACCCGGACGGGACCTTTGCGCCCGAAAGCCGTCGATCGTTTCCTACGCCGTCGGTCGCGCTCTATCGCCTGACGGGGTTGAGTCGCTTCTTCCCCCGCAGCCCAATTTTTGGCCGGTATAACCTTACCTACCTGCCCATCGATCAGGAAAGTGAGGTCGACGCGCTATCCGGCTCCTGCATGATGGTGCGGCACGCGGCGCTCTACGAGAACGGGAGTACGGCAGAACGCGCCAGCACGATCGCGACGCCACAGAATGAGCCCACGTCTCGCGTCTCACCCGCCCAGGGAGCAGGCTTGCTCGACGAAGGCTTTTTTATGTATGGCGAGGATCTCGATTGGTGCTATCGGATTCAGCAACAGGCGTGGAAGATCTACTACACACCCACTACCCAGATCATCCATTACAAAGGCGAGAGCACGAAGAAGGGTGAGCTGAGGTATGTGCGCCTTTTCTACGGCGCGATGCTGCGCTTCGTGGAGAAACATTTCAGCGCCAACCCGGAGTCGGGCATGCTGAGGCGAAACAGTTCGCGATTGCTCGCGCTGGGAATTCGGCTTGGGATCCTCTTCAGAGCTTTACTCACGTTCTCCGGGCGGGCCTTCGCTGCGGCGGGGCCGGTCTTGCTCGAACTCCTTCTCGTTTTCGGGGTGATGGCGGCAACGGCCCGTCTGTGGTCGACGGCATTTGGTTCGTGGTTTTATGTCGCCGTTATTCCCGCGTACGCGGCGACGGCCGTGTTGGGCGTGGCCTTGTCGGGAGGATATCGGCGGGGTCGCCACCTGCATCTTCGGCCCGTAATTGCCGGCCTTGCCGGATCCCTGCTCGTCGTCGCGACGCTGTCTTTTTTCGTGACGGACATTGCCTTTTCCCGAGCCGTGCTGCTCCTCGGGTATGTGGCAGCAGGGGCTCTTTTGATATCGAAGCGGTTACTCCAACGCATCCGAAGCAAAGATCTCCGGCGAACGCTTCTGGTGGGATCGCCCAATGAAGCCCGTCGTCTACGCCGTCTTGTAGGGCGAAGCATGAGGCCCTCGACCTTGCTGCTCGGTTTTGTTGGCAACAAGGGTGGGCAGACCGTTGATGACTCCATAGAACACTTGGGGCATACCCGACATCTGCGGGATCTGGTTCGCTTACAGTCGGTGGACGATGTCGTTTTCGCCGCCGATTCGCTTTCCAACACGGCTATCCTTGGACACATGCGCCAGCTCCGCGATTTGCCGGTGCAGTTCAAAATCCTCGCCTCGGGCCGTGACCGGATCATTGGGAAGGCATCGGTTGAGGACTTCTCCGTGCCGTTCATGTCGGCCGAGCGTGCCGTGGCCCCACTCCGCTCGGCGCTCTCCCGCCGCCTCCTCGAGGTGCCTGTTGCGCTGGCAGGCGTTGCCATTCATCCGCTGGTGAAACTGCTGGCGCGTCTTTCGTCTTCGAGTCGCCTCCGAGCGGTTGCGTCCGTCACGGCACGCATGCCATCCGTTCTTGCAGGGCGACGAGCATTGGTGGGCTTCGACTCGTCGCATCACCATCCGCCGGAAGATTGGGGCTTGCAACCTGGCGTCGTTTCTATCCTGGATACGATACCGAACCCGCCTGATTCCATCGTCGAAACCCACCGCGCGTACTGGTTTTATGCTCGCAACCAATCGTTGGTGCTGGACCTGGAGATTCTTTTCCGGGCCTTGCCCGTCAAGAGCTCAGCACCACGAGCGCCTCAGGCGTAGCTTGTACGAACGGTCGAACACTACGAGAAGGACGTTATCGGCATGGCCCAGCTCCTGGAATTTGAGAAGCCACTCGTAGACCTCGAAGAGAAGCTCGGCGAGTTGCGTGCCTTCCAGGCCGAGGATGGAACGGTTGATCTCTCCGAGCAAATCGGTGCGCTTGAGTTGCGCGTGGAGACGCTCAGGAGTTCCATCTACAGGAGCCTCACGCGCTGGCAACGCGTCCAGCTGGCGCGCCACCCGGACCGCCCGTACACGCTCGACTACATTGGCTCGCTGACTTCAAACTTTCGTGAGCTGCACGGCGACCGGCTTTTTGGCGACGACCGGGCGCTCGTAGGTGGCTTTGCCACATTCGAGGGGCAACGATACGGCACCGCCGACCGCACGGTGGTTGTCATAGGCCATCAGAAAGGCCGAGATACCAAGCAACGAAAGGAGCGCCGATTCGGGATGCCTAACCCCGAAGGCTACCGAAAGGCCAAACGGCTCATGGAGCTGGCCGCGAAGTTCGGCAAGCCCATCATCACGTTTCTCGATACTCCCGGTGCCTACCCTGGGCTCGAGGCAGAAGAGCGCGGACAGGCCGAGGCCATCGCTCGCAACCTGCTCGTCATGGCAAGGCTTCCGGTTCCTATTGTCGTCGTTGTCATTGGCGAGGGCGCGTCGGGCGGCGCGCTGGGGATTGGTGTTGGGGATCGCGTGCTGATGCTTGAGAACGCGTGGTATTCCGTCATCTCGCCCGAAAGCTGCTCATCTATCCTGTGGCGCTCGTGGGATTTCAAAGAGGATGCAGCGCGAGCGCTTAAGCTCACGGCGACGGACCTCATCGTGCACGGGGTGATTGATGAGATTATCCCGGAGCCAACGGGCGGAGCGCATACGCACACGGGCAGGACGTTCGACGCGGTCGGCAAGTCAATCGCCAGCAATCTTGACGAGCTCCTTGCCCTGTCCTCCGACGAGCTTCTCGAGAAACGTCTCGCCAAGTTTGACGCGATGGGCTCCTTCGACGAACGCCCACTCCAGGGATGATTCGCCACGTGTACCGCCGCCGCGTACGCTACCGCGAGTGCGACCCGATGAGCGTCGCCTATCACACCTTCTACCTCGATTACTTCGAGGAGGCGCGCACCGAGGCCTTGCGCGACATCGGCCTGCCCTACAAGCAGCTCGAGGACGGCGGCGTCATTATGCCCGTCATCGAGGCGTCCGTCCGCTACCTCGCCCCCGCCCGGTACGACGACATGCTGGAGATTGAGACGACATTTGCCGAGATTCCGCGGGTCCGTGTGCCCATCTCCTATGCCATCCGCCGCGAAAACGACGACACCCTGCTCGCGACGGGAACTGTGGTTCTCTGTTTTGTAGATGCCGCCCGCGGTCGGCCCATCCAGGCCCCGGACGCAATCCGCGAGGTCTTTTCGAACGAGTTCTCCAAAACAAAGGAGACAAGAGCGTGAGCCCAACAGGATACTCAGGAACGCCACTCGCACAGAAACTCGGGTTCAAACCTGGCCATACCGTCTACCTCGAAAATGCGCCGGCGAACTACGCCGAGCTGGTTACCCCGCTGCCCGCGAACATCTCGTTCGCCACAACCGCCAGCGGAGTTAACCTCATTCATCTCTTTTCAAGCAGCGCCGTCGAGCTCTCTGAGAGCCTGCCTCGCTTTTTGGCAGCCATTCGCCGCGACGGGATGATCTGGGTGTTGTGGCCCAAGCGCGCTTCAAAGATGCCAACGGATATCACGGAGGATGTCATCCGCGAAATCGCGCTGCCACTGGGGCTCGTCGATGTAAAAGTGTGCGCGGTGTATGACGTGTGGTCGGGCCTGAAACTCGTCATCCGCAAAGAACTGCGCTGAACCGTGCTCCCCATCCCCGATTCCATAGCCGAAAACGTTGCCAGCCTCATCGCACGGGCGCTCGCCGAGGATGTAGGAAGCGGAGACGTGACCACGTTGGCCACCATCCCGGCCGAAAAGCGTGCGACCGCAAGGTTTCTCTTCAAAGAAGACGGCGTCGTAGCTGGGCTTGCCGTGTCTGAGCGGGTCTTTGCAGCGGTCGATGAAACGCTGGAAATCTCGTGGTCGGTGTCCGAAGGTGACGCAACAAGCGCGGGTACTTTTTTCGGTGAAGTTTGCGGCGCGGCGCGTTCGATCCTTACGGCTGAACGCCTCGCCCTCAACCTGATGCAGCGAATGAGCGGCATCGCCACGGCCTCGCGGAGGATGGCGGAGGCTGCTTGGCCCGCAACGATTCTTGATACGCGGAAAACTGCGCCTGGCCTTCGGCTGCTCGACAAGTGGGCCGTCCGGCTTGGCGGTGGCGGAAATCATCGCACGGGCCTTTTCGACATGATCCTGATCAAGGACAATCACATTGCGTCGGCGGGCGGCATCGAAGCGGCCATCCGCGCTGCGCGTTCCTACCTCCAGGACCGCAATCTCGACCTTCCCGTCGAAATCGAAACGCGGACCCTTGCCGAAGTCGACGAAGTGCTGCGGGTCGGAAGAGTTGACCGCATCATGCTGGACAACATGACGCACCGGAGGGAACGCGGGTTCGATACCTCTATGCTGGCCGAGGCGGTTCGACGTGTAGACCGCCTGTTCGAAACGGAAGCCTCTGGAAATGTGACGCTGGAAACTGTTCCAGCAATCGCCGCGACGGGTGTAGACTTCATCTCCAGCGGGGCACTGACTCATTCCGTACGTGCACTGGATATCTCACTCAAGATCACTGTGGCGGACTAAACTTCAATTCCGTGCAAATGCCTTGCATACTGGGTGCGGCGGTGCGTTCTTTCCATTGATTGAACTCCTCTAACTGAGAAAACGAATGCGCTCCGGCTTAGTAATTGTCTTGCTTCTCGCTGCTTCTTTTTCGGCTTCGGCCCAGTCCGACAACATGAGCCTGGTTGGTCAACTCGATCCCCGTCCCGGCGACTCATACTCAGACATCTGGACGTACGTCGGGCCCGACGGGCGGGAGTACGCCCTTCTAGCCTCATGGCAAAACGGAGGCCTTAATGTTATCGACGTCACCGACGACATCCCCGTAGCAGAGGCGTATATCCCGATGAACGGTGACGGTAGCGATGTCGAGGCGTACGGCCACTACACCTACCTCACTTCCAACAACAACCCCACACTGATCATCGACATCGAGGATCCTGAGAACCCGACGGCCGTCGGCACCTTTGAGGGGGGCTTCCACACCCTTAGCATCGTAGATGGATACCTCTATGGGAACGGCAACGGCGGCGTAGAGATCTACGATCTCGCCGATCCCGAGAATCCCTCGTTCGTGGGGAATTACAGCCCGTACTACGTCCATGACGTCCTCGTCCGCAACGACACGATGTATACCGCCGGAATCTTCGGCGATGGAATTGACATCGTTGACGTTTCCAACAAGGCGAACCCAACGATGATCGCGCGCTTTGATTACCCTGGCAGTGGGGTGCACAACTTCTGCTCGGACCCGAGCGGTTCCTACCTCTATGTCGGCGACGAGATCGGCTCGGGGCAGTGGACGCGGATCTTCGACGTCCGCGACGCAGACAACGTCGAGTTGTTGGGCGAGATCATCGTGGACTCGGGCTCAACGGTGCACAACTGCCACACGAAGGATAACCTCCTCTACCTCGCCCACTACAACAGAGGAGCGTGGGTGTTCGACATATCGGACCCAGTGAACCCGGCGCAGCTCGCCTTCTACGATGGGCCAGGGCAAGGATCAACGTGGACGGTGAATCCACACCTCCCTTCCGGGAAGATCGTTGCCTCCGACATTGGGAACGGGCTCCTCGTCCTCCGCGTGGACATCTTGCCAACGGCAACGAATCCAGACGAGCCCGAACTCCCAAGCACATTCGCACTGGAAGCCGCGTACCCTAATCCGTTCAACCCAAGCACGACGCTTCGCTTTACGCTGGATGCCGATGCTGAAGTCCGGCTGACGGTCACGGACGCACTGGGCCGAGAGGTCGCGCTTGTTGTGGAAGGGACGTACGCGTCGGGCCAGCACGAAGCCGTCTTTGACGCCACGAACCTGCCGAGTGGGCTTTACCTGGTACGCCTTGAATCCGAAGGACGTACCGAGTCGCAGCGCATCACCTTGCTGAAATAGCCATCATCCTCCCCTTTCGTTCGGAATCCTCCTCTCAAACGTGGCGGTGCTTTCGTGGAGGCGGCGGCTGGCGACTCGGCAACGCGGCGGGATCGACAATCTCATACTGGATCTGCGCCAACCCGCTGAAGCCCAATCGTCGCGCGGCTTCCCCCGAGAGGTCGAGCTGACGCCCTCGCACAAACGGGCCCCGGTCGTTAATCCGAACGATGATGGTCTGGCCGTTCCGGTTGTTCGAGACCCGCACAAGCGTCCCAAACGGAAGCGATCGGTGGGCGGCCGTAACGGCGTTGTGGTTGTATCGCTCGCCATTCGCTGTAAGGTTGCCGTGCAGCGAGCCGGCGTAACGGCTGGCAACGCCGCTACTCAGGACGCGATCTGCAGCACGCTGTCCACCCGGCGCGATGCGTTCGATGCGCTCGACCTGCCGGCTTGCATCATCGGACTGTGCCTGCGAGGGGCCCGCTAGAAGCAACGCCGCGCCTGCGGCCGCTAGCCATGTAGTTCGCTTCATGATCATCGGAGAATGGCGTGGTCGGGTGACAATCCTTCTCGTACCGAACGTCGCGAGAAGATATGGAAACAAGACAAACCGCGAAAACATCTCGTCTGGCGGCCGGTGCCACCCTGCCAGGTACCTGGGTGTTCCGGCTTAACGGTTTCTTATCCATCTTCTGTGGGCGCCTTCATCGAACAGGAACCCGTATTTTCCGCAATCGCCTTTCCTCCATCATGCTCACACTGCCCACCATTCTCCTCGTCAGCTATTTGCTGGGCAGCATCCCAAACAGTGTGATTGCCGGGCGGGTCCGCGGGGTCGATCTGCACAAAATGGGTAGTGGCAATGCGGGGGCGACCAATGTCTTCCGAACGCTTGGAAAAGGAGCTGGCGCACTTGTCTTTTGTGGCGATGTTGTAAAGGGACTCCTCGCCACGGTCTTGGTCAGTCAGCTGCGACTGGAGGACGGATTGCCCGCCTGGATGGGCCCTGACGCGGAAGCATGGATTAAAGTGATCGCGGGATCGGCCGCTATTCTGGGCCACGTATACACCGGCATTGGCCGCTATTTCTACGGCACGTTCCGTGGTGGAAAAGGAGTGGCCACCGGCATGGGGATGTTGCTGGGCCTCATCCCCGTCGCCATTGTCACTGCCGTCGCGATCTTTGCCTTCCTGGTCTACTCCAGCCGCTTGGTTTCGTTGGGCTCGATCCTGGCCACGCTCTCTCTGCCTTTCAGTTTGTTGATTCAGCGCGACACGTTCGGCTGGGATATTCCCGGCCCCATCTTTGGGTTTGCTCTGGTTGTTCCACTGTTCATTTTGTACACCCACCGATCGAACGTGAAGCACTTGTTGGCAGGCACTGAGCGGCGCCTTGGCAGGAAGAGCGAGCCCGACACGTGAGCCCCTTGTCGGTCGCTGGAGACTGTGCTTATTCGTAAAAGTCCTTGGGGCGGACAGGCTGACCAAGAAGATTAGAGCTGCCTGCGTCGATCAGGATGCGCCCAGCCATCGCTTCGCGGCCCAAAAGCATGGGGAACCTTAGCAGCCGGCGGTTTGCCAGGGTGACTTCGATCGGCCAGGCACCGGCGTCGGACTTCATCCCCAAGCGAAAATTTGTCCGTATAACGAAGCGCTCCTCGACATGGCCGCTGGACGAGATCACCTCTCGCCGGTCGACGATGGGAGCCTCGCAGCGCACTTTCAGATCTCGGTTCCTTCGGTGGAAGGGACGGAACACAAACCGCACGAAGGCCTCCCCATCCTTATCGAATTTTACAATGTTCGTCGCGTGAAGCGCCGACGTGGTCGCTCCGCTATCAATCTTGCAGCGAACGGCCAACAATCCTAACTCCGGCAAGGAGACCCACTCGCGCCATCCTATAGTCTGGAGCTCACTCAATCGCGGAACCTCCCGAAAGCAAATAGAGCACGGCCATTCGCACCGCCACGCCGTTCGTTACCTGATTGAGGATGATTGCTCGTTCGTGATCGACGACGTTGCTGGCAAGCTCAACGCCCCTGTTTACAGGCCCGGGATGCATGATCCGCAAGTTGGGGTTGCGCTCTAGGTGCTCGAGCCGGATGCCGAAACGGTCGTGGTATTCCCTCAGGCTTGGGAAGAGACCAGCACCCTGGCGTTCGAGCTGGATACGCAGCGCCATCGCGACGTCGCAGCCTTCGAGGGCCTCGTCGAGCCGATTGGTTACGCGGACGCCAAGTCGTTCGACTTCGACGGGCATCATCGTGCGCGGTCCGCAGAGTGTGACGTTGGCACCTAGCGCTTTCAGGCCATGGATGTTTGACCGTGCGACGCGGCTATGCGAGATGTCGCCGATGATGGCGATGTTCAATCCCGAAAAGTCAAAATCAGTGCGGCGTGACAGGTCTGGACTTTCGATTTCCGAGATCGTGAGCATGTCCAGCAACGCCTGCGTCGGGTGCTCGTGGGCGCCGTCGCCCGCGTTGATGACGACGCCATCGATCCATCGCGTCAGGAAGGCGGGCGCGCCGGGACTTTCGTGGCGAATAACCACGACATCGGTCTTCATTGCCTCAATATTCTGCGCGGTGTCCTTGAGGCTCTCCCCCTTCGAAACCGACGAGCCCGACGCGGAAAAGTTGACCACGTCTGCCGAAAGGCGCTTTTCGGCAAGTTCGAATGAGATGCGCGTCCGCGTACTGGCTTCGAAGAACAGGTTCACCACGGTCACGCCCCGGAGGCTCGGCACTCGCTTGATCGGGCGGTCCAGCACCGCCCGCATTTCCCGGGCCGTTCCAAGTATCAGCCGGATCTCGTCGGCGCCGTAATCCGCCAGCCCCAGAAGGTGGCGGTGTTTGAGCCGGTCGATGGGCGTCGGCTCCGTCATGCGCGTCCCTCCTCCACCATCTGCGGCTCTACGAGCCAGACGCCGTCCTCGTCGTCGATCTCAGTCAGGCGCACACGCACCTCTTCGCCAGCAATGGTCGGCACGGTCCGCCCGATGAAATCCGGAGCGACCGGGAGCTCTCGCAGACCGCGGTCGATGAACGCGAGGAAACGCACGGACGCGGGGCGCCCGAGGTCCATGATGGCATCGAGCGCCGCGCGCGTCGTGCGACCGGTGTAGAGGACGTCGTCAACGAGGACAAGGCGACGGTCATCCACGTCGAATGGGATATCCGTCGGTTGGACGACGGGCTGACGAAACCGCGTGCGGTAATCGTCGCGATAGAGTGTGGAATCCAGCACACCGAAAGGCAGCCGGATGCCTTCGAATCCTTCAATCTTGTCCCTCAGGCGCCGTGCAATGTGGACGCCCCGCGTCTGCATCCCAACCAGCGCCAGCCGCTCAACGGGCTTGGCTTCACCGTCCACAACAGGCAGACTATCGTCGAGATGCTCGACGATCTGACGCGCGAGGCGGTTCAGCGTCCGATCAACATCGGCGGCGTCCATCAACCGCGCCTTGACCGTGTCCGTTTCGGGCAGAGGCATGGTGGGAAGTTAGAACTCTGAGCGATGAAGGGTGAAGGGAAAAAGGTGAAGGATGAAGGGGTGAGAGGGGGAGTAGGGGAGTGGGTGAAGTGATGCGGGGTAAGGGAAAGTGGGAGACTGTTGCTGGTAGGGCGTGCTCGCCGAGCGCGCCAGTTGAAGTCGTCCTGAGGCACTGAGAGGCAGGTGGTCGTCCAATGCCGAAATCCGATGTCCCAATCCGAAATCCAGAAATCCGATATATCCTTCACTCTTCACCCTTCACCTACCAGACCCACTTCGGCACACTCAGCATCAGCAGCCAACATGGGAAGGCCATGAAGTAGATGACGCCCGCGACGAGCGGCGTGTGTTCCAGCATCCCGGTCATCGAGAGCAGGTTGTACCAGTCGTGGCTTTCGGGGCCGAGACCTCCGAGGAGTGGAAGAGCCCGGTCTTGCGCGTCGGCCGCGTAGATACTCACATCGACGAAATTCTGGCCCAGCCAGAACAGCGATAGTTGCGTCCCGATTCGCTGATCGTGCCGGTAGCAGCTCCACGCCACGATGGATGGCAGGATGAGCTGGAGCAATGAACCTCCGGCGATCATCATGAACTCGCCGAAGAACCGGAAGAAAAAGTGCCCCGCTTCGTGCGGCAGGAGGTTGAGCGAATGTACGAGCAGCCCGATCACGCCGGTCGCGTCGTAGTCCCCGGTGCCCTGAGCGAAGTACGCGCAAAAAGGCAGCAGCAGCAGTCCGAACCCGTACTGCCGGAGCCACTCCCGCCGTTCGATGGTAATAATGACCATGACGCCAGACGTATCGGCGTTCCGGTGAACGGCTAAACCGGAATCCTACTCCGAAGGCCTCAAACCAGGGCGGTGGACCGTAGTGGAGGACCGATTTCAAACTGGTCAAAGTTGAAGTTGGATGGCTGGAGGTTCGTTTCCGGCTTGGGCGTCCTCGCGCGGATCTGGAGATCCGCGGTCCCGGAGTTTCCAGGAGCCTGAACTCTCTCCTCGCCGCCTCCCTACTTACCAATCTGCCTACCTGACTACCTGCCCACCGTTTCCGAAATCCGAAATCCGAGGCGTCTGCGTTTAGCTTGCGTCCTCTTCCCGAAACACCGTGCCCGAGACCGCCTCCTCTCCACAACTCCTCACACCCGAAGTGCTCTCACGCCTCGACTCGATGGAGTTGCGCGCGCGGCTGATCGTTGAGGGGTTCATCACGGGGATGCACAAGAGCCCCTACCACGGGTTTTCCGTCGAGTTCGCCGAGCACCGGCCCTACAATTCGGGCGACGAGCTTCGCCACGTCGACTGGAAGGTTTTCGCCAAGAGCGACCGCTACTACGTGAAGCAGTACGAGGAGGAGACAAACCTCCGGCACTTCGTCGTGCTCGACACCAGCGCTTCGATGCGGTATCAGGGCTCTGCTCCTGTCACCAAACTGGAATACGGCGCCACCCTCTCCGCCGCGTTGCACTACCTGATGGTTCGCCAGCGGGATGCCACGGGGCTGATCGCATTTGACGAGAAGGTCCACACTATCCGCCCACCCAAGAGCACCTCCGGACATCTGCGCGGGCTGCTTGTGGTTCTCGATGAAATTGCACGCGCCGAGCCCTCCGGGAAAAAAACGACCTCCGCTGCGGGAGCGCTTCACGACGTCGCCGAACGCATCCAGCGGCGCGCACTGGTTGCCGTGGTCACGGACCTTTTCGAGAACGTCGCCGCCCACGACGAGCTCCTCAAAGCCCTTCGTCACCTCCGATATCGCGGCCACGAGGTCCTCGTCTTCCACGTTCTCGATGCCGCCACGGAACGCCGCTTTGCGTTCCCCGACGTCCCGATGGTTTTCCGCGATATGGAAACCGGTGCCGAGGTCAGCCTCCAGCCCGCGCAGCTGCGCGAATCGTATGCCGACGCAGTGACGGCGTTCACGGAGAATTTCCGCCTGCGCTGCCGTGAGATGGCCGTCGACTTTGTGGAACTCGATACGTCGCAGCCCTACGACGAGGCGCTGATGACGTATCTCAATAAGCGACGCCGACTGTTTTGAAGCGACGGAGTAGTGCGTAATGCGTAGTGCGTAATGCGTAGTGCGTATCGGGAAAAAGGACACGCAATCCGCACTACGTACAAACCCACCTACCTACCTCTCCTTGATGAACCGCCTTCTGCCTCTCGTCGCACTTCTCGGTTTCGCATCAGCGGCCTTCGCCCAGACGCCTACTGTTTTCGACGATCCTAATCTCGTTGAGCACTACCAGCGCACCATCACGCCGGAAGAACTCGCTGGCCACCTTTACTTTTACGCGTCCGATTTCTTGGAAGGCCGCGAGACAGCGACACGCGGCCAACATCTTGCCGCTCTCTACCTCGCCAGCCAGCATCAAGGCATGGGCATGGAGCCGCGAGGGACAGCGTCGCCGACGGGACCGCACGATCCGCGCGCTTTTCTCCAGCCCTTTGACCTTGAGCGTGAGGTGATCGTCCACGCCAATCTGTCTGTTCGCAGTGGCGCCGGCGTTAGCAGGGTCAGTGAATACGGGACCGGCGATCAGGCGGGCCCTAACTTCACGATTTCCGGGGATCAGTATCTCCTCTTTGGCAACGCCGGTGACGTTGAGGCCGTCGTCGTTTTTGGTGGATTTGGGATTGAAACCGAGGCGTACGACGACTACGCGGCGATGACGATCGCTGGCGTCAGTCCGGCGGGAAGCTGGCTGATGATCCTCGATGGTGAACCCGAGAACGCCGACGGCGCGAGCCTGATTACCGACGACGGCTCGCCTTCCCCATACTCGCAGAACACGTTTCTGAAGCTCCAGGGCGCTTTTCAGCATGGTTTTCCTGCGGGCATATTGATGGTTTCCGAGGACGACAGCGAGACCTTCGCCGCTGCTGTTCGGTCGCGGCTCTCCACGATGGGCAACCTTACGCTTCCATCCGATGGAGAAAGCCCGATCCGACAGATCCCGCCGATCTATTCGATTTCGCATGATCTTGCCGATGGCATCCTGGCTGGAAGTGGCCGCACCGTAGCAGAGCTCCGTGCTTCCATCAACGCATCCGTAGAGCCGGACGTCTTCCTGATCGAAGACACGCGACTGGCCAGCACGATTGAGAAGGGATCGGAATTGGTCACCACGGAGAACGTCGCCGCATTCATCGAAGGCTCTGACCCTGTTCTGAAGGAAGAGGTCGTCGTTATCAGCGCCCACCTTGATCACATCGGCATCGACCCGACGAAGAATGGCGACCAGATCAATAACGGCGCAGACGATGATGGCTCCGGGAGCGTGGCTCTTCTTGAAATTGCCGAGGCCTTCCAGCGCGCGAAGGAAGACGGGCACGGCCCTCGCCGATCCATCCTTTTCCTCCATGTATCCGGTGAAGAAAAAGGCTTGCTTGGCTCCGCGTATTACGCGGACCGAGAGCCCCTCTTCCCCCTCGAAAGCACGGTGGCCGACCTCAACATCGATATGATCGGGCGGCACGACCCGACCTACGAAGGCAGCGACCAGTACGTAGACATTATTGGCGCAGAGCTAATCTCGACCGACCTCGACGACATCAGTACGCGCGTCAACGAAGTGACGGGCCTCGGCCTTGAACTCTCAAAACGCTTCAATTCGCTCGACGACCCCGAGCAGTTCTTCCGCCGCTCCGATCACTGGAACTTCGGCAAGCATCAGATTCCGTTCATCTTTTATTTCAACGGCACACACGAGGACTACCACGGCGTCGATGACGAGCCCGACAAAATTGACTATGACCTGTACGCACTGCGTGCCCGGCTCATTTTTGGAACGGCCTGGCAGATTGCCAATCAGGCGGCGCGGCCCGCTGTCTCGGGCGTGGGGTTCAATTGAGGTTGCCCATGCCGTAGCGCCGTAGCATGCTACGGCGGCGTGGGGGATGGCGACCAGCCTTCCCGCAAAGGAACCGGATATCCTCGCCCAGGCGGGCGACGTCGTAGCATGCTACGACGCTACGGGGGATGGGTATCGCGAATCGTCCGGGCGACACGCTGTGGTATGCGACCGCGTTGCGGGGGATGGTTATCGCGAATCATCCGGAGGCGCACTGTGGTATGCGACCGCGTTGCGGGGGATGGGTATCGCGAATCGTCCGGGCGACACGCTGTGGTATGCGACCGCGTTGCGGGGGATGGTTATCGCGAATCATCCGGAGGCGCGCTGTGGTATGCGACCGCGTTGCGGGGGATGGTTATCGCGAATCATCTGGGGGGCGCTGTGGTATGCGACCGCGTTGCGGGGGATGGTTATCGCGAATCATCTGGGGGGGCGCTGTGGTATGCGACCGCATTGCGAGGGATGGGTATCGCGAATCGTCCGGGGGCGCGCTGTGGTATGCGACCGCATTTCGAGGGATGGGTATCGCGAATCGTCCGGGGGCACGCCGTAGCCTGCTACGACGCTACGGGGGATGGATTGTGTGTATCGTGCGGTTGATTCGTCAATCGATCTCCACTCTTGCCCATGCTTGACCGCGTCCGCTCCCTTGCCGATGAGTTTTTCCCAGAGGTCGTCCGCCTTCGCCGGGCAATTCATCGGCGGCCGGAATTGGCGTTTGAGGAAAACGAAACCGCTGCGCTGATTGCCGGGACGCTTCGTGGCATTGGGCTGGAGCCAGTTACCGGCGTGGCGAAGACCGGGGTTGTCGCTCATATCGAAGGCGGAAAACCCGGCCCCACGCTCGCTCTCCGCGCCGACATTGACGCGCTTCCGATTTTCGAGGCCAACGATTTTGAGTTCGTGTCAGAGAACGCGGGAAAGATGCACGCCTGTGGGCACGATGCGCACACAGCGTCGCTTTTGGGCGTGGCAATGATTCTGTCGCAGATCAAGGACGACTTGAGCGGCAGTATCCGGCTCATCTTCCAGCCGAGCGAAGAAAAACTACCCGGAGGTGCAAAGGTTATGATCGAGGAAGGCGTGCTCGGCGAAATGAATGGGCTGGCCGCTCCCAGCCGGATCCTCGGCCAGCACGTTTTTCCGCAGATGCCCGTTGGAACTCTTGGTGTCCGAAGTGGGCCGTTCATGGCCTCCGCAGACGAGGTATATGTAACCATTCTGGGCAAGGGCGGACATGCTGCGGCCCCCCAGGATCTCATTGATCCCGTGCTGATCCAGGCGCACATCCTGACGGCGTTACAGGCCGTGATCTCCCGCAATCGTCCGCCCGACGCGCCGAGCATTCTCTCCTTCGGCAAAATCGTCGCGGACGGCGCGACGAACATCATCCCGGGCGAGGTGCAGCTCATCGGCACATTCCGGGCGATGGACGAAACCTGGCGCTTCCGCGCGCACGATCTCATCCGTAGAACCTGCGTACAGACGGCGGCCGCTTTCGGTGCGACCTGCGAGGTTGAGATTCTGGTCGGCTATCCGGCCCTTTCGAACGATCCTGCCACGACCGATTTCGTCCGATCAGCAGCAGTCGAGTACGTCGGCGAAGCGCGCGTCATCGACCTGCCGCAATGGTACGCCAGCGAGGATTTCGCTTGGTACACCCAGCAGATCCCCGGCTCCTTTTACGTACTCGGTGTGGGCAACGAGGCCGCCGGCATCACGCACGGATTGCATACACCGCTTTTTGCAATTGACGAGGAGGCGTTGCGGCTGGGGTCCGGGTTTATGGCGTACACGGCGTGGCGGCATGGAGGCACAGCTGTGTAACAGACTATCTTTGTCAACATAAACCATAAAGCTAAATGCCAGAGATCAGTCGGTTCGTCGGCATCGTGATTACGATGTATTTCAGCGATCACGATCCGCCTCATTTATACGCCCGATGCAACGAGTACGAGGCGTCCGTGCAGATAGAGACGCTCGGAGTTCTTCAGGGCCAACTTCCTCCGAAGGTTTTTAGCCCGGTGGTTGAATAGGCCGGCTTGCTCCGAGACGAATTGGAAGCAAACCGGGTCTCCCTGAGTACAACAGGCCGGTTTGAAAAAATCGAGCCCCTAACATGACACCGCTTCTTGCGCTGACCGGGTTTGAGTTGCTCAGCGAGTATCGGGTCCGACTGACCTTCGACGACGGCCGCACCGTCATGGCTGATCTAGCCTCGATCGTTTCGGCAGACCCGCGGACCGTTTTCGCGCAGTTACGTGATGCGGATATCTTCCGGAACGCCAGACTCGAGCATGGCACGCTCGCATGGCCCAATGGCCTGGATGGGGCACCGGCCGCCTTCTGCCGCCTGCTCGGGTCCGGACCCATCCACCGACCGGTGCTACGTCGTCCTCGCTGACACCGTTGACACCGCGCTACAGTGCTACTGACGCAGAACGGGGCGGCCCCGATGGGGCCGCCCCGCGCCTGTCCTGAGCGAAGTCGAAGGATCTCTCCTCTCCTTACCTGCTTGGGATTAGCGCACGAGCGTGAGTCGCTGCGTGAACGCGCGCTCGCCTGCCGTCATCCGCACGACGTAGATCCCGCTCGCCAGCTGCCGCCCGTCAAGCAGCGCCGTGTGCCGACCCGCGCTGACGTTGGCATCTACCGGCCGGGCGACTTCGCGGCCCAGAAGGTCATAGACCACTACACGCACGTCTGTTGCCTCGGGGAGGTCGTAGCGAAGCGTGGCCTGGTCCCGGAACGGGTTCGGATAAGCCGCCTGAAGCGCATACTCGGTGGGCAGAGTTTCCACCACAACCGATGCCTCGGGAGCCGCTGCTGTCTCTCCATCCTCTTCGGCCGCCTCATCATCAGCAACAGCAGCGACTTCATCTACCGCCATGTCGGTGACGACCCACTCTCCGGCATCCCAATCCGAGTCCCAGCCTTCTGCGGAGGCCAGGGCGCGGCCTGCGATGTCGTTACCCGCCGCCGCCATGCCATTCGCGGCAGCCGTCTCACCCGGTGCGTTGAGTCCACGACCCGCCATCCTGCCAGCCGACGGCGCAGTCTTTTCGAACGGGAAGCTGTCGCTGGCAAGCACGGTCCCCGGGAAAGACCCTACGTTGATCGTGTACGTGTACGACCCAGCCGATGCCGCTCCGGGCACCTTTTGCGTGACCGTTCGCATGAACGTCTGGCCAGCCCCAAGCGTGAATACTCGCGGGGTGCGCAGCGGATCATGGGTTTCCGCGCCGGTTATCACGATCCAGTAGTCGATCGTGACCGGGTTGGCTCCCGCGTTAGACACGGAGAGGTCGTACGAGATCGGGCCTCCGCCCGGGGGAACGATGAGCGGTGGGTTCACCGGTGTCAGCGTAACCGTTAGAGGCACTGTCACCGTTACGCCCAGCATCTCCACATCGCTGCCGCCGTCGCCGTCGTCCACAGTAAGCGTGAGCGTGTAGTTGTTGGCCGTGGCGTACACGTGGCTCACGGCGGTGAGGTCGACGCCCGAGTCCGTCGGACTGCCGTCGCCGTAGTCCCACGTGTAGGTCAGCGGGTCGTTCGAGCCCGCCGGGTCGGTGGCCGACGCCGTGTAATTGAACGTGTCGCCCTCGTTGCCCATCGTGTCGCCCG
>JBGTDU010000034.1:0-21112 GCA_041748175.1 Rubricoccaceae bacterium
CCAACCCCGCCACCACCACCTCCTCCTCCACCTCCGTTCGAGATTTAGTCATCAGGCGGTCGCGTACAAACGCGGGGTCCATCCGGGCCTCGCGTTTTTTGTTTTGAGGTGAATCCACACCCTGTTGTCGACGAGCGCGAAGACGTGGAGGTACCATGCGGGATGGAACCAATCCTCGACCTTCACGCGATTCCGCATGATCATCGCAGCGGCTACGTGGCCATCATCGGCGCGCCCAACGTGGGCAAATCGACCTTGATGAACCATATCCTCGGCCGCAAGCTGTCGATTGTAACAGAACGCCCGAGCACGACGCGGAACCGGGTTCTGGGCATTCGCTCGGATGAGAGGAGCCAGATCATTTTTCTGGATACGCCCGGCGTCGTTCGCCCACGGTACCGCCTTCACGAGCTGATGATGCAGGACGTAGACCGCTCGGTCGCCGACGCGGACATCCTGCTCTTCATGACCGACGCCACGGAGCCTGCACCCACGCACGATGCCAGAGGCGCGTTGGATAGGATCGAGCGAAGCGCTGCCCCCGCGCTCCTGATTCTGAACAAGATGGACCTTATCCTCCCGGAGAAGGCGCTCCCTCTAGTAAACCTGTACACCGAGCTTCGCGCGTTCGAGGAAGTCTTCCCCGTCTCCGCTAAAACGGGCAAAGGAGTGGATGTCTTGACGAAAGAGGTCGCACGACGATTGCCGGTTGGGCCGCCCTACTACCCGAAGGACCAGTTGTCGGAGCATCCGGAACGCTTTTTTATCGCCGAAATCGTCCGCGAGGCCATCTTCAACCGGTTTCGCGATGAGGTCCCTTACTCAACGCAGGTCAACGTCGTCACGTACGAATCGCGGGAGACGGGCAAGGACTTTATCGACTGCGAGATCGTGGTCGAGCGGGACGCTCAGAAAGGCATCCTGATTGGGAAGGGCGGGAAGGCGTTGAAAGGCCTCGGGGCGGACGCTCGAAAGGGCATAGAGGAGTTTCTGGGTACGTCCGTTTACCTGCAACTCCACGTAAAAACGCGGACAGACTGGCGGAATAAGGAAGGGATGCTGCGGTCGTACGGGTTTGGGAAGTGACAGGTCTACATCACCAATTCCATCCCAAGTCCTTCTTTGACGACGGTCCTTAGCCGTTCTGGAATCACGGTCTTCACCGAAATCCGACTCCACGTTCGACGCACGGGATAGGTCCGACGAAGTTCTCGAAAGGCCGCCGCACGGCCGGGAGGCGCAGCACCCAGCACGTTTCGGCGGAAGCGCGTATCGTCCGCGCGCAGGTTATAGGCCTGTCGGACGAGCACGTTCAGCCAGCGAGCTTCATCGAGAACATCCAGATCATTCTCGACGGGAAGCGCGTGAAGCGTAAGACTCTCGCCCTGGAGTGGCCTGAGCGCGGCTTCCACATCCCACGCGGGTAGAGCGCCGCCCCCTTGCCGTTGCAGCCATTCGCGCAGCGCCTCGGCGAGCATCCGCGTTCCCTCCACTTTCCCATCGAACGAATACCCGGCGATGTGCGGCGTCGCGATATGAGTGAGATCGGCAAGTTCGACATCGATCCCAGGCTCATCCTCCCATACATCCAACACAGTGCCTGAAATTGTGGCGGATTGAAGCGCGGTTTTGAGTGCAGCGTTATCCACCACTCCGCCTCGCGCCGTATTGATGAGCACGGCGTCCGGTTTCATCAGCTCAAGTTCGGCCGGGCCTATCAGGTGGAAGGTAGGGTGGGGGCTTTCGTCCGCACTCGTCAGCGGCGTGTGGAGAGTGATGATATCAGACCGGGCAAGAACCTCTTCCTGTGGCACGTAGAGCGGCGACTTCGGATGCATTTCGTGGAGTGGCGGATCGCAGCGGAGCACCTCCATGCCCAGCGCCTCTACGCGACGGGCCAACTCGCCGCCGATTCGCCCACAGCCGACAACCCCTAGCGTGAGACCTCGAAGGCCCGTCCCGAACGCCGCCGCCGTGGAGAGAAGCGCAGCCAGCGTGTACTCGACGACAGACGTCGTATTGGAACCGGCGGCAGATGTGAACTCAATTCCAGCCTGCCGCAAAAAGTCCTCGTCGATGTGATCCGTGCCTGCCGTCGCCGTGCCAACGAACTTCACCGGCGATCCTTTCAGAAGCGCTTCGTCGATAGCTGTCACGCTGCGAACAAGAAGCACGTCGATCTCGCGCAGCTCGTCAGATGTGATGGCCTCGCCCGGCAACAAGCGGACCTCGCCCGATCCTCCGAAGGCCGCAGCCGCCAACGGAATGTTGGCATCGGCTAGAACGTGAAGGGGCTTGGCCATAGCAATAAGAAAGGGGCGCGATGGGACACTGTGTTCGGCAATTAAGGCAAAGTCCGAGCTACATGTCGGCAGCGTGGACAACGAGCGGAATCCCTGCGTTGTATTGATACGATCTCAACAGACCTCGTTCTGGCCTACGTAATCCGGCTTTATGGTAGCCATCGCAAGCCCCGCTGACACAGCAAAACGTGAGCAGTCGGCGGTCAACAGGCTCTTCACACGTAAACGGCGGCAGCGGCAAGGTTTTCGCTAACCCGGGGATTGCGCATCCAAATTTGGTTGGAGCGCACGCCCCAATCACGTTCACCCTTTCTCTGTGCGCTTCGAAAACTTGCGAACTGTGTTCGTCCCGATCGTGTGGATCGCCGTGCTCGCCGTGACACTGCTTGGAGCATCCCGGATGCTCAGCCCTGTTACCGCGGGAGCCTCCGAGAGCTTTGCCGTGCCAATGGCTCGTGCGAGCCATTCCAGCCGATCCGATATTCCGGAATTCTCGCCCCAGACCATCAGCGACGATGTTTTGTGGCTTGCACGATGCATTTACTCCGAGACCAAACGAGCGGACGAGCAGGAGTTGGTAGCGTGGGTTGTCCGCAACCGCGTAGAGACGCGGTATCGCGGGGAATCGACCTTCAACGGGGTCGTTCTCGATCCGTACCAGTTCAGCGCTTTTAACCGCGGCAGCAGGAAGCGCCGTTTTTACATCGGCCTTTCGCCCTATTCCGATGCGCGTGGATGGATGAGCGCCATGGAGATTGCCCACAACGTTTACTACTCCCAGGCAGCCGCGCGACCGTTTGTCATCACGACCCGGCATTTCTACAGTGAGCAATCCATGCGCGGAAGCCGTGCGCCCAATTGGGCTCGAGGCCGACGGCCGGTCCGCTTGACGAACTACCAGATCGACGAGCGGCGTTTCCGCTTTTACTCCGGCATAGCCTGAGGCCCCACAACCCGGCTGCCGCACCGCAACGCGGTTGTCGTCCCCCACGAAGGCGGGCCCCGTAAGGCTCGCCTTCGTTGTTTTTGGTAGGTCATGTTTGGGAGAGTCGCCGGTGGCGGATTATTGGCCGCTATCTTTCGGCCATCAATTCGCCGCGAGAAAATGACTCCGTTCCGAGGCCTCCCCTATCTCCTGATTCTCCTCCTCGTTTCAGGATTAAGTTGCTCGCAGCCTGGGCCAGCCGCGTCGTCGGCGACGGAAAGTAGAGTCGGATCAAACTCCTTCGTACCGAGCGGGCCACCGCAATACCGAACCGACGGCATCCGGATTGCGACCTTTAACGGCGAGTTTCTTTTCGATGGCGAGGGTGAAGAGGGAGGTGCCGACTTCCCCTGGAAATCCAACCGCGAGGCTGCTCGAACGCACCGTGATGCGGTCGCCGCTGTGATCCGACAACTCGATGCCGACATCGTGCTCATCGCTGAAACCGAGACGAAGGGCGTGCTTGAGGCCATGATCGCAGAGTCGTTGGACGGGCTCGGCTACACAGCGTATCTGGTAGACGGCACCGACACGTTCACACGGCAGAATGTTGGGATGTTGGCGCGGCTGCCCATCGAGGCGGTCGGACGGACCGACGAGCTACTTCCCGTGGGTCTCACCGATCAGCTCTACGGCGTGTCCAAGAACATATGGGCGCACCTGACCATTGGCGGCGTCCCGACCACCCTTATCGGCGTTCATTTCCTGGCGCGGCCCGACGATCTGGAGCGGAAGCCCCGTCGCGAAGTGCAGGCAGAGGTTATTCGTAGGCTCATTGAGCGGGAAACGCTTGCGGAGCGCGCGGTGATTGCGATTGGCGACTTCAACGATTTTGACCACGAGGTGTTGGACATCCGCAGTTCCCGACCTATCACGGACGTCCTTGAACGCATCAAGAGCGTGGGCCCCTCTGGCGACGACGATCTGGTCAACGTGCTGGGAGACGTACCTCAACGCGAGCGATTTACAGCCTTCTACGACCGTGACGACGATCAGCAGATCGACCCTGGCGAGTTCAGCGCGATCGACCACATCCTGCTTTCGCCGGCGTTGTATCGTCGGGTTCGAGAGGTTCACTTCGTGCATTCGCACGACCCACGGCAGGTAAGCGACCACTTCCCGATTGTGGTGACGCTGGCGGACCAGTAAATCACCGCAAGATCACGAAGCCATTGGCAGATTTTCATGCCGCAACCTCAGGCGATGATCGGAGTTTGTTGGACGACGCGCGATCCTGCGATTACACGGAATCCACTCGCCCATGAAAATCGGTATCACCTGCTATCCCACCTTTGGCGGCTCCGGCGTTGTCGCTACCGAACTCGGTAAGGCGCTAGCCGCGCGCGGTCACGAAATCCACTTCATCGCCTACGACCTCCCGCTGCGGCTCGACCACGTCGCAGATCGCCTGTACTTTCACGAGGTCCGCGTCAACGCGTATCCCCTGTTCGAGTACCCGCCCTATTCCATCGCGTTGACAAGCAAGATGGTTGACGTTGCGCGCCATGAAAATCTTGACCTGTTGCACGTCCACTACGCGATCCCCCACGCAACCAGCGCCGTGCTGGCGCGCGAAATTTTGGACGGCGAAGGCCGCCACGTCCCCGTCATTACCACGCTCCACGGGACCGATATCACGCTCGTTGGTCAGGACGCGTCGTACAGGCCCGTCGTCGAGCATTCGATCAACGCTTCGGACGGCGTGACGTCGGTCAGCGATTGGCTCCGCCGCGAAACGTACGACCACTTCAACATCGAGCGACCCATCGAAGTCATCCCCAACTTCGTTGATGTTGAGCGCTTCCAGCGGACGCCGAAGGACCATTTCAAGCAGGCCATTTGCCCGGAAGACGAGAAGCTCGTTCTGCATGTCTCAAACTTTCGTGAGGTAAAGCGAACGGTTGATGTGATCCGCATCTTCTACAAGCTATTCTCCGAAGGCGTCTGGCCGGAAGATCACGCCCGGCATGGCCGACAGGGTGGCGTGAAGCTCCTGATGGTGGGCGACGGCCCCGACCGCTGTGCCTGCGAAGACCTGGCCCGCGAACTGAATATCTACCACGAGGTTCGTTTCCTCGGCAAGCAGGAGCCGGTCGAGGAAATTCTCTCTATCGCCGACCTCTTCCTGATGCCTTCCGGCAGCGAGACGTTCGGCCTTGCTGCCTTGGAAGCCATGGCGTGCGGTGTGCCGGTGGTTTCGACGAATATTGGCGGATTGCCCGAGCTGAACATCCACGGCGAAACCGGCTTCCTATGTGACCTCGGCGACGTCGAGGCGATGGCGGCGGCGTCGCGGGAAATCCTGACCAATGAAGCCCTGCACACAAAAATGGCGGCGGCCTCGCTCGAACGAGCCTCGAAAACCTTCGATATTGAGAGCATCGTGCCACTTTACGAGGCCTATTACCAGCGTGTCATGGATGAGCAGGCTGAGGTGATCGATCGGGTTGGCGCGTGAGCAAGCCTGTTCGATCCAGCAAGTCCGCGGTTGCACCTGTGGCTGGGCGAGTGGCCCGGACGAAGCGACCAGAGGCCCGCAAGATCAACCTGATCTCGAAAAAGAAGCCAGTCTATCCCATCAGCGATTACTTCCTTGAGTACCTCCAGGGCTACAACCGCGTCGTTAGTGAAGGTGCCGACTACGAAAGCCTGTTGCGCCACGAAAATGCGATAGCCCTGTACGACGAACTGGGTAACGATACCCTGTGGAATACGGTCTTCTTCGGACCCACGGAGCAGGCCGAAATCCATGAAGCAATGCGCCTCACGTACGCGCTGCTGCGTTCTGATGGCGACCTGTCGACCGTCGAACACCTCTACATCGACCGCATCGACGTCTGCCTATTCGGAAACACGCTTCCGTTTCGTGTGCGCATCGTCAATGCGTTGAATGAGAACTTCGACTACTTCTACGTCAAGCGCGTCGATGCCAACCGCGTCTATGGCCTGGAGCTCGAGCACATTCTTTCTCCGAACCGCATCAACTACCTCATCCACGGCGACACGCTGATTGAGGAGCACATCGTAGGCATCCCGGCCGATCAGTTCATCCGTGAGGATATGCCCAAGAATCGCTTCGACGAAGTGCGGCTGGCCAAGGAATTCGCCAAGTTCAACGAGCGCTGTTTCGTGCGGCTGCTGGGCGACATGCACTCGGGCAACTTCGTGATAGACATCACGCCAGACTTCGAGAAGATGCAGTACCGCCTTCGGCCCATCGACTTCGACCAGCAGAGCCACCACGGGAAGAAGCAAGTCTACCTCCCGCAGTTCTATCCCCAGAACAACCCGATGATCGCACTCGGCATGGCGCACATGACGGCCCGAACAGTGGACCAGTACCAGCGTGAGGAACGCGCGCTCATCGCCGGGCGGCTCCGGGCGAGCCGGGAGCGCTATGGAAGGCTGATGCAGGTTATGCGGGAGGATCTGATCTCCTCGCAGGCAAACGTTTGGCGCCTTTCCGCCCAGCTGGCCCAGCACTACGACGACCCTGTTTTCGCGGAGTGCCACACGATGGGCGATCTGGTCTACGCCTCGTTAGAGCGCGTTCTTAGCTCGCACGCACCCGCGAGTGCATCGATGTTGCAGGGGACTCCTGCGGGGACTGCGTGATGCAAAGGGGGAGACGAGTCGCATTTTTTCTGATCGTCGTTGCGTTCTCTGCATGCACCGAACCGCCACCGCCAGCCTCCGAACAACGAGCCGCTCCTGCGTCCAACGCAGAAAACGCCCACATCCGCACCGCCGCTTTCCTCGCCGTGGACGGCGTCTACAACAGCGAGCTGATGGCACCTTACGATGTCCTCCACCATTCCATCTTCCGCGATTCCACCGACTACATCCAGCCGTTCGTCGTCTCGCCCGATGGCGCGCCGGTCTTGACCTTCGAGGGCCTTACCGTATCGGCCCACTTCAGTTTTGAGGATGCGCCCCGCGCCGATATCCTCGTCATTCCCAGCGCCGTGGGAAGCATGTCATCAGACCTGGAGGACGGACGGCTGATTGATTGGATACGCGAAGCGGCGAACGAAGCCGACTGGGTCATCACGCTCTGCGACGGGTCGTTTCCGTTGGCCGCCACGGGCCTGCTCGACGGAAAAACTGCCACTACGTTTCCGGCGGACCGCGAAGCTTTCGCCGCGATGTTTCCCTCAATCGATGTTCGCGATGACGCGCGCATCGTGGTGGATGGCAAGTTCATCACCTCCGTCGGCGGCGGCATGAGCTACGAACCCGCCCTCTACCTCGTTGAGCGCATCTACGGACCAGAACACGCGCGGTTAACAGCGGAGGGTTTGGTGTGGCCGTGGGAGTTCGCGTCCGTCCCGCACTTTGTCACGGACGAGTAAGCTCTGAAAGCACCTGAGACAGCGCGGCCTCGCTGCTTTGGAAGGGGTTACCTTGATTCAGATTCGAGATCTGTGTTGAACAAGCTCCATCGTCATAGCGCACTCGTCCTCCTCGCCGCGTTCGTGGTTGGGGGGTTGATCGCGCCCGTACTCCACGAAATGGATCACGTGGAGCAGTGGAGGCAATCCCGGGCGGAGCACCGCGGAGCTGGCCACCACCACCACGCCGCAGCGGACGATCACGATTCAGAGGCCCTTCCGCCGTGTCCGGATCCCGTGAGTGTCGATCTCACCTGCATCCTCTGCTCGGGCACCCGCAGCCTGGCGTGCGGATCAACAAAAGTTGTCGTCAGAAGCTCGGCCTCGGATGCTTTCAGCGAGGCGTCCGCTACGACGTTCGCGTATGTACCGCAAGGGCACAATCTGGTTAGGGGACCGCCAAAGCAAGTCGTGTGACCTGCTTTCCTCCAACCAGACTCTACTCCGATGCCCCGCCTAATTACGTGGGCCTGCGCCGCGTGCCTTTTTTCAGGTACCGCGCATTCCCAATCAATCTCCGGGGAAGTGACCGACGGTGAAACCGGCCTGACACTTCCCGGAGCAACTGTAGTCCTTCCAACCTTAAACCTTGGTACTACTTCCGGTCCTGATGGCCGATACACTCTGGCTCTGCCCGCCGCTGGCAGCTTTCGGGTCATTTTCAGCTTCGTTGGCTATAAGACGGAGACGCGGAGCGTCACGCTGGATGCTAAGGAAACCGTCCGCATCGACATCGTCCTGACCGCGTCTTTCGTCGAGGTCGGCGATGTGACCGTCTCCGCCAAAGCCCAAGCATCCGACATCCTATCCACCCCACAATCTGTTGCCATCGTGGACGAGGATGCGCTTGCCCGGTCCGCCGGAGGCACGCCAATGGATGCCCTGGACGGCGTCGCCGGCGTGCGTTCGTTACGAACCGGCCCGGGCGTTGCCAAGCCCGTCATCCGGGGACTCACCTCCCAGCGTGTGCTCGTGGTGTCGGATGGCGTCCGCCAGGAGGGGCAAAGTTGGGGCGACGAGCACGGCCCGGAAATCGGCAACGCCGACGTGGATCGGATCGAAGTTGTTCGGGGTCCGTCAAGCTTGCTTTATGGATCTGATGCGCTCGGCGGCGTCGTCCACACCTTGCACACCGACCTGTTCGCGTCCGAAAGCCCTATCGGCGGATCAGCAAATGTTACGGGCCTCAGCGGAACGCAGCAGGGCTCCGGAGATGTCACGCTCGGCGGCGTCTCTGGCCGATGGGGTTACGAAGGCAGGCTTGGTGTGCTGCGGGCCGGGCAGGTCCAGACGCCCGGAGGCCTCGTTCCCAACACCGCTCAGCGGCAAACGACAGGCTCGGTTCGTTTTGGAAGACGAATCGGTTCGAATGGCCAGATTATGCTGGATGCAGGCAGCTACAGGAGCAGGCTTGGACTCTTCGAGCCGGAATTCCTGGAGGATGGCGGAGTGCTATCGGAGCTGGGTCGGCACGATTTCGCCGCGCCGTTTCAGGACGTCGACCACGATAGGGCAGGATTGCAGGCCGAATTTCCGCTTCAGCGCAACCGGTTGGAAGTAGGTGCTGCGCTCCAGCAGAACCGACGCCGAGAGTTCGAGGACGGTGAGGAACCGGCCCTATACCTGCGTCTGACGACAGCGACGACAGATGTTCGTCTCCACCACCGACCCATCGGAAGTGTCTTTGGAACGGTTGGCATAAGCGGCCTCTGGCAGCAGAACGAATCGCTGGCGGAGGAAACGCTCATTCCCGGAGCAACGACATTGAACGGTGCATTCTATGTGACAGAGGAACTCGTCCTGCCCACCGTCACGCTCGATGCCGGCATTCGGCTGGACCTCCGTTCGCTCGACGCTGATGCCAACGAGGCGCTCGGCACTCAAGCGCAGACCCGGAATTACAGCGCCGTGACGGGCGCATTGGGGGTGGCGTGGCAACCGCGCGGCGATTTGTCGATGGCGGCTAATCTGGGCCGGGCATTCCGCGCGCCGCAGCTCATCGAGTTGTTCGGAAACGGGGTTCATGAGGGCACGCTCAGGTTCGAGCGCGGCGATGCCACGTTGACGCCGGAGAAGAGCCTGGCGCTGGATGGCGTTGTCCGCTACCTCACGCCGCATCTTTACGCCGAGGTCAGCGGCTTCGTCAACCAAATCATCGATTACATCTTTCCGCAAGCCACGTCCGAGATCGACGACGAAAGCGGGTTCGTGATATTCGACTACGTCCAGGGTGACGCAAGGCTCGTCGGGGGTGAAGCCCGACTGGACATCCATCCCCATTCGTTCCACGGGCTCGGATTGCATTTCTCCGGCGATTTTACGGCGGGCACAAATCGCGAAAAAGAAATTCCACTTCCATTTGTCCCGCCCGCGCGCGTCCGAACAGCCTTCGAGTACAAAGCCCAGACATTCGGCCCGGCCGACAAACTGGAAGTGCGCTTTGGCCCTACGTTCACAGCATCGCAGAATCGACCCGACGTTCCTGAGGAGATTCCCACCGAGGCATTTACGACATGGGATTTCTCGCTCTCAGCGACGTTCTCCACCAACGGCCTCACGGTTTCACCTGTCCTCACCATCGATAACGCTTTCGATGCGGCGTACGTCGATCCACTAAGCCGTTTTCGTCCATACGGAGTTTTGTCCCCGGGCCGGAATGTGCGCTTGGGCGTTCGCGTGGATTTTGGTGGGTAGGGGTCTGTCGGACTTAGGCAGATTCTACTGCGGCGGCGGTTAATCGAGACCAGACTCTAGCCCACGTACTCCCCGGTCAAAAACGGATTCGTCTGGCGCTCTTGCCCGATGGTCGTCGCCGGGCCGTGCCCCGAGTACACGATCGTCTGATCCGGCAGCGGCAGGAGCTTCGTTTTGATCGAGTCGATGAGCGTCGGGAACGAGCCTTCCCACAGATCCGTCCGACCGATGGAGCCCTGGAAGAGGACATCCCCGCCGATCACGAACCCGTCGGCTTCATTGTAGAAGCATACCGAGCCCGGCGAGTGGCCCGGTGCATGGAGCACAGAGAACGAGCTACCTCCCAGCTCGATCACGTCGCCTTCGATGAGGAAACGCGTCGGTTCCGGCGGCGGCGTGATGCGCACGCCGAACATCTCGGCCTGCACCGGCGCGTGCGCGAGCAGCGGTAGATCGGCGTCGTGCAGTTGCCAACCTTTGAAATCCGCATCGGCCCCGAATTTCTCCGCGAAGAACGCGCAGCCAAAGATGTGGTCGATGTGGGCGTGGGTCAGGAGGAGATGCCGAACCCGCAAGTTGTTCGACTCGATAAAATTCATAACCAGCGCTTTCTCCTCCCGAGATTCCGTGCCCGGGTCAATCAGCGCCGCCTCACCTTCGGCGTGGACGACGTAACAGTTCTCGGAAAACGGGCTGACGGTGAACGATTGAACGATCATTCGATTTCGGATTTGTGATAGCGGATTTCGGATAGCGGATATCGGATGTCGGATAGGGGATATCGGATACCGGATATGGGATGTCGGATTTGGGATGTGCGATGTGGGATTTTCGGCTATCGGATTGCAGAATCCTGGGACCGCGGATCTCCCGATCCGCGTGAGGACGTGCATCCCGGAAGCGGATCCGGCGGATAGCGGAAAGCGGAACTCTGGGACCGCGGATCTCCCGATTCGCGTGAGGATAGCAATCTACGTGGCCGCGCAACGATCCTGCGTAGCTTCTTCCACGCCGTCACGCTCCCATTCTCTCACACTTCCTTTCTCCTACGCCCGGCGTGAAGCGCCTCCATCAGACCATCCTTCGTGCCCTTCCGTTGCCCTTCGTGGCGGCGTTCTGCACGCTGATGTTTCTGCTATTGATGCAGTTCCTGATCCGCTACCTGCCGGAGTTGGTCGGTCGCGGCTTGCCGGTGGGCGCGTTGGTAGAGTTGATTGCTTACAGTCTGGCGTACATGGTTACCCTGGCGGTCCCGATGGCGTGGCTGATTGCGCTGCTGGCCGCGTTCGGGCGGCTCAGCGAATCGCGCGCCTACCTCGTCGTGAAAAGCGCGGGCGTGTCGTTGGGCCAACTGATCTGGCCTTCGATGCTCGTCGGAATGCTTCTAGCAGCGGGGATGGCCTACTTCAACAACGTCATGCTCCCGGAAGCCAACTACCGAATGGCGGGCCTCTGGCGCGATATTCGGGTGGCGCGACCAGGTTTTGAACTCGAACCGGGGGTGTTCTACAGCGGACTGAATGGATATGCCATCCGCGCCGAGAACATTCCGCCTGACTCTACCGGCCTGCTACTGGGCGTGACCCTTTTCGACTCGAGCACACCCGGAACGCAATCTCTGCTGGTTGCAAACCGCGCCAAACTTTCGACGGCATTCGGCGGCCAGCGGCTTGAGATGCGCTTGGAAGATGGGGAGCTCCATCGCCGAAACAACGGCAGCCGCGGACAGGAGGAGCGCTACGAACGCCTCAACTTCGACCGCCATCGAATCGCATTCGACATATCGGATCTCGCTTTCGCCCGCTCCGACTCGCTTTCGGGTGGCCGATCCGACCGAACGATGCGCACGAGCGAGATGATCGCCGTCGTGGACTCGCTGGATCTTGGAACGGAGATCCGCCTCGCCGATCTCAGCGAGACGCTGCGCCGTCTTTCGCCGCTGGCGGTGCATCCTGGAAGTCGGCCACACACGTTTCCTCACGAGGGCGGACGAGGAGATTCCGCCGAAATCGGCGCCGATCGCCTGGTTCTGGAGGGCCTCGCCGACTCAACGCGAGAAGCCATTTACGACCTTGCCGCGCAGCGAGCACGATCTCTGCGTTCAGAAGCCGACGCGACAGGCAACGCGGTACGATGGGAGCTTCAGCGCGCCAACCGCTACCGCGTCGAGATCTACAAGAAAAACTCCATCGCCCTTGCCTGCCTGATCTTTGTGCTGATCGGCGTCCCACTAGGTCTCGCTGTGGCCCGTGGCGGCGTGGGGCTTATCGCGACGCTGGCGGTCGCCGTGTTTCTCTTCTATTGGATTACGCTCGTGCAAGGTGAAAAGCTGGCCGACCGGGGGATGCTCTCGCCGTGGCTCGGCATGTGGGCCGCCAACGTCGTCTTCGGCATTCTCGGCATCTACCTGACCATCCGCGAAAACCGCGACCCCGCCGGACGCGATCCCATCCGGAGGCTGGCCGGATTGTTCGCAAGACGGAAATGAGAGGGATCGCGTAGGATACCTCGGGTTTTGGATTTCGGATTCGAAATGCCTCAAGGTCGATCTCGAAATCCCTGGGATCGCGGATCTCCCGATCCGCGCAAAGACTCGCGTCGCGGGCCCAACTCCCGAGATTTCGGAGACCGGATTACGATGACGCCGGGACCGACTATCCTCTCCCGATGACACGCATGTAGCTTCCACATCCAATCCCGAAACCACTTCTCTTCCCCTCCCTTTTCCCTTCACCCTTTCCGTTGCTTTACCTCGTCCCAACGCCTATCGGCAATCTGGAGGATGTCACGTTGCGCGCGCTGCGCGTCCTCGCTGAGGTGGCCCTGATCGCCTGCGAGGACACACGGACGAGCGGCGTTTTTCTGAACCACTACAACATCACCACTCAACGAACAAGCTTCCATATCCACAACGAGCACGGCAAGGCGAAGCGGCTGGTGGAGCGCATGCAGGCTGGCGAGTCCGTCGCGCTGATCACGGATGCGGGCACGCCAGGTATATCCGATCCAGGTTTTCTGCTCGTCCGGGAAGCAATTGCCGCCGGCATTCGGGTTGAAGCTCTACCCGGCCCAACGGCCTTCGTCCCCGCATTGGTTGCGAGTGGACTTCCGACAGACCGGTTTGTGTTCGAAGGATTTCTGCCGCAGAAAAAAGGCCGCCAAACCAGGATCAAGGGCCTGGCCGACGAATCTCGAACCATCGTGCTTTACGAAAGCCCACATCGCCTTGTGAAGCTGCTTGGAGAACTCGGAGCGCACCTCGGAGCCGATCGCTCAGCCGCCGTAGCCCGCGAATTAAGCAAGATGTTCGAAGAGGTTCGGCGCGGGACGTTGGCCGAATTGCAGGCCTTCTACGCAGTGCAACCCAAAGTGCGCGGCGAGGTCGTCGTTATCATTGGCGGGAAGCCTTGACAGCAGATTTCTTCCCGGGTACCAGCAGACCTATTGGGCACCTCCCGTCCGTGCTGAGTAGGCCTGGTCGATGAAATACGTGAGGCATGTTGGGCTGTACGACGCGTAGGTCGGCTGAATCATTCGGCCATCCACCATGAGCTTGGGCACGCTCACACGGCCTTCGGCATCACCGATGATATCGGCAAGCGCGAGGCGGTCCGACATGATGTCCGCAAGCAGGGGTTGAGATGCGCCCTGGTCCTGAATCTGCTCGCGGAAGGTGGGGCCGTCCATTCCTACCGCCGCCGCGACCTCCACAACCTGATCCAGTGTGAGCCCCTCTGGTTGCTGCCGATCAAACATCAGCTGGAGCATCGGAAAAAACTTGCCTTGCCCCGCCGCCATCCGCAATGCCTGCACCTGGCCGAACGAATGCTCCCAGATCGGATACGGCACGTAGTAGAAGCGTGCCTTCGCTGTGTTCGCCTCAGCGATCTCCGACAGCGCCGCATGCAGCGTTTTGCAATGTGGGCAGTTGGGGTCGAACACTTTGGCAACAGCAACCGGCGCATCCGCATCGCCGAGATAAGGCCCATCCAGGAAGGCGTCGATGCCTGTCACCGTCTCGAAATCCGGATCATACGTACACTGAATCGCCGGATCGGTGATCTCGACCACGGGCGTCTCGTCCTCCGGCGTGCCCAGGGCCGGGTCCGTCGAACCTGGTGTTTCGATTTCCTCGGCGACGGCGTCGGAGCCTCCGAATACCCCCTTCGCATAGGCGACATCGGCGACGATGGCGACGAGAGCCAACGCTGCCATGGCAACGAAAGGTCTTAGCGCGATGGAGCCGCGCGAGGTTGTTGAATTATTCGAACGACGATGTTCCACGAGGTGAAGGAAAAAGAGAATGGTGGCCGTTAGCGCGGACGCCAGGCAAAGCCTGCACGGCGCGACATCGGCCAGTTCGGGGGAGAAATACTGATAGTACGTGAGGTAGGCCGAGTATAGAAAACCTACCGAAACCACGGCAAACGAGGCCTTCCGAATCATTTCGCGCTGCGCTGGATTGGCGGCCGCATGGGCATAGCGAAGCCCGACCACGAGGAGATAGAAGAGGAACCCCATCACGACATTCGAGACACCGAGAAACGTACCGGCATCGCTCTCAAACACCTCATCGCATGAGAGCTCGGTGGCCGCCGCCGGGCTGAAACATCCCTTCCCGAACGTCTTCTCGAGGTACATGTCCGTCACGAGAAATACCCCGACCAGGGCGATCGCAAAAATGATCCGAGGGAGCCAGACGGCTGCGTTTTTTGCCATGGGGGACCGTGTGGGTTGGTTGCCAGCGGAAGATAAAGCGGGTTCGATGCTGCGTATTACGTATTCCGTATTGCTTCCATTGAAACGAGCAACAAATACGCATTACGCATTACGCTCTAACGACTACGTCTGGATGACGCCCGGATTGAATCGCGGGATCTCCGGGTTGTGATCGGCCAGTTCGATGCCGGTTGAAATCCACCGGCGGGTTGTCACCGGGTCGATGATTTCATCCACCCACAGACGAGCGGCGGCATAGTAGGGGCTCATTTGTTCTTCGTAGCGGGCCTCTATTTCGCGGAGCATGGCGTTCTGGTCGTCCTCAGAGAGTTCTCGCCCCTGCTTCTTCAACTTCGAGGTCTGAATTTGTAGGAGTGTCTTCGCCGCCTGCGAACCGCCCATCACGGCGATTTGCGCGGAGGGCCACGCGAAGATCAGCCGTGGGTCGTAGGCCTTTCCGCAAAGCGCGTAATTGCCAGCGCCGAATGAGTTGCCGACGATAACCGTGAACTTGGGCACGACCGAGTTGGCGACAGCATTGACGAGTTTCGCGCCATCCTTGATGATGCCGCCCTGCTCGGCACGGGTGCCCACCATGAAGCCGGTCACGTCCTGGATGAACAGGAGGGGAATGCGTTTTTGGTTGCAGTTCATGATAAACCGCGCTGCCTTGTCGGCCGAATCGGAGTAGATGACGCCGCCCACCTGCATCTCGGGCGGCTTGCCTTTCGTCGCCTGGGCAAGCACCACCTTTCGCTGGCTGGCTACGACTCCCACGCTCCATCCGTCTATTCGGGCGTAACCTGTCAAGAGCGTCTGGCCAAAACCTGCTTTGTATTCCGTCCACGAATCCGCGTCCACGATGCGGGCAAGGACATCGCGCATGTCGTAGGGCTGGGTTCGACTGTCGGGCATCACGCCGTACAGTTCCGCGGCGTCATACATCGGTTCAACAGATTGCACGCGATCAAAGCCCGCCCGATCCTGCGGGCCGAGCTTGGAAACAAGATCGCGGATCGTGGCCAGGCACGTTTCGTCGTCCGGCATTCTATAGTCCGTGACGCCGCTGATGTCCGAGTGCGTCGCCGCGCCGCCAAGCGTTTCGGAATCCGTTTCCTCGCCAATAGCGGCTTTGACAAGGAACGGCCCCGCGAGAAATACCGAGCCCGTACCGTCCACGATTAGCGCTTCGTCGGACATGATCGGGAGATACGCGCCGCCAGCCACGCAGGAGCCCATAATGGCGGAAATCTGCGGGACACCCAGCGAACTCAGCCGCGCGTTGTTTCGGAAGATGCGCCCGAAGTGCTCCTTGTCCGGGAATATTTCGTCTTGCGTTGGCAGATAGACTCCCGCTGAATCGACCAGGTAAATGATCGGGACGCGGTTTTCCAGTGCGATTTCCTGCGCGCGGAGATTCTTCTTAACGGTGATCGGAAACCACGCGCCTGCTTTCACGGTGGCGTCGTTGGCAACGATCAGACACAGCCTCTCGTGGATGCGCCCAAATCCCATCACCGTGCCTGCCGCAGGGCATCCGCCTTCCTCCTCGTACATCCCCCGCCCTGCAAACAGACCGAGCTCCATAAACTCGGAGCCGTCATCAACCAGAGCGGCGACACGCTCCCGAGCGGTCAGCTTGCCACGGGCATGCTCACGCTCTACGTACTTCTCACCTCCACCCCGCCGAACCTCGGCGGCACGGGCTTCCAGATCTTCGAGCAGCCGCCTGGAATAGGCCACCCGCGCAACGTAGGAATCGCTTTCGCCCAGGGGCGAACCGAGCGGAAACGTGGGCATTTTGCTCTGGACTTCGGTCATGGGCGATACAATGTGCGACCTCCTCGATCGGCCTGAAACTACCAGTTTCGCGATGGCCGGGTCGTCGCATATCGCCCTCGACTGAAACAAGAACGCCCGACGCAGCGGGTGTCATTGCGGATGAAGGGCGTCGACGCTAAATGAGCGTGGCCATCTTTTGCATGATCACGGTGCGATCCTCACCCGTGGCCTCATGGATGATGGTAACCATTTCGCCTAGATCACCTCGAGCCTTCTTCATGTCCGACTCGTCAAGGTCGCCCCATACCGAACATATTTGCGTTTTGACACGATCCCAGTTTGACTCCATTCTCTCTTTACTCATACGTCCCTCGCGTAATTGACAGGGTCCTGCACCGCCCGACAAACGATAGACAGAAGGTGGTTCCCAAGGTTCGTTAACAACGTAAAAGATACGCGATTGGGCCGCCGCCCAAAGTGAAGAGCCGATCCGAAAACGTCGAAGGCGAGGTTCTGGAACGCTAGCAGGTTGTTGATTTATTCAACCGTGGGCGAGGCGAGCGGATCTTGGTCGAGATCAAGGCGCGAGATCGCAGTCGTATTGGTGATCCGGCGAGATTCTCGCAACGCTGAGATCGAACAAGAGCCGCCGCCGCAGATAGGAGGAATAGTTCAACAGCCTGATAGGGGTCTCTGTCGGACTTAGGCCTCGCCGTGGTCGCTGATCATCCGAAGCAATTTTCGCTTCGCGATCGGAAGCATCGTGGCTTCCAAAGGAAACGCGACATCGGCGGCGAGACGGAACGTTGCGGGTACGGGCAGATCGGGGTATCGCTCAACCAACAGGTCTTTCCATATTCCTGGTGGGGCGAGCGGATGAAGGTCGGCTGCAACAGGTTTTGTTCGGAGGCTGCGGTACTTGCCGTCCTCTCCCGTAAGGGCCGACATGGTGTAGCGCAGCACAAAGACTTGTCCGTCTTCGTCGTGAAGGATGAGATAGCCTTCGTCTTGATAGGCGGGCACCACGCCGACGGCCTGCAGCTCGGCGTGTTCATCCACAAACTCGAACAGCGTGCGTCCTTCTTCAATGGCCTCGGTAAGATGAGGCAACGCCCAATGCGCCAGATCCTCCGCGAGCAGGGGTGCGGCACTTTCTGGAGGATCAAAAATCACCTCTTTCGATTCCCAATCGATTCCTTTGATTCGGCCGGCATGGCCTGCACGAAACTGCTCCACGCCGTCCAGGAAATCGCGCAAGGCTCGCCGAAGACGGATGAGATCGGCCAGATGCGGGTAGACCTGACTCCGAACAAAGGCCGTGTGCGCTTCCTTCACACCCGCCAGGACGCGGTAGCGGGCTGCTTCGGCATCGGTGGCGGCGGCAAAGAGGTCAAGGTGCAAACCGGACATGAAGAAGTTCCTCGCTGGGGGGACGAACGGGGACGCGGAGCCCCGGAGCCTGAACTCCGAATCACCGCTCGGCCGTAACTACGACCACCTTCACGCAAATTGCAAATTTCCTGCCGGGGAGGTCGGTGGTCGGATCCGCTGATCTAGCGGACCACTGTAAGTCGGCACGCGACCGACAAGTTGGTGTCGCCTTCCACCCGGACCAGGTACACCGCGGCCGGAAGCCGCGCGGTCGGGAACGAAAACGCCGACACGCCGCCGGGCAACTCACCCTCGAAAATGCGTGCAACCTCCCGCCCCAGCACGTCATACACGACGATGCGAACGTATCCGGAACGAACGAGTGTCAGCCCAATCGTCGCCTCGCCCCGCACCGGATTCGGATGTACGGACAACGTTGCCGAGACCTCCGGCGCTTCCGGCTCGTTCGCCGTGCCGACGCTCGAATCGTAGATGAACACCGCGCCCGCCGAAGGCGCCGCCAGATCGCTCAGGAAAGCTCCCACCAAGGCCTGCCCCACCAACGGGCCGCCCGGCCCCGGGCCGACGAGCGCGACCGAATAGCCGAACGCATCGAACGCGACGCCGTCGGCGCCCGTCTCGTAGCGCGCGCGGTGGCTCCACACGCCCGTGGTTGAACGAACGTACAGGTCCGACGCACCGGGTGGGATGTCCGGGCCGGGATCAAATGTTTGCCCCGCGATTGCCAGCACGGTGCCTTCAAGATCGCCCTCACCCGGGCCGACCACGCGCAGGTCCACTGACCCACCCCATCGGCCCTCGAAGCGCGGATCGGTGGGGCACAGCCGTGTCTCAAACGTCCAGCTGAAACCGGTCGGCGCACTAACATCCACCTCCCGCCGGTAGACGTACGACGACCCGCCGTTGATAGCCCCGCAGATGCCGTGGTCGGGGGCGCCAACGTAGAGCAGGGCCTCACCTGCACTCCCACCCGGCAGGGGAATGACCGCCACTTCGTCGCCAAACTCGGCAAGGTCACCATCGGTGGGGCTGGCATCGGGGGCAGTTAGTTCTTCCTCGACGGTCCAGATTCCGGTGGCACCGTCCCGCACGTAGGCATACACGGCCCCATCCCTGGCTCCGGTGCGCGGGTGTTGTCGTGCGCCGATCAGCGCCAGTGCATCTCCCGCCTGCCCGCCGCCGGGGACCGTGAACGGCGCGGGCAGGAGCGCTACCGACGCACCGAACTCGTCGCCTTCCAGCCCATCCGGCGCCAGAATCCGGGCCTCCATCTGCCAGGCGTTCGGGCCGGGCGGTACGCCCTGTGGGCGGACGAAAGCGTACGCGCTACCCTCGCGGGACCCTCCCGATGGGTCGTCGCCACCGTTCTGTGCGCCGACGAAGATCAACTCCTCACCGCTGGAAAACAATAACCCCGTGTGGGCACAGCCAAAGCAGGCACTACCGTTTCCTGGCTTCTGTATACCATCCAGGAAGGCCTCCACCTCCCACGTACCCAATGCCTGGTTTCGACGCCACACCGTGATATCGCCAGCGTCTCCGACTGTGGCGACACTCCCATCAACGCTCGGAAAAAGCCTGGGCTCTCCAACATTTCCACCTTGGGGAGTGGCGTGACCAAGCGAGTCTTCAGGCAACCATCTTTCTGCAATCGTGTCATATCTGAAGACGTAATTGGCATGATCGGGCTGACGGCCCACCTCAAGCACTGCGAGGCGCGTCTGCCCATCGTCAAAAACTTGCGGATCTGAGGCGACATCCAAATCGAAGGCGAACCCACAGGACGAACATGGCGTAGGGGCGAAGAGCGTGTCGAGCGGATTCGGTTGAGCACAGATAGCATTCGTCGAAAAAAAGGCACAGGTGACGATAAACCACGAACGCAGATTTTGACTGGAAGATATTTTTTTCACCGGAGGTTACGTTTTGCGATCAAAACTGTCTAAGAGGGAACTTGACAAAAACGCCGACCAGCGCTAACCCTAACAGACGGGCTGGCCCGGACAACGTAACCATTCTCCCCCCTTTTCATTCAACCCTCAAGGAGGTCCATCATGGCCGATACCATTGACGGCACCATCGCGGTAATGCGCGCTATGAATCCAAACGACATCGGCGACCCGGGCATCGAGAATGGACAGATTTTTCGCTCGCGTGAGACCTCGGAACCGAAACGCGAAAGCATTTTTGTCTGGGACCCAACGACCTACGTAGGACCATTATATGAGAGTGGCGAGCCGAATGCCGACGACGAAGTTCCGCGATACGTAGGCTTCCCACCGGATATCGACACGATGCGAAATGGCTCACGAGGCGTCTGGCGGTGGGTGGACCCGCCGAAGGGTGAGATCGATGCTACACGCGTCTACGGCATCAGCCCGGATTCCAGCGCCGAAAAACAAACCCCGTCTACTAATGCACAACTGTTATCGTTCGAGCCACCGTCGCAGCAAACTCTCCCATCGCACGCACAACATATACGCCCGCAGGGACGCCCCCCGTCGATAATGAGAGTTCTGACACACCTCTGGGAAGATCGCCATCGAAGACCCGCGCCACCTCCCTACCCAACACGTTGAAGATGGCTACCCGGACGTACCCCGACCGCGAGAGCACCAGCCGAATGCGGGCGTACTCGCGAATAGGGTTGGGGAAAACCGACAACCTCGTTTCCAAAACGCCCGGCCCTTCCGGCTCGCTCGTCGTCGCCACGCTCGAATCGTAGATGAACACCGCGCCCGCCGAAGGCGCCGCCAGATCGCTCAGGAAAGCTCCCACCAAGGCCTGCCCCACCAACGGGCCGCCCGGCCCCGGGCCGACGAGCGCGACCGAATAGCCGAACGCAT
>JBGTDU010000035.1:0-40571 GCA_041748175.1 Rubricoccaceae bacterium
CCTCTCACCCTCTCACCCTCTCACCCTCTCACCCTCTCACCCTCTCACCCTCTCACCCTCTCACCCTCTCACCCTCTCACCCTCTCACCCTCTCACCGCTCCAGCACTTCAAGATCGGCAATCAGGTTGAGATGCGGCGTCCCAAACCGGCCTTCGCGCGGGCCATTCTCGAGGTTGAGCACACCACGCGGGCACACCGCCGAGCAAATCCCGCAGCCCACACAACTCGAACGGACGATGTTTTGCCCTCGCTGAGCGTACCACCGTACGTCAATGCCCATTTCGCAATACGTAGAACAGTTGCCGCACGAGATGCATTGTCCGCCGTTTGTCGTAATGCGGAACCGCGAGAAAAAGCGCTGTTGGAATCCGAGAATCGCGGCCATCGGGCAGCCGAAACGGCACCACACGCGGCTTCCCATCACGGGGTAAAAGCCCACACCGATGACGCCGGAGAACACCAGTCCGATTCCGAAGCCGTACCATCTGGAGAAGGCCAAGCTGACGCCTCCCAAAACAGCCCCTTCCGATGCTGAGTTGATCCAGAGCAGCGCCGTAGTCACTACAACGAAAACGAGCACGCTGTGGATCAGCCAACGTTCGACCCGCCATGAGCCGAGCGATTTGTCGGATAGATGCCGGTACGGATCGCCTGCTGTTTCGGCCAATCCGCCGCAACCACAGACCCACGAGCAATACCACCGCTTGCCAAAGAAATACGTAAGAAGCGGCGTCGCGACGGCGATCATCATTGCCCCCCAGAACACCATGAAAACCCCGAGACCCGCTCCGCTCTCAATGATATAACTGATGTTCCCGGGCCAAAGGTAGTCGTACTTCAGTGGCCAGAAATAGGAGAAATAGAACTCCGGCTTGTTGAATAAGAGAAGTAATTGTGGAAGTAAAAACGCAAAGCCAAGTTGGAAGAACATCACGCTGCACGTGCGGATAATCTGGTATCGACTGTGGCGGTATTTGACAATCGCTCGCGCGCCCATTACAAGGACGGCAATGGTGTAAATGGTGCCGTAGAGAAACCACTGATCCGCCGCTGAACCGCGAAGAGTGTACGCAAGCGGATCGAGGACACGGATGAGCCCTTCGAGCGTCGACGGAAACCAGTAGAGCAGGATGTATCCGCCCGTCAGCACGATGCCGGCAACCCACCCGACGAGTCCGCGCGCCTGATTTGAGGAAAACATCACCCCATTGTTCTGGATGCCGGGCGGCGTGCTTCGGAAAACATCCCATATGTAAAGAAGCGGCCCTCCCACCACGCCAACCGCAACTATGGCAAGCATTAAAATGGGCTGTCGCGCACCGAGATCGCTAAACAGCGCAACGGCGACGGCGAGCAAGCCGAGCCCCAGAATTCCAAGCCCAACCTTCTGAACACTGGAAACTTCGTTCGCCGGGTTCTCTGCGAGCGCGATTTGGGCGTTGTAGACGGGAATGGACATGGGCATTTTTGCGTAATGCGTAGTGCGTAATGCGTAATGTGTATTTCGTATTTGGTACTTGGCGCTTGGTACCCGGTATTTGGAACCCTTACGCACTACGCATTACGAAATACTTACGGTAGATGAGCAAATGAATCTGCAAGATGCCTCTCGACGAGATTCCCACGCATAGGCAGCTTCGCCATCCAGCGCCTCCAGCCTTTGTGGGCAGTTGGCTGGACGGAGGTGCCATTCTCTGCGTTGTACGCCGCGATGACGGAGGGCTCGAATTGTTCGAAGAACTCGGGGTCGAAGTTGGCCGCGCTAAGATTGGCAAGGACGAACTCAATGCCGCGCTTTGTGGAGATCCAATCGGCCCAGACCGCGTGCCGGTGCCGGACGCCCATCAGGTTCACGCCGACGACCGCTTTACCGCCCTCTGAACTGTATTGAATACGGATTGAGCGTTTGCCGTCGGGGTGCTCGAAATGCAACGTCTGTTCGCCATCCAGCGAATCAGGATCGATCCGGCCATACGTCTGGTATTCGATGTCGAAGAACTTGGCCGAGTTGTAGAAAACGCCCGGGTTGTATTCGCGGGAATCACCGCTCAGCGTATGGGCAACCGTCGCGCCGTGCTCCCGGCCCGTGTACCAAAGCTGCTCGATAGCCTTCCGGCCAGGCAGCGGGTCGCGGAACTCCGCGCAATCGCCAGCGGCGTACACGTTTTCCACGTTTGTGCGGAAGTAGCGGTCGACGAGCACGCCCTTCCCAATTTCGACGCCGCTGTCTTTCAGGAATCCGATGTTTGGCCGTACCCCCGTCGTGAGGCCCACAAACCCCGCCGGAATCTCCTCCCCCCTCGATGTTGCGACCGCGGCGGCGCGGCCTGATGCGTCGGGCAAGATTTCCTTCAGCTCTGTTTCCATCCGCAGGTCGATGCCGCGGGAAACCAGATGCCGTTCTATCATCCTCCCTTCTTCCTCCGGCAGCAAATGGCTCATATACCATGCCTCGCGGACAAGAAACGTGACGTGGATGCCTCGCGCATGTAGCATCTCGGCCATCTCTACACCGATCAATCCTCCGCCGACGACTACGGCGTTCTCCACCCCGACGGTCCATTGTTCCATTTGCTCGAGGTCTGGCAAACCGTAAAGCCCTTGGACGCCGTCCAGATCCTGGCCCGGCCAATCGAAGAAGGTGGACATCGATCCCGTGGCAATCAGAAGGGCGTCGTAGTCCACCGTGCCACCGCTTAGCAGATGAAGTTGCTTCGAGCCCGCATCCACGCGATCCACGCGGTCGCGCAGAAGATCAATCCGGTTGTCGCGCCAGAAGCTCTCGGCATACGGCCGTGTATGGGCCTCGGTCATGTGGCCCATGTAGATGTACATCAAGGCCGTGCGTGAATAAAACTCTTCCGATTCATCGGAGATAATCGTGATACGCGCGCCCATGTCGCGCTTGCGGACCAGCCGCGCACACGTAACGCCGGTGATGCCGTTGCCGATGATGGCGAGATGCATGGGATGTGGCGCGTTGTTTTCGAAGAGGGGAAGGTAGGATTCGGCGCCCTTCTGGTTTTCACGACCGCATAACTATTGAGCAGGACAGGAAAGTCCGCCCTTCCGTGCGATATTCCGACCGTTCCCGCCCAACTACCCATGACTTTCGGCATTCTCGGCAACACCAACAAGGAAGCCCTCTGGGAGCCTGTGGCCACACTCGTGCGCCGATTCGCAGGGCAGGGTACGCCATTTCGTCTCCATAGTGAGATTGCGGAAGGGCTCTCGATGCGTGGATTGATCGACGCGGCCATCTGCACCTCGCACGCGGCAGATGATCTCGCGGCGGCGTGCGACCTGCTCCTTTCGTTCGGCGGCGACGGAACCATCCTCAAGAGTGCTCGCGAGGCTGGTATCCACGAGACGCCCATTCTCGGCATCAATCTCGGGCGGCTCGGATTCCTCACGAAAGTTGAAGTGGCCGAGGTTGATGAGGCGATCCGACGTATTGACGAAGGCAGCTTTACGGTGGAGGCGCGAATGGCCTTGTCAATTGATGTTGACGGCGCATTACCCGACGTGCCGTCCTGGGCGCTGAACGATGTAGTGATTGCCAAAACGGGCACCGCCAGCATGATCGGCATCGAAGCCGAGGTGAACGGCGCCTACCTCAACACGTACCGTTGCGACGGCCTGATCGTGGCCACGCCAACGGGCTCAACGGCTTATTCACTCTCTGCCGATGGCCCCATCATCGCACCCGCCGCCCACGCGATTGTGGTGACGCCCATCGCCCCGCACACGCTCACCGCCCGGCCCATCGTCCTCCCCGACACGTCGTCTGTGACGCTCCGCGTGGTTACGGAAGGCTCCTTCCTCGTGGCCGTAGACGGCCAGAGCGCCATCGTAGAAAACCCCGATGTAACGATCACGCTTCGGCGCGCAACACACAGCGTCCGCCTGGTCACTTTCCCCGATCGCGACTACTTCTCTACGCTACGCGGGAAGTTGAAGTGGGGGCAGGAGCGGGAGGAGTAGAACTCATCGCTTGGGGTCTAACTCGTATTGTGGTTCTTGCACCTTTCGGTGCTGCGCCGTACCCTTGAACGGTATACGTTCGTCGGCCTTCGGACAGGCCGCGCCGCCGCGGATGGCTCGATGCCCGGGTCACGTCGCCCCGTTCTCCATAATCCAGATTGAGGTAGTTCCATGTCGCTAGCGATCAACGATGTTGCGCCTGATTTCCAGGCCGAAACGACCCATGGCACGATTCGCTTTCACGAATGGCTTGGCGACGGCTGGGCCATTCTGTTCTCTCATCCGAAGGATTTCACACCGGTATGCACGACCGAGCTTGGAACCATGGCTGGGCTCAAACCAGAATTCGACAAGCGGAATACGAAGATTATTGGACTGAGTGTAGATCCCGTTGCCGACCATGACAGGTGGGCAAAGGACATCGAGAAGGTCATGGGTACGGCGCCCAACTATCCGATGATTGGCGATACGGACCTTGCCGTTGCCAAGCTCTACTCCATGTTGCCTGCCGATACCGAAGGCACTTCTGCGGGACGAACGGCGGCCACCAATTCAACGGTCCGGTCGGTCTTCATTGTCGGCCCGGATAAAAAGATCAAGCTGATTCTAACCTACCCAATGAGCACCGGGCGGAACTTCGCCGAAATCCTGCGTGTGCTGGATTCATTGCAGCTAACAGCCGTGCATAAGCTGGCAACCCCAGCCGACTGGCAGCGCGGGGACGATGCCTTCATCCTTCCGTCCGTGTCGGATGAGGACGCCCGGAGTCTCTTCCCACAGGGCTGGGAAACTGTAGTGCCGTACATCCGCAAAACGAAGGTGCCCAAGAGCGAGGTGTACGCCTGAATTGCACCCCATTGGCGGTTGAAAGCGGAAGTGTGCTTTTCGACGAATCTGATCAAGTTATTACGGTGCGTCAAGCAGAGCACAACGTCCAACTCGTCACCTTTCCTGACCCGGATTACTTCTCTCTCCTACGGGATAAGCTGAAGTGGGGGCAGGCGCGAGAGGGGTAGGTAATTGACAATGCCGCACGGCCTGGAATAACAACATTGCCACGCAACCTGGGGCTGTAGAGATCAGCGCAAAGTTTGCATGCTTGAGTGGCGAGTCGTTAATTCGCTTTCGGCCTAGAGCTACATGGCAATGGGTCCCCACACACATCGACTGAACAAGGATGTCCACGCGCCATTCATTGCCAAAGGACACGTCGATCCGGTCACAGGCGAGAAGGTAAAGGAAGGAGACCTTGTTGTTGTCTGCGCGGTCTGTGGTACAGCCATGCGCGGAGAGACGTGGCTTTTGCTAGGCGGCGCTCATTGTGGCCAGTCGGAGACAGCCGTAACCCTCTTGGAAGTCGGACCGGGAGCACTCGGGCATTTTGCGGCGACGTCTCAATTGTCAAAACCTGGTGGTTGGTGGCAAAGTCGTGGATTGATGTTGGGTCTCATTGCCTGCTTTTCGATTCTTGTTCTTGCTGTTCTCCTTAATTGGAATCGTGGGCAGGAACAAGCACCTCTTCTCGATGCCGCTGGCGCGGCGTTAATCGATTCCATCGTTGCACAAACATCGTTGAATCAGATCGTCAGCGATAGTCTAGGCGGCGAGTTGATAACCGAAGTGAGTACGCCTGCTGAGAACGATGCCAGAAGTCTCGTCCTATTTAAGAACGATGACGAAGAGCTTAGAATTGCCATTCTCGACTCGACACGAGTAGCCTTCAATCTTGGGCAGGCGTTCTCAGCGGATACTAGGATCGCCGGGCTGGCATTCCGCACCATCGGAGACGTGGATGTCGTCACGTTTGAGGCATCTGATGATCGATGGGAGTCTTCGTACATATGGGAGATTGATGCAGATGAATTGGCCTTTCGCTCGCATAATCGAAGCACAGATGACGTGCGATACTCCAACGGCCTGACCGCGAAGGCGGCATTCGCTCAATATCTCGGGTATGAATCGGAACGAGAACTAGCATATGACGCCACGCCGGAGGCGGTTGCTGCGCACGCTCTCGGTGTATACCCTATACAAACTATCTCCGATGGGGGAGGAAGGGGTCGAATTGTCACCATATACGAGATGCCGGATGGTAAATCTCGCGTTGCGTTCCTTGACGGCGGTCGTGTTCGACGAAGGCTAGCCCAGTCTTTCTCTAGCGCCACAGAATTTGATGCGCTTGCCTTTCGGACTATTGGGGGAAGGGACGTTGCCGTTTTCATAGCTAGGGACGCTCGCTGGGTGTCCACCTATGCCTGGGATTTTGGTCCTAATAGCCTGTACTGGCGCACAACCGACCGGCGGGATGGCTCAGTTAATTGGTCTCGAAACATTGATTTGGGCTCTCCGATTGCTCGATATCTTGCCTCTCCGCACTAATGTAGGCGGCGACGGCCAGACTAACTTTCATTCCAACCCACGAATGCGTGTTCAGAAGCCCGTCGAGATTGACGTCGCCAATCTTTGCGTTGTTGGGGAGGCTGATTTCGGGCTGCGCAACACCGAAGGATTTCGCGACTCCGGTCTGGGCCAATCCCTACGTCGGATGGCGCGAAATATCGGCTAGGCTGCGATCTTCATCTCGACCCTCAGCCCTACCCTCGACAGCATCGTGACGAGCTTGTCGATCGTGAAGGAATCAACCTTTGCGTTGTTGAGCAGGCTGATCTGAGGCTGAGTTACACCAAAGGCTTCGGCGGCCTCCTCCTGGGTCATGTTGTTGTCTCGCAGATGCGCGACGACGGCGAGCGCGAGTGTGCTGCGGAGCTTGAGTTTCGCGGCCTCGTGTTTGTCAAAGCCGAGATCTTCAAAGACGTTGCCGCCCGTATGTGTGATGTGGTTGACAGCCATAGCTTCTTTGGGTCTAATCGAATCGACAAGCACTGGGCTGAATCGACTCATTCATCCGATCTCGCGGTAGCGATCACCGGCTAATTTGATGTCCCGTTGGGACGTTTTCTGTGTCTTCTTTTGGAAGGCGTGAAGAACATGAACGCCGTCGTCTCGGACGACAACGTAGATAACGCGGTACTGCCCGGACTTCACGCGAGCGCGGATCTCAAAGGCCCCCATGCCCACTTGCTTCATGGGTTTGGAGTTTCTTGGTAGCCTCCCGTTCTGCACAGCATCAAGGCCGAAGCCAAGTTCCTGGCGGGCGTCAAGCGGAAACGACCTGAGATCGTCCAGTGACGTTCCGTGCCAGTGTATCGGTTTTTCGCGTGTCATGCTCAACTATACTAGATAATGTATAGTCGGTTCCGCTCTGGCTTTGCTTCGTTCAGTACTCAATGCCGTGCGCAGATGGAGCGAGACCGCGGGAGATGGTTTTGCTTCACTCTGCCGCTTTCGACGTTGAAGCAACGTAGCGCGGTTTCGTAGTGAGAGGCGGCGCAGACTCCCGACGCAATCCATTTGGCAGTAGCCGCATATAAAGGATGCGCGTTCCTCCTCACCAACAACAGCAGGATTGGCAACGTTAGCCAAATCCCAGTGGTCCTAGTAGACAGCAGCGACTAGCCAACAAAAAAGCCCCAAGCCAACGGGCTCAAGGGCTTGTACCTGGCGGTTCGGACGGGACTCGAACCCGCGACCTCCGCCGTGACAGGGCGGCATTCTAACCAACTGAACTACCGAACCGGGTAGGCGCGCAATCTACGGAAGTGACCCGCCTTCGACGTTCGCAGAAACAGCACGCACTCTTTTTTCAATCGCGCAACAACAACCGGTGGCTGGGGGCGGACTCGAACCGCCGACACATGGATTTTCAGTCCATTGCTCTACCAACTGAGCTACCCAGCCGACTCGCCCTTTCACGAAGGGTCGCCAATATACGGGCCTCGTCTGTCCGCTCAGAACGGCCTCGCGCCGGAAACTTCGTGAAGAGGTATTGGGCGCACCGTCCCCTTTCTACACTTCGAGCGCGAACACTTCGCGTTTGAGTTCGGCGAAGTCGATGGGCTTGGTCAGGTAGCCTTCGGCGCCATTGCTGAACGCCTCTTCCTGCATCGCAGCGTCGTCGTAGGCCGTCACCATCATCACACGCAGATTGGGGTACTCGGCTTTGATGATGCGCAGCAGTTCCAGGCCCGTCATCCCGGGCATGTTGATGTCCGACAATACGAGGACAACATCGGTGGCCTCGGCTTTCAGCACCTCGAGGGCATGTTGGCCGGACTCCGCGTAACTCAACCGGACCAGCCCTTTCCGCGTTTCTCGCCGGAAGCGTTGCGAGAAAAGTAGTTGTACATCGGGCTCGTCATCGACAACAAGCGCCTTAATTGGCTCAGACATGGGGACCAACTGCATGGGATCGGAAGGTAATGGAAACCCCAGAACTCCGCGCGGTTCCGTCAATCAAAAACGAGTGATCTCATCAAACTATCGGTTCCGCGCCTGCCAGCTCTTCCAGTTTCTTGGGGAGGACGATGGTGAACGTCGTACCGTCCTCGGCGCTGCTCGCTACGGTGATCTCGCCCTGGTGGCTTAGAATGATGTCGTGCGCGAGTGAAAGGCCAAGGCCCGTGCCCTCGCCGGTTGGCTTTGTGGTGAAGAACGGTTCGAAGAGCCGCAAGAGAACGTCGTCCGGGATTCCTGGTCCGTTGTCCTTCACCACGATTCGGACGTTCTCACCCAGGTCGACGGTCCGGAGCGAAACCGTAGGTACGTAGTCCACTGCCGATGCTGTGTGCTTGCGCATCGCGTAGACGGCATTTTCCAACAGATTCAACACGACCCGGCCTATGGCTTGTCGGACAATCGTCACGTCTCCGATACGCTCGTCGTAATCTTTTTCAACGTTAACGGGCACACCGTCTCCTCCGGATCCGGAGCCATGAACAACAAGGCCAATCGTTTCGTCGAGCAGCGTATGGAGGGGTGTTGGCTCGGGGTCGCCGCTGGTGCCGCGGGCATGCAGGAGCATGCTCTTGACGATGCCGTCGGCGCGGCGGCCATGCTCGGCGATTTTCGCTGAGTTCAGCGCGAGGTCCGTCAGGATTGCATCTACATCGCCTAGCACTTCGCTCGCAGGCCGGTCGGCTGAAGCGGCGAGCTCATGGCGAAGTTCTTCCGCAAGCTCTTCGGAAAGCTGCGCGAAGTTGTTGATGAAGTTGAGCGGATTCTTGATCTCGTGGGCCACGCCAGCCGTCACGCGCCCAAGCGATGCCAGTTTTTCGGCCTGCACGAGTTGGCTCTGAGCCGTGCGTAGCTGCCCCAACGTCGCGTTCAGTTGCTCATTCTTGGATTCCAGCGCACCCGTCTTTTGTTCAAGCTCCTCCGTGCGCTCTGTTACAAGCTCCTCCAGTTCATGATTGCGTGCGGCAATCCTGCGTATCCGGCGTCTGTAAGCCGCCACGCCAATCCCGACAACCAGGAAAAGCGCAAAGATCCTGAACAGCCAGGTTCGCCACCAGGGTGGTGTAATGCGTACGCGAACGCTCGCGGTCTGTTGGCTCCAGACACCGTCGCCATTCGAAGCCTGAACAAAGAAGGTGTAGCGGCCGGGCGTCAGGTTTGCGTAGGTCGTGGTTCGTTGCGTCCCCAATTCGCGCCATTCGGTCGAATCCCCAACTTTGCGCTCAAGCCGGACGCGGTATTGGTTCTCCTCCGGGCGGCTGAAATGCAGCCCCACAAAATCAAACGCGAGGTCGTTCTGGTCGTGAGGCAACGTGATCTCCTCTGCGAGAAGCACGGCCTCGGCGGCAGCTGCCTGGGCGCGCCCATCAACCTGGTATCCGGTAATTACAACCTTGGGCGCATACGGACTGTCTCTGAAATCCTTGGGTGAAAAGATGTTGAACCCGTTGGATCCTCCCAGCGCAATCTCTCCCCGCTGCGTCCGATACGACGCCCCCACGTTGAACTGCCGCGATTGCACCCCCGCATCGGTTCCATAGACGCGGACCAGGCTCGAACGGCTCGGATCGAAGCAAACGAGGCCTTGGTTGGTAGCTAGCCAAAGGAGACCGTCGTCGTCAGGCTGGATGCTGTAGATGGCGTTGCCCGGCAGGCCGCTGTTGCGCCGAGTGAATCGTTGAAAGGTTCCTGTGGCGAGATCGAGGCGGTTCAGGCCGCCTGCCAGAGTCCCAACCCACAACGCGTTCGAATCGCCAGGCAGCGTGCTGACGGACGTCACTTGCCTATGGCTTAACGCGTCCGGGTTTCGGGCATCGGCTGTGAACTGCGAAATCTCACCGCTCTCCAGATCCACGCTGTTCAGTCCATTCTCGGTTCCAACCCAAAGTGTATGGGGGATGTCTTCGGAGGCGTAGAGCGCAACGATTTGATCGTCACTGATTACAGATGCATTGTCAGGGTCGCCATGGACATGGGTTATCTCGCCTGTCGTCACGTCCATTCGGACGAGGCCGTGCCCGGTGCCAATCCAGAGTTGATTGCGCTGCGTGTCGGCATAGAGCGCTCTCACGGCGTTGTCGGTGCCCTCCTCACCCGTTCCGTCATTCACGGCGTAATTGCGAAAAACGCCAGACGCCCGGTCGAACCGGTTCAATCCGTTTTCCGTCCCAACCCACATGGTGTCTCCGCGCCATGCCGCCAGGGCGGTTACACGATCATCACTCAGCGATGAAGGCGATCCCGGGCGATGCCTGTGGTGGCCAAACGCGCCATTGAACCGATCGAAGCGGTCGAGCCCCTCATCTGTCCCGACCCATAGAATGTCCTTTCCTTCGTCGAGGAAGGATGACACGTCGGCAGAGGAAAGGCTCGACAGATCGCCGGACACCGGGAAAAAGTGCGGAATCGGCTGTGTGACCTGATCGAAGCGGCATATCCCCCCAAGATCCGTCGCCACCCACAGCATATGGGCGGAATCCTCGACGATGGCCCGAACCGTCCCAGGCCCCACCGTGGTTTCCCGATTCGGATCGTGGGAGAACCGGGAGAATGACTTGAAATCGTACCGATGCAACGAGGCGCTCGCCGCGCCGTTTGGATTGGCGGTCCCCACCCACAAAATCCCGTCGCGCGTTTGCCCGATTGCCGAGATGTACCCCGAGTTGAGTTGCGTGCCCTCCGGGCCCGGTTCGTGATGCGTGAATTCCCCGGAGGCTGGGTCGTAGCAATCGAGGCCTTCACCCCACAACCCAATCCAGAGCAAACCCTCGCTATCCACGAGTAGCTCGCGGATGTCGTCACCTGCGAGGCTATTGGCATCCTCTGGATTGTGACTAAGAGAGGTGACTGCTTTGGCCACCGTATCGTAGCGGTAGAGACCATCCCCGGTGGCAATCCAAAGAACGCCGTCTGTCGTCTCCGCGAACGCATAGACGGGTAGAGATTCCTCGCCGGAAGTGAGAGCCATTCTCTCAATATGGCCCGAGAGGGGATCCAGCCTGCTTAGTCCTCCAACCGTCGGATCGTCAGGATTCGCATGGCCGATCCAGATCTTGCCGGAAGCGTCTTCGTGTAAGGCCGAGATTCTATTGGACGCGATCGTGGCCGGGTTTCTTGCCTCATTGCGAAAAACGGTAAAGGTCACCATCTCCCGATCATATCGGTTGAGCCCTTCCGTCGTGCCCACCCAGAGTGTGCTATCCGTTGCTTGCATCAAAGCGGTAATCTGGTTGCCCGAAATGGAGGTCGGATCCGCCGGATCGAGCTGGAAAACGGCAAACTCGTAGCCGTCGTACCGATTCAAGCCGCCGGACGTGCCTATCCAAAGAAAACCCAGACTGTCCTGCAACGCGGCAGATACTTCGTTTTGCGAGAGCCCGTCGTCAATCGTCAGATGTTCGAAACGAACCAAATCTTGCGCGCCAGCCCAGCCCGGCGCGAGCAGGAGCAGAAGCGCGCACGCGCGCGGCAATAACGAGATGCGGCGTCGATGCATGGGGTTCGGACGGCGTGGCCCTTGAGCGGCGCAAGAGTATACGGATCGACTCTTTTCAGTGGAAATGCGTGCCTGACACAAAACGTCGGGCTATAAAATCTTCGCGCGTAGCTTTTGCGCGCCATCAACGCGCACCTCGCCGACATGTCCATACGCGGACTTCACGTACTTACCGATTTCAATTTCCAGCGGCGTTTCAGCCATGCGCAGTTGGCAGAGTTGTCCGTGAAAGGCGGAGCGGATGTTATTCAGTTCCGAGAGAAAACGGGAACTCCTCGGACGCGACTGGCAATGCTGCAGGACGTTGCGACCGTGTGCCAGGCCTCCGGCGTCCACCTCATTGTGAACGATTACATCGACCTTGCTCTGGAGGTTCGTGCAGATGGTGTGCACCTCGGGCAGGAGGATATGCCTGTCGAAACGGCCCGTACCATTCTCGACCTACGCGATGGCCCCACTTGCCTGATCGGGGCGACGTGTACAACGCTGGCGCAGGCCCGGATCGCCGCGGATTCCGGCGCGGACTACATCGGCTTTGGCCCTGTCTTCCCTACTACGTCAAAGTCCAACCCGGCTTCCGTCAAAGGGCTTGGCGCGCTCGCCGACGTGTGCGATACCGTCTCCATCCCGGTGATCGCCGTCGGTGGCATCACTGCTGCGCGCGTGCGCTCGGTGATGGACGTCGGCGCTCAAGGCGTAGCCGTGATGAGCGCGATAACGACGGCCAGCGAGCCGGACGTTGCCGCCGCCAGGATTCGAGAAGAGATGGGCGTGTTGAATTGAACTCGTCAGGTGGATGAACTCCTGGCTTCTCCGCATCTCCCTCTCTCCGCCTCTCCCAATCTCCCCTCTCTCCCTAGCCATCTCCCCGATTGAGATTGGCAGCGAAGAACGAAACGACACGGCTCCAAGCATCCTCCGCTGCCTCCGCGTTGTATCGGCCTCCGGACGGATTCGCGAAGGCATGGTCGGAATTTGCGTAGATGTGGATCTCTGCGTCCTTCCCGAGGTCATGCAGGGCCGATTCGAACTCCCGCACCTGCTCGACGGGAATGCCTCCGTCCTCTTCCCCAAAAAAGCCGAGAATGGGCACCTGGAGCATTCCGAGGAGCGCCCGGTCCGTTTCAAGTTGACCGTAGTAGATGACCGCTGCATTGAGATCGTTCGGGAGAGCGAGGGCTGTCCGTAACGACCATCCACCTCCAAAGCACCATCCTATGGAGCCGACCGTTGGCGAGTTTTGCTCATTCGTGAGATAGTTATAGGCCTGAGTAAGGTTGTCGAGCAATGCGGCTTCGTGGTCCATCGCCTCGGCCATGAAGCGGGAAGCGCTTTCGCGATCGACAGCAACCTGGCCGTTGTACATATCCACTGCCAGCGCCGTGTAGCCAAGCGCCGCGATTTTCTCCGCCATCGCGCGAATGTTTTCATTCAGCCCCCACCACTCCTGAATAACGATGACGCCGGGCAATGGGCCTTCTGCTTCGCTCGGGCGAACAAGGTAGCCCGTCACCTCGGTCCCGGCGACCGTCGCATAGACCACGTCTTCTCCTGTTACATCAAGTGTATCCGCGCCCACTACCGCGGCGGACGCCACGGGCACGTCCTCAGCGTGTTCGTGGTCCATCCGGTCCGCGTAGGTCGCGTTGTCGTCGGGCGATTGGCAGGCCGACAGCAAGGCGATCAGGACAGAGAAAATCAAGAAGGCGCGCATGGGCGTTGCGAATTGTTGTGGGAGGGGCAAGGAGTTGTGGAACCCCGTAGCTTCCTGTTTTTGTTTCCTGAGTTGTGAACGCGCCCGTCCTCCCCTACTCCGACGAGCTCAAGCGAAAGGCCATCCATCTCCTGGCGCTCTCGATGCCCGTTGGGTTGCTTGTCGTTGGGCGCCCAACGGCTCTGTTGGTTTTTGTACCTCTCGCTCTGTTCGCCTTGCTTGCCGACGTTGCCCGGCAACGCATCACCTCGGTACGAACGGCATTTCTAAAAGTCTTTGGGCCGCTCATGCGACCAGAGGAACTCCCACCGCTTGGCCGTCCGCTTATCCTGAACGGCGCCACATGGATGTGCCTTTCGACCGCTCTGTGCGCCTTCCTGTATCCGGAGCCCGTAGCCGCTGCTGCCCTTGTGATGCTGATGCTGGGCGACGCTGCTGCCGCCATCCTCGGTCGCCGGTTGGGGAAGCATCACTTCCGTGGCTCAACCAAATCATGGGAGGGCACCGCTGCATTTTTCGTTGTTGCTGCCATCGCAACCTTGCCGTTTGGAGTCTCTACGCTCATGAGCGTGATGGGCCAGCCGCCCCTCTCGCTTCTTCAGATTGGCCTCGGCGCACTGGTAGCAGCCGTGGTGGAGGCTCTCCCCTTCCCTCTAAACGACAACATCCGTGTCCCCGTCTTGGCGGGATTCGTCATGATTCTTGTCTGACCCCCAACTTCGAATCTCCGCGGTCGTTCGTCCGTTCACGCCCACCAACATTCTTGTCCCCCTTATGCAATCCCTTGCCGCTGGCGCGCTTCTCGTTGCCGAGCCCCCCATGGCCGATCCAAATTTCAAGCGGTCGGTCGTTCTATTGTGTGAGCATTCAGCGGAAGGTTCGCTCGGGCTCATTCTCAACAAGCCCTCGGTGATGCAGCTGTCAGAAGTCTCCGGTCTTCAGCTTCCATCTGGTCTTCAGCTGGGCATCGGCGGCCCGGTGCAGCCCGATACGCTGCACTTCGTGCATCCTTTCGGAGATCAGATTGAGGGAGCGCTCTTGATCGCTGAGGGCATCTGGTGGGGCGGCGATCTTGAATCGCTTTTGGCGAGGATCGACGAAGAGCAGATCGACGCGCTTGGTATCCGCTTCTTTCTGGGCTACTCAGGATGGGGAGACGGACAGTTGGAAGAGGAGGTCGATGAGGGCGGCTGGATCGTCCTCTCCGCGACGGATTCGCTCGTTTTTTCGAATGGAGACGATGAGCTCTGGCGGCAGATCCTCCGCAAGCTGGGCGGCGAGTACGCACTGCTGTCGACCTTTCCGGATAACCCGCGGATGAATTGAGGTAGGAAACGATTACATGGATCGTGGCCAACGACGGGGATCGCGTGCCTGATGAAGCACGGCGACCACCGTCACCACTTTGGGGTTCATTACAAAGAATATCGAATAGGGGAAGCGAAAGAGTAGCGCGCGCCGAACCCGCTTGTAGAGAACCGGATAGATGAAGGGCGTTTGGGAAATTTGACCTAGCGCGTCGTCCACAGCGGACATAAAATCCACGCCCAGTCCCGGATCCTGCCGTTCATATCACTCAAACGCATCACGGAGATCTGCTTCTGCTTCCGTCCGAACGATCAGGCGGAAGCTCATGCTCCGCTCATGATCCGCTCTCGTACTTCAGCCCACGGTGATCCCGCTGCGGGGTCCGCTTGGTACCTGGCAAGCCGCTCGTCAAGCACGGAGCATTGGGCATCCGTGAGCGGGAGAGTCTCCGGCACTTCGGCGATGCTATCCCATATGGCAGCGACAAGGCGAACGCGCTCGGGAACCGTCAACTTGAGGACTTCGGAGAGGTTGATGGGCATGGTCTATTGGCGTGTTGTTCAGAATCTACGTTCTTGCCCAGCGAGTGTTCGCTATCCGCCAATCTCACGTTATTTCGCACTCACACGATCCACGACCTCAGCCAACTGCTCCATAGCAAAGTTGATGTCACCGGCAACCGTGTTCTTCCCAAGCGAAAACCTCACCGTCGCCGCAGCGGTTTCTGTCGGGACGCCCATCGCCAACAGGACGTGGCTGGGTTCAACGGCACCGCTAGTACACGCGCTCCCGCTGCTGACATAGACGCCGGCAACGTCGAGGCCAAGAAGAAGCATTTCTCCATCGATGGCGCGGCCGTTGGTGGGAGGAAACGAGACGTTCAGGATGTGCGGCGATACCGTTTCAGGTTCGGGGTGGAATCCGGCCAACGGTGTGTTGAACTGAACGGAATTGCCAAAGGTGCTCAGGATGCGCTCCGCGAGATGTTGTTGGAGTCCGGCCAGCCTCACGGACTCCGCCGGTCGTGCATGGTCGGCTCTGACGAGCGCCTCGGCAAAGCCCACCGCCGCCGCAACATTCTCCGTACCGCCGCGTCGTTTCCGCTCTTGCGCGCCTCCCGTAATATGCGCCGAGAACGGCGTCCCGGCGCGGATGTAAAGTGCGCCGATGCCCTTCGGCCCGTTGATCTTGTGGCCTGAGAGTGAGAGCAGATCGACGCCTAGTTCCTCAACATCCAACGAGAGCATTCCGGCTGCCTGCACTGCGTCGGTGTGGATGAGAACGCCCCGTTCGTGAGCGATCTCAGCAATCTCCCGAACCGGCGAAACGGTTCCCACTTCGTTGTTGACGAACATGACGGAGACGAGGCCCGTGTTTGGCGTGATTGCCTCGGCAACCTGCGCGGCCGAGACCGCTCCAAACGGTTGCGGCTTCAGGATCGTGACCTCTCCCCCCTCAGAGGCCATCGCCTCCGCCGTCCGTAAAACCGCTTCGTGCTCGGCTCCGGATGTGACGAGCCCTTTCCTTTCCGATGCCCCCAACACACCTCGTATTGCAGCATTATCGGACTCCGTGCCACCGCTCGTAAAAATGATTTCGGCGGGCTCGCAGTTCAGAACGCGCGCCACGCAGTCGCGAGAATCCTCCAGCGCAACTTTCGCTTTTCGCCCAAGCGCGTGCACCGACGAGGCGTTCCCGAAGTGCTCCGTGAGGTAAGGACGCATGACCTCTAGCACGTCAGGGTCGAGCGGCGTAGTGGCGGCGTTGTCCAGATACACGGCGCGCATTTGCGTTCAGGTGCTAGCGGCGTTCGGCCAATGGAATATGAGTACCTCCTTCATCTTCTCGCAGCCGCAATTGGAAGCCGGACTGCGGAATGGGTCCCCGCCTTCGCGGGGATGACTCGCTTTGGAGGAGCCTCCTGGTCTAGACAAATTACCTCGACCGAGGTCCCTCCCCTATCAGGCGAGGTTAGGAGGGGTCTGCGGAGTCACAATCAGGCTTGCCTTCAAAATCCGAAGGATGAACGCCGACCGAGGATTCCGGCAACCATCGTCCGCCGCACGCTCTTCAAGCCCTAACTTCTCCTCCTCGTCGTCCACATTCCAACTCATGGACAAACTCGTCATCCGGGGCGGCAGCCCGCTCAAGGGTCGGCTTCACGTCGGCGGCTCGAAGAACACGGCGCTCCCTCTCATGGCGGCGGCGCTTCTCGGCGATGGCGTGACCACGCTCCAAAACACGCCGGTCTTGCAGGACGTGTTCACGTTCGCCAATGTGCTCCGCGTGACCGGAGCGCGCGTCAACTTCCAACCCGATTCGGATCCAAACTCGCCCGATTCGATGGTCATTGACGCGACGAATATCGAACATTTCGAGGCGCCGTACGATCTCGTCAAAAAAATGCGAGCGTCGTTTTACATGCTCGGGGCGCTGCTTGGCCGATGCGGCCAGGCGCGCGTTTCGCTGCCCGGCGGCTGCGCGTGGGGGCCGCGTCCCGTCGACCTCCACCTGAAAGGCATGGAAGCACTCGGCGCGGAAATCACCATGGACCAGGGTTACGTGATCGCCAAGGCACCGGCAAGCGGACTGCACGGTGCCCACATCCGGTTTGAGCCTTCCTCCGTCGGCGCGACGATAAATGTGATGCTCGCCGCCGTGACGGCGAAAGGAACAACCGTCCTCGACAATGCCGCCGCCGAGCCCGACGTGGTCGTCTTCGGCAACATGCTCCAAGCGATGGGCGCAAAGGTCGAGGGCCTCGGCACTAGGACAATCACGATAGAAGGCGTCGAGAAGCTGAACGCCGTGGATTTCACCAATTGCCCGGATCGCATCGAACTGGGCACGTACATGATTGCCGCGGCCCTTGCAACGCCGCCCGGAGAAACGCTCGTCATCACGGGCGCGGAGCCGGACCATCTCGGCGAGGAGTTTCTCAGTGCCTTCCGAAAGACCGGCGTGCCGTTTGAAATTGACGGCGAAACCGTGACGGTTACAGGCGTGGAGACCATCCAGCCGGTTTCGATTAAGACGTCGCCCTACCCAGGCTTCCCCACCGACTTGCAGGCGCAGTGGAGCGTGATGATGACGCAAGCTACGGGCGCATCGAGCATCACGGAAACCGTGTACACGGACCGCTTCAAGCACATACCCGAGCTAAACCGGATGGGCGCGGGTTGCCGCGTAGACGACCATACCGTGATGGTTCAGGGACGCAACGGCCAGCCTTTGCAAGGCGCGAACGTGATGAGCACGGATCTCCGGGCCAGTGTCTCGCTTGTACTCGCGGGCCTCATCGCCGAAGGCGAAACCCACGTCCTCCGCGTCTACCACCTCGACCGCGGCTACGAGAACCTTGAAGGCAAACTCGCGGGAGCGGGAATAACTATCCGGCGAGATACGTACCAAGAATAAACTGCAACATGCACGATAACATGAAACCTCGGATCTTCACCGCTTCCTCGAAAGAGGGCCTAGACATTTCGTATGCAATTCAGGAAAACTTGGAATACGACGCTGATGTTACGGTCTGGACACAGGGAATATTTAAGCCGTCGGATACGAATCTCGACTCCATCCTGGATCAACTAAATCAGTCTGATTATGGCATATTTGTGTTCACGCCTGACGACATCGTAAGTATACGAGGTGATGAACACCCATCAATAAGAGATAATGTTCTATTCGAATTAGGTATCTTTATAGGTCGTATGGGAGTGAATCGATGCTTTATAGTTTCACCTTCACCACCGTCTGAGTTTAGAGTCCCTTCCGATTTAGAAGGTGTCAATATTTTAGTGTACAATCCGAATCGAACTGATGACAATTTAAACGCTGCTCTCGGGCCTGGCTGCAATCGAGTACGCAATATCATTTCGTCTTTCGACATCACTAAACGCGTCCATAATGACCTCTCATCTAGTAAGTATGAAAGCCATGTTCCATTAGGCCAGAGTATCCGCAATGTATTTCAAGAACTTCACGATCTACACAACTCTGACCAGTGGACTATTCACGGAGGTATCGCGACAGGCTTTGGAGGTCTAGATAGCTCAATAGGCGGACTACAAAACGGATCACTTGTTGTGCTTATGGGAAACCAGGGAGCAGGAAAGACAACTTTCTGTCTCAACCTAGCTGTGAAATCACTTGGACATGATGAGTCCGTCGGTCCTTTTCAGTTTGTGACCCTACAGAATACCGTCGCCCAATGTACTCGTGCGATAATGGTGTCCGAATCTCGAATAGCTCACAAGTACGCTATTACGGGGACGTTGGAGGAGAAGCATTGGCCCAGGCTCGCCCGAGCAGCCGGGCGTCTATCGACGCTCGGCCTTTATATCGACGACGATCATGATATGACGTTGAACGCATTTGTAGACTTGGTGTCCCACGCTCGAGCCAATTATGACATATCCTGCGTTTTTCTGGATTCCGTCCAGGACTTGGCCGACTTCGAATCCAATCCAAGTATGGCTCTCACCAAAATCAAAAAGGCTGCAGCCAAGAATGAAATCCCAATCGTAGTTACACTAACCCCCACATTATTGACTCGAGGAGTGCTATCAGATCCGGGTATGGTTAGTATCGCAAACGGCGAACTTCCCAGGGAGGTAGATGTGGCTTTGCTGTTACACAGGCCAGAGACGATTGGAATTACCGTCGACGAAGAGGGTAATTCAACGGAAGGGTTGGCCGAGCTTCACATTGCCAGAAATCGATTTGGACCTTCGGGCCGAATCGATTTCGCCTTTCACAGAGATTACTGTAGATTTGAAGAACTTGAGGCCTCCGAGTTAGAACAACGTGAAGCGATGAGGCGGGAGTTAGAACAACGAGAGTTAGCGCAAGATGAACTAGAACGACAGGAACTTTACAAGGCTGCTCTCGCGGAAGTCGAAAGTCCTCTTCTCGATCAAGACAACAACAATGTTATTATTGTTGATGGTAAATATTACTATAAACTAGATAATGTCAACGACTACGTGCAATTCTCTTTACCCAATAAGACCGTCAACGACGACGACGATCTTTCTGATCATGAGAAAGACGATGTTTCTGTCACAAACGAATAACCCCCAATGAAACGATACCCCGCCCCCCCCACCATGCAGATCGACCCGGCCAAGACGTACCGGGTAACCATGTCCACCACACAAGGTGATATCGTCCTCAACCTCGATCCTTCGCAAGCTCCGAAAACCGTCAACAACTTTGTTTTTCTCGCGGAGGACGGCTATTACGATGGCCTCAAGTTCCACCGCGTCATCGACAACTTTATGGTCCAGGGCGGCTGCCCGCTCGGATCAGGCACAGGCGGTCCAGGCTACAAGTTCGAGGACGAGTTCACGGGCAACGCCCTCCGCCACGGGCGCGGCGTCATCTCCATGGCGAACGCTGGCCCGAATACGAACGGCAGCCAGTTTTTCATCACGCATGGCCCTCAACCCCACCTCGACAACCGGCACACGGTTTTCGGAAAGGTGACTGAAGGCATGGATGTCGTTGATTCCATAAAGGGCGGCGACGTGATGAACTCGGTGACTGTCGAGGCGGTCTAGTCGACGGCTACCGGTTTGGGCATTGGCCGCTTCGCACTTCAAGGTGCCATGCGGCGCGGACATCCCGGCCAGACAATCCGCGAAGTTGCTTGGCGGGGTACCAGGCTAACTTCCCGCTTCAGACTATTGCCTTCCAGTGGATCCCCTCCGCGTCCAGACCGCCCAAAACGTCGACCTCGCCTTTGCCACGGCGGGCGTCGGCTATAGGATCCTCGCCTGGCTTGTGGATGGATTGATCGTCACGGCCTATCTGTATCTCGTCGTCCAGGTCATGGGGCAGCTGGACGTCGGAGGCGACGGATCGACGACGGTTTTCATCATCCTGTTTTTGCCCATCCTCCTCTACCATTTGCTCTGGGAGGTTTTCTTTGAAGGTCGCACGCCGGGCAAGATGGTCGTAAAGATCCGCGTAGCCCGGCTCGACGGTGCCCAGCCGACACTCGGACAATACATGCTGCGTTGGCTGCTGCGATGGGTGGACGTCACGTTTTCGTCTGGTGCGGTCGCGATCATTGCCGTTGCCGTGACCAGGAGCGCGCAACGTCTCGGCGACGTTGCCGCAGGCACAACCGTCGTTCGGATCCATCGACGCGTGAAGTTGGGCGAGGTCATGTACCGTCGAACGCCCGAGGGCTACGCCCCCTCGTTCCCGGAAGCCGAGCGCCTCGTCGATGCCGATATTCGTACGCTGCGCGCTGTACTCGTTAAGCTGCGTCTTGAGAAAAAATCCCGCGCCACCCAGAACCTCGCCCGGCGCGCCAAAACCGCCGTCGAGAACCGCCTGGGAATCAAGCCCGTTCGAATGCCGCCGGAAGCTTTTCTGAGAACCATTGTGGACGACTACACTGCCTCGCATGACCGGTATGATGGGTGATCGAGTTTTTGCGGGTCGATGCTCGTCCATGAGCTACCATCGTCAAGTCCGCTTCCAACACGCCCCACGAACTACGCCATAAATTCTCATGACCCACGCTAACGCTATCTACGCGGAGACACTCGCCGAAATTCGTGAGGCTGGGCTCTACAAGGAAGAACGTATCATTGCGTCGCAGCAGGACGCCGACATCGTGGTTTCGTCGAGAGGTGCGGAGAAGGAAGTCATCAACTTTTGCGCAAACAACTACCTTGGATTGGCGAACCATCCCGCTCTGATCGCTGCTGCGCAAGAGGGCGTTGAGAAGTACGGATTCGGACTGTCGTCCGTACGGTTTATCTGTGGCACGCAGACGATCCACAAGGATCTCGAAAAGCGCCTCGCCGACTTTCATGGAAAGGAAGATGCCATCCTCTATGCAGCGTGCTTCGATGCCAATGCCGGGCTGTTCGAGACGCTGCTTGGCGAGGAGGACGCGATAATCTCGGATGCCCTTAACCATGCATCGATCATCGATGGCGTCCGACTATGCAAAGCGAAGCGTTTTCGATTTGAGCACGGCGATATGGCCGATCTGGAGCGGTGCCTCCAGGATTCTCAGGAAGCTCGGATCCGCTGCATCACGACGGACGGCGTGTTTTCGATGGATGGCGATGTGGCGAAGCTCGACGAGATTTGTGCGCTGGCTAAGCGATTCAACGCTATTGTCCACGTCGACGAATGCCACGCGACGGGCTTCTTCGGTCCAACGGGACGAGGCGCGGCGGAGCACAAGGGCGTACTTGACGACGTGGACATCATTACGTCAACGCTGGGGAAAGCGCTGGGCGGGGCATCCGGCGGTTTTACCGTGGCGAGCCAGGAGATGGTTGACCTCCTTCGCCAACGCTCGCGGCCCTACCTGTTCTCCAACTCGGTGGCCCCGGCCATTGTGTACGCGTCGCTGACGGTGCTCGAAATGCTCGACAACACGGCGGATTTGCGGGATCGCCTCCACGCGAACACGCGCCGCTTCCGCGAGCAGATGGCGGTCGCCGGATTCGACATCCGTCCGGGCGAGCATCCCATCGTGCCGATCATGCTCTACGACGCCGCGCTCGCGCAGAACGTCGCTGCAGACCTCCTCGCTGAGGGCATTTACGTGATTGGCTTCAGCTTCCCCGTTGTTCCAAAAGGCCAGGCCCGAATCCGCGTGCAGATTTCGGCGGCGCATACGCTGGAGCATCTCGACCGAGCCGTCGCGGCGTTTTCGGAGGTCGGAAAGCGGCACGGGGTGGTGTGAAGTCAACAAATCTAACACACAAAGAGTCGTTTGTAAGATGAATATAGATGAGAAGATCAATTACGTTGCGTTTCCAGATACGTATATCGAAGCCGTGAAGCGCTTCCTCTCGGCCACGTTCGACTAGTCATTTATGGACTGTTGGCCCGATCACTCGGCGTTCTCAAATGAAGGATTGGACGGCTGCTTCTACAGGTCCGGTCTCGTCGCTTCCGTCGAGAGCGGGAGCGCTCTTGTTGCTTTCTACAGCAACCATCTGGAAGACACGCTGCTGAAAATTGAGGAGGCAGGCGGGAAGATTGCAAGACCGATCTTCTCATTTCCTGGCGGACGGCGTTTCCATTTTTGTGATCCGGCCGGAAATGAGTACGCCGTCCGGTCCGATCTTGGGATGTAACTGAGCAGGCCGTTGTCGGAGAGCGTTGATCCCCGCCCCGATTTTTGTGGAAATCAATATTCTGGCCCATCGAGCGCGTGACCCATTCGTCGAAAACCGTAAGATGAACGCGAAGTCGGATCATTGGGAAGCGGCTGTCCGATATGTTTGCTGAAATATCAGCGTCACGGCACAAATGAAACCACCGCAGTCACAATTGTGGACTCGACCGGCCTACCGCGAAGCCGTTCGAGAGGGAGCGATGTTTCTGATTCAACCCAATCTCAGCGACTGAGCCATGCCAGGAGTTGGACAGAATATTGCTCAGTTAACTTTGTGCGTGGGGGATCGAATTCGGGCCAATCCCGTTTGCTTTGTCTGCCATTCGCCCGGCAGTAGGGGCCTTTCAAGGAAACCACTCGCCTTTCTATTAACGCCATGCAGATCAGGATAGCGTATATCCTTCTTGCCTCGTTCGCCTTGGCATCGTGCGATTCCACAGCGCCATCCGGCATCATTGACCCGCCACCTGGTTCCGCACCGGTCGACCGTACGCAGCCCTTTCCGCTGACGGACTTGGTCCGTGCTGACGGCGTGGCTGACACGTACAAGGGTTTTGAGGGAGGGCTGTACTTCGGCACAAACGAAACGCCGACGGCACACGCGGCTTTCGGAGCCGAAACCGCCCGGCAGATCCAGCCGCTGAATGCGAGCGGCGCTCCCGATCCTGACGGAGCCGTCGTGCTCATGTCGATCTCGATGAGCAATGCGACGAGGGAATGGTGCCATCAGAACAGCACTGGAATGCCCGGCGAGCCGCCATGCACGCCGGGAAGCTTTATGGGGCAGGCTGCCGCGGATCCGACCGTCAACAACGGCCTCGTAATAATTAACGGTGCGCGAAACGGCCAGGATCTTAAAGCGTGGGACAGTCCATCCGATTTTGAGTACCACAGAGTCGAGACGAACGTGCTTCCCGGTTTCGACGTGACGGAAGAACAGGTTCAAATTGTGTGGGTCAAGGTTGCGGTGGCAAATGAGTCGAGCCGACCGGTGCTTCCCAGTCAGAATGCCGACGCCTACCAGGAAGAGATCGCAATCGGCGATGTAGTTCGGGCGCTTCGCGTGCGCTACCCAAATCTTAAGCAAGTGTTTTTGACCAGTCGGATTTATGGCGGCTATTCCAACCCCAGCGGCAATAGCCCCGAACCGTGGGCTTTCGAAACCGGATTTGGTACGAAGTGGGCGATCGAAGCGCAGATTGCCCAGCGAGCCACCGGCACTGTGGATCAGGAAACAGGGAATCTAACCGGGATGCCTTTCATGGCATGGGGCCCATACATCTGGTCATTCGGAGACCAGCCCCGGAAGGACGGACTTGTGTGGCCACGAAATGTCTTCAGCAGTGACGGCATACACCCAAATGAAGCTGGTGTAAGCATCGTTGGAGACTACCTGCTTGACTTTTTCAAGACCTCCCCATTCACCAGCTGTTGGTTCGTCGATGGGCTTACCTGCTCATGAATCGGATCATGGCCCCGTTAAGATTTGGCCGGTCGTTCAAGTCTGGCCATTGCGCGAAAGCGTGATTCGTTAGCCCGATTTCGCCCTCGCCAATCATTGCCGGAGCCGTGCAGATTCATGGGACGGACGAACGCCTCCGTTCACCGTATCGATTTCAAGCTATGCGACGCAGATCAAAAATATTGGAAGAGCCTTTCACTACCCACCACTCATCTTCCGTTCTGGTAATGAACCTGTCCGCTTGCCCAGACACGCGCCGCGCCGGTCCACGCGCAGCAGATGACAATAGCCGTGCATCATAAATTGGCATCCTCGCCGCATTATCTCCGAGCACTTCTTCCTCTAGCCATGCCTCGTTGGACTTCATCTGTCGTTCTAGTCTTGCTCCTCTGTGCCGCTTGCACGACCGCTCAGCCGCCCAACGAAGGCAGGTCGCGATCGGATCGTTCGGGTCGACAGGACAGGCCGCAACGTGAGGGCAGATCGCGCGACGTAGTCCCGCACGATCCGAGTGGAGACCCGAATGCCGTGCCGTTAACCGACATGGTAGGCGAAAACGGCGTAGTTGGTACTTACAAGGGCTTTGATGGTGGGCTCTACTTCGGCAGCAACGCGGTGCCGCCCGCGCATGCCACATTCGGTGCCCAGGCCGCGCGTGAGGTCCAACCGCTGGATGCCGGTGGCAACCCCGATCCGAATGGTGCCATCGTTCTCATGTCGCTCTCCATGAGCAATGCGACCCGAGAATGGTGCGTCCCGCATGAGAGCCGAGGAGACGGCGACCCGCCCTGCACGCCGGAGAGCTTCATGGGCCAGGCCGACGCCGACCCTTCCGTGAACCACAATGTCGTGTTGGTTAACGGCGCACGGGACGGGCAGCATCTCGGAAAATGGGACCGCTCGACGGGTGCCGAGTATACGCGGCTCGCCACAGAGGTACTCCCTGGCTTTGGTGTTACGGAGGCTCAGGTGCAAGCGGTCTGGATTAAGGTGGCTCTGGCCAGCCAGACGAGCCATCCGTTGCTCCCTGACCCCGATGCCGACGCCTACCAGGAAGAGGCAGCTCTTGGAGACGTCGTCCGCGCCCTCCGCCAGCGCTACCCGAACCTCCAACAGGTTTTTTTGACCAGTCGGATTTACGGCGGCTACTCGAACCCCAACGGCCACAGTCCGGAGCCGTGGGCCTACGAAACGGGATTCGCAACAAAGTGGGCGATTGAGGCACAGATCACGCAGCGGGCAACCGGCACGGTGGACTCGCAAGCCGGAAATCTGGAAGGAACCCCATTTATGGCGTGGGGGCCTTACCTCTGGTCCTACGGTAACCAACCCCGCAAAGACGGATTAATGTGGCCTTCGAACAACTTCGTTTCCGACGGGCTCCACGCCAGCCCCGTCGGCGTAGAGATCGTGGGCGATGCCCTGCTTGACTTTTTTAAGGACTCCCCTTTTACCAGGTGCTGGTTCGTGGAAGGACAAACGTGCTCGTGAGGCCCTCTGTTTTCTACTGGGAGACCTGTCGTCTCACGGGCACGTGAAGGTGGGAAAAGGCTGGTGCCAACGCTGAAGCCTTGCGCGGTGGTGCCGCCGGATTGTTTTCGAAGCAGCGGTTCAAATGCAGTGGCGTAAAGAGGGCAGTGTGCTTGTTCTGCGGCATGCCGATCACGCCGCTGAACCCCCAGGAGCAGGACAATCGTGCCAGGTCACGCATTTCAACTGAGCCTGGCCTACCTTTGAAAGGCACGACTCGAGGCACGACAAACCCTTTCCGCCGCTCTCGCCATGACTATCCGTTGGCTCCTCGCCGCCTTCCATCTGCTCGCCCTCGGAATCGGGTTGGGGTCTGTGTTCATTAGAGGCCGAACTCTGCTTGGCACGCTGGACACGAGCGGGCTCCGGCGCGTGTTTCAGGCTGACACGTTCTGGGGCGTTGCGGCTTTGCTTTGGATCTCAACCGGATTGCTCCGCGCCTTCGGCGGGTTCGAAAAAGGTACGATCTACTATATGAACAGCAGCGTCTTCTGGCTCAAGATGACGTTCTTGCTCGCGATCCTGATTCTCGAAATCCGGCCAATGCTCACCTTCATCCGATGGCGCTCCCGCTTGCGTGCCGGCGAGACCGTTGACCCAGCATCGGCACCCGCACTAGCGCGAATCAGCTTCGTTCAGACCGCCCTGATCGCACTCATGGTTCTTGCGGCAACAGCGATGGCCCGAGGAATTGACTTCTGATTGGGCTTCCTACAGCTGATGTCGAACCGACTCCACGTGACGTGCGCCTCGGAACCGCCCGAAACGATTGACGCCTTCGTCTCTTCGCGGCTCCCGCCTGCGATACAGAGGCGGTGAGTTTCCAATCCCGACGTCGTCGTTTGTCCCGTCCATCGCCTGAGTGTCCACCCGGTTGCCGAGCACCTCGTTTTATCCGTTATTGGTCGTTAACTTTCTAGCATGACCCTTTCGCTTCCCGCGAATTCGAGTCCGGCATACGTGGACAGTGTGGGCGGTGGCGTTCACACTCTTTGCTGCGATCGAACCCGCCTCACGGCGGGGTGCCAAACCTCACCCAAAACGAGCTACGCCATGAAAAGCACAATCCCCACCCTGATCGTATTCCTGGTTCTCTTTCTCGGTGCATGCACGGAGCAAGCAGATCAGGCAGACATCACGTTGACTAGCGATACCGCAACGCAGGACTCGAATAAAGCCGTGATGGCACGCATTTACGACGCTTTTAATACGGGCGATCTTTCCTATGTCGACGACATCATGGCTCCAAATATGATCGAGCACCAGATGATGCCCGGCGTCGAAAGCGTAGGGAGCGAAGCGTTTCGGCAAACTGTGACCATGATGCGCGAATCATTCTCCGACCTTCGATTGGATGCGGACCACATGGTCGCTGAAGGCGATATGGTTGCGACTCTCATCACGATGAGTGGAACCCAGACGGGTCCAATGATGGGCGCGCCTGCGAGCGGCAATCAGTTTCGGATCACCGGCCTCGACCTCGTACGATTTGCCGACGGCAAGGCTGTGGAGCATTGGGGCTATATGGAGGAGGTGAGCATGATGGAACAGCTTGGGATGATGCCGCCGTCCGAAGAGCAGCCGTTGGCCGAGGAAGCACCAGCCGCCATCGAAGAGCCCGCAGTTGCCGATCAGCCGGTCGAGTAGTCGCGAATGGCCTTGGACGTAACCCCTTGATGGGGTTGGCCAAGCGCGGACGTCCGCCTTGGCCAACTCGCTTGGCGCCGACCGAGAAAGATTGATACGTACAGCGCTCTGCCCCACGAAATGCGGCATAGCAGAATTGCTTCGTCGTCGTCTTGTAGCCCAATTCAACGTCGCCCGACATGGGACACGCACGGCCCTGTTAATATATTAGCATTACCATCACAACCTTTCCTTCCCCATGCGCCGACCACTGCTCGCTGCCATAGTTCTTGCAACGGTTCTCCCGGTATTCGCCCAGCATGATCTATCCACTGTCGACGGGACGATACGCGCTCTTTACGAATCCATCTCCGGTCCTGCAGGCTTCGAGATCGACCGCGATGTTTTCGATCCGATGTTTACCCAGGACGCACGCCTCTCCGTTGCCTACACCGATCGGGAGGGCGAACAACACTACATCAGTTGGACGCCTGCGGAGTTTGTGGAAACGAACTGGAGCGGTCCGCGCCAGCGCGGCTTCTTTGAGATCGAGTCGCACAGAATCGTGGAGGAGTTTGGCAACGTGGTGCACGTCTTCAGTACGTACGAGAGTCGTTGGAATGAAGACGACGCGGAGCCCTTTCAACGGGGCCTCAACAGCATACAGCTAGTGAAACGAGAAGGCCGGTTTTACATCGTGTCCATCCTTTGGGAAGGCGAAACCGAAGGAAATTCGATTCCAGCGCAGTACCTCCCGCAAGGTTGACGGGCAAAATTCCTAACCTGGACAACAAGCGCCGGACGTTGACATCGGGGCACTTGGTGCTACCATTGCCGTGCTCCCTATCCACTTTATCCATCGGCCTAAAAGGCTGCCCAAAGGGCGACGGGCGTTGAGCGCCCTCCGAGTACACCTCCATTTCTCGTAACCCCCGATCCGATGAACTCGATCCAATCCCTTCGTTCTCTCTTGCTAGTTCTTCTCCTCCCGCTCGTTGGTGCATGCGCTTCAGATCCGACTGCAGATTACTCGACAGATCCCGACGGCGTCAGCTCCGCCGATAGCGGTGACCGCTCGGCACCAGGTGCATCGTTCGTCAGCGACTTTGGCGATGCCTGCCTCAATTCGTCGAACTGGGATCGCGCGATGTGCGAATGCGCTGGCCGAAAAGCTCAGGATGAACTCTCCGATACCGCCCGTGATTTCGTCCTGGCGACCTTACAGGAAAACATCCCCGAAATTGAACGACTGCGCCCGAGCCTCTCCATCCAGGAGGCTACTCAGACAGCTACCTTCATGGTTCATGCGGGAACTGAGTGCGCGCAGTAGCGCCATGTCGGAACATCGTGGCGCCAAACAGGGTTGAGGATGAGCGCGTTTTTCACTCACACTCCCTCCCCAACCGCCATGTCTGTAACCAATTTAAAGGACCTTTTCGTACACACATTGAAGGACATTTACTACGCCGAAAAGCGCATTCTCAGAGCGTTACCGAAAATGATCGAGAAGGCCGAGAACTCCAAGCTTCGGCGCGCCTTTGAATCCCACCGCTCTGAGACGCAGGAGCAGGTTTCCCGCCTCGAAACCGTGTTCGGCCTAATTGGCGAAGAGGCCGTCGGCGAAAAATGTCCCGCGATCGACGGCATTCTCAAGGAAGCTGAAGAGCTGATGGACGAAGTCAGCGATGCCGCTACCCTGGATGCCGCCATGCTTTCCGCCGCGCAGGCTGTGGAGCATTACGAGATCACGCGCTACGGTTCTCTCATCACATGGGCTCAAGAGCTCGGGCTAGACGACGCCGTAGGCACGCTTCGCGAGACACTCGCGGAAGAGAAGTCTGCCGATGCGGCGCTCACCCATCTCGCGGAACATCGCATCAACGCCAACGCGATGGCCGGTTGACAATATCTGGAACCATACAAAGGCGGCTATCCATGGGGTGGCCGCCTTTTTGTTTCTTCACGCTATTTCCGTTGGTAGACTAGACGGCGTCGCCCACCAACACCTTCTAAACGAAGAGCTGCCCCATGACCATCGCCGAATCCCTCCTCCCCGAATTCGACCAGGAAATGACTTCAACGCGCTCAATTTTGCAGAGCGTGCCCGAAGGCAAGAATGACTGGAAGCCACATCCGAAGTCAGCCACAATGGAGAATCTTGCGCTTCATCTCGCCAATCTCCCCAGTTGGGTAGGCTATACTTTGAACGCGGATGAACTGGACATAGCGCCGGTTGGGCAGGATCCGCCGCCGCCTCGGACACTCACAACGACGGAGGACCTGCTCGCGGAGTTTGACAAGAATGTCGCCGAGGCCCGTGAGGTCCTTTCGTCCACAACGGACGAGACGATGTTCGGCAACTGGACGCTCCTCCGCGGCGGCGAGAAGATCTTCAACGCGCCTAAAGTGGGCGTGCTGCGCAGTTTCGTGATGAACCACATGATTCACCACCGGGCGCAACTTGGCCTCTATCTCCGTCTGAACGACATTGCACTGCCGATGGTTTACGGACCGACCGCCGACACTCCCTGGGAAGGATGAGCGAGCCAAAACTTGTCCCTCTTCCCGCATTCACCGTTGCAGGGCTGCCCTTGCGCACGACGAACGCTGCGGAAATGGATCCATCAACGGCGCAGATCAAGAAGCACTGGGAACGCTTCTTTGCCGAAGGCCATCACGAGCGTATCCAGAAAGCCTTCGAGACGATGCTCGGCGTATACACGGATTTCGAGAGCGATAACAATGGAGCGTACACGCTGATTCCAAGCTTTGAAACTACTTCTGTTGATGATCTTGCTGAGGGCCTTGTTGCCGTGCAGATTCCCGAGCAGGACTACCTCGTCTTTCGCGCAGAAGGCGAGATGTCCATGATTGTGTTCGGGGCCTGGGGGCAGGTCACGGCGCACATGCAGGACGAGGATAAATACGAACGTGCGTACACGACAGACTTCGAGCGCTATCCCAACGAGCACGAGGTGGAGATCCACATCTCGGTCAGGAAGAAAAACTAGACGGTCATTTCGTTGTCGGTTTTGTGAGGCTGCGGTAGGTTGCTGCATCGAAAATCCCGGCCGCATGGACGCCCCTCGCCCCCGCCTTCCCGAGACTGACATCGTCGTCATAGTCCGCAATCCGCACAGGATTGGGCTATTGGGGAAGCTTCTGGGCGTAATTGGCGATGAAGGTGCAGCTGTCGGAAATATTGAGACACAGTCTATCGGGAAGGACCACTCGGTGCGCGAGGTTACGGTTTCCGTCCACGACATGAACCACCTCGACGCCGTCCTTCGCGCCATCCGACAACGTACCGAAGCGGAAATCCTTGGCGTCAAAGACCTGGTTTTCGAGCGCCACCAAGGAGGTAAGCTGCATTCCTCACGGACCCGCGAACTCGAGCGCCTCGAGGACCTTCGGTACATCTATACCCCCGGCGTGGCTCGCGTCTGCACGGCGATCCAAAACGACCCCGCGTTGGCCCGCCAATACACGGCCATCGGCAACAGCGTTGGCATCTTTACGAACGGGACGCGCGTGTTGGGGCTTGGAAACATCGGCGCCGTGCCCAGTTTGCCTGTCATGGAAGGCAAGGCCGTCATCTACGACCGGTTCGTGGGCCTCAGCGCAACACCTATCCTCATCGACACCGAAGACCCCGACGAGTTCATCGAAACGGTCGTCCGCGTCGCACCTACGTTCGGTGGCATCCACCTGGAGGACATCCGCACGCCCGATTGCTTTTACATCGAGGACGAGCTCATCCGCCGAATTCGCAAACCTGTCATGCACGATGACCAGCACGGCACGGCAACGGTGCTCATGGCGGCGGTTCTCTCCGCGCTGCGCTACACGGGCCGGTCCGGGCGGAAGGATCTCGTCTGTGCCCAAATCGGCCTCGGCGCAGCCGGTTTGGCCATTGCGCGCCTGTTGATGGATTATGGCTTCGCAGTCATTGGAGTCGATCCCTCGGTGGAATCGCAAGCACGATTGTTGAAATACGGCGGCTCTGTGGGTGAAATCGATGCCGCCATGCGCGCGGCAGATATCGTCATTGCAACGACGGGCGTCGTTGGCCTCATCAAACCTGAAATGATCCATCCAGGACAAATCATTCTACCGCTTTCGAACCCGATCCCGGAGATTTACCCCGAAGCTGCCATCGAAGCTGGTGCCGCCTACGCCGCCGACGGGCAGAGCGTAAACAACGCGCTGGCGTTCCCTGGGTTGTTCAAAGCGGCTCTGCAGGTCCAGGCGGAAGCCATCACGAGCGCGATGAAAATTGCGGCTGCGGAAGCCATCTCTGCACTCGCGCCAGAAGGCGAGCTCGTCCCGAGCCCCTTCCATCCGCTGGTGCACACGCAGGTGGTGGATGCAGTATGCACTGCGTCCGCCGCCGCCTGAGACCGAACCCGATGGACGAGATCGAACACGAGTTCGTATGCCCCTACTGCGCCGCACGTATCTCGGTGCTCCTGGATCCGTCAATTCCTGCGCAGACTTATGTGGAGGATTGCGAAGTCTGCTGCAATCCGATGGAGTTGGCTTATGCTTTCGAGGAGGACATCCTCACGCGGTTCGACGCCAGATCCATAGAACAGTGACAGCGTCGAGGTCCGCACGCCGCACCTCGACGTTCCAAAGCGACGCACGCGAATGCTTTGGAAAAACGGTCTCTTCCTGCTCACGATGAAGCTCCGATTCTGCCAAGCGCTACTCACATCGCCGATGAGCGCATTTCGACGTCTAATCGCTATAGAGGCTCGCTCCAAACTCCCCGTACAACGTCAACCAGGGGCAGCGGTCGAAGATCGTATAGTCCTCGAGGATCTCCTCGCCAGCCTGGATGTCTTCGAGAGCGATGGATTGCATGGGTTGCCCACCGCCTGCGTTTGCCGAGAACGAGTGATTGATGTGCCGGGTCTCGTCCAGGATGAGCACAAGGGAATCATACTCTCGCTCGTAGAAACAATAGGTATGAATAGATTCCAGAAATCCCTGGACTGATTCTGCCAGAGTTGAACCAGCTAGTGTACGATATTGATCGTGATTGATAAGAAGGACGTTCGACTCCGTTGCCCGCCACCAAACGGTTCCCTTCGGAATGAACTCGTTGGCGAAAAGCCCGTAGCCGTGGCTGGAACTTGCTCGTACTTCTACAGGCGTACAGACTGCATTTGGAAAGATCATCGGCTAAACCGTCTACGCGGAACGGCGCTGTAAACCTGACCTGCGGTCAACGGTTTCCGTGCAAGAACGACTGGCCAAATTTTGTTGTGTCGCCTTTCAGAAGTCTCAGTTGACGTAGCCGCCCGAGACGAACCGCTCAAGATCTTCGACGCGGTTTTGGGCTTCGTCCGACAACAATCGAACGCAATCGCCAATGGAAATGATGCCCGCCAGTTCGCCTTCGCGGAGGACAGGCAAGTGCCGGATTTTGTGCTTCGTCATCAGCTTCATGCAGACGTCCACGGTCGACTCGGGACTGACTGAAATCAGTTCCGTCGTCATCACCTCGCCGACCGAGCACGTTTTCGACGTTCGGCCCTGAAGCACAATGCGGCGCAGGTAGTCTCGCTCGGTAAAGATGCCGCGGATCTCGCCGCTCTCGACGACGACAACCGCGCCGACGTTCTTCTCCACCATCTGCTCAATCGTCGCGAAAACTGTGGCTTCAGGTCCAATCGTAACGACCCAGTCGCCTTTTTGCTTGATGAGTATCGATACAGGCGTGTTCATAGCTGCCTCCAGCCAGTGAGTTGAAGGTTGTATGAACGGCACGTCGAAAGGTTCTTTTGGTGCCGCACTCCCCTGTCGCGGACCAGGGCCTGTTAACGCTTAGGGCGCGAGGTCAGTGCAAGGTCATTCTGAGGCCGTTTCAAGACGCGCGAGGAGTTCGGGGCGGGGTCCCGGATGACGAGCGCAACGCGGAAACGGACCAGAATGGCCCGCAATGGCCCGTCGAGAAAAGTGTTAACAGGCCCTAGTTCGCGGACTGCTCGTGAGAAACCGAATACCTACTCCTCGGGAAGTACCTCGTAGCGGCCCGTCATCCCGGCGGCGATATGGTCATCGACGTGGCAGTGGTACATCCAGATGCCGGGATTGTCCGGTAACATATCGGCAGTCATCATGACGGCCGGTTCCAGTGAGGCGACGTCCGTGCGGTGCCCGTCCAACAGCACTGTATTCCCGTGCCAGTGCGGCGTGTGGAGGTCGATCTCTGTCCCGAGCCCGATGAGGTACCACCTCACGCGTTCGCCTTCGGTCATCTGCATCAGCGGAAGATTGCCGAACACGAATCCGTTGATCGCGTGCATGAGGTTTCCTTCCACAAACACATCGTCCTCCGAGAGCTTCTCGATGTCCGGCTCCCCGGTCGCGGTCGTAAATCGGCGCGCGTTCTCAGCGAGGTACCAACTTTTGTTCTCGTCGAACACGTTGAAGAGAGTAACGAACTCGCGGTCCACATCCGAAGGGCGCCCCTGGGCATCAGCTGAGCCTCTTCGCGCAACGATGATGGCGCCAACGAGGCCCGTGTTCACGTCGGCCACAACGTCGACGTGCGAGTGGTAAAGCCACACGATGGACGAGGGATCGGCTGGGCCAGGGCCAGCGCGATCGGGGACGAACCACCGGTAAGTGTACGTGCCGCCGGGCAGGACTTGGTCGTCGGCGTGGTCCGTTCCCGATGTCCCGTCGTTGGACATCGCGCCTTCGTGGGCTTTGGTATAGAAGACGCCGTGAGGGTGGATTGAAAAGGGCCGCCTCGCCATGTTGCGAAAAACAACGTGGATCGAGTCACCGACTTCCGCACGAATGATGGGGCCGAGAATGCCCTTGTGCGCCCACTCAGCTGTGACGGGTTTCTCAGTTGAAAACGTGGCATCCGTGTATTCGATGAAACGGGCCTTGAGGTAGACGCTGCCGATACGTTCTGGCCCGCTCGTCACAAACACGCTGTCGCTCGACGAGAACAGGCGGCCCATCATCTGCTCGGTCCCTGAAGGAGCGTAGTCCCAAAGCGCCTCCCCGGCAGCGATGTAGTAGGTTCGCGTTACGCCGGGTCCGGATTGCGCCTGAACCGCGGCGCTCCCCAGGAGAAAAATTATCGTGAGAAGCGGGGCAGAAGCGCGCACAGCAGGAGCCGGTGAGTGGCTTGTTTAGAGCGAATCAAAATTAAGCCACCTTCATCTCGCATGGCCTCCAGTCCCGTTAATCAACGGAGAAGCCTTCCGCCGATCTCATTGAAAATCTCTTTCGATAGAATCTTCCACCGAACGGTTTTGGGTTTCTCCTGGAATGGCGATTCACACGCCTCCTATGGACTGGCCAATTCCGCGACCCGACACGGCCCAGCCTTAGGTTTCCCCTTCCGGCAGGGTCACCACCAGCGTTGCTCCTTCCCCTTCCTTGCTGATCGCTGCCATGGAGCCGCCGTGGCCTTGCGTGACGATGTCGTACGCGAGCGAGAGGCCGAGGCCCGTGCCCTCGCCCGTTGGTTTTGTCGTGTAGAACGGCTCGAAGATGCGCGTGCAGTTTTCGGCGGGAATGCCGAAGCCGTTGTCCGTGATCCGCACCTGCACCATGCCGGGAAGCCGCTTTGTCTTGATCGCGATGGTTGGAACGAATCCGTTTTCCTCCAACCTCGAACGAGCAAGGATCGAATACCGTGCGTTGTCGAGCACATTCACGAACACGCGCTGCATCGATTGCGCCGTCAGGTCAATAGTCTCGACCTTTGGGTCGATGTCCCAGCTTATCGTAATGCCCTCGTCGCTATCCGTGCCGCCAAACGCAGCCATAACCGACTCCTTCAGCAGCGCATTCACGTCGGTCGGGCGGTGAGTGCCGCCTGTGTGGCGGACGTGCCCGAGCATGCTCCTCACGATGCCATCGGCACGCTTCGCGTTCTCGATGACGCGGGCGATGTTCTCGGAGACCGTCTCGAAATCATCGGCAAACATCGCAACGATGTCTTTGGGGAGTTCCGTTTTTCGCTCTTCCAGCACGGCCCCCAGATCAGCCAGCAATTCGACGTTCAGCTCGGCAAAGTTGATGACGAAGTTCAGCGGGTTCTTGATCTCGTGGGCGATCCCCGACGTCACACGCCCTAGCGAAGCGAGCTTTTCGCTCTGAACAAGACGGTTCTGCGCTTTCTGTAGCTCTGCCAGCAGCTTCTCCAACTGCTCGTTTTTCTCGCGCAGTTCCACATTCCGCAATCGTTCAAGCTCAGCTTTTTGCTGCGCCTGTTCCGCCTCGTAACGGGCCTGCATGGAGCGAATCTGGCCGGTCGCCTGCGCGCCGAGCACCTCCTCGTGAATCTCCTGATAGCGCCGGTAGTGATTCAGTGCGGCGCGGGCATCGCCTTTCGCCTCGCAGGTTTCAGCAAGCGCCAGATGTGCGGCAAAAAGCTTCGGGCGCAGTTCAAGGTCTTCCGCAATCTCACACGGTTCTTTCAGCACCTGCATCGCCTCGTCGGATCGACCGAGCCTGGTCAATGTCCTGCCAATTTCAATCAGCGATGTACACACCGATTGCCGGTTGTCTATCTCTCGCCGGATTGCGAGCGCCGTCTTGTGGAACTCCAACGCGAGGTCGAATTCTTCCTGCTCAAATGCGACAAGGCCGAGGTCGTGGTAGGCGCGGCTCTCTCCCAACCGATCACCATCCTCCTGAAAAAGCCTGAGGCTGATTTCGTGGTGCCCCGTCGCTTCGTCGTGGCGACCCATCGTGCGCAATACCGTCCCGACCGAACTATGCGCTCTGCCCTGCCCAACCGGATGCCCCTGCTCGATAAACGAATCCAACGCTTCCATACCGCGCTTGAATGCCAATTCGGGTTGCCCCAACTCCAGATATGCCCCGCTAAGCCCGTTCAAGACCCAACCAACACCCTCGGCATCTCCAGACTCGCGGGCGACAGCCAGGTTTTCCAGGGCCAGTGAGAGCGCCTCCTCATAATTGCCCTGGCTCGAATAGAGCGCCGCCAACACGCCTCGATTCAACGCTGCCGTGGTGCGATCATCGGCTTGGTCGAAGTAGTTGATTGCAAACAGGAGATCAGGAATCGCCTCGTGGTGGCGAGAAAACAAAAAACTGACCCGTCCACGAATTCCCGTCGCTCTCGCAAATCCGCGCTCGTAGCCAATTTCTTCGGCGAGGCTGCGCGCGTAGTCGATCAACTCCATTTGGTGGGCCGGATCGCGCCCTCGCATCTCGCCCACATAATCCGCGATGGCGTCTACGCGCGCCGTGCCCTCCAGCTCATCAAAGCCGAGGACATGCGTGGCGATGTCGTCGAGCGTAGCCGTTGTCATTAAAAATCTGACGAATGACGGGCACGTACGGCACTACCCCAGCGGAGGTTCACCGCGTAGTGCCCGCTCACTTCTTGAATCGCCGAATCAGCGATTCGATCTCGCCTTCGAGGAGGCTCGGCGGCGAGGAAGGCTCTGGAGCCGATTCTTCGGGTTGAACCGCGACCTCCGCTCGCACCTTTACCTCCGGCGTCGGAACCACCGTGGGTCTGCTGATTGGCGCACTTCCCGCACGGTCGCGAAGCCGAGATTCAATCTCCTCCATCCAACTGCCGTCGCCGGATGGATCTGCACGACGAACTTCAGCCACTCCGCTTGACGAGCCCGCTTTCTCAGAGGGATTCAGCGGCTTGGTCTCAAAGGCCACGCGTTTGATATTGAGGAGATGCAGCGGCGAGATGTTGTCGCTGGTGATGGAGCCGCCGATGGTGCCGGGGCCGAGCGTCATGGCCGGGAAGAGATTCGTGGTCATCCCGACCGAACCCAGCGCGGCTACGGTGTTGACGACGATGCGCATCGACGGTTTGCGGAGGGCGAATTGTTCGATGATGCGTTCGCTTCCAGCGTGAATGGCCAGCGTGTGGCCGATGCCGCCGAACTCGAGGATTTCGATGCAACGCGCGCAGCCTTCCTCCCAACCGTCCGCTGCATAAAACGAGAGAATCGGCGAGAGCGTCTCCATGGAAAGCGGTTCGCTCGGCCCAACCTCTGAGACTTCGGCTACGAGCGCCGTGGTTTCTTCCGGCACAGAAAATCCGGCCATCTGAGCGATTTTTGATGGACTTTGACCGACGATGCCGATGCTGAGCCTGCCCTTCACTTTTACAATTTGCCGCAACTTGTCGGCTTCTTCCACCGAGCAGATGTGGGCGCGCCCCTGCCTCATTGCTTCCAGCAGCTTCGTCCGAATTGCCGTGTCTGCCACGACGGAGCGCTCGGTCGAACAAAGCGTTCCCCAATCGAACGAGATGCCGGTCAGGATGTCCGCTGCGGCTTTCCCGACGTCGGCGGAGCGGTCCACGTACGCGGGCACGTTTCCGCTGCCGACGCCGTAGGCGGGCTTGCCTTTGGAGTACGCGGCTTTCACCATCGCACCCCCGCCCGTGGCGAGAATCACGTCGGTGTTTTCATCTTCGAGCAGGGCATCGGTCCCAGCCAACGTGATTTCCGTCATGCATCCGAACAGACCCTTCGGTGCCCCGGCTCGGTACGCGGCTTCGGCGACAACGTGCAGCGCCTCTGCCGTGCAGACTTTCGCGCGCGGGTGCGGACTCATCACAATCCCGCAACGCGCCTTGGCCGAGATAATGGCTTTGTACATCGCCGTGGACGTGGGGTTGGTGCTCGGAATCAGCGCGGCCACGACTCCCATCGGCGTCGCGACCTCCCAAACCGTTCCGTCGTCGCTCTTGTTGACGATGCCGACGGTCTTCATCCCTTCCATCCTCTCGGCGAGTGTGCGCGTAGCGAAGAGATTCTTTTCCGTTTTGCTCTCCGGTTTGCCGAAGCCCGTTTCCTCGTAGGCAAGCCGCCCAAGGCGCTCAGCAGCGGAGGCTCCCGCCTCTACCATCGCGGCCACGATCCGGTCAACTTCAACCTGGCTCGCCGCCTTCAGGTCATGCTGCGCCGCCGATGCGGCGCGGAGCAGATCGCGGGCTTGCTGTATTGATCGAAGGTCGGCGTCCATGGGTTGGCGAGAGTCAGTTGGAGAGTGTACCGCGTACGGCTGTACGAGGCAACAGCCAGCCAATCGTATCGAGATGGGATCTCAGCCGCACGTGCGTGTTCCCTCTTTGCATGCGCCAAATGTCCACCAAACCCACCCTGAGCCGTACTATCTGGCCCTCTTGCTTGCGCCATAGGCGATTCGCCAGGGCGTGGCACAGCCTTTGTCAAACGGGCGTTCACTCCCTGTAAGGCTCCCTCTCTCCCGTTCGATGTCGCCGACCCTCTCTCTCGCCCCATCCGGAATCCCTGCCGTCGACGCCAAGTGGGGCGGCCTCACAAAAGGAGGAACGTACCTTCTCGTTGGGCACGCCCACGCAGGCCGTCCGCGTCATCTGATGGCGACCATCAGGGCCGCCGTTGATGTGGGCGAAACGTGCCTTCTGATCTCCGCTCGGCCACAGGCCGCACTGATTGAATTGGCAGCGGAAATCGGTTTCGACCTTCCCCGAGCATCGCAGACCAAGCAAGTCCGGCTGATGAAGTCGCCACCCGGAAAGGATCTTGCCGCGCTTGGAGATGGCGGCCTGTCCCGGGCGCTTGTCGATCTCGGCAATCTTGCCCGAACGCACAAGGCTGGCCGCGTGATGATGGACGACTTTTCGTCGTTCGTTCAGTTTCGCGATTTCGACTCGTTCGCCGCAGCGCTTCGACGGCTAATTCTCGACGCAGCCTCACTCGACACAACCTTTGTCCTTGGGCTCGGCGAACCCGCCAACGACGCTTCGACAAAGCTGCTCCGGTTCGTGCAAAGCGAGGTAGCCGGGACGATCCACACGACATCGGATGGTGACGATTTAACACGTTTCGCGCTTCACGCGGGGACTGGACATCGTCAACAAGCGGACGAGCCCCCTTCCACTTTTGAGGAGCCCGCGCCGGCAATCGAAGAATCCGCGCCCGTCGAACCAAGGCTTGAGCCTCAGGATTCGGTTGCTTCGCCGGAGGAAGCGTTCCCGCCTCCGCCTTTCGAACTTTCGATCCCTGTGCCCAACGGCGGCGATGGCTCCAACGAAATGGTTGGTGCGCCGACGCCCACACGCCCACCGCCGGGCCTTGACGCTCCGCTAGCTGTCCCGACGTCGGATTCTTTCGCGACGACGACAGGCGACACGGCCTGGGCATCCATAACGCCCGTCTCGTTTGAAGGATCTCCACTGATCGTGAGGGGGCCAGGATCTTTTCTCGACGATACCTCAACGTTTGGCCGCCTGGAGGATTTACAGGAAACGGGCTACTACGTGGATTCTGCTGAACCCGAAGCCACAACTCCTCTCCCAAAGCCAGACGCTCCCGCCGATTTGGATGAAGCCGCAGCATCGGTTCAACGGGCGGCCTATCCAGAGCTCTTTCGACCAATCACCCAGGCCGATCCGTCCGCCAATTTTAAGCAAGCGCTCGCCGATGCTTTCGAGCAGCGCGCGAGCACACCGTTCCTCATCATGGCCATGCGCATTGCGGCGGACGATCCGTACGCGAATGTCTTTCCGGCTGTAACAGAAGGCGTACGGATAGGCGTCGGTCAATCAGCCATGATGCTTTCTGAGCGGGGGCGCCTCATCGCCCTCATCCCCCATGCCGGAGCAGACGTCGCTCGGAATGTCTTCGCGATCCTGAAGTCCCATCTAAAAACGATTGTCCCGAACCGCGCCGATGCTGCCCTTCAGCACGTCAATGCGATGGCAGTGCCCAACGGAGAACCATTCAAAACCGCCGACGAGTTGTTCGACTACGCGTATGGTGGCTAGCCGAATTGTGAACTAGGGCCTGTTAACGCTTAGGGCGCGAGGTCAGTGCGAGGTCATTCTGAGGCCGTTTCAAGACGCGCGAGGAGTTCGGGGCGGGGTCCCGGATGACGAGCGCAACGCGGAAACGGACCAGAATGGCCCGCAATGGCCCG
>JBGTDU010000036.1:0-16217 GCA_041748175.1 Rubricoccaceae bacterium
GGCTCCGAACTCATCGCCCTGCAACCCATCCGGCGCGAGGATGCGGGCCTCCATCTGCCAGGCGTTCGGGCCGGGCGGCTCGCCCAGCGGGCGGACGAAGGCATACGCGCTGCCCTCACGAGAACCCCCGCTTGGGTCATCGCCGCCGTTCTGTGCGCCGACGAAAACCAATTCTTCGTCACTATCCAGTAAGGTGCCGACATGACCACTACCGAAGCTCGCGCTGCCAATACCGGGCTTCTGAATCCCCTTCAGAAACGCCTCCACCTCCCACACACCAGAAGCCTTGTTCCGCCTCCATACGGCGACCTGCCCTGCATCTGCTGCGGAAGCCACACTCCCGGCGGTGCTCGGAAAAAGGCGAGCCTGCCCGAGATTGCCACCATTCGGAGTGACGTGACCAAGCGAGTCCTCGCGCAACCAGTTTCCTGGGGCCGTGGCATACACGAAAATGTAAACGGCATGATCGGGAGGGCGGAAGGCCTCTAGAACAGCGAGGCGTGTTTGGCCGTCGTCAAGCACGTCCGGATCGTTAGCAATATCGAGGTCAAACCCAAAGCCGCACGATGAACAGGGTGACGGAGCAAACAGGGTGTCGAGCGGAACAGACTGGGCGCCAGCAACATCCTCTGCAAATAGCACAAGCGTGAGAACAACAATGAAGCGATGCATGATAGGGTACGGATTTGTGCCCCGCATGAGAGGTAGCGTTTTCGAATGAGATAGTTACGTTTTCTACAAAGAGCGGTCTCTGAGATAGTCCACCCAACCTACTTTGGGCAATCTGCGCAAAAGACCGTTTGCGCCACCCAACGTAACCCATCCCTTCCCTTATTCAATCAACCCTTACAGGGGATTACAATGGCTGACACGATTGACGGTACCATCCATAATATGCGCGACCAAAATCCCTTAGACCTGCAAGATGGTCAAGTTTGGCGCTCTCGCGAAACCACCGAACCAAAACGTGAGAGCATTTTTGTCTGGGATCGATCCCCATATACGGGGCCTCTCTACAACAGCGGTGATCCGTTTGCACAGGACGAAATCCCACAATACGTCGGTTTTGGCGCTACTGTAGATCCCGACGGGTCCAGCGCGGGCGTCTGGCGTTGGGTAGATCCGCCGAAGGGTGAGATCGACGCGACCCGCGTCTACGGCATCAGCCCGGATGCCAGCGCGAACGACAACGCCATGGGCCTCCAGCGCTATGCCAGTGAGATGGTCCAGACGGCGGAACACTACGACGGACTCGGTGAGCGCTCACGGACATGGACGCTTGTCCTCCCCGAAGGCACGACAAAGTTTGATACCCCCATCCACTTCAACCTCTACAACGACGACCCAACGCCCAAGGTGAAACGGGCGGGCTATGCCCGGATGCGCGGGCACGGGCCCAACACGATTTTGAAGTATGTGGGAGACACATTTGATGCCCACACCTTCCTCCTCGGGGACGATGAGTAGGATGAGCCACATCCTGGCGGTGCGCCCGTCCAGTCCCTAATCCTGAAAGACCTGACGCTTGACGGCGCAACGAATGCAAACTTCGCCGTGCTTCGTCTCTGGCGTGGAAGAAGCAACCATCGCTTCGATAACCTCACGGTCATTCAACGAGGCGACGGCAACGGCATCGACGCGAGTGACGTATTCCTGTCTGTTTTCACGCAAGTGATCGCCCGGAGAGACCCCGACAACAGCGTTTTCCCGGGCCACACAGGATTTAAGGGCCGCGGCGTTTGGCTGCATACCGAGGAAGATCCGTTTTTCGTGAGCGGGGAAATGACGCTGGATCGGGTGAGCGCCTTTGGGTATGCACCCAACAGCCTCCTGGTCTCCGGCTGGAATCAGGGGATTGTCATCGGCGAGAACGTCGCCGACCGGTTCATGGGTGGCGTTACGGCTCGGTTTCTGAACGCCGAGGTGTGCTCCGAGGGCGTCGTGATTGGAAAAGGTGCAGCCGACGTCGATTGCGGCGTGACCTGGGTGGAGCGCAACGCCGTGTGCGGCGTCCGCATCTTCAACGGCGCCCGAGACGTCACATTGAGACGAACTTATTCGATGCATACCGCACCGTGGGTAATGGGTTCGCCCGGAAATCAGGCCGAGGCCCTACCGTTCCTTGGCGACATCGTTCTGGGCAAGAAAGGCGGAACGAGTGCTGAGAACAGCTACGAGGGGATTGTGCTTGATGGGATCTACCAGCATTTCCTGTACGGACCAGCGGTGCGCCTCTACCGCTCGGCTTCCGGGGGGACGGTGCGAGATCTGGCGATTCGCAATATTCGGACGAGCGAAAGGTTTCAATACGACCCCGATGACATCACGGAAGGCATCCATGGCCCGCCCTTCAAGGCGACGGGGCTGGAGGCCGTCGTTCCTGTTACCGATGCAATCGTGAAGCTGGACAATGGCGATTATGAGGGACTCGTAATTGAAAACATCCGGCCCGACACGTCCAACGGAGGGCTGCCGAGTAACACGTCGGGCAATTTCATCAAGTTCGTTAACCGCCCAGAACTGGTTGACCGGCTGGTGTATGGCGGGCCCTACAACAAGGCGAATTCCTACGGGGTGTATGAGGTTCGGCGACCTGCGCCAGTCCTGCGCGATCTGACTCACGTCGGCAACTACCAGATTCGTCTGAACGACCCCGCGTATCACCGTATTGACTCCACAAGCGGCCCGGTTGTCATAACCCTGCCAAACATTACCAGGCAATCGCTCAACACACCAGAGGATCGAATCGGCGTGGAGTATCACCTGATGAAAACCGGCGGCGGAAGTAGCGTCACGATTCAAGGAGCGGCGAGCCAGGTCATCAAGGGGTACCTGCAAGGCGGCAGCACTACGGTTGTACTAACGGACCCGTACGAATACATCCGCGTACGTTCGATCTCCGAGAGCAACAGCCGCTTCTGGGAGATCGTGGATCGGTCGCAGGATCTTTCTCCCTGATCCTACAACCCAAACCAGTACGTGGCCTTGATGAGGAAGAGGTTCTCGACTGGTGCCCGAAAAACCTCGCCGAGTTCCTCGCCAACTCCAAAGCCGTCGTAGGGTGCGAAGTCCTCGCGCTGTTGTTGCCAGACAAAGAAGAGCGTTGAGCCTGGCCGCCATTCCCAACGCAGCACGGCATTGCCTCGAAGCGAGCGGAAGTTGAAATCCTGATTGCCTATTGTGAACGGATCGCCGCCGTCGCCCGGGACGATGGTGTATTCCGTAACGCGGCCGTCTTCCATGTGCGGCGTGACGCTGCCCCGGTCGACGCCATACACATCGAAATCAAACGACCCTGGAGTGCGGAATTCCTTCAGGTTGGAGAACACCCCTGAGCTGATGAACGGCTGTGCATAGAGTTGCAGCGTCAGCTCGGGGGTGAACGTCATGTTCATGCGCACGCCCAGATTGAACGACCGCTGGCTGATATCCGACAAAACGTACCGCGAACCAAACGTGTTGGTTGCGAGCGGATCGTCGATGCGGGCGACGAACTGATCGTTGTCATATTCAGCACCATATTCCGGTTCAAACGTAATTGAAATCGTGTTGGACGGCCGCACGCGCACAAAGAATCCGGCGTAGCGGTCATACTCGGCCTTGGCGCCGTTGTAGTCATTGGGTAACTCCGAGCGAATGCTGACAAACGCACCCCCGGAAATCTTCTTGGCACTGTCGGTATTGAAGCTCATGTTTCCACCTAGATCCCGGGGCCTTTCGGCGATGGGACCGCCGCGCGTAAGGCCGTCGTTTGCGTTGCCTGGGTTAAAATTGAAACCCGGATTGATGCTCCACTGGTTCCGGAACTTGATGAAACCGCCACCTCCGTAATAGTGATTGATGATATCGCCATCGAAATTCATCCCCACACCGCCGTACTGCCAGAACTCGTAGTACTGGAGGCGGCTTGGCTCGGGCTGGTTGTACGACCAGAGGTAGTTCATGGACGTTACGTTGGCGCGGCTCTGGAAGCCGAGGTCGTTCACTTCGAACGCTGGAGTTGTCAGCGTTCCGGTAAGCGAACCTTGCCAGCGTCCCGTTGTCTTCGACAGCGATGTTTCGGTGTGAAAGCCGCTGAGGCTGGTCCGTGTGGAATCAACAGCGAGGTATTCCGAATCAGGCCGCTGGAAGTACCGCTGAGGCCGTCGCTGAAGGCTCGTGATGATATCGGTCGAACCGTTCACGTAGCTCCCGGCATAGACGCCGCTAACTACCCAGTTACGATTGGCAAAGAAGTGCTCAAAATCCAGGCCTCCCATGTACGCGCTGGAGGGCATGATGGAATCGAACAGACCCTCGGAACCCATGCCACGATTCACGGCGGTCAGAATCCCGCCGACGACCGAAGAGCCTTCCCTGAAATCCCGCCTCAGGCGCCCGACGAAGTGATTGGCGAAGGGCTCGACGGGGGTCGAGAACTCCTGATTGGCGTCGTCGATATAGCGGGCAGATTCTTCCAGAGTTACGGCATTTAGCAGGCCGACAGACCACGGGCCGATCTTGCCGCTCACTTTGGCCGCGCCTGCAATCGTCGATTGATCGGGGCTATCGACGAAGTTGATTCCGCGCCCGCCTATCCCGCGTTGCGGGTTGCGGCCAATCCGCCGCGAGTAGAAAAACGTGGGGCGAAACGAGACATTCTGCGTACGCGTGCTGCCGTAATCGAATATGTCGACGCCTTCGACGAAGAACGGACGCCGCTCGCTGAAGAACGTCTCGAAGGCCGACAAGTTTACGGTGGCCGGATCCGCTTCGACCTGCCCAAAATCCGGGTTGACGGTCGCCGTCATCGTGAGATTGCTGGAGAGCCCAACCTTTGCATCAAACCCGAGCCTGGGGCGAAAGTCATTCTCACTGTAAAATGGATTAGCGGCGTCGCCCGGGGCCCGGGTTAGTTGGCTGGCCATGTACGGCACAAGCTCGATGCGACGGGGAGCCGAGAGATCGCGCAAGCCATCCAGCTGACCAAATCGGGAAACGTATCCTTCCACATCGGGAAGGATGGGCGCCCAGAACGAGCTCTCACCTCTCGTTGGGATATCCCGCTGATACTGGATGCCCCACGAAGTCGGGCCGCTCCCCGCCGCATAGCGGAGCTGGGAAAATGGAATGCGAAATTCTGCCGTGTACCCTCCATCAAATCGTGCAGCTTTGCCGTCCCATACGGCATCCCAACTGCTGTCTTCTTCCTGGTCGTTATAGACGAGGATGTCCTGCTCAACGCCGCCTGCCGTAACCGCGAACGAAAAGGCGGTGCGATCATCGTTGTACGAGTCGATGTCGACTGAAACGCGGTCGCTGGTGATGAAATCATCGCGCCGGGCGAGCGGAGCAATGATTGTGGTGGGATCCTGAACGAAGCAGCGAAAACCGACGTAGAGGGCGTCTCCGTCGTAAAGAATGGCGACTTCGGTTTGCTCGGAAGCTGCGGCGCCTGGATTCGGACCGCGTTGGACAAACCCTGTTGCTTTGGGCGCGTCGACCCAGATCGCCTCATCTAGCCGACCATCAACTTCCGGCCTAGACGTGGCTTCAATCGCAAGGGCGGTATGCGTAAGGCTAGTCACGGATTGAGCTTGTGGCGTTGTCTGCGACGTGGCAGCAGGGCATAGCAGCGCTGTGAGCGCCGCGCCCGTAAGGAGGCGGTACCGGAGAGTCATGGGAATAGAACGGCTTTGTTGCTGATCGTACCCGCGCTATCAGCGGATCGTCAGCAGGAGGTGAAAACCAGGCGTGGGTTTGTGGCGTGGTGGCGCCGTTCTAGTGCTCGTTGTTGTTGCTTCTACAGGTGCTCGAACTGTTGTTGTTGGCTATTCGATTCGGCTGCGCCGACGGCCTTGCCGGCTGTACAGATTCGTGAGCGTTGCGCTTCCGCTCGCTCGCAATCGCGAACGCGGCGCCTTCGTTCGTCGCAGCCATCGCTGCCGCCGAACGGCCGTCCCACTGCGTTGCACTCAACTCTTCAGCTTCCGCCACAATAACGGCAACGCGCTGGACAACGCTTCGCGCACGTTCTTCCAGGCTATCCCAACGGTCGTCCTCTATGTCGGTCACGATGCGTTGGACATCTACCTGAATTCCGCGCTCAACTTCCCGCATCTCCGCAGCCAACGAGGCGTCAAGGCGCGCACTGTACTGGTCGTCATGCGCGCGCTTCTGTCTCCGCTGCGCGTCAGTAACCTCTCGGCGAACCACAAACCGGGGCTCGCTGGTCGAAGCCGGCCCACTCATGACGTCGGGCATCATGCCATCACGCACAGGAACAAAGAACACATTCTCCGGCGCTGGTGGCGCTATATCGGGAATCGGAGGCGTTGGAGCGTCCGCTGGAGCGGGAGCGGGCGGAGCGTGTGGTGGCAATGGAGGCGCTGGAGGGAATGGTGCCAGAGGAGCCAACGGAGCCATGGGCGGAACAGGCGCGTCCTGCGCTACGAACTCATGGTCGCGGGCAACAAACGTAATTGCTGTAACGGGCCATACGAGCGAGATAACGAGCGCGCAGACGACAAACAGTAGCCGACGCGAAAGGCGGTCACGCCGTTGCTGGTTATTGAGAATCGCGCGAAGCCGCTCTTCGATCTGCGTGCGATGCGCCATCGGAGCCATCGCCAGCTCGGCACGCTGCTGATTGCGGAGGCCCTGCGCGATATCAAGCAGGTGCTCGGCATAGCTGGAGGCTTTCGTCCCTTCCGCCAAAACGTAATCATCGCAGGCGTGTTCACGCTCGATCAGGAATCGTTGGTAGCCCTTCCAAATAAACGGATTGAACCAGTGCAATACACAAGCGGCCTGGGCGATCCACTGCGTGAGTCCGTCAAGTCGACGAACGTGCGCCAGTTCATGCGTGAGCACAACCATTCTGCGATCAGCCGTCCAACGGATGGCACCCTCGGGGAGCAGCACAACCGGGCGAAAAATCCCCCAGGTCATTGGCGTCCGCGCGTGTGCGCTCATGCGCAAGGCAACCGATCGTTTGAGACCCAGCGTCGCCCTGACGTTATCAACGTCACTCGCCCAATGAGCGTCGGTGATGGATACGGCCTTCCGCGTCAGTACCCAGGCACTCAGGACGCCAGCCATCCAACGGGCGGCGACAAAAAAAGCGCCCAGGCCCCAGACGAGAAGGAAAAGAGTGCCGAGGCTAATCGATTTAGATTCGGCTTGTGCGGACCCTATGGCCGAGCCCACAAGCCCAGTCATTTCATTTCCAGCGCGAACCGCTGGCAACGACACCGCGACTTCCTCCTGCAGCCCCAGCGTAAAGCCGCCCTCGGGGAGCACGGGCACCTGCCAGCCGGGCACCGCTACCAACAGGATCGGCATGACGAGTGCGGCACCGAAGGCAAATACCCATACGGCGTGTCGCGCCGATGCCGAAGCCCGGGCCATGGCTCGCGTTGCCAGCAGAGCGCACGTCACAATGATGGCACCCTTGAGCGCCGTAATCAGCAGGAGTGCCGACCATGCGTCGGCGTGGAAGAAGTCGAGAACGTTCATGTCATCGGCCCTCGTTCTTGGCGGTGTTGATGAGGTGGGACAGTTGTTCGAGATCCTCGTCGGACATCTCAGAGGAGGCTTCGTCTAGCAGCGCGGCCATCGCTTGCGCCGCCGAACCCTCGAAGAACGTGCTCATAACGTGGCGGAGCGCCGAACGGCTTGCCGTCTCTGGCGCTACGATTGACGAGTACACGTAGCGCGGCCCATCCTGGACATGACGAAGGTGGCCCTTCTCTTCCAGAATGCGCAGCATGGCGCGGACAGCGGAGTAGCTGGGTGGCTCGGGCAGCAGGTCCATCACTTCAGCGGCGGTTACCTGCTCGAGGCGATAAACGATGTCCATGATTTGCCGCTCGCGGCGACTCAGATCAGTTGCAGCCATGGGGCTTTTGGAAGTGTTGATGGGTCCGTACGGACCTTAATTGGAAGGGTTACAGGCGCTGCTAATTATTTAGCACGACGCAATGTAGGGCGCTCTCTCATCGCGGTCAAGTCCGTTCTTGCGCACGCGTGCCAGAAACAGATTGCCATTGCGGACAAAGCGGCACGAACGACCTCTCGCGCGTTTTTTCAACAACGCGAACGGACCCCGTTTCGTGCTCTTACTCTTTCGTTGCAGCGCGCATCATCTCGAACATAGCCAACACGCCTTCGCGGTCTTGCTTGATGAAGTCGTTGAACTGCCCGCCGGACGCCAGCACCTCACCGCCATCGAGGACGATGTTTGAGCCCGACATGTAACTCGACAATTCCGACAGCATGAAGACAACGAGGTTCGTCAATTCCTCCGGTTCGCCGAAACGCCCGAGCGGGACACGCTTTTTCATCATCTCGGCAATCGAGGGATCGGGCACGAGTCGTGACCACGCGCCCTTCGTTGGAAACGGCCCCGGTGAAATGCAATTCAGCCGGATCCCATAGGTGCCCCACTCGGCCGCTAATGATTTCGTCATGGCTACGACGCCGGCCTTGCTTACGGCGCTGGGAAGGACGAACGCGCTGCCGGTATCCGCATACGTCGTGGCGATTGAGAGCACGACGCCCGGCGTTCCGCTCTCGATCCAGCGGGTTCCGCACCCGTGCGTACAGTAGAATGAGCCGTAGAGATTTGTTTTTACGATGGCGTCGAAGCCGTTCGGGCTGAGGGTATGGCTCGGCGCGAGGAAGTTGGCGGCGGCGTTGTTGATGAGCCTGGTGATGGGGCCGCTCCGCTGTTCCGCTTCAGCGAGGAATGCTTCCACAGTTTCCGCTTCGCGGACGTTCATCGAGATGCCTTCCGCCTTTCCACCTGCTCCGCGAATTGCTGCGACGGTTTCGTTGAGCGGCTCTTCCCTCCTACCGCCGATGGTCACGGTCGCCCCGAGCGAGGCGCACCGTTCGGCCATGTGGCGGCCGAGCCCTGTTCCTCCGCCAGTAATTATGATGTGTTGCTTTTTGAGGAGATCGGGCGCGAATAATTCGGGCATGGCGGGATGTACGAGAGTCGGAAACACGTAGAGGCGACCCGATGGATCGCCCCTACAATAGCGATCTAATGTCGATGACCGCGTTAATTCTCGCGCTTGGCCATGGAGGCCGTCGCTTCCGAAACAGCTCCGTCGCCGTTGTGATCGACTCCGACCGCCGCGCGGAAATACTCTTCCACGTCGAACGAATCGACCTGGATGGCGTCGTAGCTCGCGGCCTCCGAACGGGCCATAAGATCGGCTTCCTCAGCGGTAATCAGGCTAGCCTCCAACGCCGATTGGACGAGCGCAAGCGGCCGCGCCATCTTCAGTTCCCCGCTTCGAACAGCGGCCTTGATTCTCTTTGCGATCTCGTCGGACTGATGGGCGAGGGTCATGGCATTCTCATAGCGGCCAAGCGGATGCTGCGCATCGTCGGGCACAAAAATGCCGTCGAACAACCTGTTGCGCTGCTCGCCGGGGACCAACATGGCCGCAGCCACCTTGTGACTCAGCTCATCCGACGGACCCGCCGAAAGGCGGTTGAAGCGGCTCCATGCAGCTACCGGGCCTCGCATCAACCACGAAAAGCCAGGAACTTCCATGTTCTGGAAGAGGCCATCAAACCCAGCCTGCATCTGCGCAAACGCGTACTCAAGCGACCAGCGCATGAAAGGCTCGTCCTCTTTCCGGCGGCCTTCCGCTTCAAACCGAACGAGCGTGGCCGAAGCGAGATACATCCACGAGAAGATGTCGGCGAAGCGGCCGGTAAGTTTTTCCTTGCGCTTCAAATCGCCGCCAAGCGTGCCCATCGCGACGTCAGCTAGAAACGCAAATGTGGCGCTGCTCCAGGCAATCTTCCGCCAGTACGGCGCGGCAATTCCCGACACCGGCGACGAAGCCAACCGTCCGCGCGAAATGGACAGGGCAATCGCCCGTGTCTTGTTGCGCACCACATGGCCGATGTGCTTCCAGAACACGGCGTCGAAGGCCTTGACGTCCCAATTGGTGAGCGCCTGCATTTCGGCGAGCGCATACGGGTGGCACCGGATGGCACCCTGCCCGAAGATCATCAGCGTGCGCGTCAGGATGTTCGCGCCCTCCACGGTGATCGAGACCGGAATGCCCATATAGGCGCTTGCCATCGTGTTGCGGGGCCCGCGCGAGATGCCGTTGCCGCCAAGGATATCCATGCCGTCGTTGACGGCCTTGCGGAAAAGCTCGGTCGTGTTGTACTTCATTATCGCCGTGACGACGGCCGGTTTGGCGCCGCTATCGAGCGCGCCGCAGGTGTATCGCCGCGCGGCTTCCGTGAGGTACGCCCAGCCGCCGATGCGGGCGAGCGGTTCTTCGATGCCCTCGAACTTGCCGATGGGCAGACCAAATTGCTTGCGGACAAGCGCATGAGCGCTCGCCACTCGGGCGGCTCCCTTAATACCGCCAACGGATGATGCCGGAAGCGAAATCCCGCGGCCGGCCGCGAGGCTCTGCATGAGCATCCGCCAGCCTTTGCCCACGCCTTCGCCGCCGCCGATGACGGCGTCTTCCAGCTTGACAACCACATCCTCGCCCTCGGTCGGGCAATTCCAGAAAGCGACGCCGAGCGGATCGTGGCGCTTCCCGAGAATGACGCCGGGCGTGCTCGCCGGGATCAGCGCACAGGTAATGCCCCGATGCTCTCCTCCACCAAGCAGATTTTCCGGGTCCTCAAGTTTGAACGCCAGGCCAAGCAGCGTGGAGATAGCCGCAAGCGTGATGTACCGCTTCTTCCAGTTCAGGCGGAGGTACAACTCGCCATTCTCCCCCTCGAAAACCACACCATTTGATGTCATCGCACCGGCATCGGAGCCGGCCGTGGGTTCCGTAAGCGCGAAGGAGGGAATCTCTTCGCCGCGAGCCAGTAGCGGCAGATAGTGGTTCTTCTGCGCCTCCGTGCCGTAGTGCATGAGAAGCTCCGCTGGTCCCAACGAGTTGGGCACCATCACCGTTATTCCCAACGCCGATGAAGCCGATGCAGCCTTGGATACGATCGCGCTGTTGGCGCTCGGCGAGAACCCGTGACCGCCGTATTCCTTGGGAATGATCAGGCCGAAAAACCGCTGGTCCTTGATGTACTGCCACGTTTCGGCCGAGAGGTCGCGGCGCTGCCACACCTCCCAGTCGTCGGTCATTGCGCACAGTTCCTCAACGGGGCCGTCCATGAACGCCTGTTCTTCGACTGAAAGGCCCGGGTAGTTTTCCGCGAGCAACTTCTTGAAATCCGGCTTGCCGGAGAAGAGTTCGCCCTCGATCCAGACGGTGCCGCCGTTGATGGCTTCCTGCTCGGTTTCTGAGATGACTGGCAGGAAATCGAGGGCTTTCATCGTCTTCATCACGCCCAGCGAAAGAACGCGGCGGATAGGTGGGATCAGGAAGACGAGCGAGATCACGGCTACGAGGCCGATCAGCCAGATTGGAGCACCCACGCCGACCAGCGCCGCGATTCCGAACGCGGCCCAAAGCCAGAAGGCTGCGCCGGTGAAGCCGAGGACAAACAGCAGCGCCATGATGCCCAGCACGAGCGCCCACCAAGGGGCGGCAGAGGCGAGTGCCCCGTGGACAGATTCGAAGAGGCCCATGACGATCAGGTGGATGAGGGTGCTACGTATCGGCGGTGAGGAAACCCTCTGAAGAGCGGGAACCGGCCTCCTGCCGTTGGAACGCGGGGTTAACAGTGTAAACCTGAAATTGGTTTCGCGCAAGGCTGTCCTCCGATACACGTCAAGTTCGTAGCGCCGTTGCACGCAACGGCGGATCCGAGATTAGCCCGCACGGTGCGTTCCGAGTCAAGGACGTTGCATGCAACGTCGCTACCAGCGACCATCTGCTGCGAAGCGGCAAGTCAGGCATGGTGGGAAATTCGTCAAGGAAGCAGCGCTGGTCGAGATCCCGCTCTTCGATCGGCACAAAAAGCGGCCAGGCCCACCGCGTCCACGCCGTCCCTCATCCATCCGGTTCGTAGTGGAAGATGTCCTCCAGCGGTAGATCAAAGACAGCCGCGATTCGAAACGCCACTTCCAGCGACGGCGAGTACTTCGCCGCCTCAATGGCATGGACGGTCTGGCGCGTCACACCAATCTTGTCGGCGAGTTCCTGTTGTGTCATCTCGTCGTGCAGGAAGCGCAGCGTCCGGATGTTGTTTCGGATGGGCGTCTTGCTCATGAGAGGCCGTCCTTTCTGTAGAGGAAGAGCTTCGTCGTCGCCTCGAAGACACCGGCGACCAAGAACGTGATCACGAGGACGTGCAGCGTCACGAAGGGCGCGGAGAGAAAGACCCGCGCCCCGGCGGCATCGCTCACGAAGTCGCTGATCAGCAGGTGCCCCGCGAGGGTCACGACGACGGTGATCACGAAAAAGTAGGCACTGCGGTAGCCCTTCAGTTCGATCAGCGCATCGCGCTCGTCTTTCTCTACGCGTCGCTTCTCAAACGCGCCATACACGGCGAGTCCGATGCGAACCAGCAGCGCAAATCCGAAAGCCTTCACGAAGAAATCGGAGATGGCGTCGGCGTGGTCCTCGATGGGCTCGGGGAGGCCAATCGCCAGCACGATGTAAAGGCCAAGGATGGCCAGTGTCGACACCAGCGAAATCCAGGCGTAGCGTTCTTGGTTTGTCATGGTAGCAGATGAATGGAGAATGGTTGCGATCCTGTACGTGATGTAAAAAATAGGTTACACGTGATCAGAAAGTTTTTACACCTTCGCTTGACCGCAGCATGCCTCACCAACATTGAAGCAGACCCGCCCGCACTGCTACTTTCAGGATTCTGATTTCACATCTCAATCTCACGCCCCACCCCATGCCACAGGCCCCCTTCGAAGGACTCGGCACGTTCTACCTCGGCAAGGAAGTCGACCCGGCCACGGGCGACAAAACCGACGACCTCGTTCTTTACGACTCCGAGGACCTCACCACGCACGCCTTCATCGTCGGGATGACGGGAAGCGGGAAGACGGGTTTGGGGATCGGCATTATTGAGGAGGCTGTGCTGGACAAGATCCCGGTCATTGCGATCGATCCGAAAGGCGACATGGGAAATCTGTTGCTCACGTTCCCGCAGTTCAATCCGGCGAATTACGAGCCGTGGATTGACCCCGCCGAGGCGCAAAGGGAAGGAATCACTGCGGCAGAAGTGGCGCAGAAGAAGGCGGAGCTCTGGAAGAGCGGCCTCGAAAGCTGGGGGCAGAACGGCGAACGCATCCAGCGATTTATGGACGCGGCGGAGTTCACTATCTACACGCCGGGCTCGGACGCTGGTGTCCCCGTTTCCGTGCTGGGTTCGTTCGATCCACCGCCGACGGATGCCCGCTCCGGCGAAGTGTTCACCGAGCGTGTCGACTCGTCCATCGCTTCCCTACTCTCGCTGATTGGCGTGGAAGCCGATCCGTTGCAGGACGGCGAGCACATCTTCCTCGCAAAGGTTGTTGGTGATGCATGGGCCGTGGGGCGCAGCCTCACGTTAGCGGATCTGATCGGCGCCTTGCAATCGCCGCCATTTGCCAAACTCGGCGTGATGGAAGTCGACAACTTCTTCCCGCCGAGAGAACGCAATGCACTCGCGATGCGGCTCAACGGGCTTCTTGCCTCGCCGGGCTTCGCGGCCTGGGCACAGGGTGAGCCCCTCGACGCTGACCGCCTCTTCTTCGGCGACGACGGCAAGCCTCGCGTCTCGGTCTTCTCGATTGCCCACCTCGACGACGCCGAGCGGATGTTCTTCGTCACGAAGTTGCTCGGCGAAGTCATCGCGTGGATGCGCCGCCAACCGGGCACGGGCAGCCTCCGTGCGCTCCTCTACATGGACGAGATTTTCGGCTACCTCCCTCCTACCGCCAACCCGGCATCGAAGAAACTCTTTCTCACACTGCTCAAGCAAGCGCGCGCGTTCGGCCTCGGCCTTGTCCTTTCCACACAAAATCCCGTGGACATGGACTACAAGGCGCTATCGAACTGCGGGACGTGGTTCGTTGGCCGCTTGCAAACCGAGCGCGACAAGATGCGGCTCCTTGACGGGCTCGAAGGTGCGTCGCAGAATGCGGCATTCGACCGGGGCGAGGTGGATCGGATTCTTTCCGGCTTGGGCAAACGAGTCTTCCTCCTGCACAACGTCCACGATTCGGAGCCCGTGCTGATGACGACGCGCTGGGTGCTGTCGTACCTCGCCGGGCCGCTGACGCGCGAACAGATCGGACGATTGATGGCAAGCCGGAAAACTGCGTCAGTCCCCACGAATCAATCCCTTGGTGGCATCACGACGGCAACGGAGGCTCCCTCGGAAGCACCTGCTCCTTCCTCCGAACCCGGCTTACCCAACCTCCCGGGAACGATCCCCCAAGTGTTCGTCTCGCCAAACGGAGGCGTTGTGGATATCTATCGCCCAATGATGCTCGCCCGCGCCGAGGTGCAATACAGCCGCTCCTCCATCAACCTCGAACATCGTGCGACCTACTCGTTACTGGCCGAGGTCGCCGGTGAGACGCCCGACTGGCACAGCGCAGATGTCTTTACCGAACGCCCAGAGTCGGATGCCCAACCCGCGGAGGGCGCAACGTTCGGCGAGGTTTCCGCGGCGCTGTCTAACCCATCTACGTTCGAAAAAGCTGCCGACGACCTGAAGCGCTGGCTTCAAGACGAGCGCCCGCTGACGGTTTTCCAGAGCAACACATTGAAAACCGTTTCCAACCCCGGCGAGGACGAGCGTTCCTTCCGCATCCGCCTGACGCAGCTTGCTCGTGAAGCGCGGGACGGGAAGAAAAACGTCATCCGCGAGCGATATCAGAAGAAACTCGACACGATCATGGGCCGCATCCGAACGGCCGAGACAACCGTCGATCGCGAATCCTCGCAGGCCGGCCAGAGGAAGATGGATACCGTAGTGAACATTGGCACTTCACTTCTCGGTGCCTTTCTCGGAGGCAGCCGACGATCAAGCGTAGGCAGAATCGGCACGGCCGCACGGAGCGTTGGGCGAGCACGAAAAGAATCCTCCGATGTTGCCCGGGCCGAAGCGCGGGTGAGCGAGCTGAACGCGGAGTACGCCAATCTCGACGCCGAACTGACACGAGAAGTCGAGGACCTCGACCTCATGTTCACGCCGGAGATCGAGGCGCTCGAAACCATCGAAATCCGAGCCCAACAAACGGACATGCACGTGACAGAGCTGGCACTGGCGTGGGTGCCCTTCTCCAAAGACCCTGACGGACGACTAACCAGAGCCTAGCCGCAATCCGAGAACATCATGGCCTACTACCATTATCTCAAAAGCCGCTCATTCGATTCAACGTCGCGAGCACGAGCGGCGGGTCGGTTGCTGTCTCTGCGGAAAGCGCTTGGTGAACAGATCCCACCGAAGCAGTCGCGCGACACGCTGCTCTTGGCCACCTGGAATCTCCGCGAGTTCGACGGCGCGTCCAAAGGATATGGCCCGCGCCTCCCGGAATCATTCCACTACATCGCCGAAGTGATTTCGGCTTTCGATCTCGTCGCTATTCAGGAAATCAAGCGAGATCTGAGGCCGCTCCAGCGACTGGTGAGGATCCTTGGCCCAACGTGGGATTACGTCGCCAGCGACATTACGGAAGGTGTTTCTGGAAATACCGAACGGATGGCGTTTCTCTTCGACAGAGGCAAAGTCCAGTTCAGAAACGTCGTCGGCGAGATCGTGCTGACGAAGAGCGAGCAAATTGAAACCGACCGCCAATTTGCCCGGACGCCGTTTTTCGTTGCATTTCAAGCGGGCTGGTTCAGATTCAACCTCGCCACCGTCCACATCTATTACGGCTCGGACTCGGGTGCCGAACTCCAACGGCGGATCGAAGAAATACAGGCGATTGCCAAGGCGCTGTCCAAGCGCGCGGACAAGGAGCCAGACAACTACATCGTGCTCGGGGATTTCAACATCAAACACCCGGAACACGAAACGCGAAAAGCCCTGACCGACAATGGGTTCTTTATCCCCGAACCTCTGCTGAGCATCCCAACCAACCGATTCGGGACGCACTACTACGACCAGATTGCTTTCAAGACGAAAAAGGATGAACTGATGCTTGGCGACGGCATCGTTCAGGAAGACGGCGAAAAGCACAATGCGGGCACATTCGATTTCTTCCGCAATGTTTTCAAGCCATCAGACGAGAACACGTACTTCGAGGCGCTATCGGATGAGCGAAAGGCGCACTGGAATCTCGACAGTGACGACGAGCCACGAAGTGCAGCCGACCGCACGAAGTATTACGAGAA
>JBGTDU010000037.1:0-4767 GCA_041748175.1 Rubricoccaceae bacterium
CGCCGACTTCGTCGTCGCCACCTCCCTTGAAAAGGGAGGGGTTTTGATAGCCGCAACCCCACATTGCCATGAATCGCACGCTATTTCTGATCGTCATCCTCCTCGGTGGCTCTGCAGCCTCGGCCCAGGAGTCCCCCGAGCCCCACCGTCTCCCGTTCGCGAGCCAGGGCAACACGCTGGAGCTGGCCGTGGCCAACACGTCGGCGGATGCTGCGCTGGAAGGCGTCTCGGTTCGCCTGGAGACCTCGCCGGAATGGCTCACATTCTCCTCCGACCAGAATCAATTCGCCGCCATCGCTTCTGGCGAGGAAGCCGTAGCGGCGTTCACATTTGATGTTGACCGCAACGCACCGGTTGGCGAAGCCACCGAAGTCGTGTTCCATATCGAAAGCGCTGCGGGCGTGCTCTCAACGAAGACGATCTACCTCGAAGTCGAGGCCCCGCGCACCTTTTCTCTCTCGCCGAACTATCCGAACCCCTTCAACCCGACGACGACATTGGCCTTCGAGCTTCCCCAGGCCAGTCGGGTATCCCTGAACATCTACGACGTGCTGGGCCGGGAGATCGTCGCGCTGGCTGAAGGCGACTTCGAGCCGGGACGCCACGAAGTGGTCTTCGATGCGCGAAGCGTGGCAAGCGGTCTCTACATTGCGCGGATCGTTGCCGAGACGGAAGACGGCAGCGTGACGAGCCGGATAAGAAGGATGACCTTGTTGAAGTGACAAGGATAAAGGGAAAAGGGAAAAGGGTTGAATCGGTGATCGATATTTATCCTGAAGCGTAGCGGGCGGGACAGGTTGTCGAGGTCTGGGTACTTCGACGTTTCGGAGAATCGGGTATCGGCGCGGCGGAAGTGAGTGCTTGAGTCCCAGATTCACTGATCCGTTCGCTCCGCGCGACCCCAGCCCGGCCTCTCTCGGCGTTACCTTTTACGGGCTGGAATCCTGCCACGCGAGCTCCTGCCGGACTTTCACCGACTAACCCTTCTGCAACGTGAGCACCTTCGGATTTAATAGCGGCTACGTCGAGGATCTGTACGCGCAGTACCTCGAAAACCCTGAGTCGGTCAGCGAGAGCTGGCGCGAGTTCTTCGCCGACTACCAGCCCGGTCCTACGTTCAGCCCGCGTACGGCCGGCGCGGATGTCGAAACGGCGGTGGTGGCTGAGGTCGTGACAGCTAAACCTGACGTCGCACGTCTTGATGTGCCTTCAGGAGACGGTGCGGCGATGGAGGAGGAAGTATCGGCTCCGCCGCGACCAACTCCGCCGACCACGGCCGGCCTGCCAGTATCTGATGGAGCCGAAGTAACACCACTGCGCGGCGTCGGTGCAAAGATCGTCGAGAACATGGAGGCCAGCCTGGGCATCCCAACGGCGACTTCCGTGCGCGAGGTGCCGACGAAGCTCATGGCCGAGAACCGCCGCCTCATGAACAGACGGCAGCAGATGATGGGAGGCGAGAAGGTCTCCTTTACCCACCTCATCGCCTACGCGATCGTGAGGGGACTGGAGCGGTTTCCCGGCATGAACGCCAGCTTCCGCACGAACGCGGAGGGTAAGCCTGAGCGCGTCACTCCTTCGGACTCCAATCTCGGCCTCGCCATCGATAGTGAGAAAGACGGCAAGCGACAGCTTCTCGTGCCGAACATCAAGGCAGCGCAAAAACTACCGTTTGCTGAGTTCATAGGAGCCTACAACGGCCTCGTCAAGCGCTCGCGCAGTGGTGATCTGGAGGTCACCGATTTTCAGAACACGACGGCGACGCTCACGAACCCTGGCATGCTCGGCACGGCGATGAGCGTGCCTCGCCTGATGCCCGGGCAGGGCGTCATCGTTGGCGTCGGCTCCATTGCCTTCCCGCCCGAGTACGCCGGATTGACCAGCGACGAGCTCTCGCGATTGGGCCTCAGCGAAGTCATGACGCTCACGTCGACGTACGACCACCGCGTCATTCAAGGTGCCGAGAGCGGCGAGTTCCTGCGATTCGTCTCCGACCAGCTCACCGGCAAACTCGAATTTTACAACGAAGCCTTCCAGAGCCTAGGCATCCACACACCGCCCTTGCGAATGGCGGACGACACGACGCCCAGCCTCGGTCGGAAAGGCGTCGCGACTGGTGGCTCAAGCGCAGGCGAAAAGCAGGCGCGTGTTCTGCAGTTCATCCGTGCCTACCGCGTACGCGGACACTTGCTCGCCGATACCAACCCGCTCCACTACGAGCCGCGCGTTCACACCGAACTCGACCCCGCCAGCTATGGCCTCACGGTCTGGGATCTGGACCGTGTGTTCCTAACCGGGCGCCTGGCCGGAAAGGAGATGCTTCCTCTGAGGGACATCCTCGACATCCTCTGGGATACGTACGCTGGCCACATCGGCTCGGAGTTCATGCATATCTCCTCGCCGGACGAAAAGCGGTGGTTGATGGAACGGATCGAGCCCCAGCATTTCCGGGAGGCCATCTCTGTAGAGCGCAAGAAGCGCATTTTCGAGAAGCTGAACGCCGCCGAGGCGCTTGAGCAGTTCATCCATACGAAATACGTCGGTCACAAGCGGTTTTCGCTCGAAGGTGCCGAAACCGTCATCCCGGTTCTCGACGCGATCATCTCGGACGCTGCGGATCAGGAAGTCGAGGAGGTGGTAATCGGGATGGCGCACCGAGGGCGCCTGAACGTGCTCACGAACATTATCGGAAAGCCGTATCACAAGGTGTTCGATGAGTTCGAGGGCACCATCGACGCGTTGGCCGTGCAGGGTTCGGGCGACGTGAAGTACCACCTCGGGCAGGAAGGCCTGCACACGACACCCGGCGGAGCTACGATCAAGCTGACGCTGGCGTCCAATCCGAGCCACCTCGAGGCCGTGAACCCTGTCGTCGAAGGAATGGTGCGGGCCAAACAGCAGCGGTTGATCGAGAAAATGAGTGGCCAGCCTGAGAAGGTGGTGCGCGATCGCGTCATCCCGATTCTCCTACACGGCGATGCCGCGTTTGCAGGGCAAGGGGTGGTAGCGGAGACGCTCAACCTCTCGGAACTCGAGGGCTACCGAACGGGCGGGACGATCCATCTCGTCGTCAACAACCAGATCGGGTTTACCACGCTGCCGCTGCACGCGCGCTCATCGGCCTATGCGACGGACGTTGCGCGAATGATCCAGGCCCCCATCTTCCACGTCAACGGCGACGACCCCGAAGCAGCCATCCGCGTGGCTCGTCTGGCGCTCGACTACCGACAGGTCTTCAACAAGGATGTCGTCATCGACCTCGTTTGCTACCGCAAATACGGCCACAACGAAGGTGATGAGCCGGCCTATACGCAGCCGCTGATGTACGCCGACATCAAGGACCACCGCAGTGTGCGTAAGCTCTTCGTGGAACATCTCCTCCGCAAGGGTGAGTTGACGCCCGAGGACGCCGAGTCGCTGTTGGATGACTTTCACGCCCGGCTTGAACAGGCGTTTGAGGAGACCAAGGAATTGGCCGAGCAGAAAAGGGATGCTGATATCGTCCGTCGGCCAGCGAATGCGTCCGTACCGGAGGAGGTTGGCACATCGGCGCCGCGGGAATCGCTTGAACGCGTACTCCGTGCGCTCGTCGATTTGCCGGAGGGCTTCAACGTCCACAGCAAGCTTGGGCGTCAGTTCGAGCGCCGGAATCAGCAATTCGAAGAAGGCAAGATCGATTGGGCTTTCGCCGAAGCTCTAGCGTTCGGGACGCTTCTTCAGGATGGATCTCCGGTTCGACTATCCGGCCAGGATTCGGGGCGCGGTACGTTCTCGCAACGGCACGCCATCCTCTACGATCAAAGGGATGCCCACCAGTACGTCCCGCTCAACCATGTCTCGGATGGGCAAGCGCGCTTTCAGGTTTACGACAGCCTGCTGAGCGAGTACGCGGTGGTTGGTTTTGAGTATGGATATTCCGTCGCGGAACCGGACGCCTTGGTTTGTTGGGAAGCCCAGTTCGGCGATTTCGTCAATGGCGCGCAAATCATGATCGATCAGTTCATTTCTGCCGCAGAAGCCAAGTGGAGGCAAACCAGCCGCCTCACGATGCTCCTCCCGCACGGTTACGAGGGGCAGGGGCCGGAGCACTCCTCGGGGCGTCTTGAGCGCTTCCTGCAAGCGTGCGCCGAGGGCAATATGATCGTCGCCAATTACTCGACCCCTGCCAATTACTTCCACGCCCTTCGGTTGCAAGCGAAACGCACGGCGCGGAAGCCCCTGATCGTCATGACGCCCAAGAGCCTCTTGCGTCATCCCGAAGCCGTCAGCACTGTTGAGGACCTCGTTGATGGGCGCTACATGCCGTTTATCCCGGCGGAAACAGAGCCGAAGTCCACCAAACGCCTGGTTATCTGTTCGGGCAAAGTGTACTACGACGCGTTGAAGATGCGCTCGGACGAGGGCAATCGCGGAAACGCGGCCATCGCTCGGCTCGAGCAGTTCTACCCGTTTCCTGAAGAAGCCGTTCGGGTTGAACTTGAGCGTTTCAAAAATGCCGACGAGGTCGTCTGGCTACAGGAGGAGCCCGCGAACATGGGCGCGTGGTTCTTCGTGCGCCCGTTGCTGGATGACCTGCTGGAAGAACCGCACGGCGATTGCAACAGGCGTGTTGTCTACGCTGGCCGTCGTGCAGCCGCGAGTCCGGCAACCGGAAGCGCGGCCGTCCATGCCGCAGAGCAGGATGGGATTCTGAGGCAGGCCTTGGGCCTGGCGGTGTAGTCCACATTCCCGCATGGCCCCACAAAAGCGCCCGCCACGAATCTCCGG
>JBGTDU010000038.1:0-50369 GCA_041748175.1 Rubricoccaceae bacterium
GGTACCTCATCGCCATCGCGCCCTCGGAAGTTGTCGTCGCGCTTGCACACATAGTGGTCGAAGTGCCCTGCCACGAGCCGCGCAATTTCCTCAATGTCCTCGTCGCGACGATCGCCCGGCGCTGCAAGAACGAGGCGTTTCTTCCCACTCGCTTCGAGCTTGTCAACCAGGTCCACCATCTTTTCGACTGCGTCCGGATTGTGGGCGTAGTCGAGAATCACCCGGAACGGATGCTCATCGAACATATTGAGGCGCCCCGGCGCTTCGTAGAACGACGTCGAGAACGTGCGTAGCCCATGCTGGATCTGGTCCAGCGAGATGTTGATGATGCTGTTGCCGAGGGCGTAAGCCATCGCCGCCGCGAACATGGCATTCTGGACGTTGTGCGTGGCCTTGCCTTCGAGCGTGGCCGGAATCAGATGCGTCCACAAAAGGGGGATGTGTCGACCGCCGTCATAAATCGTGATCATGTCGCCGTTCATGGCTTCCTCAAGCACGAAAGCCCGACCGCCTGCACGTATGTGCTCACGGACGAGTGCGTTGCGCGGGTTCATCGTCACATAGCAGATGTGCTTCGCCTCGGAGTGGTCGGCCATTGCCAGACAGTGCGGGTCGTCGGCATTGAGCACGGCGGTATCCTTGGCGACTTCGATTGGGATGCGTTTGATCTCGGCGAGCTGCTCCAGCGTCTCGATGCCTTTCATCCCGAGGTGATCGGCGGCGACGTTGATGCAGCACGACACGTCGCACTCGTCGAAGGCGAGGCCGGAGCGAACGATGCCGCCACGGGCCGTCTCCAGAACAGCCACATCCACGTCGGGATCTCGCAGCACCATTCGGGAGGATGTCGGTCCCGTCATATCTCCTTTCACCGTTACACGCCCATTGATCACGACGCCATCGGAGGACGTCATTCCCGGCGAATAACCCGCCATCTTGATGATGTGGCCGAGCATCCGCGTCGTAGTCGTCTTGCCGTTCGTTCCCGTCACTGCCGCAATGGCGATTCGCGTTGGCGTTCCCGGCGGAAAGAGCATATCCATGACCGGGCCAGCCACGTCGCGCGACGTGCCCTCGCTCGGCGCAACATGCATGCGGAAGCCCGGCGCGGCGTTGCATTCCACAATTCCGCCGCCGATCTCCCGCCACGACCTGGAAATGTCGTCGGTGAGGAAATCAACACCGCCGATGTCCAGGCCGATCGCTTTGATCGCGCGTTCGGCCATGTCGCGGTTGTCGGGATGCACAACGTCGGTCAAATCGATAGACGTGCCACCGGTTGAGAGGTTGGCGGTCGAGCGCAAGTAAAAAATCTCTCCGTCGGGCAGGACGGTCTCCGTGCCGTAGCCCGCTTTCTCCATCAAGCGCTCGGCCTGCGCATCGAACTGGATCTGCGTGAGCACCTTCTCGTGCCCGACGCCCCGTCGAGGGTCGCTGTTGACGATTTCAACCAGTTCCCCAATCGTGTGCTTGCTATCCCCGACAACGTGCCCGGGCACCCGCTTGGCGACCGCTTCCAGCTTGCCGTTGACTACGAGCATCCGATGATCGAATCCCGAGATGAAGCTCTCGACGAGGACGCTCTGGCCTGTGCCGTGCTCCAGCGCTTTCGCAAACGCGGCACGGACCTGATCGGCATCCGTCAATCGGATGGACACACCGCGCCCGTGATTGGCGTTGAGCGGCTTGACAACAACGGGGTAGCCGATTCGCTCGGCGGCGCGCACCGCCGAGCTTTGCGCGCGAACGAGATGCTGCACGGGAACCGGAAGGCCGAGATCCTGAAGCAGATTTCGCGTGTCCTCCTTGTCGCTCGATATTTCTACGGCAATGTGTTTTGTCTCGCTCGTGATCGTCGCCTGGATGCGCTTTTGAAACTTGCCGTGGCCAAACTGGACAAGGGAGTATTCGTTGAGGCGAATCCAGGGAATTCCGCGCTCTTCCGCTGCATCGATAAGCGATTGGGTACTTGGCCCAAACTCTTTGCGCTGTGCGAAACGGATGAACGAATCGCGTTCCTCCTCCCAGTCAAATTCGGCGTCCATCTCCGCGTCCAGCAATTCCTGGACGGCGGTGGGCAACAGGTTCAGAATGAGCCTACGCCCGAGCTCGCCCGCTTCGAGCCCGACTTCGCGCTGCTTGTATTCGTAGACCATCGTGTACTCGCCCCCGCTGTCGTCATCTACCGACCGCGTTTTGCCAAACGTCACATCGATGCCTGCCACGTTCTGCAATTCGATGGCGACGTGCTCCCACACATGGCCTAGCCACGTGCCGCCGTCCTCGTTCATTCGGCGGATGAACCCACCCGGCTCGCCGTGAGAACAGCCGTGTTCTTGCAGGCCGGGAAGGGATTCCACCAGTCTTGCGGGAAAATCCGCCAGCTTGCCCGTCGGGAAATCCTCCAGCGGCCCGAGGTCGATGATGTGGCGGATGACCGGGAAGCGGGCGAAGAGGTTGGGCCCTACGTAGACGTTCGTGGAGAGGATTCTCATGGGGAGGGCGAGCTAACTAATGTGCGGTAGGCCTGATAGCAGGCGGTTGAAATACTCATGTCTTCCAAAAAGTCATCCCGAGCTTGTCGAGGGATCTACCTGCAAACGAGCTTCGAGCCTCGTCAATGCACAGATCCCCTTCGGCCCTGCGGTCGGGATGACGGACTGGGCGATAGATCAACAGCCACCGTGAGCGAGGCGAGCGAATCTTGGTCGAGATCAAGGCGCGAGATGGCAGGCGTACTAGTGATCCGGCGAGATTCTCGCAACGCTGAGATCGAACAAGAGCCGCCGCCGCAAATAGGAGGAATAGATCCACAGGCTGATAGGTAGCGCAAAAAGATGTCGCAGGGCAAGCCCTTCCATCAAATGTGCGAAGCATTAGCGGATGGAGATCACCGCGGCCTCGCCTGGTGACCTCCGCAGGGCCGGCCTTGCGCGGTCTGCCCGACGGCCACCATACTATCTTAGGTCTCCTTCCAACTCCCCGCCCCTTTTCATGCGCCCACTCGCCCTCCTCCCACTCGTCGTTCTATTCGCATCCTGCGGCAACAGTTCGGACGAGCCCCCGGTCGACCAACCAAATCTTGAGCCAGCAGCAGTGTCGGATGAGTCCCTCGCTCAGATAGACAGCACCACACTGCATATGCACCTCGCGGAGCTTTCCTCCGACGCCTACGAAGGACGCGGGACGGGAACGCCCGGCGAGCAGAAGACTGTGGAGTATATCGCTGCACAGATGGAGGCGTTGGGACTTGAGGGCGGTGCTGCAGATGGCTCGTTTTTCCAACCCGTCCCACTGCGCGGCTCAACAATCATCGACATTTCGCCGCTGACTTTGACGCCCACAGGCGGAGAGCCCGTCGAACTGGCCTTTGTGGACGACTTCATCGCATCCACGGATCTCGACGAAACCTCTGCGGCCATCGAAAATGCCGAGCTTGTTTTTGTCGGCTATGGCATCACAAATCCGGGATACGACTGGGACGACTTCAAGGATGTGGACGTGACCGGGAAGGTTCTCGTCAGCTTCGTGAACGACCCACCGGCGACCGAAGCCGAGCCCGTTCTTTTCCAGGGTGACACGCTCACCTACAACGGGCGATGGACCTACAAGCAGGAGGAAGCCAGGCGGCGGGGCGCGCTCGGCGTGCTGCTCATCCACACAGAGCCGACGGCCAGCTATCCCTTTACTGTCCTGTCTAACGGTGCGCGGGGAGAAGACATAAACTTGCAGGCCATGCCAGAGGGTGCCCTCCCATTCAAAGGCTGGATCACGGAGTCTGCCGCGCAGCAGCTAGCCGGAATGGCCGGCACTACACTGGAGGCCTGGTTCGAGCAAGCCGCCTCGCGCGACTTTCAACCGCAGGAACTTCCGGTTACCGCGTCCGCAACGATGACGCTGACGACGCGCACGTTTGAAGGAACCAACGTCCTTGGGAAATTCACCGGCGCGTCCCAACCCGACGAGGCCATCATCTACACGGCACACCACGACCACCTTGGCAAAGACGAAGAGCTCATCGCGCAGGGGCTGGATGGCATCTACAACGGCGCCGTGGACAACGCATCGGGCGTTGCGATGATGCTGACGATAGCAAAGGCGTTCATGGCAGGAGAGGCGCCTGCCCGGTCGGTCTATTTCGCCACCCTCACCGCAGAGGAATCCGGCCTCCTCGGCTCGAAGCACTACGCGCTTTATCCGGTCGTGCCGCTTGTTAGGACCATTGCCAATATCAACGTGGATTCGGGCAACCTGTATGGCCGCACGGAAGACATCGTGGGGATCGGCTCCGAACGGAGCGATATGCTGGACCTTTTGAGGCAGGCGGCCAGCGCCGAAGGGATGACCGTCTCGATGGATTCGAACCCGAATGCGGGCGGGTTCTTCCGCAGTGACCAGTTGGCATTTGCTAGAGGCGGTGTGCCTGCCGTGTTCATCAAAACCGGCCACCAGTTCGTTGGGCGATCGGATGATTACGCGGCGCAGATCGAGGAGGAGTATCGGTCCAACCGCTACCATCAGGTCGCCGACGAGCTGACAGAAGGGATGCCGTTCGGAGGGCTCGTCCAGCAGACGCGCGTGGCGTTCCGGCTCGGGTATATGCTGGCTGCGTCTTCTCTACGGCCCGAATGGAAGCCGAGCGAGGCGTTCGCGCAGACGCGCGCGGAAAGCGAAGCGGCGCGCTAGGCAACGCCGCCGTTGGAAAAGCACTTTGCGAGTCTTTGCGTAGGCGCGCATTTGCCAGAACGGCGTTGGGTGCGAACAGCCCTTCGTGGCCCCAAGCCGCGTCGGCCGTTGGGAGATCCATCCTCTCCCGACAAGTCGGGATCGTCGGGATGACACGGTTGAAGGATGTGACGCCGGGTGGTCGTTACTGCCTCCCAGATCGACAAGTTGGGATCATCGGGATGACACGGTTGAGGCGGAGATGTGAAATGGCCTCGCGATTTTCGTGGACGACCCGCAGGTCTATCTCGTCCCGCTGGATCTCTTATAACCGCCGGAGCCAATCGTTCTTCGCAAAAAAAGCCCCGTCCCGCGAATGCTGCGGGACGGGGCTTTTGTTTTCTGACTACGCGGAAAGGCGACGCCTGTTCGACTGCTGCCGCGTGATATTATTTGAGAAGCGTCACACGCTGTGTCTGGCTGAAGGTCTCGCCGACGAGCCGGACTACGTACGTTCCGCTCGGCAGGCTTGCGCCGTCGATGCGAACCGTCTGCATTTCGCCAGCAGCGGCGTTGCCCTGGTAGAGTGTCGCGACAACCTGCCCGAGAACATTCACGAGGTCAGCCCGCACGGTTTGCTCCGTGGCAACCGTAAAGCGGAAGGTGGCTTCGGGGTTGAATGGATTGGGGTACGTGGCTTCGACCAGGTAGGTATCTGGAGTAGCCGCAACCGCACTTGCACTTTGGCCTCCGTCCGCTACGAGCCCATCATCCGTGTTCCACGTTTCACCGTCCAGAATAGAACCGATGGTCGCAAGCGGTGGATCCTTGGTCCACGTGAAGCTATCGCTCGCCTCCGACACGTCAAACGTTCCTACATGGCACGTATGGGTGTACGTCCCTCCCGGAGCTGGCCCTGGGACCCCCTTCTTGTATGAGTGCGAAAGGGTAGCTCCCGGGTTCACCGTCCGGGTTGTATACGGACCAAACGTCAGGTCCGTGCCAGGTCCGTCAACATCCATCCATATATCAACCGTGGCAGGCGAAGCCCCATTGTTCGTGACGGAAAAATCATAGAAGTAGCGGCCACCCCCTGGTGGAATGTCGGATCCGCCTCCTACACTGCTACCTGTAAACACGCAGGTAACGACAAGGTCGGAACCGGCGGCAGGTGGATCAAACACGGCGGCAAACCGCATATCGAACCCGAACCCACCCGTAGCAGTCGCCGGGTCGCCAGTAAACGATGCAAACAAATCGCCACCGGCATAGGTACCAGGGCTTTGCGCGTGAACCGCAGTTCCTTGCACGTCAACATCCGTAAAGAACGTATAGACCGAGCCCATTGTGACTGCAACCGGCGTGGCAAGAGGCACCACCCAGAAATCTGCAACTGCCGGCGGAAGGACCGGCTCGTTGAAAGCCTGGGACGCCAGGACCGTGCCGCCCGTCCCAGCGCCAGCATAAACGAAGAACGTACCGCTAAACGTGCCTGTGGTATACAACGTCGCTTGTTGATGAACAATGTCTACCTCTACCAAAACTCCGTCGCACGGAGCCGTAAACGATTGGCCAAGGGTTTGCGCGTTATGGTTGTTGAGGGCGGCCGTCGCAAAATCATGGAAAATGAATTGCCCAGACGTACAATCGACCGCACCCCGGTTGGCGGTTGGGTCGGCCTGTTGCCCCCAACTCTGGGGCCGCTCGAGGCCAAGAGCGTCTACGGCAGGTACGCCGACGAGCGACTGTGCTGAAGCCGGAAAGGCGGCGACAAGAGCCGCAACGGCGACGAACAAGCCGATGAGAAAGCCTTTTTTCATGGAATTACTCCGTTGAGTCGAGTGAGAGAGTCGTGATACGCGAGATCCTCAGCGGACGAAATCCATTGGGCTCCCGAACGCAATAGTGTAGCGATTTCTGCCCCGTCGAACAAGGGGTTAGCCGGAAGAGAGCGGGCAACGTCGTGGCAGCCACAACTCGCCGCCGCTGCAATCGGGTCACCTCATGAGGATGATCGGAGCGTGGTGGCTTGCGAAGATGTCAGCCGCCCCCGGCCACCGAATCCAGCAGCTCGTCAAACAAACCCACTTGCTCCTTCCAGGAGAGATGCGCCGGGATCTCCCTGAGAACGTTCTTGGGGAGCGGCTTCTCCTCGCCGGTGAGCATGCGTTTAAGGAGACCAAAGAGCTCCTCCTCATCCTCGTAGAGGATCGGCGCGTGGAGGAGCGGGCGCTGGAGATTCTCCGGGATCAATTCCGGGTAGGTCAGCCGGTTCGGCAGGAGCGGATGGCAACCGCAGTAGATGGCCTCCAGCATGGCGATGCCGAAGAACTCGTGGCGCGCAGTGGAAACCACGATGTCGGCGCGGTGGAGCAGACTGCTGTACTCGGCGAAGTTCTCGGCGTAGCCGTAGTGCAGAATGCGGTCAGCGTAGCGCTGAAAAGCCCGCTCGAAGCCTTCCGGCTGTTCTTCGAAATGCTCGCCCGCGAGAATCATCCGGAACGGTACGCCCGCGTCGTCGAGACGGTTCATGACGTGGAAAAACGCATCCGGGTTCTTGTCGTACTCCCATCGCTGGTTCCAGAGGACGATGGGCGGGCCGTCGGTGTGCGCTCGTTCCGCTTCCGCAGCAGGCGCGTATTTGTCGTGGCCCTCCAGGTCGATTCCGAGGTGAAGTACGGAGCTCTTGGCGCGAAGCCCACGAAGGGTTTCGAGATGCGTGTAGTCTGGAAATCGGCGGAGGAGCGTCGGCAGCGCCGTGAAAAACTGATCGTGGTGGAACTGCGAGTTGAACACGACCTGATCGGCCGCCAGCGCCGAGAGATAGTTGATGTAGACGTAGGTGTAGTCGCGTTCCTTGCCCTCTCTAATCGGGTAGGTGAGTTGGTTTTCGTGGAAATAAAGGATGGCTGGCGTTTCGGCAAACTGCCCACGCGTCAGTGCCAGAAACGCCGGGAGGTTCACCATGTCGGTCGCAAAGATCACGTCGGGCTGGGGCCCCCCGTCTACCCTTTCCAGTGCCTTCTGCGCGAGCGTCACCGCGCCGCCCTGCATTCGCCATTTCCAGAACCGCGCGGCCATCGTCACCTTCCTGAAGTCGTGCCGACTATGGCCAGCGAGGTTTTTCAGAAAGTGCCTGTGAGAGCCTCCGTACCAGGGTTCGAGCGCCAAAACGTTCATCGATACCACCTACTTCTTGCCCGCCAACGCAAGCGCAAGAGCCTCGCCTTCCTCCGCGGTCGAAGGCCGGACGATGGCAATGGTTCGGATTTGCATGTTCTCTCGAAGCGCGGAGTCGCGGACTTCCTCGGCCGTTACGAGCACTTCCTCCCCGGCTGTCATCTTGATAACCCGTGTGCGAAGGCGGATGCTGAGCGGGCGCTCGGCGACGTTCTTGATGAGCATGCCGCGACGAATGGCCATGTATTTCTGCGTTGATTGGGCGAAATGCAGCTTGTTTTGTAACTGCGCCGCCAAGATATTGAAGGAAGCACGCCTGGAAGCGAATGCAGAACGAAACGATTGCAGAGGTACGGGAAAACTCGCTGGGTCTTGCACGGGCAGCGCTCGGGCTCATTTACCCAACGCTCTGTTTTGGCTGCGAAATCCGGCTTCCCGAGGACGCCGTGGATGGACCTCCCATTTGCACGACGTGCCTTCGGCGATTGCCGCGAGCGACCAGCGAACAGGTTGCAAGACAACTGGCTCGACTCCCTGAGAAGGCTGGCGGCTTCACCAGCCTCTTCGCGCTGTGGGTATTTGACGATGGCGGAACTATCCAGCGCCTCCAACACGCCCTCAAGTACCAGAACAGGCCCCAACTCGGCGTCCGCCTCGGTCGATTTCTTGCGCGGGAGCTCTCTCGTGAACTTGATCGGCCCGTTTACGACGCCATAATTCCCGTGCCGCTCGCTCGCCGGCGGGAGCTGGAGCGCGGTTACAACCAGAGCCGCCAGATCGCTCTGGGCGTGTCGGATGCGCTTGTCGGGAAACCCGATGTGCCCGAAGAGCTGCTTGTCCGCACGCGCGCGACAAAGTCCCAGACCAATCTCTCTAGCGCCAAACGATGGGCAAACGTGTCCGGCGCGTTTGCGCTGAGGGAGCTAGCAAACCTCAGCCATCAGCACATTCTGCTCGTGGACGACGTGCTCACGACTGGGGCAACATTGACGGCCGCGGCCCGTCCACTTCTCGACGCCGGCGCGACGGTTGATCTGGCCGTATTCGCGGTAGTCGCTGTTTGATCGACGATGGATGCACGAGTTAGTTCTGGCCGTGCACGTCCCGACACGTGGCGTCTGCTCGTCCCGAACCGGGCGGCGGGATTATTCGTCGGGACGTTACGGACCCGGCCTTCCGTTCCCCTACGACTGATCTACGAGATGCAACTGGCTGGTGCAAAGCGCGGCCTCGGCTGGGTCGTTCGTGGCCACGACTACGATTTTCTCCTCCATTCGAATGATGGACTCAACAAGCTCGCGGCCCGATTCATCCATGGCGGCGGACGGCTCATCGAGCAAAAGGACTGGCGGGTCGTGAAGCAGCGCGGCAGCAATACGAAGGCGCTGTCTCATCCCGGTTGAGAACGTAATCAACTGGTCTTCGGCCCGCTCGGCAAGTCCGACCCGGTGAAGGGCCGCGTCAATCCGCTGTTCCCGGTCGGAAAGTCGTCTGGCCTTGGCCAGAAACGCGAGGTTCTCGCGCGCGGAGAAGGGGGCATAGAGCCGCAAATACGGCGCGACAAACCCGACGGTGTGAGGACGATCAACTCCCGGCACGTCTATCCCACCTACCTGCAAAACGACCGCGCCATCCACGGGCTCCAGCACACCTGCGAGGATTCGTAAAAGCGTGGATTTGCCCGAGCCGTTACGACCCGTAATGGCCAGCGGCGTACCCGGCGCGACCTCCAACGACAAATTGCCAAACAGGACGCGGCGCCCGAAACGCATGGCCAGACCGACGGCGACGAGCTTTGTGGATGTGTCGGGCATGGGTTTTCGGAGAACGGACGGAAGGTACAGCGGCCACCGAGGACGCCGAACAAGCATGGCACGCGACTTCCCCCTGCTGCGAAACCGTCGGGAGCATACCGACCTCCATTTGCGCGACGCGCGCTCGTCGCAGGGCTTCGCCTCCACTGTTTCCGTGCGTTCGCCGGAAGAGATCCGCAGGGCAGCATTTGTCCGAGGTCTAATTGATGGACCGGTTGGTTTCCATAGCCTCGAAGTCGATTCGCGCGAGCAGCCGCGTGGTCGTTTCAATCCGTCGGATTAACGTCACGGTGAGGCTCAGTAGCGCGAGGCCAGATGGTCAGCCGACTGAGAACGCCGAGTGCGTATCCTGCTAGAAGACATTCAACCGGACTTCCACACGCAGCGCACGCCATGATCGCGCCCAATCGCACCGCCCTGGTCCTGGGTGCAACCGGCCTCGTCGGTGAGCAGATACTGAAGTTGCTGTTGGAGGACGACCGATGGACCGAAGTCGTCACGCTCGGGCGTCGTGGGATGGAGCCCGTTGCGCCCCAACATGCCCATCACCTCGTCGACTTCGACAACCTGGAGGATCACGCAGCACACTTCGCGTGCGACGACGTGTTCTGCTGCATCGGCACGACTATCAAGAAAGCCGGATCAGAGGATGCCTTCCGCCGCGTGGATTTCCACTATCCGTTAGCCGCAGCCCGATTGGCACGCGCGCACGGAGCCAGGCAGTACATGCTGGTCTCAGCCCTGGGCGCTAACCCGAAATCCCGGATCTTCTACAACCGTGTGAAGGGCGAGGTAGAGCGAGCGGTTGCCGACGTCGGGTTTGAGTCCCTTGGAATATTCCGACCGTCGCTTTTAACCGGCGAGCGCCGCGAGCGCCGCCCCTTGGAAGCACTCTCAGCGAAATTTATCACCGCGCTGAGGCCGCTGCTTTCCGGGCGGCTCCGGAAATACCGCGCCACGCCAGCCGATGTACTGGCCCATGCAATGACGGCCCTGGCCGCTGAGCCCCGCGAAGGGGTGACTGTTTACGAAGCCGACGCAATCATGGCGCACGGTCGAGAAACGTGAACGATGAAACCTGGGCGACCGACCCGAAAACACCCACACCGTTCTGGACGTTAGACACAACGTTGGGGATCTCCCCCGGCGAAAGCGTGGTCGGCAGGAACTGGATCGACTGCGACTCAAGAAAGTGAATCAGCGCGTCGTCGACGGCCGTGATGAGCACGCGCTGCGGACCGTAAAAATTGAAGGCCAGCCAGACAATGCTGACGCGCACCGAGCCATCAGGGTTGATGTCATAGTTCCCTTCGTTGATGAGCGGCGAGTTGGCTTCCCGGAGATCAATCGGATTCACGTTTCGATCTGCGATCAGATCCGCGGCGAACGGAGTCGGCTCGAAGTTTTGAAACTCGCGTGCCCGGACGTTGAACACATAAACGTTCTGTCGGCCAGGATAAAAGGACGGCGTGACGTCCATCTTTGGCGATTCGCCGACTTGATAGAAAACCGTATCCGGAAGGGGGGTAGCCACTGCAAATGCGGTCGGAACGATCGTCTCCGCCGAGACCGGGTCAGGGAATCCGGGGACGATGGCCTCAATCCTGTAGGTGGCACCACCGATCACCGGCACGTCTTCCGTCAGCTCGGCGTAGACATACAGGCCGTCGCCGCGCGACGAGAGTTGATAAGGGAGTTCGACCGTTGTGCCGTCTTGCTGCGTCAACGTCAGCGTAACCTCGGCGTCGTTGATCGCCTGGGCAAGAGGATCGTATGCCGCTCCAATAGGCCCTGTCAACGCGAGGTTGATCGGTGCGAGGGGTTCGCCAGCGATCAGGACGCCACTGAGCACGACTTGTGGGACAAAATCGTCGAGGCCACCCGAATCACAACTGGAGAGGAGGCCGACCACAAGTGCAAACAAACAGGTTGTTCTCGACATACAGGCGCGCATTAGAAGCGGAGTGTTAGAGCGACATTGGGTAGGATTGGAAGCTGCCTGACCGCCGAGCGCTCGACGGGGTTCTCATCGAAGTCATACCGATAGAACCACAGGTTCCGGTGGTTCAGCGCATTGACCGCCTGGACTCGGACGCTGTAGTCCGCAAAGCCCAACAATCGTCCTCGTTTTGTCAACCCCACGTCAATCCGGTGATAGGCAGGCAGACGTTGCCCGTTGAGTTGCTGCGATACCAGCCCGTTCAGATCGCCGGTAACGAACCCGACACCTTCGACCGTGTAGCGCCCGACCGGCTCCGTGTAAGCTTGTCCCGTCGCGTAGGATCCCACAAGCGTCGTGGACCAACCGCGACCCAGGCTAAAGAACAGAACCAGGCTCACGTCATTGAGACGATCATATTTGGGTGGATAGAAACTCGCAAAACCGGGGCTGTCGGAAAAGCGTCGGCGGGTCGAACCGATCGTGTAGCTGACAAGACCGGTAAGGGTGCCCGTCGTCTTTTCGAGGAGAAACTCTGCGCCATACGCGTAGCCTTCGCCTATTCTGAACAGGTCCGCGTAGTCGAGGCCAGCCACATCCTGTATTTCGGGGCGTATCTCGAACAGGTTATCCATCGTTCGAGCGTAGACCTCGGCGTCGAACCGAAAACCCAAAGGCAGGCGTGTTTTCAATCCCAGCGCAAGCTGGTCGCTCGAGCTGGGCTGCACCCCTTCTCCCGTCGTCACCCATACGTCGAAACCGGAGAAGGCCTCGTTCGAAACCAGCGTAAGGAACTGATAATATCGACCAGCGGCCGCCTGCAGAATAAAGTCCTCGCCCCACTTGCGTTCGATCTGTAAGCGTGGCGCCAAACGAGTAAAATTCCCGGCGCCGAAGTAGTCGCCTCGGAAGCCTCCCGTAAAGATCCATGACGGCGACGGCCTGTATTGAACCTGCGCGTAGCCCGATCCGTAGGGTGCGTCGGCCGAGAAGTCAATCCGTTCCACACCGTCGAAAATGCTTCTGAGATTTAGGTCGAGATGGCCGCCCCACAGCCCAACCTTACTCTCGAAACGCTCGCTCGGAACCCACTCGATATCGGCTCGCCCCGAAAAGTCCAGGATCGAGTTTGGACGCTCGAATTCGGTGCCGGCTACCCGCCCCATGGGAAAGGAGAAGTAACGTGAGCCGGTTGCCCGGAACGAAGAAAACGCGGTCTCCGACAAGATCCGCGTGTATCCGAGCGAGAGCGTCTGGTTGCCATAATCAAGATCAAATTCAGCGTCGTCTGCGAACCGAACGAGCACCTTGTCGCGACCCGCATAGCCAGAAATGGAAACCCGATCATTCGAAGAGAGGTCGAGGTTGACCTTCGCATTGACATCGTAAAAATAGAAGCGCCTTGGGATAGCTTCTTCGTCCAGATTGTTGCGTAGGAATGCCAGCAAGGGCTCCAGCGTCGAGCGTCTCGCGTCGAGGGTATAGGAGCCGCGCACGCCACCAAGTGAAAGGGGCCCCTCAACGCCTGCCCGGGAGGCGAGGAGACCAAGTTGCACCATTCCTTCAGTCTCATTGCGGTTTCCGTCGCGGTTGTAGATGTCAATGACGGATCCCAGCCGTCCACCGTATGTGGCTGGATACGCGCCCTTATAGATGCGCACATCCTTTATGGCCTCCGTGTTGAACGTCGAGAAGAAGCCAAAGAAATGGGTTGGGTTGTAGACCGTCGTGCCGTCGAGGAGAATGAGCGTTTGGTCGGGTGAACCACCGCGTATGTACAGCTTGGAGGAGAAATCCGACGATGCCTTGATTCCCGGAAGAACCTGAATCGACCGAAACAAATCGGCTTGGAACGCCGAGGGTAGCCGCTCCACGATCTGGATTGGCACTTCCTGTAATCCGGGTGCTCGCTGCTCCTCAAGCGATTCGTCGGCCTCTACAACAATCTCCTCCGTTTCAAATGCCTCCGTATAGAGATCGAAGTCTAGTCGGCGGGTCTCGCCAGCCTCCAGCGTTACCGTCTCGCGCGCTGTGATAAATCCAAGGTAGGAGACGCGAAGCGTGTACGTTCCGGACTCCAGATTGGAGAGGATATAGAATCCGGAGGTGTTGGTCGCGGCTCCTCTGGACGTGTTCTCAATGAGGATGTTGGCCTGAATAAGCGTTTCGCTGTTCGCCTCGTCCGCGACATAACCATTAATTGTGGCGGACTGGGCAAGGGCGCACGGGGCAAGAAACAACGCTCCTCCGCAGAGGAGAACAAGAGACCGAAGCATCGTGGGGGACGAAATGGCGGTGGACGAGTCTAACGAAAAACGCGACAGAAAGCATCGCGACGGGCGATTATGCTCCGATTTGACCAACTTGGGTTTGATGCACGACGGTGCGCGTTTGACAATCGTAGTAGAGTTCAAGCCGTTGATTCGGGCTCGGCGCTAGTGTAGGCCAAGCTCATGTATCGGATGCGTTACGATTTACTTAAGTGACCGCGCCTCTCAAGGCTTTTGGCCGCACCGGTAAGCCGAAGGACGTTTCCGATTCGCCGGGGCACAACGTTGTGCCCTGCCTTCCCGGGCCGTCGTTTGAGATCCGCTCACTCACCACTCGGCGCAAACGGCAATCGCCCGGGCATGTCCGCGACGACGTAAGCCATTATTGCCATCGCCGCCACGCACCGTTGGACGCCGTCCGGCGTGAGCACTTCAATCGTGTCTGATGGCGTGTGATGGTACCAGAAATAACGGTCTCCGGCGGTATTGAGGCCCATCCCTGGCACCCCGGCGCGCATGAGCGGACCTATGTCTGCGCCGCCTCCCCCACGGGTAATTCCACGTTCGCCGCGGACGCTGTCCGTCAGGATCGGATCCAGCAGTTCAGCGACAGGCGTGAGCATGGAAAACGCTTCGTCGGAGCCACCAAATCCAAAGCCGACGGGCGCGAAAACGCCACCATCCGATTCAATTGCGAGGGCATGGTTCTCGAGTTGCCCTGCGACCATGACCGAATCGAAGTAGGTCGTTGCACCACGAAGCCCGTTCTCCTCATTCGTCCACATGACGGCGCGAATCGTTCGGCGCGGTTGAAGGCCGAGATCGCGGAGCAGCCGGACGGCTTCCCACGCCACAATGCAGCCGCCGCCATCGTCCATCATGCCCGTCCCCACATCCCAAGAGTCGATGTGGCCACCCAGAACGACGACCTCGTCCGGAAGCTCGCTGCCTCGAAGCTCGCCAATCACGTTGCGCGACAGCACGTCCTCCTCAAAGCGCGCTTCCATGTTTAGGGTGACAATGGGATGCTCTCCTCGATTGACCAGGCGCTGGAGCAGCTCGACGCCTTCTATCGTGAGGGCCGCGTGCGGGATAGGCTCGACGTCATCGGCATAGCGCATCGTGCCGGTGTGCGGAGTCTGCATTCCGAACGGCCCGACCGAGCGAATCAGGCTGGCGACGGCTCCGGCTCGGGAGGCCTCAACGGCGCCATTAACTCGGTACTGGACCGTCTCGCCATACGTCGTGAACGGGACGTTGAAGACGACGATCTTCCCTTGGGCATCGACAGCCCTCGCCGCAAGATCCTCGAAAGAACGGACGACCAGCACCTCGGCCGTGATGCCTGAGGTCGGCGTTCCGATGCTACCCCCGAGCCCCAACATGGTCAGGCTTTCTTCCCGAGGCGAAACCAGCGTCGCCGATTCCTGGCCTCGGACCCACTTCGGCACAAGGACGGGCTGCCCACGGACATTGTCGAGGCCATCGGCATTCATCTCGTCCAGGATCCAATCAATCGCATCCTCCAGCGACTGCGATCCGCTGAGGCGGTGCCCAAACATATCGCCCATATAAGCGAGACGGTCGTAGGCCGCACTGTCGGCCAAAGCGGCTTCGATTATCCGCTCGACGGTGCTTCGGTAGGGCTCGATGTCAAGCCCACCGGATGTACCCGACGATGGCTGGGCCTGGCCGCTGACTGCCCCGGCGAGCACCACGGAGGTTAAAAGGGGAACAAGAAAACGCATGGAGGGCGGTTATCGGAGCGGCCAAGCTACCCCACGGGCGAATGCTAAAAAAGCAGCGTCGCACGGCGTCCCCCGCCGGAGCATCGCGGTATCTTGATATCACTGCTACAATTGTTCGGCGATCATCGCCTCGTCCGCCACCGCATGCCCCGCTACAGCAACCTCGACGAAGTCCTGGCCTCCTACCCCGATCGATTCCGATCCGACAAGGCGGAAGGCGTTGATGCCGTCGTGCACATGAAGCTTTCGGGCGACAACGCCCGGGACGTGCTCCTGACAGTCAAAGACCAAACGCTGACCATTGCGGACGGGACGACCGAAGATGCAACGCTGACGCTAAGCGCCGACGCCAACAACTGGCTCTCTGTTGAAAACGGCGACCTCAACCCGATGATGGCCATGATGCAAGGCAAGCTGAAACTGAAAGGCAACCCGGCCTTCGCCATGAAATTCATGGCCATGTTTGGATACGCGGGCTAAGGCGCAATTCTGCAAACTCAATAGTGCCCCTTTGGGGGCTCGTCCCCTTCCCACACCAATCCAATGCGACGCTATGACTACGATCAAACGAATCAGTACGGGCGGTCTTCTGCTCCTCGCGGTTATCGCCCTCCCGGTGTTCTCCGGCTGCGACTCCGACAGCGGCACGACATCGCTCGAAACTAACGTGACCGTGATGACGCGCAACATTTACCTGGGCGCCGATCTGTTTACCCTACTCGATCCTGCCTGCGCCGATGTGGCGATTCTCGGCTGCGTTGCCCAGTTGTACGGTACTGTCGTCGCCAGCGACATCCCCGCGCGGATGGACGCCATTGCTGCGGAAATCGAAGCAGCCAGCCCAGACCTTGTCGGTCTTCAGGAGGTCTCGACCTATTACTCCCAATCTCCCGGCGACCACCACACGGCAAGCCCTTCACAGGCTACCAGCGTGACGTTCGACTTCCTCCAGATCCTTCAGTCCGCGCTCACAGCGCGCGGCCTCAACTATACAGTTGTCGCGCGCAATATGAACGCCGACGTCGAATTCCCGTCCACCGTGGATGGCGTGAATTTCGTCGATTACCGGTACTTGGATAGCGACGTAATCCTCGCCAGGAATGGCATCACCGTCTCCAATGTGTTGGAAAACAATTTTGACCTGTCCATCACCGCCATCATCGACATTGGCGGCAACGATATTGCGTTCACGCGTGGGTTCAGTACGCTACGAGCGGTCAAGGATGGCGTCTCGTTTTCGTTTGCCAATGCCCACCTCGAAGTCGGCGGAGCAGCGATTGTCGCACAGCTGGCCCAAGGTTCAACGCTGAAAGGCAATCTGGCCGGGCTCGCTTCGCCCGTTGTCGTTGTAGGCGATTTCAACTCTGATCCGGCTGACCCAAGTGACGGTGGCAGCGTCTACCGCAACTTTCAGCAAGACTATCTGGACGCGTGGGCCACGGCGGGTTCAGGCTCTGGATTCACCTGCTGCCAGGATCCGCTTATTCGCAATATTCCTTCCGAGCTGAGCAACCGCATCGACGTCATTTTCGCTCGCGGCGACGTGACCGCCACATCGGCGACCGTTGTCGGCAACGATGTTGCAGACATCACGGCAAGCGGCGTTTGGCCGAGCGACCACGCGGGTGTCGTGTCGACCTTGACCATTCGCAACTAGCACATCAAGTCGATGTGTTTTGGGATGAAAGGGAGCGATCGTTAGGGCGATCCTCCCTTTCGCCGTTTCTATCCTTTGCATTTCCGAGGCTATGTTGATTCGCACGGTGCGCATGACGTTAAGGCCCGACGGTCTGGCCACGTTTCGGGCGCTATATAATGAGGCGTCACCAAGAATCCGAGCCTTCCCGGGTTGCAGACGGCTGGAGCTCTGGGAGGATGCGCGGTTCCCCAACATCCTGAGCACGTTCAGCGAGTGGGATAACGAGGCCGCGCTCGACGCCTACCGACATTCCGAGCTTTTTGCGTCGACGTGGGCGAAAACGAAGCCTCTGTTTGCGGCTCCTCCGGTGGCACATAGTCAGCGTGTGGTGGAAACGAATCAGCCATGAAGGCAGCAGCTTACGACCTCTTGGCCGGAAGAATCCAGACGAGCATCGATGGGTAGAAGCGCGCATGCCCTTCCGAAACGAAACCGTCATTGTGCTCCACGGCCTGGGCCGGACGTCGATCTCGATGGCGTGGATGGATCGCGCGCTTCGGAAGTCGGGTTACCGGACCATAAACAGGAGCTACAGTTTCAGGAGAGGAGGAATTGCTGACCTCGCTGAAGAGGTGGTTGGATCCAGACTCGACGAAGCCCGGAAATCCGGCTCTGGGCGCATCCACTTTGTGACGCACTCGCTAGGCGGGATTCTCGTGCGGCATTTCGTCGAGCACAACGGGCCAATCAAGAATTCGCGGGCGGTGATGATTGCACCTCCCAACCAGGGAAGCGAACTCGTCAATTATTTCAGGGAGCTGCCGCCACTGCACTGGTTCTGCGGCCCGGCATTCGGCGAGCTAGGTGTTGATGACGACAGCGCGCCCAACCAGCTTGGCCCGCTAGGCATCGAGACCGGTGTCATTGCGGGTGGGCGCAACCTCTTCCCGGGATTTGCCCGGCATTTTGACGGGCCGTCAGATGGCATCGTGGCCATTGAGCGGACAAAGGTCGCGGGGATGGCCGATTGGACCATCGTCCCGCACGGCCACACGCTCATCATGAATGCACCCGACACAATTCGGCAGACGCTACATTTCTTGAGAGAAGGGAGTTTTGAGGGCCAGATCTCGCCAGCGTAATTGCTCTTCAGGACGACCGACGGGAGGAAGGATCTCCCGGCATCGCATTGGCACGTTGCCTGGGATTTGCATCCTCACAGACGCTCCACAGTAGGACAAATAAACCCGATGCTCGGCTCCCGACAGCGCTTTGTGCCATCCGCGCAGTGCTGGAAATTCCCGCGATCGTCCGTACGTTCCGACAAATCCCACCTCCCACTCCATGCAACGCCTTTACAGCAACCTGATTGGCTGGGGCCATTACGCCCCGGGAACCGGAGTTTCCAATGACGAACTAGCCCGGACGGTCGATACGTCCGACGAGTGGATTCAATCGCGCTCAGGCATCAAGCAACGTCATATCGCGGGCGAGGGCGAGTTTACGTCCACGATGTCTTCGGAGTCTGCCCGACGCGCGATGGACGTGGCTGGAATCGAACCTGAGGACATAGATTTTCTAATCGTCGCCACAAGCAGCCCGGATTACATGACGCCGCCGGTTTCGAGCCAGGTGCAGGATCAGCTTGGGCTGAAGTGCGGTGCAATGACGGCGATGGTGGGATGTACCGGCTTCGTTTACGCGCTCGTCACGGCTGACCAGTTTATCCAAACCGGTGCATACAAGACCATTCTGGTCGTGGGCGCTGAACTCATTTCGCGGAACCTCGACTGGGAAGACCGAACGACCTGCGTCCTGTTTGGAGATGGTGCCGGTGCAGTCGTTCTTCAAGCCACCGAAACGCCGTGCGGCGTGCGCGCCTTCGAGTTGGGCAGCGAGGGTGCCAGTCACGAGGCCATCATCGCATGGTGCCCCGGAACCGCAGAGCCCATTACGCACGAGCGCATTGACGCCCGTCGGCAGTATTTGCGCATGAATGGCCGGGAGGTCTTCAAGTTCGCGACGACGACAATGGGGGCCTCCCTCCAGCGAGTGATGGACAAGGCCGAGATGAGCCCTGACGACATCGACCTCTTCATCCCGCACCAGGCCAACGCGCGTATCATCGAGTACGCCGTGAAACAGATGAACCTCCCGCCGGAAAAGGTGGTGGTGAACGTGGATCGCTACGGAAACACGTCGGCTGCTTCGATCCCCATTGCGCTCTCGGAAGCGCTTACGGAAGGCCGCGCAAAACCCGGCGACACGATCGCCTTCGTGGCCTTCGGTGCCGGGTTGACGTGGGCTTCTACCATCCTCGAACTTGGCCCGTCAGAAAAAGACTCGCTAAAACGCGCCGAGCCCGAGGCAACGGTGATTGACACGAATGGGGTTGTGGCAGGGTTGATTGCTTAATCGTCAGGCCGCTAATGAAATGCGTGGGCCCGTTCAGGTCAGTTTGCGGTTGAGTTGGCAGAAAGAGCTGCGTGCAAAAACCTCCAGCGTTTGAAGCGGAATTGCGGCGTAACTCCCGCATTCGAGGAAGTGGCTGATCTGGTTGTTCTGAGCAGAACCAAATAACGTTCTTTCAGCGAATGACTTGGTCGATCTCTTCAAGAGGAGCCCTTCTCTTGCGTGATCATAAGCATGCCCTCTTCCTCCTACGCCGCCATCGACAGCGCTTTGTCGAGAACGGCCAGCGTGAAGTCGGCGTCCTCTTTCGTGATGCACATGGGCGGTTTGATGCGCAGCACGTTGCCAGAGATCCCACCTTTCCCGACGAGCACGCCCATCTCCTTCATCGCATCCACGACGGCAGCGGTGGCCGCACCAGCAGGCTCTTTCGTTTCTCGGTCCGTGACGAGTTCGACGCCAAGCATCAGGCCCAGGCCGCGCACGTCGCCGATGAGCGCGTGCCGGGACATTAGCTCCTCCAACCCCGCCTTCATATGCCCGCCCACGACGCGGCAGTTCTCCTGCAGACCATCTTCTTCGATCACCTCCAGCACGGCCAATCCGGCGGCCATGCTGACCGGGTTGCCGCCGTACGTGTTGAAATGGAGGCGCTTCGTGAACGCCTCGGCGATCTCGCGGCGCGTTGTCACTGCCGCCAGCGGCGCGCCGTTGCCAATGCCCTTTGCCATCACGACCATATCGGGGACGACATCAAAGTTCTGGAACCCCCAGTAGTGGTCGCCGGTGCGGCCGAAGCCCGTCTGCACCTCGTCGGCGATACAGAGGCCTCCGTGCTCGCGGACGATGGCATAGGCTTCGCCGAGGTAGTTCCGCGCGCCCATCGTGGCCCCGCCAACGCCTTGAATGGGCTCGGCGATGAACGCGGCGACGTGCCCGGACGTCGAAAAGCGGATGAGGTCGCGGATGTCCTCGGCACTGCGGTGCGCCTTCGCCTCCGGCGTGCCCGGATACGGATGTCGGTACGGATCGGGGCAGATCGCGTGGTGGATGCCCACGCCTTGCGGGATCTCGTGCTTCCACGTTTGAAGCGAAGTCAGCCCCATGGAGGTTGACGACATCCCGTGATAGGCATTGCGAACGGCGATCACGTCCGTCGCGCCCGTGTACGCCCGCGCCATGTTGATGGCGAGCTCGTTGGCCTCGCTCCCGCTGCTGACGAAGTACGTCACATCAAGACCGTCAGGCATCTTCTCAGCAACTTTCTCGGCAAGCGCGGGAAGATTTGGGTGGAGGTAGATCGTCGTCGCGTGCTGGAGCTTTGAGCTCTGGTCTTGCATCCTCTTAACGACTTTGGGATGCCCATGGCCACAGGAGACTGTGACGATCCCGGCGATCATATCGAGATAGCGCCGACCCTTCTCGTCGAAGACGTACTGCATGTGGCCCTCGACCACCATCAGCGGCTCGGAGTAGAGCAAGAACAGTGAGGGGTGGACAAATTGCTTTCGCTGCGCAAGTACTTCCTCCCGCGACGGCCCGTCGTACGGTGCCGGTTGATGGTCGCAGGGCGGCAATTCCAGCGTGGATTCAGTCATTACTTCGGCCATGGTTTGTTCGATAGGGAGAATGGATTGGGAAGGAATTGTGCGCGGACTTCCTACTCTCAACGTGTCATCCTGAGCGGAGTTCGTGCCCGACTTGTCGGGAGCGAACGTAGTCGAAGGATCTAGCACCAAACAAGCATCGAGCTAATCTCAGGCTAGATCCTTCGACTCGCTACGCTCGCTCAGGATGACGAGTCGGGGAGGATGAAGGAAACGCCCGCGTCAAACCCCAGTGTACGAGTCCCGCCAGCAGCAGACTGACGAACCACGCATAGGGATAGATCGCGTCGAAGATCGGGGCGACCCGGATGGATCCGCCCGACGCTTGCGCCAGAAATCCCGGCACGTTGGGCAGGATGCCGACCAGCATGGCCACCATCGCCCGCCAGTTGAATCCGCTTCCACCGAAAGCGTACTGCCCGTCCGCTCGGTAGAGATCGTCCGCGTCAAGCGTCGCGCGCCGGAGGATGAAATAGTCCACCAACATGACACCGGCGATGGACCCGAGCAAAGCGCTGTACCCAATCAGCCACGTAAAGATGTAGTTCGAGAGGTCGGTGTACAGTTTCCACGGGAAGATCAGGATCCCGATCACGCCCGTAATCAGGCCTCCTCGTTTGAACGAGATGACACGCGGCCAGAGGTTCGAGAAATCGTTGGCTGGCGAGACGACGTTGGCGGCGATGTTCGTCGAAAGCGTGGCGATGGTCAGCGCAAACAGCGCGAAGCCGACGATCAGCTTGCTGTCGAAGCGCCCAAGCAGCTGCACGGGGTCCCAGATGGCCTCGCCGAAGACGAGCACCGTGGCGCTCGTCACCGCAATCCCGACGAATGAATAGAGCATCATCGTCGTGGGAAGCCCTATCACCTGCCCCAGTATCTGGTCTTTCTGTGATCGGGCGTATCGAGTAAAGTCGGGGATGTTGAGCGAGAGGGTCGCCCAGAATCCAACCATCGCCGTCAGGTTCGGCCAGAAGACTTTCCAGAAGTTGAAATCGCCGACGAGGTCACCGCGAACAGCCGCCACGGTTTCATCCGATAACACTCGGCCGAATCCGCCGCCCGCCGAGAGCCCCCACCAAAGCAACCCCAGGCCAACAAGCAGCAGGAACGGTGCCGCCAGCGTTTCCAGCCATTTGATGGTGTCGATCCCGGCGAGAATGACCGCGATGTTGATCCCCCAGAACACGAGGAAGCACGCGAGCTGCCCCCACGACAGCCCGATGACCGGAACCAGATCCGCAGGCCCCGCCGATTCAAAACCGAAAAGCACAGAGAGCAAGACGTAGATGGCCGAGCCGCCGATCCACGTCTGGATACCAAACCAGCCGCAGGCGACGAGCGCGCGCATGAGCGCCGGGATGTTCGCCCCGAGTGTTCCGAACGACGACCGGATCAGAACGGGGAACGGCACGCCGTACTTGGTGCCTGCGTGGGCATTGAGGACCATCGGTACCAGCACAATCAGGTTGCCGAGTGTGATCGTCAACAGCGCCTGCCCCCAGGTCATCCCCTGCGAAATCAGTCCGGCCGCGAGCGTGTACGTGGGGATGCAAACGGCCATGCCGACCCATAGCGCGGAGATGTTCCACATGCCCCACGTCCGGGCTTCCAGTGTCACGGGCGCGAGGTCCTCGTTGTAGAGGGGAGATTGTCGGATGTCGGATGATGGCATGATTAAAACCCCTCCCTTTTTAAGGGGCGGCGCTCAGCGGCGCTGCAAGGCATGAGCGGAGACCATCGTGCCGAGCTTATGAGGCGGAGGTTTTACCGCAAGGATGGCATCGACTCGGAGGCTGATGGCCATTGGAGGCACTTCAACATCTCCCAACAAACCCCCACCCCTCCTTCGTCGGGGAGCCCCCTTGAAAAATGGGCGGTTTCTGCTTGTCGGCCCCTCATGCCCTTACCGTAGCCTCGTAGGTCTCTGGCCTTCGGTCGCGGTAGAATTGCCACGTGTTGCGCACCTCCCGAATCAGGTCCAGATCGAGATCGGCCACGAGCACGGCGTCTCCCTCGCGTGGGGCTTCCGCTACAATTTGCCCTCGGGGATTTGCGAAGTACGACGTTCCGTAGAACTCACCGATGTTCCAGGGCGCCTCGGTGCCCGGGCGGTTGATAGCGCCAACGAAGTACATGTTGGCGCACGCGGCGGCGGGCTGTTCGAGCTTCCAGAGGTACTCGCTCAGTCCTGCAACGGTGGCTGAAGGATTGAAAACGATTTCCGCGCCGTTCAGGCCGAGTTCGCGCCAGCCCTCGGGGAAATGCCGGTCGTAGCAGATGTAGACACCGACTTTCCCGACCACCGTATCGAACACCGGGTAGCCGAGATTCCCCGGCCGGAAGTAGAACTTCTCCCAGAAGCCGGGATCGCAGTGCGGTATATGGATTTTCCGAAACTTGCCCAGATACGAGCCATCGGCGTCGATGACCGCCGCGGTGTTGTAGTAGACGCCCGTCATGTCCTCCTCGTACATCGGTACGACGATCACCATGTTGTGCTTTTTGGCGAGGTCCTGCATCACGCGTGTCGTCGGCCCGTCGGGGATCTGCTCCGTCAGCCCGTACCACTTTGTCTCCTGCTCGGCCGCGAAGTAAGGCCCGTTGAACAGCTCCTGCAAGCAGACGATCTTCGCGCCTTTCTCGGCCGCCCCCTGGATCAAGCCGACATGCTTGTCCAGCATCGATTGCTTGATCGTTTCGATAGGGCTCTCGGCGCTCTCGGATAGCGTGGCCTGGATGAGCGCGGCGCGGACGATGCGGGGCATGGGGTTCGGAAGTCAGGGTGTTAAAGACGCGGTTCGGTCAATCTAGGCATCCCGCGACGATCTGTTTTCCGAAATCACCATCTCTGTTCACGGGGCACACTGCCACGTCACCCTGCAAGGCGGGAGCTCTTGGACTCCGCCTCCTACAAGTTAGCGGGCTACCAAAACCAACGCCCATGTTCATCGCGCGGACGCTGGTAAGCCTCCCGATTGACCCGTCCTGTCCTTCACCGCTGACTTGCCTCAGTGGCAACTCTGCCCTTCCAGGAACCAGCACTCAGTGAACGGGCTTGTCTTGAAGAACGCGAGCAGGCGGTCTGCAACCTTTCGGCCACCGCTCTCCGTCACGTGCATACCGTCGAGGGGCGAGAAGTCCTCTCGCGTCCAGATAAGGCCATCATTGCGGGCGCGGTCGCCGTACGACCAGAGGTAGGGACCCCAGGCCATGAATGGCGTCCCCGTCAGGTCTCCCGTGTTAGCATCAACCTCGCCAATGGCACGCTGCGTGATCTGCGCTTCGATGGCCCACTTCGTCCCGAAGCCTGTCTCGTAGGCCCACGGCTCCGGGCTGTGCTGGTCGGGCTCAGAATATCCGCCGTAGATGCGGCTCGTGAAAAATATCTGACGGAGGTTTGGATACCGCGCTCTGAGCGCCCGAACGACATCGCCAATCGTCCTTTCGAGTTTGTAGGCGGACGCGTTGGGATGAGGAAGTGACGGTCGACTGGGCTCTTCGGCCAAGACCGACTTTACCCAAACAACTTGCACCTGAGCCTCCGTAAGACCGAACGCAGGCAACACGTCCGTGGCAATGCGAGCATATTCGTCATCATCGGCCGCATCCCATCGGTCCAGCGCCTGGCCGACCCTCGCACCATTGATGATGACAAGCTTGTCATTGATGGAAGGGTCATCAGCTGCCTGGCCCATGAACGTGTGCGGCAGGCATGGCGGTTCGCCCATGGCACCGGAACTGGCCGCGTGGCACCACTCCAACGAAGCATTCGACATGGAGATGGACATGAGCCCGATCGCCCCGTTCGGATTCGGCTCACCGGTGGCGTCGATGGGTTGGATCCGGCGCGCCATCGTCGTCCCAAAGTCCGCGTGGGCCGCTGGCGCTACGTTGTTCCCGAAGTACAGGCCGCCTTGCAGCCCCATATACTCTACCACACTGCCAGCAGCCGCCGTAGAAACCAGATTGCCCATATCCATGAGCGGGGTGGCCTGGCCGTTGCCCCCTGCGGCTGGTGTTGATCCTGATAGGGTATGTGAACTACCCGCTTCAGGTGCAACGGTTGTGTCGCATGCCGCGAAAGTCAGGGCGGCAAGAAGTACGAGGGCTATATGGCGGAGCATGGCGGATGGAGTCTGACGAAAAAAATCCGCTGCTCGGATTGAACGCGAACTGACACTTTCTCATATCGACCGTGCCGGGCCCAACCTTTACCCAACGACACACATCGTCCTGGCATATAGCGGACGATGTTGCACGTTCTTCAATAGGATCCTCAACGAAAGCAAAATGTCGGTACGGCCTGCAGGCCATGCCGACATTCGAGTGTGCCCGGGGTGATTCGAACACCCGACCGTCTGATTCGAAGTCAGAAACTCTATCCAGCTGAGCTACGGGCACATGGGTATACGGCGCGAAGATACGGGTCTCCCTTCTGCCGAGCCTTTGGTTGTAGCTCGTAGGGTCCGATGGTGGCCAGTTGAAGGCGACGTTATTAACCGTTCCGTAAATCAAAAAGCCGAGCCAGTCGGATGACCGGTTCGGCACGATTGTACGCCCGGAAGGATTCGAACCTCCGACCTTCTGATCCGTAATCAGATGCTCTATCCAGCTGAGCTACGGGCGCTTCGGGAGCGGGTGGCTCCACATCTGCGACAAAGATACGGGTCGTCAAAAAAGCACCCCAATGAAGATTGCCACAACCGTCAGTCGCACTTGAGAAGGGCTTCTTCGCCATCCAAGAACCAAAAGTGATGGGTCGGCCCGCGGCCGTTCCCGATGGACAAGGAGTGGCGGATGGCTTCGGTGAGGTAGGCTTTTGCACGTCGGATCGCCTCTCGCAGGTCGTAGCCTTTCGCAAGATTGGCGGCAATCGCGGATGCGAGGGTGCAGCCCGTGCCGTGCGTGTTCTTCGTGTCAATGCGCTCGGCGCGAAAAAGCGTTTCGCCTTCCACGCCAACCAGCACGTCAACCGCGTCGGCTTCGCCTTCGAGGTGCCCACCCTTGACGAGAACGGCTTGCGGCCCCATGGCCAGGATCACCTTCGCTGCCCTGCGAGCGTCGTCCAGCGTGATGACAGGAAATCCCGCCAGCACTTCTGCTTCGTGCGTGTTCGGGGTAAGAAGATCAGCAAGCGGCAGCATCCGCGATTTCAACGCCTCAACCGCATTCGACTGAAGCAGCAGGTCGCCGCTCGTAGCCACCATGACCGGATCGACGACGACGGGGCCGAGTCGATGCCGCTCAATCCCATCGGCGACAGCGTGTATGATGGCCTCGGAAGACAGCATCCCGGTCTTCACCGCGTGGATCTTAAAATCCTTCGCCACGGCATCAATCTGCGCGGTGATGATCGCGTCGGGCAAATCGAAGGAGGCGGTGACACCCTGCGTGTTTTGTGCGGTGACAGCCGCCACCACGCTCATTCCATAAACACCGTTCGCCTGGAACGCCTTGATATCGGCCTGCAAGCCCGCTCCGCCGCCGGAGTCGCTCCCGGCGATGGTCAGCGCAGTCCGTATAAGCGATTCATTCATTGCACACCCAGGGGTCTGTCGGACTTAGGGGTTCGTTACGAGGCGAGTGGGCAATCGAGACCAGTTGTTCGCTCTTATAAGGCGCATAGCGGGACTATGTAACGAAAAAGAGCGGAGAAATGGGCCGAGTATCCGCCGCCGCAGTAGAATCCTCCTAAGTCCGACCGACCCCTAGGTTGCGGTAAGCTTTCAGTCGCGCAACCGGATCGGCTGCACCCAGCAGGTCGGAGAGTACGGCAACTCCGTAGGAACCCACATCCAGGCAGGTCGATGCTCCTACCGGCGTAATCCCGCCAAGGGCAAAAACAGGAAAGTTGGGGACGGCATCGCAAACCTCGGCGAGCGAACTAACGCCCAGGGGTTGGGTCTCCGGGTGCGTTGCCGTCGGGAAGATCGGCGAGAGCGTCGCGTAATCGGAACCCGTTTTGGCGGCGCGGCGGATGTCCTCCAGCGAGTGCGCCGAGTAGCCGAGCGGCCTTTCCGCCTCGGAAGCCCGCACAACGTTTAAGGTTCGCCTCCCAACATGAATCCCACACGCAAGGTCCGTAGCCACCTTGCGACGCGAGTTGATGACGAGAACAACATCAGGCTGGAGAATACGGAGTCGATCTGCCAGATCGTGGGCTGCATCGTCGAAGTCCTCAATTGCGGCGACGTGATCGCGAAGTTGCACGAACGTCAATCCGGCCTCGACCAAAACGCAGACACGGGTCCGAATCTCTTCCGCCGTCTGCTTCGCGCGCCCGGAGGCGAACCCGTCGGCAATCAGCATGAGCCGGGGCAACGGATTCACAGCCGCGTGTCTACGTCGATTCGACCGGTGTCGGGCGTGGAAGCCTGCGCGTAAAGGCGGCGAGGAATCCGTCCCGCGCGATAGGCGAGCCGACCAGCCTCAACCGCTTTGCGGATGGCTTCGGCCATCATCACGGGGTGCTCCGCCCCGGCAATAGCTGTGTTGAGGAGGACGCCGTCGAAGCCGAGTTCCATCGCTCGCGCCGCATCCGAGGCCGTGCCAATCCCCGCGTCGACGACGAGCGGGATGTCGGGAAGCAACTCGCGGATGATGCGCAATGCGTAGGGGTTCACGAGCCCCATTCCGCTGCCGATGGGCGCGGCGAGCGGCATCACGGCGGCGCAGCCAAGATCCGCAAGTTTGCGTGCGGTGACAGGGTCGTCGCCGCAATAGGCGAGCACTTCAAAGCCGTCGTTTGTGAGTTCGGAAGCAGCTTTAAGGAGCTCGACGGCATCCGGGTAGAGCGTCTCGTCGTCGCCGATTACTTCCAGTTTTACGAGGTTCGTTTCGAGAGCCTCCCTCGCGAGTTGAGCCGTCAAAACGGCCTCGCTCGCCGTGTAGCAACCGGCCGTGTTGGGCAGAATGTGGATACTTCTCCTCCGGAGTGCGCCGAGCAAACTCTCGTCGTCGTTCGCCTCGCGGAGATTGACCCTCCGGATGGCTACGGTGGCCAGCTCCGCGCCTGAGGCATCCAGTGCATCCAGCATCGTTTGCAGGCTCGGGTACCGGCTCGTACCTAGAAGCACGCGCGATCGCAACGTCAGTCCTCCAACGCTCCAGAGGTCGGAGCATCCTCCGGCTGCGCTCAGGGCAGAGAGAGGACCGAGGAAGGAAGGTTCAGCCGCCCCATCGCCGCGTTCTGCAACGATTTCAAGCCCTCCGTTCTCTGTCTTTAGTTCTCGGCCCACAGCGCTACCCTCCCTGCGATGCCGTGATGATCTCGACGCGGTCGCCGTCCTGAACATGCGTTTCCCGCCATTCGGCCCGGCGAACAACTGTGTCGTTGAGCGCCACCGCGATACCCGAAACATCGGGATTTCTGTCGAGGTGCTCAAAAAGGCCTTCCAGCGTGATGTTCGACTGCACGGCGTGCTCAACTCCATTCACGAGGATGGCGACGGTTCGGGATGTCTCGATCACGGGCAAGGATTTCGGAGAAGCGGCTTGGCGAGAACGGGTGCAGCCACGCGGAGGTTTCGGATCGCCCGGCGAGCTTTGCGTCAACTTCGAGCGCCACTTCGTCGGCGGTGATCGGGGCGAGAAGAATCCCGTTGCGGAAATGCCCGGTCGCGCAAAAGATGTTGGGTGCAATCCATCCAATGATCGGTGCGTGGTCGCGCGATGCCGGTCGCAATCCGGCGATGGTCTCGATCACCTCCAACTCCTCGATACCCGGGACGAGCTCAACGGCGCCTTCGAGCAGCCGATAAATCCCTCCTGCCGTCACCTGCGTGTCGAAGCCCATCTCCTCGCTCGTCGCGCCGACGACAAGCCGCCCGTCGGACTTCGGTACGAGATAGGCATTGGGTCCTCGGACAACGTGCCTCAGGTCGAATCCTTCCTTCATCCGCAACGACAAAATCTGGCCCTTCACGGGCCGGATGGGAAGGCGAGGCTCGATTCCACCCACCTCCCGCGACCACGCACCTGCCGCCAGCACGACGACGCGGACATCGGTCGTCGATTCCTCTTCGGATACGATTCGTGCGCCGTCTTCCCCTTCCTCAATGGCGACCACTGCACTTCCTTCGCGTAGAAAAATCGTCTCCACTTCACGTATGACTTTAGATAGCGCGTCAAGGATGGCCCGATTATCCACCTGATGATCCTCGGGCGAGAAGACCGCCGCCGGGAGTGCCGGTGCCAGCAGGGGTTCGATCTCCCGAGCTTCGAAGCCGGCAAGCCATTCGACCGGAACGCCCTGCTCCTGCTGAAACCGAAAATGACGACGAAGAGCATCGGTGTCGTCACGATCAACGGCCGCGACAATCGTTCCCTCCTCCCGGTAGCCGACGGATTGGCCGGAAGCGCCTTCCAGGGCCTGCGCGAATGCACGCCAGCGGCGAAGGCTTTCGCGTCCCAGGTGGTATAAATCAAGCTCCTCAAATCCGATCTCGGACGCGGGCGACAACATCCCCGCCGCGGCCCACGAAGCCCCTCGGCCAGCCTCTCCCCTTTCAAAAACCTCGACGCTCCGGTTGTGCTGTGCCAACCGCCACGCGATGCTGAGGCCAATGATTCCTCCGCCAATAACAGCGACGTCGACTTTCTGATCACTCATGCGTGAATCCTTCGAACAAACCGTTTCGGTGCCTCCTCTGGCGATTTCGGCTAGCTTCCAAAGATAGCCGGTGACCGGATTCGACGTGCGCTACGACATCGCCATTGTGGGAGGAGGCTTGGCTGGCGCGTGCGCGGCGTTGTGGTTGAGTACCACAAGGTCGGTTCTGCTGATCGAAGCCGCTCAGCCAGCGTCAGGTGCTTCAGGAATTGCTGCCGGGCTCGTCAACCCAATCAAAGGGCTTCGAGCAACGCCCATGTGGCGATTTGAGGAGGCGCTGGCTGCGCTCGAGGCCACGCTCTCTGAAGCAGGCGCATCCGATCTGTTCAGGCGAACCGGAGTTCTTCGACCCGCGCGCGATTCGCAGCAAGCCGAGGTCTTCGAACGGGCGGCTTTTCGCTATTCAGATCATGGAATTTGGCTACGCCCAGAAGACGCGCAGACTCGATATCCGCATGTCCGTGCTGATTTCGGGGGCCTTTTTGTGCGATCCGGCGGCGTCGTGGATATCCCCGCGATGATCGCGTCGATGCTGAAAGAGGCAGGGTCGAACGGCGCCGAGATCCGGACCAAGACAGCTGTCGTGGGATGGAATTCGAGGAGAGGCCGTGCGGAAGTCGAAACGACCGGTGGGTCAATCGAAGCGGACATCCTGTTGCTCTGCCTGGGCGCTGGCTATGCCACGTTTCCCGAGTTGAACAATCTTCCGCTCCACAAAGTCAAGGGACAATCGATCCGCTTGTCCTCGCCGAACCAGTTCCCCAAAGACCATCCCGCCGTTTCTTCCGGACTCTATATCGTACCTGAGGGCACCGTCACAGGAGCGGGAGCTGGTTCCGTGCTCGTCGGCGCTACGTTTGAACACCTCTTCTCCGATCTTGCGACGGACCCCGCGTTGAGTCTAAAGCTCAAGGAGGAGGCGGTCGCTCTCATGCCATCGTTGGCCGAATCAGGCATGATCGATGCTCAGGCAGGTATCCGCGTGACCGTTCCAAAGGTTCGCCTTCCGTTGCTCGGCCCGCTGCCAGGGTCGAAGCACATCTGGATCTTCACCGCGCTCGGAGCAAAAGGCCTGATGTCGGCGCCGCTCCTGGCACGCGACCTTCCGGTCTTCCTCGCCAATCCCGAGACCTTGCCGATGGAAGTACGTCCGCCACGTTAAGAAAAAGGCGATGAAACCTTATCTGAAGCCGCCGCTGCGCGAGACGAACAGTCTTTGGAACCTATCTTTCGTTCTTTCACGCGTCCATCGAACCCGATTCCCACGATGTCAGAAGTCACGACCTCACGTCTCGAAGAGCTCCTCGGCGCCGACGCCGATTCCCTGCTCGGTTTCAGTACGCCCGCGATTTCCAAAGATCGTCTCCATCTCCCCGGCCCAGACTTCGTGGACCGCGTCTGGAAAGACTCCGATCGCACGACGCCGACTCTCCGCTCGATTCAGACCCTTTTTAACAACGGGCGTCTGGGCGGAACCGGTTATCTCTCCATTCTTCCAGTCGATCAGGGGATTGAGCATGCAGCCGGCGCTTCGTTTGCAAAAAACCCCGACTACTTCGATCCGGCGAACATCGTAGAGCTTGCCATCGAGGGCGGATGCAATGCGGTAGCGTCGACGTACGGCATTCTTGCCAGCGTTGCCCGGCGGTATGCTCACCGCATTCCGTTTATCATGAAGTTCAACCACAACGAGCTTCTCACTTTCCCGAACACGTTCGATCAGATATTCTTTGCCCAAATCGACCAGGCACACGACATGGGGGCCGTGGCCGTGGGCGCGACCATCTACTTCGGCAGCGAGGAATCGAACCGCCAGATTGAGGAGGTCTCCGAAGCCTTCGCCTACGCGCACGAACTCGGCCTGGCGACGATTCTGTGGTGCTACCTCCGCAGCAGCGGGTTTACCGTGGATGGAGTGAACCACGAGAACAGCGCGGACCTCACGGGTCAGGCCAACCACCTCGGCGCGACGATTGGCGCGGACATCCTGAAGCAGAAACAGCCGACCTCAAACGGCGGCTATGCGGCGCTCAATATGGGGGATTCGTCTTATGGAAAGCTCGACGAGCGCATCTATTCCGAACTCGCCTCCGACCACCCGATCGACCTGACGCGCTACCAGGTGGCCAACGGTTATATGGGCCGCTGCGGGCTTATCAACTCGGGCGGCGCCTCCGGCTCCGACGACTTCGCGCAGGCCGCCAAGACGGCCGTAATCAACAAGCGCGCCGGCGGCACGGGCCTCATCTCGGGCCGCAAGGCATTCCAGCGCCCCCGCGCTGAAGGCATCGAACTCCTCAACACGATTCAGGACGTGTACCTGAATGACGAGGTGACGGTGGCGTAAGATGACGAAACGCCTTACTCTCTTGGCCGTATTTGCCACGTTGCTGACCATCGAGCAGGCACGCGGACAAAGTGAGTTTGCTCCTTGTGTCCAAGAAATTGAGTACCCCTCAGCATCGGATGTCGATTTCGACTACACCCCTCGCTCATACGATAGCTTATTTGAAAGTCGGCAATATGCTGCCATTCTCCTGAAGTATAAGAGTGAGTTCGTGGATACGGCGGCAACGCCGTCTTGGGAGGATGTTGGCTGGGTTGGAGAGGCCAGCTACTTCCTCGCGGAAGTCGAGAGCGGGAACGCAGACGCAAACGCATTTCGAGATATCCCGTGGATTGAGGAGGTTGATGAGGATGACGTTGTTGGTCATGAACTCGGTCACATCAGAATCTCGATTGGACCAAACATCTGGCCCGAGAGCGTCGTTTCGAAGTATGGCATTGCGGCATTGTGCCTCATCGAACGGTACCGGCAGAACAGGCCACGGTTTGCAGGCTATCTCGCCAGGCATATGGCGACGTTGATAGCGATGGGCCGATTTGAGGAGGTGACCGTTTTGGCAGGATCGCTTGGACCAGATAGCCTTGAGGGGGTCGATTCTGTCGGCGATGATTTGGCGAGGTTCGTCGAGCGCTTCGTCGGCTATGGCCAGTACGAACAAGGTGCGCAATTTCTGAGCGCACTCTCGGAGACCCAGATCGTGTCGGAGGATGTTTTCGCTTTCTGGACAGACCTCATCCTTCGTGCCGTCGCGGAGAGCGATCTCTCCGAAGTAAGAAAACTGGAGCTTCAGAGTTCCATTCGAGATCACTTGCCTCCTCGGCATTAGGTGCGAAGAGGCTGCGGTTCTCGACATCAACTAGACATGTCATCCCCGACCCCGATCAGGGATCCATTTCGCAGGTTTGCTTACCGCGGATGGCTTGGAAGCTGGGCCGGAGAATGGGTCCCCACGTTCGCGAGGATGACGATATGGGGCTATTTGGTTACCATCCGAGACATGAACCACCAAAAAGTATCGGAGCAGATAACCGTTGTTTTCAACAGGGCAAACCAACAATAAAGTCATCCCCAAACGAGCCAGCCCTGAGCTTGCCGAAGGGATCGGGGATCCATTCCGCAGGTTAGCTAATCACTCTCAGCCTCGAAGTCGGATCGCGGAAAGGCTTCCTGCCGCAACCTTGCCTGAGCGTAGCCGAAGTGCCGCGATGGCCAAATGTGGGTGGAAGCAATGCCCTTCGAGTGTCATTGGAACTGTTCCTGTCACGGCCCGGACAGCCGCGGGGCACATCCCTATCCTATGAGCATGCAGAACGCGACGAACAGACGGGAACCGATGGAGGGCCGAGGCAAACTGGAAGACCTCGACCGCTCGTTCGACGTGGCGTACTGGCAGGCCCAAGGCGACTGTGCGATATTTGCGGCAGCGTGGGAGCTAGTCGTCTTTGCCCACCGCATCAAAGGCCTCGATGAGCGCGAACTCGAACTTCGAAGAACTGTTGAGGCTTTTCAACGACTAAGCAATTAAGCATCCCATCGGCCGCAAAGGGAAATATGTCGCGTATTTCCGAGTTCTTCGGCATCTTCATTTACATGTACTTCAGGGACGTTCAACAACACCATGCACCACACATTCACGTCCGGTATGGCGAGTACAAGGCTACGTTCTCCATCGAAACGGGCGAGCGGCTTGCCGGTCGACTTGGAATCCGGCAAACAAGACACGTAAAAAACTGGATCGCAATTCGTCGTTCTGCGTTGGAAGCGAACTGGCAACGCGCCATGAATGGCGAGACGCTTGAATGGATCGAACCACTCGAGAAACGATGAACCCCGACATAATCGAAGTCCAGCCTCTTAACGATCATGTTCTGCGCCTAATTTTTCAAGGCGGAGAGGTGCGGGATATGGACATGACGCCGTACCTCGATCTTGGAATTTTTCGAGAGCTTCGAGATCAGGCCTGGTTCCACCAAGCCTACATCGAGTTCGGCTCCATCGAGTGGCCTAACGGGCAGGGTCTGAGTTACGATACGCTCTATCTTGAAAGTGTACCTGCATTAATAAACGCCTGAGTACCGAGCAAGCAGGAGGCGCGGCCTTCTTGGACCCTACCCTTCCCGCTCAAACACCAGAAAGTGCTGTTGCGGAAGGAAATCACGATTCTCAACAAAGCGAAAGCCGACGGCCTCCATCTCACGGCGGGCCTGCGCCTCGCTCATCTTGTGGAGTTCGAGAATGGGCACGGTGGGGTCCTCGGCCCGGTATTCGATGAGCACGAGCCGTCCGCCCGGTCTGGTTGCATCGAAGATGGCCTGTGCCATTTCGCGGGGGCGTGAGAACTCGTGGTAGGCGTCGGAGATCAGCGTCAGGTCAACAGACTCCGCCTCGAGACCGGGAGAAGTCTCCGTTCCGAGAACCGTTTCCACGTTGGTGGCGCCATCAACTGAAGCGCGACGCTCGATAATGTCGAGCATCGTCGGCTGGATGTCCACCGCCAGCACCCTGCCTTGCGGGACCTCGGACGCAATCCGAAACGTGAAGTAGCCCGTTCCCGCGCCAATATCCGCCACGACGGCGTCGTCCGAAAGCTCGAGGTTTCTCACTACGGCCGCAGGCAATTCGGTGCGCTCTCGTTCCGGCCTCTCCATCCACGCCGCGCCGCGGTGGTCCATCACACACGCCAACTCGCGACCCAAATAATAAATGCCCGTTCCATCGAAAGAAGCTGGCCCCGACGTGTACCACTGTGGCCGCAGTCCTCCGTTGCCATCCGATTGATCCGTGAGCGAATCTGGCGATTGCGCGAGCGCCGAGCCAGCCACGCATAACGCAAGCAGGAGAACCGCAATGAACCGCAAAATATATTTGGATGGGTGGGGATTCATTCTATGACCTTGTAGCCGCGTGGGCTTCGCAGATGGTCACGGTTGCGCAGGTCTCGTTGCGAACAACGCGTGAGTGGCTCTGTTTTATAGGACGTCATTTCGCGTTGTCGGAGGGAGGTCGCGGTTCACGGAGTTCGACCGGAGGGCTTGTTTGTCGCGTGCGAAGATTCAGCATCTCGACGAGGAAAGCGAAGGCCATGGCGGTGTAGATATAGCCCTTTGGAATGTGAAAATCGAGGCCTTCAGCGGTGAGCGCGACGCCTATCAGGATCAGAAACGATAAGGCGAGCATCTTCACTGTAGGATGGCGGTGCACGAAGTCGGAGATCGGGTTGGCGAAGATCATCATGACGCCAATCGCGGCGACAACAGCAATGACCATAATCGTGATGTGGTCGGCCATACCGACGGCAGTAATCACGGAATCGAGTGAGAAAACGATGTCGAGCAGTGCTATCTGGACCAGCACGGCTCCGAAAGAGATTGCCTTTCCGCCCTGTGTCGCGCCCTCGTCCACTTCCCCTTCCAGCTTATGGTGGATCTCATGCGTGCTTTTCCAGATCAGGAAAAGACCGCCGCCGATAAGGATGAGATCCCGTCCCGAAATCGCCTCGCCGAGAATCTCGAAAAGTGGCGCGGTCAAACCCATAACCCACGTAATGGTCAAAAGAAGGAGGATCCGAACGATCATTGCCAGACCGAGGCCCACCCTTCGCGCCTTGGGCTGCTGGGCTTCTGGCAACTTCCCCGATAGAATCGAGATGAAAATGATGTTGTCAATGCCGAGAACGATCTCAAGCGCTGTGAGCGTGGCGAGGGCAACCCACGCGTTCGGATCTGCAATCCAGTCAAACATAGGATGTGATGAACGAGGAACGTAGAGGAAGATCGGACGGAAGCGAGGAACCTCCTATATTAACGCGCCTTCGAAATCGCCCTTCCCCAATAATCACGTTCACAAAATGTCCCAGCCGAATTTAGAATCGCAGCTCGCCCACTATCCGGAGTGGGCACGGCATCTCGCGCGTAAGTACTTCACCAAGACGATGAACCAGTTCAACCTGCACGGCAACGTGCGCGACCTGGTGCCGACAGAGCTTGGCAACGGCGCAAAGGACTACGTGTCGTTGCGGACGTTCTTGGCCGAGGATCTGTTTGCCGGGCGCGATATCGTTCTTTTCTACGACCGCTCCGATGGCGTCCATTTCGTCGATATGGAATCGAAGAAGGATTTCAACCGCGCCATATCTGGTTACGATACGATTTTCGGGACCGAATACGCTGCGAAACTCCCGAAGGACCCCGTCCGTGTTTTTGCGCTCCTCGACAACTACTTCCGCCTTCGCCTTAACGAAGGCAAGCGTATAGCTTGCATCATCGACTATGCGGAGACCATCGTGCCGATGGCCGAAGCTTCGTCGTATTCCATCGAAGACCGGGGGGCGCTCGTTTATCTACAGAAGTGGAGCCATGACTCGTTTTTGCTCAAAAGCGACTTCACTCTCGCGCTCATCACAGAGAACCTCACGGATCTCAACCGGCAGTTTGTCCAGAGTCCTTACAATTCCGAGATCGCTCTGCCCCTACCGGAAGCGGAACAACGGACGGCCTTCATCGACTGGTTTTTAAACCAGGGAAAACGGCGCGAGTTATTTGAGAGCCTCTCGGACGTTCAACCGTTTACTCTCGCGCAAAACACGGCTGGTCTTGGATACGTTCAGCTCCGCACTATTCTAGCAGATATTGTTGAGAATAATGAGCGCCTTACGTACGATATCCTATCCGAAAAGAAAAAGGAACTGATTGAAGCCGAAGCGTACGGTTTGCTTGAATTTGTTGAGACCGACTACAATCTGGATATGGTGGCCGGCCATGAGGAAGCGAAAAGCCACCTGCGTGCTGCCGCCGAGGCCATCAAGAAAGGTCGGCCAGACGTGATGCCGATGGGCTATCTCGTCTCCGGGCCGGTAGGCACGGGAAAGACGTTTATGATCACTACGTTTGCCGGCGAGATCGGCATCCCGATGGTGAAGCTGAAGAACTTCCGGAGCCAGTGGCAGGGCGTGACCGAAGGCAATCTGGAGAAGATCCTGTCGCTGTTGCGCGCGATGAATCCTGTTGCGGTAATGATCGACGAGGCCGATGCAGCGTTGGGGGATCGGAATAGCGAGGGCGACAGTGGTGTATCGAGCCGGGTTTTCGGCCAGATTGCGCAAGCGATGAGCGACACCCGATTTCGGGGCAAGATCATTTGGTTCCTCGTAACTGCCCGGCCCGACCTGATGCCCGTCGACCTAAAACGACAGGGCCGCGCCGAGGAACATCTGGCGCTTTTCTACCCCTCTACTCGCAAAGACCGTGAGGATCTGATGCGTGTAATGATGAAGAAAACAAAGACGACAGCGAAGATGGAAGACGTGCCTGAGGCGCTCCTCGACGGCGAACGAACGTACTCAGGAGCCGACATGGAAGCTCTGCTGACCCGGGCAAAGTTTCGTGCCACCACCAGCCACGCGATCGAATCGAAACCTGTGAATTCCGTGATTGAAACGGCAGAGGGCGAAGCAGGGGGCTCCGTCTCTTCCGACGAGGTGTCGGTCGCGTCGGATCAAATGTCCGCGACGGCATCGGCGTCAACAAATGGCGATGGCGCCCACATTCAGAATGCGACCGGAGCGGTGACCAGGGCGATTCTGGAAGAGGTCGTGGAGGATTTCATTCCACCCTCCTACCCATTGCAGGTGGAGCTTCAAACGCTGGCAGCCGTCATGGAGTGCACCAGTAGCTCCATGCTGCCCGAAAAGTTTCGAAGCCTCGACCGCGAGCAAGTCGTCCGTCGGATCGCTGAGCTAAAGCGGCTGGTCGGTGATCGCTAGGCATAAAAAAGGCGCAGCCGTTGGCCGCGCCCTAGAAACGAGCATGATAGGATGCCGTGACTACTTGCGCTTTGTTGCTCCGACGAGCGCCAGATACTTCTTGTACGAAACGAGAACAGCAAGAGGCTCGTTGTTCTTCTGGATCATGATGCCTTCGAATTTCGCAGACTCATCAATGAGTTCCGAAGTTCTTGCGCGGAGTTCCGTGATGGTTGCGATTGCTTCGATGCCTTTGGTTGTGTACATGGTGGGTCTTTCTGCTGGATGGAGGAAGTGGTGAAGAGCGGGAAGCCGTGGTGGTGTACCTCCCTGCTAACTACCTAGCAATCTATTCATTTCTACCCCAAAGATCCAACGACATCCTGAATCAATTCACACGCGCAACATAGTCGGGCTTCGACATCGCCCGCGTCCGCGCATTGCTCCCCAACGAGTCGATGCCTGCCAGGAAGGAGGCGTGTCGGCTCATTTTCCCACCCCTTTTTCCCCCAACATGCGCCTTTGCAAAGTTACCGGCACCGTTGTATCGACACGCAAACACGAGAGGTTGCGCCTTGCCAAACTTCTTGTGGTTCATCCGACAGATCTCAACGGTCTGGAAGTCCCAAACGCCGTCGAGGAGATTGCGCTTGACCCCAAGTTTGATGCGGGAGTTGGGGATCTCGTCCTTACTGCCAAACAGGGAACCGTCGTGGCACAGCTAATGGACGCCGACCTTCCGGAAGGAGCGGCTGGCACGCCCGCCAATGTGATTATTGTGGCTGTAGTCGATGGCGTGGCGGTGCCAGATCCTGCATCGCGGTTGAGCGCCCGATGAGCTGCGCGTTGCAGGCCGGGCAATTCCCCGATCTTTTCAACGCCCTTTGAAAACACGCGGAGCGCCGTATCGGTATCCTACCCACCCACCAATCATTCGATCACCCTCATGGCAAACGCGACCTACGATGTCATCGTCATCGGCTCCGGCCCTGGTGGCTACGAAACGGCTATCCGTGCTACGCAGCTAGGATTCAAGACCGCAATCATCGAGAAGAACAAACTTGGCGGCGTGTGCCTCAACATCGGCTGCATCCCGACAAAGGCCCTCCTGAAGAGTGCTGAAGTGGCCTCAATGGCTTCGCACCTGTCGGATTACGGGCTGACGCTGGAAGGCACCGTTACGCCCGACTTCGAGGCAGTTGTTACGAGGTCGCGCGGGGTTGCCGACAAGATGAACAAGGGCATCGTGTTCCTCATGAAGAAGAACAAGATTGACGTTTTCATGGGGCAGGCCACGCTGCTCGGTGGCGGCAAGATCGCCGTGAAACCATCCGAAACGATGGACGGCGAAACGGTTGGCGAGAAGGTGGAAGTTTCCGCAGAGCATATCATTATTGCGACTGGCGCGCGCGCCCGCGAACTCCCTTCCCTCCCTATCGACGGCAAGAAGATCATCGATTACCGGCAGGCGATGCTCCAGACAGAGCGGCCCGACTCGATGGTAATTGTTGGAGCTGGAGCCATCGGCGTTGAGTTCGCCTACGTCTATCACCACATGGGCACGGAGGTGACCCTCGTTGAGTTGTTGGAACGCCTCGTCCCAATAGAAGATGTGGATGTCTCGAAAGAGCTGGGCCGCGCGTACAAGAAGATGGGCGTGAAGGTGATGACTGCCTCATCTGTTGAAAAAGTGGATACGTCGAGCGACAAATGCGTGGTCACGATCAAGACGGCGAAGGGCGAGGAAACGATCGAGGTCGATCAGGTACTTTCTGCTGTCGGTGTTACCGGCAATGTTGAGAATCTCGGCTTGGAGACGCTTGGCGTTGAAAACGAGCGCGGGGCCATAAAGGTGGACGAGTTCTTCCGTACGAATGTGCCCGGCGTCTACGCCATCGGCGATGTGGTCGGCGCGCCCTGGCTGGCGCACGTTGCAAGCCATGAAGGAATTACGTGCATCGAGAAAATCGCTGGCTTGGACGTCCACCCGGTTGACTACAACAACGTGCCCGGCTGTACCTACTGCCTCCCGCAGATTGCGTCCGTGGGCTATACCGAAGAGAAAGCGAAGGAGGCAGGTTTCGACGTGAAAGTCGGCAAGTTTCCCTTCTCAGCCTCGGGCAAAGCCGCAGCCATTGGCAACCCCAATGGCTTTGTGAAAGTGATCTTCGATGCAAAATATGGCGAATGGCTCGGCTGCCACATCATCGGCCCCGACGCCACCGAACTGATCGCAGAAGCCTGCATGGCGCGCACGCTCGAAACCACGGCGCATGAGATCATGGAAACCATGCATCCCCACCCGACGCTTTCGGAGGCCGTGCTTGAAGCTGTCCGGGATGCCTACGGGATGCCAATTAATGCCTGAGCGCCGGCATCAAGTAGGCATCCGATCCAGCGGGCTGGTAACGCCCAGCCTGTTCTTGTTGAGCACGTGCGTGTAAATCATGGTCGTGCGGATGTCCTTGTGGCCGAGAAGCTCCTGCACCGTACGGATGTCGGAGCCGCCTTCCAGAATATGGGTCGCGAAGGAATGACGCAGCGCGTGCGGCGATACGGGCTTGGGAATCGCAGCTGCATGGGCAGCCTGCCGGACGGCTTTCTGGATGCTGGAGGCGGAGAGATGATGGATCAGGACCTCTCCCGTGCGTGGATCCACTGATGCCTGCCGGGACGGAAATACGTACTGCCACGACCACTCCATCCCTGCATTTGGATATTTGCGGCCCAGCGCATCCGGCAGGCTTACGGCCGGCCCTCCGGAACGAGTACGCCGCTCGTAGCTGGTCCGAACCGTTGCAAGGCGACTGCGGAGAGGCTGCTGAAGCATCTCCGGTAATACCGTGACGCGATCCTTAGCGCCCTTTCCTTCTCGGACAAGGAGCTGGCCGGATTTGAAATCCAAATCCTTGACGCGAAGCTGGAGGGCCTCCTTTAACCGGAGGCCGCTGCCATAAAGAAGTCCGGCGACCAGCCAGGGTACGCCGGAAAGTTCGCCGAATAACTGCGATGCTTCCTCGCGGTTCAGCACGACGGGCAAGTGCTTCGGTCTGCGGGCGCTCACCACATCCATTCGCGGCAAGGGTTGTTTCAACACGTGCTCGTACAGAAACAGCAACGCATGCTTCGCCTGATTCTGGGTAGATGCAGCAACGTGGCGTTCCTCAGCGAGATGAGACAGAAAAGTCTCGACATGTTTTGTCCAGAGGTCTTCCGGATGACGGGGGACGCCGTCCTCGTCTCGGTGAAAGAGGCAGTATCGCTTCACCCAGCCCACGTAGCTCCGTTCGGTATGGTAGCTCATGTGGCGAAGGCGGCACGCTGAGCGGACCCGGTCCAGCAGCTTCGGGGTAGTGCCGACGGGGTGTCCCGAATCTGGGCTACGAGGAGTTGTTTCCTGGGGCATTGCTGGACCTAAGGTGAGAGATCGCTATATTTTCCGGCGCGATGCGTGCTCGATGCGCGGCATTTCGTAATGCACCAACTTCCTGATAATACTCACATCCATCCTGATAATACCGGATTGAGCGGTATAATCAGGGGTTATACCGCACTTCTCCGTCGTTCCTCAGAAAGCCCAATGGACATCCTGATCGCGGTCGCCGTCATCGTCGGCCTCGTACTCGTAGGAAGGCGCTTGCTCAGACGGCGTCGTTTGCAGAAACTCATTGCAAATGAGATGAGTCACCTCGGTTTCTCGCCAGAAGATTTCGCAGGTCTAGATCGGAATCAAGCGATAAAGAAAATCGCCGAGGCTCAGCAGAGCTACCGGGAGACGCTGGCTGCGAGAGGCGTAGACATTGAGGACTCAACTCCTGAAATCGGACGCGACATCGCTTGGTCAGAGGTTGTCCGCCAAGTCTTCCGCGTGCTTGAGTTTGACCAAGCCGGAACTACTGTGGGGCTAGATGACACGGTTGAAGCTGCCAATCAAATTTCGCCATACGGATACTTGCTCGTTGAGTCACCAATAATAAACCAGCCTGTAAATCTCCCCGTTGTTCATCGAGATGATTTTCTTCTCGCCACAACTGTATTCGATGAACCAGAGTCCGGCGGTTTTCTGGAGAAAGGCGAGTTGCTCGTGACTTACGCCCCGAAGCGCACGCTTTCAGACGGTCGTATGGCTGGCTCCTCTCACGCGCTCCACTACGTCCTTACCCCACACGGCACGCTGGATCGGTACTACGACTACGGGAACGACATCCATATGGCAAATCCAGATCCCGAGAAACTTTTCGGCCCATTCGTGTACGATGGTGAGATTCGCGTCCAGGTCAATTCCGATCCTCAATTGTAACGCTCAAATTAGCGAATGGACGAAATGCTACTTACGGCCGCCGCGCTCGCAGCAGCTGCCTTCAACGGCTACACGATGGCGTTCCAGTCGGCAACACTGTATTGGGGCAAGTGGCTTTCTCCGAACAACGATCTTCTCCCGACAGGAATGCAGGACGCTATTACTCCTCCCGCTCAGAGCACCCGCGTCTTCGCGTCACTCGCTCTCTTGTTGGCTGTTGCAGTCGCAGGAGGCTTCGTGTTCCGCTGGTGGGCAGCCCCCATTATCCTGTTTGCTTCATTCTTCGGTAGCGGGATAATGAAAATGCTGTTCCCGAATCCAGACTCAGACTTTTTCCGCCGCAAGATTCTAAACAGTCTGTCGCAGCGCGAAAGCACCTACCGTAAAGAAGGCGACTACCTCCGATCTGAGGTTGCCCAAGATCTCCTCGCCAAACTCCGTACGGCATAACCTACCGCTGCAGGCCGACCCAAAGCGTCAGCGTTCTCGGCTCGTCCCAGCGTCGGCGTATCCTCTTGCTCGTCCCACCCGCCAGCCCTCAGCTTTGGGCGGCTGAGCGGTCAACTGTTAGGCGGCCCTTCACGTACCTTCCCAGCCCTATTCAAACGCGGTCATTTGAGTCAGAGACTTCCCCAAGAGGAGATCATAAACCGCTCCGGTTTCGAGATCCGTCGAGATGTTGAAATCCCCCCGCTCCGCTCTGGCTACTACACCGTCGTTCAGAATCAGTCCGTAGCTGGCGACGCCCCGAAGGACTTCATCCGGGTCTACGAGTATGGGCGCGGCAAGCGTGGCAACCCAAGGAAATGGCCTGCCTTCATAGCGAAGGTCGGGCACAAGTGGTACCCGAATGAATCGGTCACAGAGCACTTGCTGACCCGAATCGGCCAACTCTTAGGGCTCAAAATGGCTGATTCGCTCCTGATGTCGGCGCACGGTCAGATTCGCTTCCTGAGCCGTTACTTCCTCAAACGGGGCCAAAGCCTGGTTCACGGGGCTGAGGTGTTCGCGGGGTACCTAGAGGACAACGCCTTCGTTGAGGAGGTGGAGCAAGCCGGAGCGACCAGTGAGATGTTCACCTTCCAGTTTGTAGACGAAGCGCTCGCGGCTCGCTTTCCCGGCCAGGCCTCCTCGATCCTCCGGGACTACACCCGCATGCTCGCCTTTGACGCAGTGGTGGGTAACAATGACCGGCATCACTACAATTGGGGGGTCATCGTTCACGCCCTCGGAGCGCACGAGCCGCGCTTCGCTCCCGTTTACGACAGTGCCCGAGCCCTCTTCAGGAACGATCCCGAGTCGAAGCTTCAGGCGATCCGTGACGATCTCAACCCTCAACGGGAGCCCGCCTTCCTCCGGAGGTATGTCAAAAACTCCCAACCGAAGACCGGGTGGGAGGGCTTTAAGCGCCCCAACCACTACAACATGATCCGCGGAATCCATGAGAGCTACCCTGTGCTCAGGCCCGTCTTGGAGGATCTTTACCAGCCGGATCTTATAGAAAGGGTCCGTTCTGTCCTTCACGCGGAGTTCCGCGACCTCATGAGCCCTCTCCGCCAAGAGATGATCTTGGCTTGCTTGGCACTCCGTTTGGAGCGGTACCGTCAAGCGCTGGCTCCTTAAACTAGGACGACCATGATCTCAACCCTCAAGAAGCTCCTCTCGCGTCAAGATGGACGCGAGCACCTCCTCACTCCCCAAGGAGAGGACGCCGACTTCCTTCTTCAGTACGACTCACTCGATGTTGGTCGCCTCTGGCTACGAGGCGGTGTCTGGCACTTCGAGTACACCTCCGCGTTCCAGTCCCAGGATGCGGTCAATCCCCTCGTGGACTTTCCGCACCCTGACAAGCACTACGAGTCAGATACGCTCTGGCCCTTCTTTGCTGTGCGTATCCCTAGCACTGAGCAACCCGGTGTTCAGCGGGTGCTCGCAGAGGAGGATCTAGACTCAGTCAATGAGGCACAGCTCCTCAAGCGTTTTGGGAAGACCACGATCTCCAACCCTTTCAATTTGGAGCCCGCCTTCTAGAGTTTTCGCCTGCCAGGGCCGCCTAACCCACCGCTGCAGGCCGACAGCACGCGCCGCCGCTTTGCTTCGTGCGAGCGGCGGCGTTTTCTTTGCCTCGTCCTACCCGCCAGTCGTCAGCGTGCTGCGGCTGAGCGGTCTACTGTTCTACCGCCTCGTACCAACCAACTCTGGGATGAACCTCGCCGCCGCTATCGCGGGTGCCCTCACCTTGGTCGCCTTTGGCCTCCACGCCGTCGTCGGTGCCCGTGAGTTCCGCCAGTTCGCCCCTGACCCCGACGCTGGCCAGCCGCGGACGGCGTGGGTTCAAGCCCTCAGCGGCTGGCACTGGGTCTCGGTTAGCCTCCTCGCGGCGGCGGCCCTCTTCTTCTTGATCGGGTTCTCGGACGTCATCCCGGCTGAGTCGGCGGTCCTCATCGGGCTGAGCGTTTACTTCGGCCTGTGCGGGTTCGCGTGGCTGGTCACGGTTGCCACCGCTGGCCGCGGGGTAGCCCGCCGGTTTCTTGTGCTCGGGCAGTGGCTGTTCTGCCTGCTCGTCGCCGGTCTCGCATATCTCGCGGCGTAATGCCCGAGCCGTAGAACCCACCGCTGCAAGCCGACAGCACGCGCGAGCGTTCTTGCCTAGTCTGAGCGGCGTTGTATACGTTGCCTCTTCCACAACGCCAGTCGTCAGCGTACTGCGGCTGAGCGGCTATCTGTTCTACCGCCCTCCGCTCCGCCGCTGTGACAAACCGTTGGCAGCGCAGGTGCTTTACCTGTAGCGCCTTCAACCCCCCGCCCACAAGAGGACACTCATGGCAAAGCAACGCAAAATCGTAGATGCGCGATCTGACGAAAAAGGCCGCACCACACACGTTCGCTTCAACGACAACGAGCGCTTCACTCCTGTTAAAACGGCGAAGCCCATCGTTGAGCGCGGCGAGGTAGCGAACGCGCACATCGTCAACCCGAAAGCCAAGGAATCATTCATCAGAACGAACCCGGATAAGAGCCAAGGCAACAACCTTGACGAGATGAGCGGCGACAAGTAGTCAGCTTCGCTAGGCCGGGCGGTAGAACCCACCGCTGCAGGCCGACCCAAAGCGTCAGCGTTCTCGGCTCGTCTCAACGGCGGCGTATCCTTCGCCTCGTCCCACCCGCCAGCCCTCAGCTTTGGGCGGCTGAGCGGTCATCTGTTAGCCCGCTTCCCCAGCCCTCCTATCGGATTTTTCAACTCCATCTTCGGAAGTAGCCCCGGAAGCAGCAACAGCTTCCGCCCCGACTGGCGCGATCACGTTTTCTACAACGGTAGGATCTTGTACCAGGCCACCGGAGATATTGAGGGAGGGAGGATCAAGTTCAGGCGGCTAGGGCAAGCCTCTGCCCCGGAAACGTTCTGGCTGAACACCAACCTGCCGCCGGGGGAGTACGTGACCAAGCACAAACGTTTCGACCTGTTCAGAGACCCTGACTCTCCCGATTTTAGCCTTCACAGTCTCACAATGTACGAGGGGGTATACTGGCCTACTGGCAGAATCTTCCGTCAATCGGATGGGGGAAGTCTATGGGAGCTGATGAAGCAGAACGACCCAGATGATGTCTTGTACTTCAAGACGCCGTTCGTTGATGAGCAATTCTTGTGTGGAGAAACCTGCCTTAGACACGGCCAAGCGAGCTAAACAGATGCCAGCCCTGACGCGAGAAGAAACAGAATTCTGTTTTCGGGAGCTTGAGTTCGAGTTTCATCATGGCGTCGAGCACCTCGCTGCTTATGAGCGGCTGAACGAAGCCGAGGAGGCCTTCCCGGACGTCATGGAGGCTTTCGGCGGTTTCTTTCGCAACGCGCTCATGGCGCACTTGGAGTTGTCGTTTCTTCATGCTGCCCGGATGTTCGATAGCTCAAAGCGAGAGGCCCCCGTCTCGTTCAAGACGTTCCTGTGCGGTGTTCTGGACCACCCTGACATCTTCGAGCACCAAGATCCACGTGCAGTTCGGAGGCAGGCGCGTGCCGATCTGGGCTGGGCGTCAGAGGCGAATAATGAGGACGTGAAGGCTCTCCTTGACCTTCGGCATAATGCGCTCGCGCACTACGGGGAGAAGAGGATGCGCGGCAGTGATCGGGACCGGCTCGAATCATTCTTCCAATACGACGTGAGGGAGCCTGCCCTTCTCCAGCGTCTGTACCGTGAGGCCGGCGAGCGAATCGAGCGATACCATGAGTGGCAGGTTGGCATGAAACCTTGGATGGAGCCGTGGCCGGGCGACGAAATGGAGTTGTTCGCTACCATCAGGTCGGCTCTTCGACTCCTCGGCGCGGGCTAACCCGCCGCTTCACCCGACGAAGGGCGTTACGGCCTTGCCTCGTTCCAACTTCTGCGTCTACACTGCCTCGTTCACGCGCCGCGCCGCCCTTCGCTGGTGAGCGGCCAGTCGTTATGCCGCTTCTCACTTACCCAATCTTTGCTACCATGAGGGTTTCTTGGACCAAGCTCGCCGTGGCGACCTTTGCACTGCTGGCGTTCCTTGGTGCCAGCCCTACTATTGCCCAGAGTGGAGAAGATTCGTGTTGTGACTATCCTGTTTCTTCGGGCGAGTGTGACCTCCATCCCCTTTCCAGTTACAGGGTCACATCTGACATGCTCGATCCTGACTACGGCCTTGGTCAACACACTGGCGAAGATTGGAACCGGGGTGGAGGAGATGACGACTTGGGCGACCCTGTTTGTGCCGTAGGTGACGGTGTAGTAGTTGCTTCGGACTCGTACCTCCGGTGGTCCAATGTCATCGTCGTCAGGCACGATCTGCCTGGAGGAGTGCGATGGAGCCAGTATGCACACCTCCAGCAGCGTATTGCAAATGTTGGGGATCGTGTGGTACGCGGACAAATGATTGGCACGATTGGACAGCAATTCCCCGAGCGTCCTTGCAGGTCAGACGGAGTTTACTGCGCCCACCTACACTTTGAGATACGTCGAGCCGATGTTCCGCCTAACAACTGGCCGAATGACGCGGTGGTTATTCTCCAACAGTACCTGGACCCGACTGATCATGCGAGGGACATAAGACCGGAAGCGGGTTTCGTAGAAGGGAATCGAGTGACAGTACCCGGAGATTCTGAACCAAATCCTGAAGGCTGGACGATTACCCTTGACGGTGTCGGACCTATTCTTGTAGGCAGATCGAAGGAAGAAGCGATTGCAGCAGCACCCCATCTGTTGCGCTATGTAGAAGAGGGCGAGTCGCAGACACTCGTTGTCAACGGTATGCCAAATCTAACATTCTATATTTACGACCTGACCGTCGTGAATGCTATGATAGAGGCAGGCTCTCAGCTTCAGACTCTGGAGGGAATAGGGATTGGGTCCAGCACGCAAGACATTATCCGTGCGTACGGCTCTAGCATTCGGCACAATCCCAGCTACTATGGAGACGAGGCATACATTTTAGCGACTCCAGCGGGAAGCCCTAGCGAAACAGGTACTCAACTCGTCTTCATCGTTTCAAACAATAGAGTTCGTACAATTTCGGTGCGTAGAACGTTATATGGTGAATGATAAAGGGCCATACAGTGGCATTACGTTGCGCCAGCGGTATAACCCCTATATGGCTCTCATTGTCAAGGGCACATAGTTCGTCCGGGCCGATCGTGGATCTGCCGTTGTGAGTCGAGGTGTGCGCGTTCGGTAGTGGTGACCCCTTGCAGGCTGATGGATTTCGGGTTACAGCCTGTGGCTGTACCAAACCCCTATCGAGCGTCGTCTTTCCCAGCTGAGAGCCGCTGAAGCGGTCGGTGCCGGGCGCGTCTAGTATCAGTCCTGTTACCACAAACGGTCGGCTTCACGAGTCGGGTTGCGCCTTGCCGGCGTCCAGTTACGGTGCCCGTTCTGTTTGCGGAGCAGTCACAAGGCGATGAGCCGTCCCGAGGGATCGGTCCATCGTTGTCGTCGTGGGCGCTGCCGGGTGTCCATTCCCGCGCAGATGAGCTTGGCCGTGCGGGTCCCAGGATTGGCGATAGTACATCGCCATCGGTGCTGTGCGTTTGTGCGTGCACATTGCCGGTCGGTCGGGTTCCCTGACGTGGCTCAGTTATACGCCGGGCTCACCCGGCAGCCCCACTACTCTACCCAGCTCACTGTGCTAGTGCGCCAGGAATCGGTTCAGGTCGAACGCCTCGCCTCGTTTGAGCATGTAGTACACTGAACGACCGAGCTTCGCTGACAGAATCGACAGGGCCTTGCCCTTGCCGTGCTTCTGGGCGAGACGGTCCAGGCGGCGCTTCACCTCCGGCTCATAGCGGAGCAGTAGGACCGTCGCCTCCGAAAAAGCCCACTTCAAATGGGCGTTGCCGATCTTCTTGCCGCTGCTTCCACCGACGGGCTTGCCGGCAGAGCGCTTCGACGGACGAACGAGTCGGCAGTAGCTCACGAAGTCTTGTACGCGCGGAAAACGGTCGATCGTGTTCACCTCGTAGAGGATCGTCATCGCGAGGATGCGGCCCACACCCGGAATCGTCCGGAGGAGATAGAAGGTCTGCGGATCGCCAACCTTCACCATTCGCTCCAGGGTTCGTTCGAGGTCTTTCAGCTCAAGGTCAAAGTGGTCGAGCAACGAAAGATCCACCTCAACGCCCTTTCGGACCATCGGATCAGGAAAGTGCTCGGCCACACCAACGCGGTTCGCCTTGTAAGCCAATTTCTTCGGCAGCGGCGGCAGGTTGTATTGAGTGACGGTGTTCTGGACATGCGCTAGCACCTCGGCCCGTTGGCGCATCAGATAGTGCCGACGGCGAAGCAGGTCGCGCGTTGCCCGATGCTCAGCCGGATAGGCATATGCGAGCGGAAAGTTGCCGCCTCGCAGCAGGCTCGCCAGCTTGAAGGCGTCGAGGCGGTCGTTTTTGGTCTTCCCGCCGTGGATGGCCTTCATGTACAGCGCGTGGCCGAGAACGAATCGGATCTGCTCGCGCCGGCAGAGGTCGGCCAGCCAGTACCAGCAGAAGACGCACCCGATGCCGACGACCATCTGATCGCCGTACGGAGCGACGATTTCGAGGAACGTCTCCGGGTCAGTCTTGAGGTTGCAGTGGACGAGCTTGTTACCGAGGTTGTCGATGATGCAGACGTACATCGTCCTTGCGTGCAGGTCGATGCCGCAGTAGAATGCGTGCTCTTCGTTGAAGAAGGTCATGGTTTCCTCCGGGGTTGGTTTTCGAGAGCCCGAAGCTTAGCGTTTCGCCTCGGGGGGAGCCATGACTAATATCCCGCGGCTTCAGGCGACGAAACGTTCAGTCGCCTCGCCCCGTCTCAGCCTCCGCGCCTACATTGCCTCGCGCCAGCGACTCAGCACGTTTCGCGGCTGAGCCGCATCTTGTTAGGCCCCTTGCCCAATGCTGCAAATCGCTGACGCCATCGCCGACGACGACATCGCGACTGTCCGGACACTCATGCGTGAGTATCAGGCCCTCCTTGGCATCGACCTCTGCTTTCAGGGCTTCGAGGCGGAGGTCAGCGGGCTACCCGGCCCGTACGTTCCGCCTGGAGGTCGGCTTCTCCTGGCGACATACGCCGGCGCACCCGTCGGATGCGTCGCGCTCCGCGCATCAGGTCCCGCGCAGGCCGAAATGAAGCGGCTATATGTGCGACCCACAGCGAGGGGTCTCGGCGTCGGCAGAGCTCTCGTCTCGCGTGTCCTCGACGAGGCTCGTCGCGTTGGCTACTCCGAGGTCGTCCTCGATACCCTCCCCACAATGGTGGAGGCCCAGCGACTCTATGAGGAGTTCGGTTTCCAGGACATTCCACCATACCGCCCGAATCCCGTTCAAGGCACGCGCTACTTCGCGAAGGGTCTCTAGGCCTAACTCGGCGCTGCACCGGACACCAACCCGCTCGCGACTACTCCGCGAGCGCTATACTTCAATGCGTACGGGTTGGCGCCGGTGAGCGCCAGATCCGTTAGGCCGCAGTTCCAACCAACATCGAGTCGGATGCCCAAGATGAAACCGACGCACTACGAAGATCCGGACGTCGTCCGTCGTTACGCGCAAGGCCCATCTGCTTTCGTGCCGGCCTACCAGCACATGCAGCAAATGGC
>JBGTDU010000039.1:0-12744 GCA_041748175.1 Rubricoccaceae bacterium
CGTTTACCTTGACGCAATCAAAGCCCAGAAACGACGAACCATGACGAGTAAAACCTATATCGGCGTTGGCCGCTCGGACGGCGGCGATTACTTCTGGTGGCTGACCACGGCCTCCGGACGCCGCCTTTTCAACTCGGAGCAATTCTCTTCCAAGCTGGAGTGCGAGCGGGCCATCCGGGAAATGAAACGCGAACTGGCCGCCGCGCCGCTCATGGATGTTTGCGCCCGAGATCCCGCTCCGGCCCGTCGGCTTCGGCTGGTTGCCTAGCAGGCTGTTGATCTATGTGATCTGCCGCCGAGGAGACCGTGATCGCAATTCCTGAGGACGAACCCCCTCGACGTTGCATGCAACGTCGAGGGGTTCCTTGGAGGCTGTGTCCCTACGTCAGATCGTCACCCTGTGGCAGATCGCATCCATACGGGAAATCGTGCCCGTGCGCCACATCGTGTCTCATTTCCGGTTCGCCCAGCCTGAAGGGCCCGCGGGGCTGCCGGGTGCTCAGCTTCTGGTCCGCACGCCGTCCGTTGCGACAGCGGCACCGTTCGCCAGGTGCAATCGCCGCGACCGCACGTAATCGGACACGTGTGCGCCATACTGAGCCACAACGGGGAGCAGGAAATCCGTCCCACGAATGGTTCCGCGGCAGTTCTCAGCGCCGCACCGGCACGGGAAATCCGGCATCCGTTCGTTGTAGAGGGTGGCATAATCCATCGTGATCTCCTCGCCCTCGCTAATAGGGCGGCGCGCTATGAGGTCGAGCCCGTCAAGCCATGCGCTGGGATCGCAACAGTGGTTGATCGGCCTCCAATCGTCGGGGTTATCGCTCCACATCACCCAGACGTCGTCCGACAGGGGCCATGCGTAGCGAGCAAACCAATCCTGCATCCTCGCATCCCAATGCTCTTCGACGTGTCGGCGTGTCACCAATCGATGCGCGTGCTGCTCGTAGTGTTGGATGGGTTCTCCTTCCGCGATGGAGGCTGTGGCGAGCGTGGAGTAGTCGCCTTCACCCGTAGCTCGGATCGTCCATTTTTCTCGTTGGCAACGGTGCCTCGATATCGCTGCTCGGATGATCTGATCGACAAACCCACTGTGGCCCGCAGGATCGTTGAGGAGGATAAAATCCGCGCTGCCGGGATCCTCGGGTGGGTAAAAGACGGCGCAGTTGGGGTTGATCTCCAGCATAAAGAGCCGTCCCTCGCCGTCAAGCCGGAGGTCGCAGCGCCCGTAGCCGGTCCCTCCCAGGCCGACGAAGAGCCTGCGGGAGGCTTCCCTCAATGCAGCGTCCAGTACGCCGTCGGCGACGGGCACGGCGCGCATTCCCTGGTGGTCCACCCACTTCAGCTTGTAGTGCTTGAAGGATTCTCCGTCGGGAAAACGAAACTCGATCGGTTGGTAGACCACCGGCTGGTTCGGATCGTCCGGATTCTCCGCAACGAGCACGGTGAACTCGCGGCCTTCGACGAATTCCTCGACCAGCGCGCCGCCGTAGGATTCAGTCATGAACCGAATTTGCTCACGGAGCGCACCGGGCGTTTCGACCCGCGAATCCGGCGTGAGGCCGATACTGCTGTAACTGTTCGGGTGCTTGACAATCAGGGGGAACGCAAGTGTTTGCCCGGCGACTTCGATGTCCGACGTGCTCCGTATTTCGAGCCCCCTCGGCGCGGATACGCCCCAGCCGTGGCAGACGCGCTTCATGGCCTCGCGGCTGGGCTCGTAAAAAGCTGACGTCGCGCCCGTAAACGGCAAACCCAGCCGCTCCAGCGCAAGTACCACCTCGATCCCGGGTTGATTGCCGTCCCACGTGCCGTCGCACAGATTCAGAAAAACGTCGTACCCCTCCCGCGCCAGAGCGACCACCTGCGATGTGGCGTTCGTCTTGGTGAGATGCACGGTGTCCACCTCGTGGCCGACGAGGTAGACGGATGGATCGTAGGGGAGATCGTCTTGGGCGAGAGCCGATTCAGCGGCGTCCTCATAGACATAGGACAGAATGCAAATCCTCATTCTGCCGCCCCTCCCTCTTCCTGCGTCGGACCGACGCTTCGCTCGATCAGTGCGAGAATGCGCTTGTACTCGTCCGCCCAGGACGTTGGCTCCTGGAAGCCATGTGCTTCGACGGGATACAGTGCCAACTCCCAATCTTCTTTGCGTAATTCAATCAGGCGCTGAGAAAGGCGGAAAATGTCCTGGGGTTGCACGTTGTCGTCAATCAGGCCGTGAGCCATGAGGAGGGGGTCTTCGAGGCCGTCGGCAAACTCGATCGGCGACGAGCGCGCATAGGCCAACGAGTCCTCGACCGGCGTGTTCAGAATATTCGCCGTGTAGCCGTGGTTGTAGTGCGCCCAGTCGGTTACGGAGCGGAGTGCCGCGCCTCCGCCGAAGTGCTCAGGCTCGGTGAAGAGCGCCATCAGCGTGATGAAGCCACCATACGAACCGCCGTAGATGGCGACGCGCTCGGGGTCGATCCCGAATTCTGATCCGACAAACGTCGAGGCGTCCACGTAATCCTGCAAATCGCGCCCACCCATGTGGCGGTAAATGGCGGTGCGCCAGTCGCGGCCATAGCCGGCGGAGGCCCGGTAGTCGAGATCGAGCACCACGTAGCCTAGATCGGCCAACAGGTTGTGAAACTGATACTCCCGGAAGTAGCTACTCCACCAACGGTGGACGTTCTGCAGGTAGCCCGCACCGTGGACGAATAACACGGCCGCACCGTTCGGGCTTTCAGGCCGATAGATCCGCGCCGGTACTTCCACACCATCGCTGGCGGGGATGTCGATGATTTCGGCTTCGCGCCACGGATAGGCCAGCCAGCCTTGTGTCGGGGAGTTCGTCAGGTACCGGATCGGCGCCTGACGGCCATCGGTCGCCATGGGCTCGGCGGGCTCGAGGATGACTTCGGGCGGCTGGTTGCTTTGCGAATACAGCAGCCCCAGCCAGTTCTCATCAGGCGAAAGTGCGAAATCGTTGCGGCCCGGGAGCCGCGTCAATCGCGTTCGAGGGCCTCCGTCAGCATCCATCCTATACACGTGCGACTCGTGGGGAGAACCCTCCGACGACTGGAAATACCAGGTCTCGCCGTCCTGCGATAGTTGTGGATGCTCGACCTCAAAGCTGCCATCGGTCAGTTGATCGACCTGGCCGCTGTGTACGTTCACGGTATAGAGATGACTGAACCCGGTCGCCTCGCTCTGAAACCAAAACCGCCAAGCGCCTGCCCCGGACGCCGATCCGGGGTCGGGCATCCAGCCGACATCGGATTCTCCTCCCCACCACGAGATGCCCGGCCCGGCTATCCACGCGTCGTCGTACTGATGGTCGAGGCTGGTGACCTCGCCGGTTTCAGGATCGAGCCGCGCGATCCACCGATGTTTGTTATCGGAAGAACGAACATCCAGGACGGCGAAACGTCCGTCGGGGCTCCAGTACGGGCCGAACGGAGCGGGCTTCCTCGTTGAATCGGCTTCCATTCCATGCTCCCGCTTGAACTCTGCTGCATCGAATGCGCCCGGCAGCGTGGAAAGGTCGATGGCGTAGGTCGTGTCCATTTCGAGATCCTGCACGTACAGCGTCTGGTCGCCGAATGGGCTGCCGACCTTGGGCCGGGCCGAGATCTCTTCCGCATAGCCCGAGCTCGTCACGTAGTTGGTCAGGCGCGTTTCCGTGCCCTCGTCGTCTTGCGAGAGCACGAACGTGACCCATCTGCCGACTGGAGAAATCTGAAGTTGTCCCACGTTCTTTTCGCCGACGAAATAGGTGGGAGGATCGCCTTCAGCGTCTTCTTCCCGTTCCTGGGCCGCTTCGTCGAGGGAATCGCGGCGAGCGCGTTCGCGCAACACATCGAAATAGCGGACTTGCTGGGCTTCGAGAAGAGCGTCCTGTTCCGTGGGTTCCGTTTCCTTCGATTCCGAGCCGCTGCGAATGTCCGTGAGCTGCACAATCCCGTCGGCATCCCGCACGAAGAGATTGTCGCCCTCGCGATAAACAATGCGCCAGCCGTCGGGACTGAACCGCGGGTTCGACTCGCGCGCCAGCGTACGAGTCAGCCTGGTGGTCGCTCGCGCGTTGATGTCGTGAAGAAACAGATCGCCGTCGCGCTCGAAAACGTGTTGAGAGAGACCGGGGTCGTAGGCGAGCCGGTCAGCATGCCATCCTCGAAACCGGGACGGCAGGTTTCTGCGCTCATCAGGTGTGAGTTGGACGGCCTCTCCTCCAACAACATCCGCTTTGAAAAGCGAATCCGATTCGAACTGCCCCTGTGGATTCCAACTGAAATAAACGTGATCGCCGTCGTCGGTCCAGAACATTTCCGTGGGCCAGGCGCCGATCCATGTATCGGGATCCTGCATGATGAGGTCTACGGTCAGTTCGGGGACTTCCTGCGCAAGCACGGAAGTGGACGCAAGCACGACTGCGAGGACAAGCGGGCGCAGCATAAGGATGAGTTGGAGTCTCCGAGCAAGATACCCGGGCGCTCCCGACTAGCCATTCTCTATAAGGGTTGCCACCTCTTCCTGAACACCTTCACTGATCACATTTCCCTCGACATCCCGAATCTCGCTGAGGAAAGAGATGCTGCGTTTTATGAGGCCGCCTTCATCCAACCAATCGAGCCAGTTGTAATCTTCGCCGAGAAAGTCGATCGTCGTTCGAATGACAACGGTCTCGAACGAGCCGAGCCCGATCTGAAGGGTTTCTTCGCGCTCAACCGATCTCTCGCTGAAGAAGGGTTCTGTGAGCGAGACCCACGACCGCCCAACCTCAAGTGGATAGCTGAGCACAATTCGCGGGTCGGCGCGTACCTCAATGTCTTCTCCTCCCGAATCCGCCACCAATCCCGCCAGGAATCCTACAGAATGCGTAGCGATGTCGGGGTCGATCCGCAACTGGGCCGTAATCGGAAGCGCAGGTTGCTGGTATGCCACCTCTACAATGCGCATATCTTCTTCGCGATACCATGTACGGCTCTCCGCGCCTGAAATGAGAGAAACGTATTCAACCTCGGTCAGCCCATCGAGTCCTTCCACGGAGCGATCGTTGTCAACCACAGATGCCCGGATGGTGTCCGCAAAGAAAATCTGGACCACACCCGCCGTGTCCGTGAACGTGCTCTCGAAAGCGTAGAGTCGAACATCTCCAGGGTTGAGCCGGAATCCGGCCTCCTGCTCCGCGCTGTCGCATGCAGAGAGGGCAGGAAGGAGCACGATGAGGAGAAGCGCGAAACGAAACATGTCCGAAGAAATAAGGAGAAGGGGCGCGAAGGTATCCGATTCGTGTTCCGCGTCAAGCGACTAACTACTGCCTGCCGCATCTGGAATCACGGTTCTCGCGTTTGGCCGGTCATCGCCTCCAATGTTCAGCCGATCCGGCAGGTCGTTGCGTTGGGCCTCGGGGTTTGCCAGGCCGCCGGTCAGCGAGGTCTCGAAAGCGCTCACGAATGGCGCGACGACGGAGAACAGGAACTCCTGCTGGAACTCGTAGAACTCCGGCGAAAACCCCCGGGCCTCACCCTCGTGCCCGAGGATGTCGATGAAAAAAGCCCGCGGCCAGTCGGGGAATCGCTGTTGAGCTTCTCTCAACAAATCGAAAACCGATTGCGCCGCCATTTCGAACGTGTCCTCCTCCTCCACGATGTGATAAATCGACACGGTATTGCCGAAGTCCATGTAGATGCCGGGGGTCTCAGGCTTGTTGTAGTCCGGGACGAACATGCTCAGTGAATGCACTCAGGGTCTGTGTCTCTCAACTTACCGAATCACCAAATCGAACGGCCTACGTGCACGCTTCACGGTTTGGAAAGCAGCATTTCGCAGGGTTCGATCCCGCGAACCACGATCATAGACACAAGGCCAGCATGCGATAAGGAGCGGTGCTGCACGTCCCAGTCGTTCAGGCTATCTGGAAATCGTCAGCGGGCGCGTTTGTATCCCGTCGGGGCCGTACACGGTCAGAAAATAGACGCCTGACGCCAGGCCCTCGGCGGACAGCCGGAGCTGGTGACTCCCGGCGCTCGCTGGTCCGTTCGCCAGTTCCCGCACCGTCCGGCCCCGGCCATCGCGAAGCACGACCCTCACCGTGGCTGACTCATCGAGGGAATAGATGACCTCCGTCTCCGTCCTGAAGGGATTCGGCGCGACGGAATCGAGCGAGAGTGTCAGCGACGTAGCAACGGGTTCGTTGACGGGATTGACTACCTGCGTCATTGTGTGGGTCGTCGTATAAGCGAAATCTCCGTCGTCCGGACTGCCATTGGCATTGGAGCCGTTGCCTGCAGCATAGAGTATCACCATCTCCGGCGCGTTCTCCGACGGAGCGACCCAGGAGAACGTCCAGGAAGTCATCTCGTTGCTGGAAGAGGTGTGCGTTACCCAAAGTGAGTCATTGGCGGGATTGCCACCCGAGCCAAACCGGACCAGCGTAGATCCGTCCAAATCAAATTCGCCAACGTGCTCCAGCGACCCATCGGCATCGCGTGCCGACAGCATGAACCCCTGGCGCGGCGTCGGTCCAACCGGGGGGGTCGTATTGTCCACGGTTACAGTTATCGAGATCTTGGTGCCAGCAACGTACGTGTCGGGGGCCGAGATCGTGACGGAACCGGTGCCAGTGTTGACGTCACCAAAAATTCCGTGACACGCATTGCAGGTTTGCTCAGGCCCTGAAAAGGCTGACGGCGCTCCGCCGGAATACGACATGGCGAGGAACGGCATCGCGGCAACGAGTACCACGGCTGCGGCTCCACCACAAAGGGCCAAGGATGCTTTCATAACGTTGTCCGGGCAGGCGAAGAGGTTCGATGCGTTGCCCCCATAGTACGACCGCTTGGACACCGTCTTAAATTTCGGGTCACAGAAATCCGACTACGGAATTGTACGACGTACGGTTTTTCAGATTGAATGGCGGCTCGCTGGCCTTGATTGCGGGGATACTTGCGTGCCTCGCTTTTTCCTCGGGATGCCTATCCGGCAGCTCCTCGGGGGAACCGGTGAATTATTCCGCGCTTCGTGCCGACTACCAACAACTGATAGCGGCTCGGGACAGCCTGTTCCGCTCCGACGTTTCCCCTCTGTTGGAACCGAATCGTGGCGATTTCGATGGGCTCTCGTACTTCGACTACGACTCGACGCTGGTCTTCAGGCTTCCGCTGCGACCGACGCTCGCCCGGGATACGATTCGTATGACAACCTCTACGGGTGAGGCGCGATCGTTCATCCCCTATGGCACGTTTCGCTTCGATGCGGACGGGAGGGGGCTTACGCTGACCGTGTTCAAACCGGTCGGCGAGGAAGCGACGCCCGGGCATTTATTTCTGCCCTTCGCTGACCAAACTTCGGGACGTTCGACCTACGGCGGAGGCCGCTACATCGACCTGGCGGAAGACAGTAGTGGCGTCTTCACGCTCGATTTCAACCTCGCCTATCACCCCTACTGCGTGTACAACCCGCAGTATAGCTGCCCCGTGCCACCGCCTGAGAATCGGCTGAGCGTTGGCATCACGGCTGGCGAGCGTCTGCCAGATTCCATCTAACGAGGAAGGGCCGCACACCTGATGCGCAGCCCTTCCCGTAAGTTCATCGTCTTCGCTGGGCAGGTTAGCGCCCGTATCCGCGGCCGTCATCATAATCATACCCTCCGTATGGCCGGTTGGGCGCACCGCCATGGTCCAGCGCATAGACCAGCCGACGATATTCGTCTCGCTGATAAGGATTCAGCATTCGCCCGATGTAATCGTCTGTGCGGTTCCACCAGGCACGATCGGCGTGGCTGCGATTATCGCGTGGAAACGGGTAGACGCGATTGTGATCGCCCACGCGCGTGTTGCGAAGAAGGCTCTGCGTCCGATCGATGAGCAGCCGCTCGATATCACGCTCCTGCCGAGAATTGAGATGCAGCTCGCGATCGAGGAAATCCGCGTAGCGATCGGCGTCCCGGCCGATATACCTGTACTCGGCTGTGTTGTTGTAGTGGACGCGGTCGTAGTGCACGGTGCTTACTGCGGCACGCCCGTAAGAAGCGCTTCGATAGGACGCGCCCTGGGCGGCAACGCAGCCTGTGGCAGCCATTCCGAAAGCGAGGAAAAGGGCCAGCGGAGCCCAGCGATTGCGATACATGATTCTCACCGTTTAGTGTGGGGGACAGGGTGTGAACGGTAAGCCGCGCCACTGGCGGCGGTAGTATCAAAGACGCGGTAAGCCCAAACGAAAACGGCTCAAACGATCTCAATTCGTCGATTCTACGTCCTCGATTTTGGACAATGCCCGCGCCATTCGGGCCACCATTTAGGCGTCCGCTTCGGCCGTCTCGTCTTCCGTCTCTTCCGGCTCGGCGTCTTCTACTTCCTCTTCGTCGCTCTGCATTCCGCCCCAATCGACTTCGCGAGAGCGTAGCGTCGACGCCCCCCGCTGCGACCGCTCCAGCGCCTCGCGCATAAATCCGGAGCTGGGCGTGTCCACGTTCGCAAGCTCTTCCGGTGTGCCGGCGAAAAGGATTTCCCCGCCCGCCGCGCCTCCATCGGGGCCAAGATCCACCACACGGTCGGCCTGCTTTGCCACGTCCATGTTGTGTTCGATGACGAGGACCGTGTTGCCTTTGTCAACGAGCGCCTGGAGGACGTTGAGTAAGTGCAGGATGTCCTCGAAATGGAGCCCGGTCGTTGGCTCGTCGAGAATGTAGACCGTCTGCCCGGTTCCCGGACGCGAGAGTTCTTTTGCGAGCTTCACCCGCTGGGCCTCGCCGCCGGAGAGCGTGGTGGCCTGCTGGCCCAGGCGGATGTACCCGAGCCCAACCGCGTCCAGCGTTCGCAGCTTGCGTGCGATGCTCGGGACGGCTCCGAGGAAATCAAGCGCCTCGGAAACAGGCATGTCGAGGACCTCGGCGATGCTCCTGCCTTTGTATTTCACTTCGAGCGTCTCGGTGTTGTAGCGCTTGCCCTTGCATACCTCGCACTCCACATACACGTCCGGGAGGAAGTTCATTTCGAGTTTCATGATGCCGGCGCCCGTGCAGCCCTCGCACCGCCCACCCTTCACGTTGAAGGAGAACCGGCCCGGCTTGTACCCACGAATTGCCGCCTCCGGCATCCGCGCGAACAGATCCCGGATCTGCCCGAAGAGGCCGGTGTACGTGGCGGGGTTCGAGCGGGGCGTCCTCCCGATCGGCGACTGGTCGATGGCGATGACTTTGTCGAGATGTTCCAGCCCGACGATCTCTCGGTAGGGAAGTGGGACGGCGAGAGCCTTGTGGAAATGATGCGCGAGAATCCGAAAGAGCGTCTGGTTTATCAGGCTCGACTTACCCGAACCTGAAACGCCCGTGACCACGGCGAAAGTCCCGAGCGGGAGTTCGAAATCAACATCCTTGAGGTTGTGGCCGCGCGCTCCTTTCAGGATCAGAGAATGACCGTTGCCCGCGCGCCGTTCGCCCGGAACAGGAATCTGCCGTTCGCCGGAGAGGTAGGCGGTGGTCAGGCTTTCAACCGGGGCGCCGTCGCCTCTGGGGATAGGGCGCGCCCTGTCCGTACCGTTTAGTATTGCGTCGGGCGGGCCCGCTCCCAGCACATGCCCACCATATTCCCCCGCGCCCGGCCCTAGGTCCACCACGAAATCCGCCGCCTCAATCATGTCCCGGTCGTGCTCCACCACGAGAACCGAATTGCCGAGATCGCGCAGAGCCGCTAAAGAATCGATGAGCTTGTTGTTGTCGCGGGGATGCAGGCCGATGGACGGCTCGTCGAGCACGTAGAGCACGCCGGTGAGCTGTGTGCCAATCTGAGTAGCCAGGCGAATTCGCTGGCTCTCGCCGCCAGAGAGTGTCCGCGCCGTGCGATCCAGCGAGAGATAATCGAGACCGACGTTGAGCATGAAATCCAGCCGCTCGCTTATCTCCTTAGCGATGGGCTCGCCAATGATGGCCTGCCTCCCTTCCAGATTCAATTCATCGAAGAACCGCCGTAAGCTGCGCAGATCCATTTGCACGAGATCGGCTATGGAGGCGTCGCCTTCATACGTTTTCGTGTTGCCGATGCGGTAGCTAAGAGATTCCGGCTTCAAGCGCCCTCCCTTGCAATCGTGGCAGGCGCGCATCCGCATGTATGCCTCCGCCCACTTCCGCTGGGTGTTCGAACCCGTATTCTCATAGGTATGCCAGACGTGCCCGTTGACGCCGCTGTAGCGGTGCTGGTACTCTACCTCGCGACCTTTGTACCGGTAGACGATAGCGAACTGCTGGTCGTCCGCGCCTTCGAGAATTACGGTCCGCTGGTCTTCGGTGAAGTCCGCCCAGGGTGTATCGAAGTCGAAATGGTAGGCCGTGGCGACGGCACTGAGTTGCGAGAATGCCCAGACGTCGCGTGGTCTTCCGAGCGGCGCAATAGCACCATCGTTGATAGACTTCGACGGGTTGGGGATGACCAACTCCGGGTCGATTTCCTTCTTCACGCCGAGCCCGTTGCAGCCCGGGCACGCGCCGTACGGCGAGTTAAAGGAGAACGTATTGGGGGAAGGGTCCTCGTAGGAGAGACCATCTTCGGGGGCCGTCAAATGTCTTGATAGAACATGATCCCCCGTAGAGACGCCCCGGTGGGGCGTCTCCGTATTGCCGTCGCCGTTCCCGGAGGCGCCTTGTTGGGGCGTCTCCGTATTGCCGTCGCCGTTCCCGGAGGCGACTTGCCGGGGCGTCTCCATATTGCCATCGCCTTTCCCGTAGATGCCTTTCCCGGAGACGCCTCGGCGAGGCGTCTCTACGGATTCGGATGTAGATAAAACGTGCACGATGATGGTCCCACCGCCCATGCCCAGCGCCAACTCCACCGATTGCGCCACACGAGCCCGTACGCCATCCTTGATCACAAGCCGATCCACGACCACTTCGATATCGTGGATTTTGTAGCGGTCGAGTTGCATTCCTTTCGCAATCTCCTGCACGTTGCCGTCTACCCTGACGCGTTCAAAGCCTTGCCTGGCGATCTGCTCGAAGAGGTCGCGGTAGTGGCCTTTGCGGCCTCTCACGACCGGGGCGAGGAGGAGGAGCTTAGTTCCTTCCGGCCATTCGACGATCGTGTTGATGATCTCGTCGTCATTCTGCTTGCGCATCGGCTGGCCGGAGACGTAGGAGTAGGCGTCGGCGGCCCGCGCGAAGAGCAGGCGCAGGAAATCGTAGATCTCCGTCACCGTGCCCACCGTCGAGCGCGGGTTGCGGTTGACGGTCTTCTGTTCGATCGCGATGACGGGCGAGAGGCCGTCGATGAAATCCACGTCGGGGCGCTCCATCACGCCCAGAAACTGCCTGGCATACGAGCTCATGCTCTCCATGTACCGCCTCTGGCCCTCGGCGTAGATCGTATCGAAGGCCAGGCTCGATTTTCCGCTTCCGCTCAGCCCCGTGATCACGACCAGCTGGTCGCGCGGGATGTCGACGTCGATGTTCTTGAGGTTGTGTTCGCGCGCGCCGCGAATCGTGATCTGGTCGTCCATCGAGGGGCGAGGTACGGGAAGGCGGAATCGGTGGGGTACCCGCTCGTGGCCAGCCCCGTTCCGGCAAAACGTGCAAACGTTGTAGGGATACGATGCATCGTGTCCCTACCGTCCAGTGGAATGCAATGAGACCGATGCCGATTCCCAACGACACCCATCCCGAAGTAGAGCGAATGCAGATCGAGATTTTGCAGGAAGTCGGCATGGCCAGGCGCCTGCATCTCACGTTCAGCCTGACGCAGTTCGTTCTTGACCTCTCGGCCGAAGCGCTGCGTCGTCGTCACCCGGAATTGCCGGAGACTGAGCGTAAGCTGCTGGGCGTGGCGCTTCGCTACGGTGCAGAGCTGGCGGACGAAGTGCGCGTTCACATGATCAGGAGGCAGCGTGACGCACGCGCATGCTGGAGGTCGAATATGAATCCGAGGAGTTGAATCTCGTATTCGCAAGCCCCGAAGACGTTGTGCTGCTCAAGCTGCAATGGTACCGAACGGGTGATGAGGTTTCGGAGCGTCAGTGGCGCATCCGTGGCGACGCCCCGGCGGGGCGGCGCGGACCAACGAACATCTGTGGTTTTGACGGAGACGCCTCATCGAGACGCTGTCGGTGCCCGTGGAGATCGCCAATTAAAATGACAACCGTAGGGGCACGGCATGCCGTGCCCCTACCGCATCCTGCGTAGAGACGCCCCGCCGGGGCGTCTCAGACCAATGCACCACCTCACAATCCTGGGGAGACGCCTCACCGAGACGCCTCACCGAGACGCCTCACCGAGGCGTCTCTACGGGGGCGTCTCTACCGTAGCAGCGTCACGCTCCGCGTCTGCCGGGCTCCGGCTCCCATCGCGCGGACGACATACACGCCGCTTGGCAAACCCGCCGCATCGAAACGGACGGTGTGTGTGCCCGCCTCCATTTCAGCATCAAGCAGGAAGGCGACGCGCCGCCCGATGACATCGAAGACTTCTACGGTCACATGTCCGGCTTCGGGAATGGCCAGGTTGAACGAGGTCGTCGGGTTGAACGGGTTGGGGTAGGCGGAGGACAACGCGAATGCCTCGGGAATTTCCACGGGTACCTCCCCGGTGTCAACTTCCTCGCCCGTCGCCAGCACGAACTCGCCGAGCGCAGTGAGCCCGCGCGCGACGAACGCGGCCTGCGTCGTGTCGAACACGGTCGCGAGCGCCTCGAAAGCGCCCTCGCCGGGGACCGGGCGGTGGTAAACGACGACGTCCTCGGGCCGTTCGAGTGTGAGCGCGGGGATGCCGCC
>JBGTDU010000040.1:0-30619 GCA_041748175.1 Rubricoccaceae bacterium
CGAGGTCAGTGCGAGGTCATTCTGAGGCCGTTTCAAGACGCGCGAGGAGTTCGGGGCGGGGTCCCGGATGACGAGCGCAACGCGGAAACGGACCAGAATGGCCCGCAATGGCCCGTCGAGAAAAGTGTTAACAGGCCCTAGCGGAAGGGCCGGTCACGGCCCAACATCGCCACCAGGTCGGTAACTCCAACGGGACCGTGTCGGTAAAGGAACGGCTCGCCAAACTCCGCGCCGATGCGGTAGCCGAAGGCGCGCGCGCGCGCCTCTATCCAGTCGAAGAAGCCTTGGTTCGAGATAAAGGTTTCGGGCTCATTCGATTCGTAGCCAGGATTGTGGAACTGGCTCTCAAAGGCCCGCAGCGCCTGCATTCGCTCCTCCCAGACGCCACTCACGTCAACCACAAAGGTCGGCGTGAAGTCAATAGACTGCATATAGTGGAGCACATGGTTGGGCCTCCACGGCTCTTGCGCTTCTCCGTTTTCTTCCGTGGTTTCGATCTTTGCCAGGCCGCTGTAGAACAGAGATTCCGTGGCTAACCGCGCTGCATTTGGATGGTCGGGATGGCGGTCTTCCGGCGCGTTGATCAGAACAACGTGCGGCCGGTAGTGCCGGATCCACTGGATGAGCTCGCGCTGGTTTTCCTTCGTGTTCCGTATGTCGCCGTCGGGGATGCCAAGGTTTTCGCGAGCACTCAGACCCATAATCTCGGAGGCGCGCATGGCTTCATCCGCGCGTTGTTGGGGTGTGCCCCGCGTGCCAAGCTCACCTCTCGTGAAGTCCACAACGCCCGTCCGGTAGCCCTGTCTGGCGAGCAGACACATCGTGCCTCCCGCACAAAGTTCGACGTCGTCAGGGTGGGCGGCGAGAGCAAGGACGTCGAGGGGTTCAGGCATGGATTAGTCTACCACCAGGTTCACCAGCCGTCCCGGCACCACGATTTCCTTTCGGATCGCCTTGCCCTCTAGGTGGCGCTGCACGTTCTCGATGGATTTGGCGGCTTCGAGAACGGCCTCCTTCGAAGCATCGGCGGCGACGATCGCCGTTCCCCGCACCTTACCGTTGACCTGCACGGCGATCTCCCTCCTGTCCGAGACGAGCAAGGATTCGTCGTGCTCCGGCCACGGCGCATACGCGAGTGATTCGTCGTGGCCGAGGATCTCCCAGAGCTCCTCCGCCATGTGTGGCGCGAAGGGCGCGAGCAGGAGCACGAACGACTCTGCGACCGACCTCGGAATGTGCTCCCACTTGATGGTTGCATTCACAAATTCCATCATCGCGGAGATCGCCGTGTTGAAACGTAGCCCTTCTATGTCCTCGCCAACTTTTTTGATGGTTGCGTGGAGAACTCGGAGCTGCTCTTGCGTGGCGTCTCGATCCACAATCTGCGCCGAAATCTCTCCGGATTCCTTGTCCACCATCAATCGATAGGCTCGCGCGAGAAACCGATGGACGCCCTCCACCGATCTCGTGCTCCACGGCTTTACCTGCTCCAGCGGCCCCATAAACATCTCATAGAGACGAAGCGAGTCCGCACCAAACTCGGCCACGACGTCATCGGGGTTGACGACGTTGCCGCGGCTCTTGCTCATCTTGTGCGCACGCGCATCAATCCGAATCGACGGATCAGACTTGAGCACGAAACGGTCGCCGACCTTGACGACGTCCGTCTCGGCGACTTTGACTGCCATCAAATCTTCCTCCCCATCCGCCGCCGCCGACGAGACGTACTTCCCATCCGCGTCCTTCGATGCCGAGTACTCCATTTCGCCGAGAATCATCCCCTGGTTGATGAGCTTTAGGAACGGCTCTTTTGTGGAGACCAGGCCCTCATCGTACAACACCTTGTGCCAGAAACGCGAATAGAGCAGGTGCAATACCGCGTGCTCCGCGCCTCCAACATAAAGGTCAACCGGCATCCAGTATTTCTCTTTCTCCGGATCAACGAGTTGGTGTGGATTATTCGGGTCGATGTAACGAAGGTAGTACCAGCACGAGCCAGCCCACTGTGGCATCGTGTTCGTTTCGCGGAGGGCGGGCTTACCGTCCAACGTCGTCTCGACCCACGCCTTTATCGTCGCCAGCGGGCTTTCGCCTGTGCCGCTGGGTGTGTAGGCCTCAACCTCAGGGAGCCTGACAGGCAGTTCGTCCACAGCCTGCGCCACACCATCGACACGGACGATTGGGAAGGGTTCGCCCCAATACCGCTGGCGGCTGAAGAGCCAGTCACGGAGCTTGTAATTAGTCTGGGACCGACCGACGGCGCGCTCCTCAAGCCACGCGATGATTTTCGCCTTCGCATCGTCGACATCCAGACCGTTCAGTGAAATGCCACGCTCGGCTATGCCGGAGATCTCACGATCCGTCGCATCCGAGTTGATGGCAGGCCCCTCTCCAGTAAAGGCGAAGCCCACGAATCCCGCCGGAGGCTGCACCGTCCTTACAATCGGCAAACCGAACCTTTCGGCGAACTCCCAGTCGCGTTCGTCTTGGCCCGGAACCGCCATGATCGCGCCTGTTCCGTAGGACACCAGCACGTAATCCGCAATCCAAATCGGGATGTGTGCTCCGTTGACGGGGTTCTGCGCTAGGGCACCGGTGAACACCCCTGTCTTTTTTCGCTGCTCCATCCGGTCGCGCTCAGACTTCCGGTTCGCGGCGGCAACGTAGGCGTCTACTTTTTCCCGTTGCTCGCGCGTCGTGATTTGAGCAACCAGTGGATGCTCGGGCGCCAGCACCATAAACGTGGCACCAAAGAGCGTATCGGGGCGCGTCGTGAAAACATTGACAGTGGACTCGGGATGCCCCACAATGCGAAAAACGACCTCCGCCCCAACACTCTTCCCGATCCAGTTCCGCTGCATCTCCTTAAGCGAATCCGACCAATCGAGGTCCTCCAACCCGTCGAGAAGCTCGTCGGCATACTCCGTGATCTTCAGCATCCATTGGCGCATCGGCTTTCGGACGACGGGATGACCACCACGCTCGCTCTTGCCATCAATGACTTCCTCGTTGGCGAGAACAGTCCCGAGCTCCGGGCACCAGTTCACCGCCACCTCGGCTTCGTAAGCCAACCCACGCTCGTAGAGCTTGAGGAAGATCCACTGTGTCCACTTGTAATAACCAGGGTCCGTCGTGTCGACCTCGCGATCCCAATCGTAGGAGAAACCTAGGCTCTTGAGCTGCTCGCGGAAGTGCGCGATATTCTTCTGCGTTTCGACGGCTGGATGCGTTCCCGTTTCGATGGCGTACTGTTCGGCGGGCAGGCCGAACGCGTCCCAGCCCATCGGGTGGAGGACGTTGAACCCCTTCATTCGTTTGTAGCGCGCCACGATATCCGTCGCTGTGTATCCCTCCGGGTGCCCGACGTGTAGGCCCGAGCCGCTCGGATACGGAAACATATCGAGCACGTAATACTTCGGCTTGGTGGTGTCGAAGTCGGCGTCGCCAGGATTGGGCGTGCGGAAGGTTTTCTGGGACTCCCAGTAGGCCTGCCAGCGAGGCTCAATGGAGTCGAAGGGATAACCGGCCATGGGTGTCTATTCGCGGCGAGAAGCTGGAAAAGCTACGACGCCCATTGGCACTGGCTCAGTGAAGCACAGAAGGAGCGTGAGCCTTTGGCGAGGCATGTGCCCTCGCCTCCGGGTCACAAACTTGCGTCGTATGCCTTCCGGTGGCTTGATTCAAGATCTCTAGATCCGTCTCGAACCCTTATTTGATGCCTCGCCCCTTCACGCTGCCAGAACGCCTCCGGTACTGGTTCGACAACACCATGTCGGCCGGAACGCCCGCGTTGATCGCCTGGCTGGCCGTGATGACAATCGTGTTGGTAGCCATAGTCGTCGTCGTTGTGGTCGCCACGGGCATTGCGCCAGCAGGCGAGGACGGGTCGGCGGCGAGCATCGCGACGCTCGTTTGGGACAGCTTTATGCAGGCGGTTGGCGCAGAAGCGGTCGGCTCGGACGCGGGTTCCTGGCCCTTCCTCTTTGCAATGCTGGCGCTGATGATCGGCGGACTGTTTATCGCCAGCACGTTGATCGGCGTTCTGTCGAGCGGCATTGAAGGAAAGCTCGCGGAACTCCGGCGCGGGCGCTCATTTGTCGCTCAATCGGGCCATACTGTCGTTCTTGGCTGGTCCGCGAAGACGCCTTCCATCGTTCGAGAACTCATTCTCGCCAACGAAAACCGGCGCGGAGCATGCGTGGCCGTCCTCGCCAACAAGGACCGGACCGAGATGGAGGAGGCAATTCGGGAAGCGCGCGGCGGAAGGGGGAAAACCAGGGTGGTTTGCCGAACCGGCGACCCAATCGTGCTGGGCGACCTGGACATCGTCAACCCGCTCCACGCAAAGTCGGTCGTCATCCCCTCCCCGGAAGACGACGAACCCGACGCCCAGGTGGTGAAGATGATTTTGGCCCTCTCGAATCATCCCAGGCGCGGAGAATCGGTCAGCAATTTCCATATCGTTGCGGAGGTGAACAAGGCCTCGTGGAAATCCGTCGCACACATGGTGGGCGATCCGGACGTGGAGGTAGTTCTCATCCATGACATAATCTCACGGATCATCGCACAAGTCGCCCTACAAAAGGGATTGTCAGTTGTCGTTCAAGAACTGCTCACGTTTGAAGGTAACGAGTTCTACTACGCCAGCGCCGACGCTCTGATCGGGCGAACGTACGGCGAAGCTCTTTTTGCCTACCCGAAGGCTTCGTTGGTTGGCATTCATTCTTCAAATGACGTCGACCTCAACCCTCCGCACGACCTCGTCATAGACAACACGGATCGACTGATCGTACTCGCGGAGGATGATTCCCATATAGCCCACCCCGAGGGCAGCGAGCGTTTGTCGGCGGAAGCGTGGGGCGTAGACGCATCGCTGATTGCGCCTGCGGCCGAGTACCAAAAGCTGGCCAAGCACGTGCTAATCCTGGGATGGAGCGTGCGTGCGTCACGCATAATCAGTACGCTCGACGGCTACCTTTCTCCGGGCTCGACCATCGTCGTGGCTACCAAAAAAGCTGGCATGCAAGACAGGTTGGCTGCACAATGCGGTGGCTTTTCCAATGTTACGGTCAGCCACCGCGAAGGGGATCCGCAGGAGCGGGAGTTTCTCGAGGGCCTCGAAATGGGGCGGTTCGATCACGTCATCGTGCTGAACCGTTCAGCCGCCGAACCGCAAGCGGCCGATACGCACGCCCTCGTTGCGCTTCTCCATCTTCGCGACATCGCCGATAGAGATAACCTGACTTTCAACATTGTCAGCGAGATGAACGACGAGCGCAATCAGGCACTCGCCGAGGTCACGCGCGCAGACGACTTCGTGGTTAGCGACCGGCTCATCAGCCTGATGGTCGCGCAGATCTCGGAGAATAGAGGCCTGGCCGCCGTATTCGACGAGTTGTTCTCGCCAGAGGGTGCTGAGCTCTACCTCCGCCCAGCCGCAGACTACATCTCAACAGGCAAGCCGATGTCCTTCTACACGGTGGTCGAATCCATCCGGCGGCGAAGTGAAACGGCTGTTGGCTTCCGCCGGGCTTCCGAGTCATCGGACGAGGGTCTTCAGTACGGCGTCCACCTCAATCCAAAAGGCACGGACGTGTTCACCTTCGCCGACGACGATCAGCTTATTGTGCTAGCGACTGGTTGACCGTAGCGGCGTTGCATGCAACGCCGGAATCGTTGGAGAGCCTGTCCGGAGTTAGACAGACGCCTCGCCTTGTCGCCGTCGATCAGGAGATCGACGATCCCGGGAGAGGCTCCCTGACATTGCAGGCAACGCCGGATTCGTTGGAAAGCCTGTTCGGAGTCAGACAGGCGCCTGGCCTGTTCGCCGTCGATCAGGAGATCGACGATCCCATGAGGCGAGCCACCGACGTCGCATGCAACGTCGTTACGGCCAGACCGCGACAATGAAGGCCACCGCCGCCAGCGCGATCACGACAAAGTTCAATGCGATCGCAACCACGAGGCCCAGCGCGAAGGGTAGGCTCGCCAGCCGGGCAAGCCTCAAGGCCGCAATCGACATTCCCCAAGCGCCCGAGGAATCCAACAGGAGGCCACGCACCGACCAAATCGTTCGGAAAATATTGAGCAATCTGCCAGCTTTCGTGCCCTCTGGCCCCCCGGCTTCCCTGGCATGCTCGGCCACTTCTGCCGACGCGCCTTTTAGCTTTTTGGGGAGATTGAGGAAGCCCTTCAAGGTCCAATAGCCCACGAACGTTACGCACGCTGGAAGCACCAACGCCACCAGCGCGATTACGGCCAACGCAACCCAATCGCCTGCCACACCATTTCCCCACCGGCGCGGGTCAAACGACAACCACCACAGCACCAACGCGGATGCCGCCGACACGATGCCCAGCGTCTTCATTTTGCCCAACAGCGAGCGCACAGCCGGAACGAGCCGGTGTAGTCGGCCTTCCGAACTAACCAAATGGGGCTGTTCGGCTATTTCTGTTGTCGATGTGGAATCCACGGGTCGGCGCTCTCGTTCGATGGATCAACTTAATAGACCCAAAACAGATGGACATCAAGTCGATTCTGGAAAACGCCAAAACCATTGCCGTGGTAGGGTGCTCGCCCCGCTCGTCGCGAACGAGCCATCGCATTGCCCAATACTTACAGGAACGGGGGTATAAGATTGTCCCGATCAACCCGCACCACGACGAACTGCTGGGCGAACCGTGTTACCCCAACCTCGACTCCATTCCAGACAACGTGGAAATCGACATCGTGGACATTTTTCGACGGCCACAGTTCACTTTGGAAGTTGTAAACGATGCGATATTGCGATCAATACGGACCGGGCACAAGCCCGTCATCTGGACGCAGATTGGGGTGCACTCGCAAGAGGCCCAACGCGCGGCCGAAGAGGCTGGGTTTGAGTACGTCGCCAACCGATGTACGCTTGTGGAGCATGGGCGGGTGGCGGCGTGATGACGATTGACTACTTCCCCGATACCGACACGCTCTACATCGCGCTGCGCTCCGGTCAGAGCGACGATGCCACGGAGGTTGCGCCTGACCTTGTGCTGGATCTTGATTCCGACGGCAGTGTGATTGGGATGACCATCGAACGCGCCGGTGAACGCGTTGACCTCAACTCGCTGTCGGTGTTGAAGATTCCTGCGTTGGCTGCGTAAACGATCCGATTACCCACCCGTCGGGCCAATTCTCAATGTGGACTCGACCACCTCGGTTCCAGACACGTCATGTCGTGTCCCTACAAATGTTCGGCGGTTCTAGATCTCAACAAAGTGATGCACGAGCGTCTCATCGACCAGCGTTGCGAGCAACTCTCCGGGAGTCAGTTGGCGAAGTAGCATCAACGCACACATCACCCGCTCCTGCGGAACCCCGCCTGGCATCAGTTCTCCAACCAACCGCTCCAGCCGTTCGAGGATCACGTGCTGGTTGCGCTTTTCGGCTCGGATGGTCTTGGCCTCCAATCTCGTCAAAGCCTTTTCCACCTTGGCCTGAGCGGCCTCTACGGCTTTGTCGAGGGATGAATCGACCGACGTTGCGATTGGTTTGAGTACTTCGACAAGAGCGCGAGCCTGCCGTGCTGCGTCTGCAAACTGCCCATACAAACCGGCGTCAGACCGTTCCAGCGTCAGCCTTCGATGGAGTTCGTGGATATCCTCTTTCAAGTCGGGAAGCTCGAGGCCGTACTCGTCAAGGAAACGCTGGAGCTTCCCGGAAACAAGCGTCAGACTCGCCCTCGGGTAGATGACCGGCATCGGCACGCCGAAGACCTCATAGATTGGCTTGAGCTGCGCGAAGTAGGCGATCTCGCCGGGACCGGCCACGTAAGCGGCTGTCGGCAATAGCGTATCCTGCATCACCGGACGAAGAACCACGTTGGGGCTGAATCGCACGGGATGCGCTTCTACCAAGTCCAAAAGCTCTTCGCGGGAGAACCGTTCTCGAGTTCCTCGGAGGACGAAACCATCGCCATCGGGATCGATGGGCAGGCGCTCGCCATCTCCTGAAAACAGAAAGAGGTTTACGGGACCTGGCTTGACCTGCACATGGAAACCGTCGTTGACTAACCCGTCAGTCGCAACGGCGAGCTTGTCGAAGGAATCCGACCACGACCCGATTTCGCGTCGGAAGATTGGAGCTGCCAGGCGCTTCAGGCGAGCATCATCGGCGGAGACGAAGACGAGCCCCGTTCCCTTGGTCAGCCCCCGCAGCGTGTGTGCAAAGGCATCACGCCAGAGCTCGCCCGGCCTCCATACCTCGCGAACCCAATCCGGGGCTTGGGGGAACGCTGCAAATAGCTGATCAACCGTCGTGCCCATCCGTTCCCCCAGAACAATCCGCCCAACGGGACCACGGTTCATCTCGGGGAGTAACCCGTCTTCGTACGCGACGCGAATCGGCTCGGCGCCATTCGGCAACGTTGTCGCGTGGACTTCAGCGTAGTCGTGGTCTTCATCCGCCAACCAGAAAATAGGTGCGACGGACCGCCCGGTTTCCCTGGCTAGTTGCTCGGCCAGTTTCACCGCGGTCAACGCCTTGTAGAACGTGTACAACGGGCCTCCGAACAACCCCAACTGCTGCCCGGTAACGACAACAACACTCTCCGCATCGCGGAGCTTTTCGATGTTATCCCGGACGGCTTTTTCCTCCCCTCCCCACCACCGCTCGTTTTGTCCGAGGAGCACGTCAGCCACCAATTCCCGGTTGCAAGGATGCTCCGCTGCGATTCGCGCGGCTTCGCCTCTTGCCTTCGCTTCCCACGGGTTGTGCGCGAAGTACCGCAGCGCCTTTTCCTCGCCACCGATGTAGGCTGAGAACAACGCCGAAACACCAAGCCGATCATACTCGATTCGGCGCGTGCGGATATCGGTCGTCGTAGCAGATTCCATCGGCAAAAAGAAAGCCCCGCCGGGCGGGCGAGGCTTCTTGAATCGGAAGGTTGCGTGTTAGTTCTCCGTTCGCATTCGGTTGATTTCGTCGCGGAGCCTGGCGGCGGTCTCATAGTCCTCGTCATTGATGGCCTTCTTCAGCTCCGACTCCATGCGCTCGAGCTTTGAGGCTCCAACAACAGGACGCGCCTCCGGCTCCAGTTCGGGGTCCTCCACCGCGGCCAACTCGTCGTCGTCGGCTGGGATACCCGCCTCGTCCAACACATGCGCCGCCACGAAAATCGGCGCGTCCGCACGGACGGCCAGGGCCACCGCATCCGATGGGCGCGCATCCAGCTGCCCTTCAATTTCCTCGCCGGCATACCGCACCTTCGCGTAAAACGTCCCTTCGCTTAGATCGTCAATCACGACATCGTTGACCTCAGCGCCGAGGACATCGAACAGGCTACGGAGCAGATCGTGCGTCATCGGCCTGGGAGGCTGGATTTTTTCCAACTCCAGCGCGATGGCCTGCGCCTCAAATGCGCCGATGATGATCGGAAGCCGACGGTTTCCGTCCACTTCGCCGAGTACGAGTGCGTAGGCGCCGCCGCTCGATGGGCTGGTCGAGAGGCCGATAATGTCGACCTGAATGAATTCCATAGAGTGCCTGAAATCAATCGGGAGGCGCAAGATACGGCCCCGGCAAGGCATGCGGGAACACGAATCGATGCCTACGACTCGGCAACAATCTTGGCAGATTCGTCGGCCAACGCGTGCTCCAGCGCGGCCAAAAAAGCAGTGTTCTGTTCTGGCGTTCCAATGGAAACGCGCGCCCAGCCTTGCGCCATAGGCGATGGTGCCAGCGCCGTGTATCCGCACACATTGCGGATCCGGACGCTCTGTGCTGCCATTCTTGCGCAAAGTTCGGGAACGGCCAAGTGCGTGCGCATCAAAAAGAAATTGGCTGCGGATGGAATAGTCTCAATATCCGCTTTGCCCGCGAGCTCACCCAGAACGCGGTCGCGCTCGCTTTTGAGGATGCCCACGCAGTTCATCGCCAGCTCCGGCCGTTCGAGCAGCGCAATCGCGATCGCCTCACGACCCTGATCGATCACAAATGGAAGTCGCGCCTTCTCGATCTCCTGAATGACCTCAGGTGCGCCCATCAAATAGCCAAGCCGCAGGCCCGCAAGGCCCATTGCTTTCGAAAACGTCCGCGCTACGAGAACGTTTGGATGGGTCTTCAACAGCGTGTCGGCGGTCGGCCCTTCCACAAATTCGAAGTACGCTTCGTCGATGAGCACGAAGCCCGGCGCACCGGCGACGATGCGTTCTAACCCTTCAAACGGGATGACCTGCCCGGTGGGGTTGTTCGGCGTGGTGACGATAGTAAGGGCGGCATCGGCTTCGATAGCCGCATTCAGGATCGCGACTGCGCTGTGACCGAAATGCTCGTCGGTTGGATCGACCGAAACGATCCGGGAGCCGTGCATCCGCGCCACACTTTCATAGAGCGCGAACATCGGTTGGGGCACGACGACAGGCACGTCCTTCCCCATCATCGTGAGCCCGATGGTGTGGACGATCTCGTTAGATCCGTGGCCGACGATGATGCCGTCTTCCGGATGCCCGAGCAGTTCGGCCAACGTAGAGATCAGCGCGTGGGGGCGGTCCTCCGGGTAGCGATTCCAGTTGGCCTCGATGTATCGTTCCGCGAGCTCTCTCTTCAACTCTGTCGGAAGATCGAACGGGCTTTCGTTTTGATCGAGCTTCGCCCCCGCCCGCGCATCCGTCGGGACGCGGTACGCGCGCTCGGCGCGAATTTCGGGGCGGATCAAGTGGAGGGGTGGGATGAGCATTGGAAACAAACCACCTTCAGAAAAGGGCCCTCCGCGAACGAAGGCGATCTCCAATCGGCGGCGACGGCAACTAGCCCTCGCCGTTCTGAAGCCGCGGCACGTCGGAGAAGTCGTGCTCGGGCAGGCGCTCAACCCGGATGTGGTCGATGGCTTCGTGGAGGGCATCCACGAACTTGCCGAAGTCCTCTTTGTAGAGGTACAGCTTGTGCTTTTCGTAGGTCTCCTCGCCCGTCCGCTTGCTTTCGGTGATGGTGAGGAAGAAATCCTCGCCGGACTTCGTTGACTTGACGTCAAAAAAATAAGTGCGCTTGCCTGCCGGGACGCGCCGGGCAAAGACCTCGTCGTTGTAATGATCACTCATGCGTTCGCGGTGCTGTTGTGGTTTCCGCCGCCGCGATTGTCGCGATGGCACGGCGAGGCCTGTCTGTAGCATCCGCCGCTATGAACGAAGGAATATGCACTCCGCGCAGCGGAAAAACAACGACGGCTAGCGTTGATCTCCCCTGTTCGTCAGGATTTCTGCACGAGGGAGCGGGCGGATGCCCGGCGGATGCAACAGCGGTGCCTCAATCTGGAACCGGAGCGCGACCGCCCATCCTGGGTCAATCCGATCCAGCACGACGGCCAGGGCTTCGGCCTCAAGAATTCGGCCCTCCGCAAGATGCCCATAGCCCAGCAAATACAGAGCGGGCGCATAGTCAGGGTTGCCGACGAGCACCTCTCGAAGAGCCGCGGCCGCCGCGGTGTACCGAAGGTGTATGGTGTGGATACGCGCCAGCCCGAGGGCGCCGAGCCTGGCGTATGGAGCGAAGGACCGCGTGCGCCCAAAAAGCTCTTCGGCGACGTCGTATTCCCCCCGTTGATAATGCATGTCGCCGAGCGCGTACAGTGCGGGGAAATAGTCCGAAAGGCCATTCAGAGCGGCCGTGTAGGCGGCCTCGGCTCGAGCTTCGTCGCCCATGGCCTGAAAGACAGAACCCGCGAGGAACTGCAACGATGCGTCGTTTGGGGCTCGTTGTGCTGCTAAGGCCATTTGGGCCAGATAGCCGTCAGGGTGTTGTCGAGCCTGGCCGGGCATCATCAGCATGGAGGCTGCTTCTATCACCTCACCGTTGGGGGCCTCGTGGCCGGCCTCACGCAGACCGGCACGAAGCGACACCGGCTCCGACCGGACGATTCGTTCGGCGATCGCGCGTCGCGGATCCGCGGCAAGGCAGAGATCTTCCTGAAGTGCATCGGCCTCGCGTCCGGTGCTCCTCCCTGAGGATACAACGCCGACGACCTCCCCTCTTTCATTGAGCAGTGGGCCACCGCTATCGCCTGGACGGACACCATTGGAAGAAACGCCCAGCACGTCCCTCGTCTCGAACCGCAGGCTGCGGTATCGCTCGCCGGCTGTGTATTGCTGGATGCCATCCGGCCAACCCGCCGTGAAAACCACACCGTCTTGCGTGGCTGAGTAGGTTTGGTAAAGATCTGGCGATAGCGCGAGTGGCTTCAATCCAGCTCGAATCGCGAAGTTCGGGTCGATGCGCAGGATGGCGACATCCCGCACGGGGTCGATCGCCCAAACCTTGCTGGTGGTCAGGGTCTGGCCGTTCGAGAGGTGGACGCGAACACGATCTGAGCCGATCACGACGTGGTAGGCAGTGACGAGGGCGTCGTCCGCGATGAGAAAGCCGGACCCGATTCGGCGGAGATCTCTCCCGTCAACGTTGCCTTCTGCAACCAGCGCCACCACGTTTCGACGTGCGTTGGCAAGGCCTTCGTTCTCCCGATACGCCAGAACATGCTGTGGCGGCGCGTCAAAGGTCAAGCCGTCGTCGAGTTGAATCGCAGCGGCTGGAATCGCCAGCCGACCTGCACGCGTGGGGCTTAGCGTAAACAAGCGGGAAAACTCGATAATCGCCGTTCCACCTCGCCGCCGAATCGTTGTGGGAGCGGCATCGATGACCTGGAAGTTCTCGGTGACTTCTGAAGGAAAGGCGATCCTCCGAAGCGCTCGGACCAACCTCTCAGCCGCCTCGCCATTTTCCGGGACAGCTACACCCTGCACTTGAAACTGAAGCTCGTCGCCAACCGCAACAACGCGGCTTGATGGCTCGCTGAACACCTGCAATCGATAGACATCCCGCGCGTCCTGCCCGAACGCCGCGCTGGCAAACGCCAACATCGTGAGGACACAAATCGCGTAGCGAGGAATCACATACGTCGGATTTTGTTCAGATCCGCCGTTGTCGTTGAACCGCAGGCAGCGGAGCGGCGACCAGGGCGCGGATCCAGTCGCCCAGGTGCTCGCGAACCTCGTTTCCCACTTCAAGCACCTCTTCATGGTTGAGAGATTTGCCCTGGAGGCCGGCGGCGAGGTTCGTGATGGTCGAGATGCCGAGCACCTTCATCCCAAGAGCCGCCGCCTGGATGGCCTCGGGCACGGTGCTCATGCCGACGGCGTCCGCGCCGATCTGCCGAAAGAAGTTGATCTCTGCCGGCGTCTCGTACGACGGGCCTGCCGTCCAGAGATAGACCCCACGCCGAACGAGTAAGTTTCTGTGAAGGGCCAGTTTTTCGGCCTGCGCACTCCATTCAGGATCATACGGCGACGACATGTCGGGGAAACGGACCTCTCCGTCCTCAACCGGCCCGGTCAAGGGGCTCCTCATCGCAAGGTTGATGTGGTCGGTGATGAGCATGAGAGTGCCTGGCTTCCAGTCCGGGTTCAATCCGCCTGCCGCATTGGTCAGAATGAGATGCCGCGCGCCGAGGGCATGAGCGAGACGCACCGCCACACCGAGCGTTCGCGGGTGATGGCCTTCGTAGAGATGAACACGCCCCTGAATGAACAGCACCTTCCGTCCTTCCAGCGTCCCGAAAACGAGTTTGCCCGCGTGGCCTTTTACCGTGGATTGGGGGTAACCCGGCAACTCATCTGTCGGGATGACTACTGCGTCTTCCACTTCGTCGGCCAGCGCGCCCAGGCCGGAGCCGAGAACTAAGGCTAGCTCGGGGTGGATGTCCGTGTGCGTTCGCACGGCGGCTATTATGGCGGGGACGTTGTAGTCGGGCAAGGGTCGCTGGCGCGTTTGTCCGAAAGCTACGGACCTGCTGTATGAGGATCTCGGGCGAGAGGAGCTTGGGGTTGAAAGCGACGGGCTAAGTTATTCATCTGGGTGAATTATTCCATTCATGGAATCATTTGAATCCATAGCTTGTTGATGTGCCAATGAACCCGCCAGACCAGCAAACACCATAAATGGCCTGGGAAGTCGAATACACGGACGAATTCGGCGACTGGTGGGATGCCCTCACCGAAGGCGAGCAAGACGCAGTTGACCGGTGCGTGATTTGCCTGGAAGACCTTGGTCCCCGATTGAAGGAGCCCTACAGCAAGCGAATCGAGTCTTCTCGACACCATCCCGACATGAAAGAACTTCGCGCCAGCGCCAGTGGGAATCAACTCCGCGTGCTCTACGCGTTCGACCCAAGACGGACGGCCATCCTTCTTATCGGCGGTGATAAAACTGGAGAGTGGGAAGACTTTTACACAAAGATGATCCCCGTCGCCGACGACCTGTACGACCAACATCTGGACTCACTGTAAACCAAGTAAGATCGCCATGCCTAAGCCTTTCTCTACCCTCCGAGCGAAGATGACCGAAGAGCGCCGCGCCGGTAACCGGGCTGCCGCAGAGGCGATGTTGGCCGAAATGCCCCTTCATGAACTTCGCCGGGCACGTGCGTTGAGTCAAGCCAGTCTGGCCGAGGTACTCGACGTCCAGCAGGGCACGGTGTCTAAAATGGAGCGCCGGACGGACATGTACCTTTCTACGCTCCGTAGCTACATCACCGCAATGGGGGGCAACCTCGTCATTCAGGCCCAATTTCCTGACGGCGTAGTGGTCATCAACCAGTTCCACGAGTTGGACGAGCCTGGGGAGCAACCTACTCCGGCTACCCCTGGACCTCCCCCGATTTAGCGGGCCTGTGGAGACGCTAGCTTCGATAAACAGAGGCAACCAAAATGAAGCGAGGACGCCGAATAACGAGGTAAGGGAAGAGTACAAGAAGTGGATCTGGTAACCTGGGCGGCCGAGGCAAAGCGAGACCTTGCAGACATTGTTGCCTTCTATGAGAGTCGGTCTCTCAGCTATACGGAAGCTCTGGTACAACAACTCTTCGACGCCGTAGCGCAATTGGAGGAGTTTCCAGAACTCGGTCGCTGGGTTCCGGAATTGGGGTTGGCGTTTTGCCGGGAGTTAATCGTTGCAGGCTATCGCGTCGTGTATCTCCAGACTGAAGCTGCAATGGGTGTGGCGGAGGTGGACATACTGGCGATCGCGCACAGCCGCCAGGATCTGCTCAAGAAAATGCAGCGGCGTTCATGAACCAGGCCCATCGTCAATCAACCTGCGCCGACAACCCATCAACCACCTCCCGCACCAGCCCAAAATCAAACCCACGCCGAACAAGAAAATCCATCACCTTCTTTTTGCGTTTGCGGAGATCGGTTTCGCGTTCGAGATCGTCCCAACGCTTTCTACCCTGTTGGAGCGCAGCTTCTTTTAATTCGTCGCCTCGAAGGGCCTCGACAATCACCCGATCCAAGATTCCGCGATCCACACCTCGTTTGGCTAGATCCGCGCTGAGTCGGCGTGGGCCGTAGCCGCTGCCGGAGAACTTGCTCCGGACATACGCCATTGCGTAGGCCTCGTCGTCGAGGTAGCCATAGCTGAAGAGGTGCAGAACCGCGTCGTCGATGACATCGGTTTCGTAGCCTTTTTCGCGGAGTTTGCGTCGCACTTCTTCCACCGTCCGTGCTTGATAGCTCACATAATTGAGGGCGACTGTTCGGGCTTTGCCATCCCGCTCCTCATCCAATAAGGCTTGCTGGGCTTCGACCGAAAGTGCCATCCCCGACTTGAGACCGGCCTTTATCGCAAGGTCCATTGCCAGGCCAAACGCAAACTCGTCGTCGATGAAGACGCTCACACGGTCGGGGTCGTGTTTCTGTTGGGCGACACGGCTAATGGAGCCCTCGCGCAATGCGCGCGCGGATTCTTCCGGCTGATCGTCGCGCAATTTCGATTTCCGGCGATCTCGCATGGCTACCACGTCGCTTTCAGGCTCAGGAGCGGAAGAAGCGTCCTGCTGCGTACGTCGGTTGCAAGAAACGCGGCGTTGCCGTCAGCAAACGGCTGTTCGGCGGTGGAAGGCTGTCCCGCCAGGTTGAGTGCTTGCGCCTGTGCCTCCCACCCCATACCGAGCCAGCGAAAGCTGTACCCGGCCGAAAGATCGAGAGAAACCTCCGTGGGAAAACGGCTCTCGACGAACTCGTTCGCGCGTTCCGTCACGGTGGGCAAGCCGCTCTGAATGGTAAGCCTCGCGGCAGCTGACCAGCGTGTTCCGCCGCGCTGCACGAGCAGACCGAGAGCATGTGGCCTGTCGTAACGGCTAAGCCTCCAGCCCTCATCGCCGGGGACGTTGATCTCGGCGCGACTGACCGCATAGCTGACGCCAAACGTCCACGAGGCGTATTCGAGTCTTCCGGCGAACTCTGCACCATACGCGCGCCCATCGCTTGGCCTATAGAATCGCAAAAGATCCTGCGCATCGACACCGGGGCCAAGCAGAATTTCCCCGACACCAAATGGATCGATGGGCTCCAGCACGTCATTCAGGGTTCTTCCGTAGACATCCGCGCTGAACGCGATGGAGGCCGCGGGAGCAGATTCGACGCCAAAACCGACCTGCCAGGCCGTCGCAGGAGATACGACCCCTTCAGACAATAGCCAGCGACTCGTCGCCAGCTCGTACGTGTAGGCGTAGCGGTCACGGACACGATGGAGCGACTGAACCTGGCGGCTGACGCCACCCCGGAGGTAAAGGCGGTCGGGACTGATCGTCCAACGAACATGCACGCGCGGGCTGACATCGAGAAAATGGCCGTCTGCATAAACTCCGGATCGCACGCCGAAGTGAACGCGCCATTCGGGGCGGGGCTGCCAGATGTCCTGCGCGTAGAATTCGGCGTCGAAAGCTTTGGATGCTGCTGAGTCCTCGCGCACTTGTAGTGCGGCGTCGCCGCCGGTCAGGCTTTCGGAGATCCGTGAAATGAGTTGCTGTTGTCTTAGGCGCGCGCCGAACCGAACCTGATGGGCCACGGAAAGGAAATAGTCCACATCAATGCGCCCACCAGTCTCCCGAAACTGGACATCGTAGGCGCGTGCCACAGCCTCACCCGCCTCCCTGATTATCGTGTTCTCGTGCGAATCGAACCGCGATTGGTATGCCATAGCCGATACGAAGGCGCGCCGCCCGAGCACGCTGTACTTGACGGAGCCGAGGGCGTTATTCCAGCGATCCTCCGTAGCGAGAGCCGTTGCCGTCGGCGTTTCGGACGTTTCGAAGTGATCGCCGCCAACATAGCCGCCGATTGTGAACCGATGCTTCTCGCGTGGATTCCAGCTAAGCCTGGCCTCCAAATCATAGAACGACTGGCGTGCGTCCTGGTCACCGCCGCCTCCTGGTGCGCCTAGCGGATTCGCAACGACGGCTGCTGTTTGACGATCAACCGACGGAGGGAAAAACAAGTCAAGCGTCGAACGTCGTGCTGCCAAAAACAAGCCCATTCGGTTGGTGAGTGGAGCTTCAACGATGGCTCGGGCGGCAATTGGGCTGATCGCGGCCAGGCCTGTGGCACGCGCAACGAGGCCGTCGCGGGTTTCCAGGTCCAGTACACCAGCGAGGCCATCCCCCAGTTCGGCGGGCAGCGACCCTTTGTGGAAGCGCACACTCCGCAGTGCTTCCGGCTCGAAGGCCGAAAAAAGCCCGAACGCATGCCAGGGATGTATAAAAGGTACACCATCGCGAACGTAGTGCGTCATGCTCGGATCGGCGCCGCGCACGGCAAGTTCTCCCCTCCCCGCGCCAGAACGCGACAAGCCCGGAAGCCAAACGAGGGTTTGGGCAAGGTCGCCCTCGCCAACATTTACGGGCAGTGCCGCAGCCTGACGAGCGGCCAAATCTGTGCTGCCGGGAGAGGCTTCCGGTTCCTCTCCCGCACGCACGATGGCGTCGACAGAGGTGTATGTCTCGGCTTGAAGACGGATTGTTGGTGGGATTTGTGGTGAGACCGGGTAGACAGCAAGCCGGGTGCGGACCGGCTTGTAGCCCACATGCGAGAATCGAACGAGGTATTCGCCAGTGGGCAGGCCGGGCACGGTATAGGAGCCGTCCGGTCCGACGACATCCCCAAGGTCTACCTCGATCAGCCAAACGTGTGCACCCCACAATGGCTCGCCTGTATCAGCATCCACAACGGAACCACGCAGCGTGCCCGTGAATGCAGCCGGGTCGTCTGTATCGAAGAGGACGTTGAGCGGCTCCGCGATGATGACGTAACGCCCTCGACGGATTCGCTCGGCGCGAAGGCCGGTGCCCGCGAGCATGGTCCTCAATGTGCTGTGAGGGTCGTCCCCGACCTTGTAGGATGCGGTCACATGGTGGCTTTCTACCAGTCGATGGGCGAACACGATCGCAATACCCGACAATTCGGCGATTTCGAACAGCGCCGTCTCCAATGGGACATTCGACCACCCATAAACGGTCCCCTCTGGTGGTTTCCCTTGCGCCTGTGTGGACCCGCTCGAACCAGCGCCGAAGGCCCCGACGATAAGGATGAAAATTATCCGACACGAAAGGCGCATAGGGGGCGGGGCCGTCAGCAGAAGATTATCTGCAACAACCTCGCCCCGCAAACCGCCGTTCGCAAGGGTCCCGCAATCGCCGAATCAGTGGGTCTCGATCCAATCATGCGCCCACTCAAGCAGACTCCTATCGAGCAATCCGGAAGCCGCCGCCTTCAAGCGAAACGACTTCTGCGCCCAACGAGAGCGCCAACTCCTGAACGGCTGCCTCCAGCCCCGCCTCGCGCTCGAAGCGCGTCCCCGAAACCATCTCATTTGCCAAGTCCTGCCCGACTTCCACGGGCAGATCGAATGCCTCCGAAAGGTACTCGGCTACCCGAGCCATTCGCTCGGCACGGATGAACAAATCGCCCGACCAGCTTAGCTCGGCGTTCACATCAGCCAACGCGGGTTCGCTCGGCGGATCCAGCGAGAGGACCCGACTCCGCTGCCCCGGCTCGAGGCGAACGGGCGCATCACGATCTGCGTGGGAAGCCAGCTCCACGATGCCGCTGGCCAGCACGACTTCTGTCTCGATGTCCGTTACCTCCACGCCGAAGGTCGTACCGAGCACGATGATGTCTGCGTTCGGGGTCTCAATTTTGAAGGGATTGGCTTCGTCGCGGAGGATGTCAAAAAGCCCGCGGCCCCTCATAAGGCGTGCCTGGCGCAAGGGACGGCCTTCCTGCGGGATCATGAGAACTGAGCCCTCGGCCAACTGAACGGAAGAGCCATCGGGAAGATCAACGGCCATCAATTCAGAGGCACGGATCGTCTCGAACCCGGCATCGCGCATCGCGATATGGACGAGCAACGCGCTACCAAGAACCACTGTAACGAGCGCGGCGATCCGCCAAACCCACCGAGCGGGGCTTTGAGGACCAACGAGGCGAAGCGGGGGGCGATCTTCCGAGAGCGCCTTTTCTTGCCGGTTCGGTGCTGTATGCGCGGCCCAAACGTCCTCAAAAGCTTCGCGGTCGCCGTGGATACGCTGGACTACATCGACGAGCCCTGGATGGCGATCCATGGCGACAGCAAGATTGGCGCTACCGGCTCGGAGTCGCGCCTGCTCATCGGCATCCAGCACGTCATCATCCGCCAGTGCATAGAGCACGAGTAGCGCACGATCCGGTAAATCGGCGGCGAGTTCACGGCGGACTTCTGCGCGGAGGCTGTTCCAACGGCCAAAAGCATCGGCCATTGTCGGGTTCTCTTCCATTGCGCGGTCCAACTCCGCCCGTTCTTTCGGGGTGAGCGAATCGTAGAGGGCGAGGATATCGAAAGACTGGGACATGGTGTCCACAGGGTGGATTAGATGGAGGGTGACATGGCGAGGATCGCGAGGACGAGCGCGGTAAGCACTTCACGAAGGCGTTCGAACGCACGCTTCACTTGCATTTTTACGGCGGCCTCGGTGGTTTCAAGCGTCTCAGCGATTTCGGCGTAGGCGAAGCCGAGCTCTCGCAACTCAATAATGCGGCGGGCGTGAGGCGTCAACACATCCATGGCGCGTTCCAGATCGAGGCGCAATCCTGCCGATCCAACGCCTGCGGGGTCGCTCGGCGGGATGTCGGGGTCGTACAGGGATTCCCTCGCGGAGTACCGCCCGCGGTAGAAATCCTGAAGCTCGAAGAGGGCTGCTTTCATGGAAAAGGCTTTGAGGCGTTCCGGGTTTTCGAGGGCCTCCAGTCCGCGATGTACACGAACGAGCGTGTTCTGAACCAGATCATCCACGTCGGGCACCCGACCGATCCGCGCTCTAAAAAACGAGCGCACGATAGGTTCGATGGCCGCAAGCAGCCGCCCACGTTCCGCTTCGTCGCCTTTTTGGGCGCGGATTACTGCCTGCGGATCGAGGGGATGCATGGCGTAAAGACTGGCAGGGGTGTAGCCGCCCCCCACGTTCAAAAGGTCACGGGAAAAGTTAGGGACGAATCCGGGAGGCAGTTGATCTACCTACTCTGTAGCTGCGACGGGTGCGGCTCGACGGAGATGAATGCGCGAGATCGCCCTCGAATCGCGGTAATACGGCGAGTATCTCGCAACCAATAGATCGGTCAGGAGCCTCCGTTGTAGGAAGGACGAGGTATACCATCGGCCTGATAACGGCTGCGTACAGCGAAGGATCAGCCAATCCGTGCCAGGGCGAGGGCGAGGATTCCGGCGACCATGGCCGCTTTGAACCAGGCGCTGCTGCTCTTCGCTCCCTGATGCCAGCTTTCCGCTGTGTCCGACGCGCCTGCTACCAGGAGGGACCATCCCGCGACGACCAGGCTTATGGCCGCAGGAATCACGAATCCAAGAAAAGCGACGCCAAAGCCTGCCAGGGCTGGCAACGGGAGGGCCAGGAACGTGAACCCGATGAGAGCCAGGACTAACCGAGACACCCTCCGCGTGCCCCAAACCAGTGGCAATGTTCGTGCGCGCGCAATGGCGTCGCCTTCGATATCCTCGATGTCCTTAACGCCTTCGCGCGCCAGCGTTGTCACGAACGCGAATGCGCCGCCAATCAGAACCGCAGAGAAATCGCTCCAGGACGGAACAAGCCCTCCATAAACAACAGCCAGAAAGAGAATGGTGCCGACGGCCAGGTTTCCCAAACCGGGCGTCCGCTTCAGAAACGCGCTGTATGCCCAAAGCAAGCCCGCGGATGCGACGGCGAGTAGGCCATGAATGGGTGAAATCAACCAGCCCATCGCGACGCCAGCGATGGTCAATCCCAACCAGAGTCTTCGCGCGGTTTCAACCGATACGGCTCTGGAGGGAAGCGGCCGCGTCGGGCGATTTATCCGGTCGATGTCAAGGTCGTAGACATCATTGATGGCATTGGCTCCGCCCCCTATCAACGCCGCCGAGGCCATGGCTGCGGCCATCCTGACAAGATTGTTCGCTGCAAAAGCCTCGAGACCAACGGCGAGCACCCCGCCAAGCGCCACGCCCGCGAAGAACATCAGGAAATTGATGGGCCGCACCAGCCGAATGAGGCCATAGATCTGTTCGCGTTGTGTCACGGGCGGAACGGGTTGTTTTGCGCCTCGAAGTTACCCAGCCAACCTTTCTCCAAAGCAAAACCGGGCCACCAGGGTCTACCCCCGGCGACCCGGACAAGGCGTGCTGACCAACAGCAGCACGCGGGGGCGCACGAATTCTACAGCGCTCGATCTGTGATCTCTGTGAGCGACTCTCTACTGATGACCCGCCACGACGGCGCGCCGAGATCGCCGGAGGCTCCGCGACGGAACGTGGCCCGAAGCAGTAGAACTTTGTTACTCGAAGAAGCCCCGGTAGACGATCCGACCTGAAATCGGAAGACGAAGAACGCTTCAACCGGATCAAAACCAAACGTCCGTCCGATGGTCTCGGCAACGAAACGCGCCTCGTCCGTCACCGGGCCGGCTGCGCCGTCATTGGATTCGTCTATTACTACCGTGAATGGGCGGTCCCTGTCGCCAGAGGCCAAGACGCGTACGTGAGCGCTGCGTTCGGCGCTATAGCTGCGCCAGGTGATAACCTCGTCGACGCCCGTCTGAGCGGAAACGTCGGCGATAGTGAGCGCGGCGAAAAGAAGGACAAAGACGGGAAGGAAGGAGCGGTTCATGGCGGACCTAAAGGTTGTTGACGTGCGTGGGGTTTGCTCTGCGTGGGGGCTCCTATAGACCGCGAACACCCGGTCTGTATAACCTCTCTTCGCATGAACCTTTGGTGAAACAATCCGAGATGCTGCATTCCACGCATCCGACTCACTTGCCATTTACTCCGCGAGTTTGCCATGCGCAAATGGTAATAACATAGATCGCACCTCATCGCGCCAGAGTCTATTCATTTCCTTCGTATGCCCTTCGAGAGCCTCAACTGCGTAAAGCACCTCGTCCCTCCCCTGCTTTGCCGATTCCCCTGTTAGTAGGGAGAATGTCGACTCGACGTCGTCAGTTGCACCAATTATCTGTCTTTGAAATTCGGTCGTCAACGCCGGATCTTCCTTTCCATGCGCCAGAATATTTGCAATCTCCATGACAACAAGTTGTCGAAGCCTCGGGGGCGGGTAGGGCATTGTCAGTAGAGTTGAAGGATGAAACGCCCGTTCTCCTAACAGTCTGATAAGAGTGCCGATTGCGAACGCCCACGTATAGAATCTCAATGGGTCTTTAGCCGCTAGGCCAAATGGATACGAATCGTTGAGGACAAACTGAAACTGGGCTGAAACAGCCATGCTGTCAGCATCCCACTCGATTACATGGCGTATTGCCGTCGAGATTGGAGTCGGTGCCCCGCTAAGCTCGACAAGGCTGGCGATCCCATAACGATTAGCGTACAAAGCGACATGTCCATTTTTATGATGATATATCTCGTGCAGTGTCAGAAAGTCGATTGCGAGCATAGAAAGTCGCAGCGCGTATTCTACGCGCTGCGAGCAACGTGGGAAAAGTTTTATATCGCCTGATCCTAATCCATAATCAAACATAGGTTCAACTTGCAACAATCCCGACGACTCTATACGCTCCTTGTCTATGTCGCCAACATCTGGTAGGATGCGACGATCAGCGAGCATACGCAAAAATAGCGTGTTTAATATATGGAACGAACCAATGTTAATGCCTATGAAGTCTATTCCTTTGTGTTGAAATGCGACTGCATTCAGGGATTCATCCGCGTTGATATCAACGTATATCTCGGACATCGTCGGTACACTTTGTGTAACGCGGTCAGCCCATGTTTGACATCGCGAACGATAGGCGTCTACGGAGCGGGCTTCCTCCGAACCTGCGGAGGGCAAATATCTGCCCCCTTGACCAAGGAAGGCTTCGTGGAAGATCCGATCTTTCATTGAGGTCACAGTGGGAATGAGAAGCCATTGACACCCAATAGTGCCCGCCCAGTTGCTGGATTTGAGATCCTACGGCACTTCTCTCCGCTCAATATGCACCGCTTCCCACATATACCAGCTTGCCACCGTCCGCCAAGGCCTCCATCGTTCTCCAAACGCGCCAAGCTCCTTGGGTTTGGGAAGCTCGTCGGTCCCGTAGACCAATTGGAACCCCTTCTGGATGCCCAGATCCGTGATGGGCAGCACGTCAGGGCGGCCGAGGTTGAACATCAGGAGCATCTCGACCGTCCATGGCCCGATGCCTCGGACGGCCGTCAATCGTTTGATGATCTCATTGTCGGCGAGCGGCTCCAGCTCAACGCGGTCGACGACGGTTCCGTCCAACTTCTTTTCCGCGAGATCGCGGACGGCGATGGTTTTGTTTCGGGAAAGTCCGCAACCACGAAGTTGCGCCTCGGAAAGCGAAAGAAGAGCCTCTGCAGTCGGCCCGGCACCATCAAACAAATCGACGAAGCGCTTGTGGATTGCGCCCGCCGATGCGCCCGAAAGCTGCTGATAAATGATCGACCGAAGCAACGACTCGAACGGCTCAACAGGCTGCGCCCACGAGCGCTCGCCGATTCGGCAAGGTCCGGCGACCTCCATAAAGATTCCTAGATCGGGATCAGCTTTCGCGAGTTCTGATACGGCCCGTTTGGGATCGTAGGTCAGCACTACTCGTCGGCGTAGAGCTTTACGGTGACCTCGCCGCTTCGCGTGATGAAGCCCCGGTACATCCCTTCCGTGTTGAACGGCGTCGCCACGTTCCCTCCCCGGTCCAGAACGATCACGCCTCCCGTTCCTCCGGCCTCTTCCAGGGTTTCATAGATGACGGCCTCGGCGGCTTGCGAACACGTTTCATTGCCGTATATCGCGCGGGCGTGGATGTCGTGTGCGATGGCTAGGCGAATGAAGTACTCTCCGTGGCCCGTTGCGCTGACGCCGCACGTTGCGTCGCTGGCAAACGTCCCGGCTCCGATGATGGGTGAATCGCCGATGCGGCCCCAGCGCTTGTTGGTCATGCCGCCCGTCGACGTGCCCGCCGCCAGATGGCCGTCATTGTCGAGGGCTACAGCACCGACGGTCCCCATCATCTGCCACTGCTCGGGGACGTAGCCCGCACTTCCCTGCAACTCCCTTTCGAGCGATTGCGCCGCCTCCAACGCCAAACGACGGCGCTCGGTGTGGAAAAAAGTGTTTGGGACAATTTCCAACCCTTCCTGAATCGCGAACTCTTCGGCACCTTCCCCGGCAAGCATGACGTGGACAGAGTTCTCCATCACGGCCCTCGCCAATTGGATGGGATGCCGAACGTGCATGGTGCCCGTCGATGCTCCAGCCAGCCCAGACGCGCCCTCCATGATGGAAGCATCGTGGCGCACGGTCCCGTCCGCCGCGAAGACGCCGCCAACGCCCGCGTTGAAATTCGGGTTGTCTTCGAGCACCTCGATAGCTGCGACTACGCCATCCAACGCGGGATTTCCTTGCAGCAGGACGGCGTAGCCTGCGCGAAGGGCTTCCTCCAGGGCAGCGCGGATGGCGGCCTCGGTTTCAGGCGCGACACTTTCGCGGCTTATCGTCCCCGCACCACCATGTATGACGAGGACGACGGGATCGGGGGATTGGGCTCTGGCCGGAACGAGGGTCATCAGGGAGACAAGGGTGGAAAGGAGCAGGCGCATTGCGGTAGAGGTAGCCAGCCGCAAAATAGAGACTGGCGCGCTGATTCGAACTACGAGCATTTTTACAGCCCTGAGATCGCCAGCCTCCATCCCGGCGCAGCTGCGGCGGCGAGAGAGTTGGACTCGACGTTCCCTGGGACCGCCGGACTCCTGTCCGGCGCGGCGGTGACGCCGGGCGACTTGGTTTCGAGAAGAGCCTGACACACCCTGCCTGGCCTGGTGCCGATCGGAAGATCGGCGGTCCCGGAAAGTGCCTGTGTTTTCGTTTCGAGGCGGAGAGGCCGTGCTAGAACTCCTCGCCGCCCTCGAAGCCGCCCTCCTCCGGGCGCTCGCGGCTCGGACGTGGTGCCCGGCGACCGAAGGTGTACTGAAACGTCAAACCCACCTGCTGCGCGCCCCACGACCGCTCGAACTCTTGGTAGAGGTCGGGCTGGTCGATGATCGAATCGAACCCGGCGAGACCGAACGGGTCTCGGGCACGGAGGGCGAGGCTCGCGCGGTCGTCGAGGAGCGACTTCCTTAGGGCGAGGTCCACGAACGTGCGCGCGCCGACGCGCCCCTGTTCGGTGTCCATCGGAGCGCGGTAGCGAAGATTGGCCTGGAGATCGAGCCCGAACCGTTCGAGTTCGTACGTCGCGTTCACTCGGCTCCCCCATCCGAAGGCGTCGCTCTCCAGGTCGGCGTCCACGCTCGACCCGTCGGTCACGACGCGGAAGCCCTCGAGGCTGACGTAGCCGCGGAGCCCATCGAGGATGCCGCTCCCGTCGTACGACGTGATCAGTTCGGCACCCCACGAGGATGACGTGTCGAGGTTCTCGAAGGTGCTCACCGTCACGCCGTCGGCGCGGATTTGCTGGATGCGGCGGATGACATCGGTGGTGCGCCGGTAGTAGGGCGTGAGCGTGAGCGAGCCGAATGGCGTGAACTGGATGAGGCCGAGCTCGACGGCGTCGACGTATTCCGGGCTCAGGAAGGGGTTGCCCTGCCGGATATTGAGCGGGTCGTCCACGCTCGGCGTCGGGTCGAGGAAGTAGGTTCGTGGCCGGTTGATGCGGCGGCTGTAGCTGGCCTTGAGCGTCGTGGCCTCGCCGATCTTGTAGCTCAGGAAGGCGCTCGGGAAGAAGCTGGTGTAGTCGTTGTCGAAGGCGTCGGCGGTTTCCTGGAGCGAGAAAGTGGTCTGTGCCGTCTCGGCGCGGAGACCAATCTGGACGCCAAGGTCGCCGAGGGAGCGGGCGAGTTGGAGATAGCCCGCGTGGATCTGTTCCTCGTAATCAAAAGCGCTTGCCAGCTCAACATCCTGAACGAAGACGCCGGTGGCGGGGTCGAGCGTCTCGGAGGCAAAGTGGGCCTCCCGCCGCTCGAAGTCGCCCTTGTAGCCGACCTCGACACGGAAACCTGCGAGCGGCCGGGCGTAGTCCACCTGGAGCGCGCCCTCGCGGCGGGTGCTTGCGTCGGTCGTCTGCTGGCGCTCGAGCACGTCGCCATTCTGGAGGAGTTGCTCGGTGAGTGCGCCTGCCTGATCCTCGTTGGAGGCATCGAAGCGGGCTTCGATGGCGAGGGTGTGAGCTCCGAGCCCGCCGCTACGGCTCTCGTCGCGATCCCGGCCATGCCAGCCGCCACCGCCGCGCTCACCCTCGGGCGGGCCGCCGCCTTCACTGCGCCCGCCGTCGCCGGCGAAATCGTGCCGAAAGCCGAGGCGCACGTCCGCATTCCAACCGTCCTCGGTCTGCACACCGAGGCGGTCGAAGGCGAGCCCGGGTGCCTGATCGGCGTCGAGTTCGAGGTAGGTGGTACGCTCGTCCTCGGTCTCATTCTGGAGGCCGAGCTGGGTCGAGGCCGTGAGCGTCGTCCGGGCGGTCAGCGCGAGGTCGGCGTTGAGGCTGAGCGACTGCGAGAAGTCGTCGTCCTCGTCGAACGAGGCTTGGTCGAGGAACGTGAGCGGATCGGCGTAGCGGTTGATCCGGTAGCGCGAGCCGTCGGAATCGCGGTAGCCCTGGCGGAGGCCGACGGAACCGGCGAGGGTGAGCGGGCCGCGGCCATAGGTGACGAGCGCGGTGCCGTTGTAGCCGCCCTGCGAGTCGCCGCCGACGGTGATGGCGCCGCCGAGGCCGAGGTCGGTGTTCTGCGTGAGGACGATGTTGATGATGCCGCCCATGCCGTCGGGCTCGTAGCGCGCCGAGGGGTTCGGCATCACTTCGATGCGGTCCACGGCGCCTGCCGGGAGGCTGCGGAGATAGGCCGCGAGGAAGTCGCGCGTGACGGGCGTGGGCCGGCCGTTGACGAGGATGGCGACGTTCGATACACCGCGCAGGCTGACGTTGCCGTCAACGTCCACATCCACCGAGGGGATTGTTTCGAGGGCGTCGATGGCCGAACCGCCCACCACGGCGGCGTCATCTGTGATGCGGTAGACCGTTCGGTCGATCTGCACCTCCATACGCTCGCGCGCACCCGTCACCTCAACGGCGTCGAGCCTCAAGGCGTCTTCAGCAAGGCGGATGGTGCCGAGGTCCACATCGCTCTCCGGTGGGCCGACGATCACGGGCTCAACCGTCGCAGACGTGTAGCCGACGAACGAGACGACGACGCGGTAGCTCCCGGGCGGCACGCCTTCGATGCGGAACGCGCCGGCGGCGTCCGTGATGCCGCCGGTGAAGAGCGTGGTGTCGGCCTCGCTCCCGGGCTGAGGGAACCGCCAAACGGCGATGGTAGCCGAAGGGAGCCCTCCGCCGTTAAGGTCGTCCACAACGCGGCCAGCGACGCTCCCGGTCGGGGCGTCAGCACCGCGTTGGCCGCCCCGCTGTTGGGCGTCGGCCGGGAACGCGACGAGCATAAGTAAGAGTAGAGCGAGAGGACCGAGGTGTTGGGTCATGGATTGCGAAAGTTGAAATCAGAAGCCCACCGGGCGACAGGTGCCGCGAGGGGTCGGGGGGACATAGGGAGGACTCAGTTGCGTTCGGGCCGCGGACCACGCGGGCCGCGGTGGTGCGGGGCAAGGGCCTGGAAAGTGAGCCAGACGGTCTCCTGTTCGGGATCTAGGATCTCCGCGACCTCGGCAGAGAGTTGGGCGCGGACTGAGCGGGGCTGCCCGTCGGCGTGGGGCTCCTGCGTCTGATCGCGCAGCTGCTCGAACGGTTGACGGCGCTCCGCGGCGAGGCGGTCGAAGGCTGCGACCTGCTCTGGGCGGAGGCCGAGGGCGGTGTTGCGGGCCGCCTTCATCGCCTCGAAGTCGGCGGTACGGCTTGGGCGCTCGGGCCGTTCCGTGTTCGCTGCGTGTTCGCGGCGTGGCGGGTGGCCGCCCTGGTTGACGCGGGGCGTACGCTCTGGCCTCGCGGGCGGCGTGGTCAGGCGATCCTGTTGCGTTGCCGTGAGCGTTGGCGCGAGTTGGGCGGCGGCACTCCAGAGGGAGCCCAGCTCACGTTTGGCCAATGCGTCGCGCACGAGGGCCGCTTGTTGGGGCGAGAGGTCGAGGCGCTCCTGCACCTGCTGAAGGTGACGAGCGGCCATATCCTCGTGCGATGGGGTGTCCTGCGCCTGAGCAATCGAGAGCGTAAACACGACGGCGGTGAGACCAAGCAGGCGGCCTGAATCGGAGAGATTCATGGGTTCAAAAAGTTCGGTTGGGGGGACGGGTCCACCAGGGACGCCGCGGATTGTGAGGACATAGTAGGCTTTTGACGAAGCGCGGTTGCGGCCCCTATCACGAGTAGCACGTGCGCGTCACAAGTGGCACGTCGGGATGCATGAGAGGAACAAAGGCACTTCGGACGCGGGGTAGTTTGTAGGCATGACGCCCACGCCAGTCCCAATCCCAGCTCCTTCGGCTCGCCCCTGGTCGCGCCGTACCGAGCTCGCGGCCATCGTCGGGTTTTGGAGCGTGCTGGGTGCGCTCGCGCTCCTGCGACGTGTCCTCGACCCACGCGGACCGCAGGGTTCCGCCACGCCGGAGGTCCTTCTGACGCTGGCCGAGTACGGGCTCTGGGCAGCCCTCACGCCGCTCATCTTCGGCCTCGCCCGGCGGCTCCCCATTGAACGTGAGGCGTGGATCCGGCGCCTCGCCCTTCATCTCGGCATCGCGCTCGTGGGCGCGGCCCTCATCGAGCTCGTCACACTCTTCGTGCTGCGCCCGATGTTCCTGCCCGACGCGCCGTCGTTCGGCCCTCCGCACGGGCGTCACGGCGGGTTCGGGCCCGATCCCGCCGATGTGCTGCTCCACCTCTGGTTCCTCGACGAGTTTGTTGTTTTTGTGGCCGTCCTCGCCGCAGGATTCGCGCGCGACTATTTCCTTCGCTTCCGCGAACGCGAGGCGCACGCAGTCCATCTCGAGGCGCAGCTCGCCGACGCACGGCTCTCGGCGCTCCGGATGCAGCTCAACCCGCACTTCCTCTTCAACACACTCCACGCCGTGAGCGCCCTCGTCGAGCGCGATCCCGGGGGTGCGCGGCTCATCGTGGCGCGGCTTTCGGCGCTTCTCCGGCACGTCCTCGACGGCAGCGCGGCCCAGGAAGTCCCGCTCCGCGAAGAGCTCGCCTTCCTACGCCTTTACCTCGACATCCAGCGCGTTCGCTTCGGGGGCCGTCTCGACGTGATCGAGGACATCGAGCCTGCGGCGCTTGATGCGCTCGTGCCAAACCTGCTCTTGCAGCCGCTCGTCGAGAACGCCGTCGAGCATGGCGTGGGTCGCGTCGAGGAGGGAACGGGCCGCATCGCCATCACCGCGCGCATTGAGCTTGGGCCGGAGGGCGGTGACCGTCTCGTTGTGTGCGTGCGCGACAACGGCCCTGGCCCCGACTCCGAGACGGCGCGCTCGGGTGGCGTCGGACTTGCGAACACCAAAGCGAGGCTCGCGGCACTGTACGGAGACGCTGCGCATTTTCGCCTCGTCCATGCCGATGGCGGGGCCGAGGCCCTCGCCGTGCTCCCCTACCACACGGCCGCCGACCTCCGGATCTCCGCCGCCGATGGCTAAGCCTACTCCCCTTCGTGTTCTCGTCGTCGACGACGAGCCGCTGGCACGGCAGCGCATTCTCGATCTTCTCGCGCAGGCGGAGGGCGTCGAGGTCGTCGGCACGGCCGGGACAGGGCGCGAGGCCGTCGCGATGATCGGGACGCGCTCCCCCGATCTCGTCTTCCTCGACATCCAGATGCCGGGCCTGAGCGGGCTCGACGTGGTGCGGGCCGTGGGCCCAGATGCCATGCCGGTGACCGTTTTTGCGACGGCCTACGACCGCCACGCTCTCGACGCGTTCGAGCTCGCCGCGCTCGACTACCTGCTTAAACCCTTCGAGGACGAACGCTTCTTCGCGGCGCTTGCGAGGGCGCGCGACACCGTCCGCCTGCGCGAGGTGGACCACCTCCGCGGCCGCCTCCTTACCCTCCTCGGCGCAGAGGGTGCAGCGCTAATGCCCAATTCGGTGCCCGCCGCACCTTTCCTCGAACGCATTGCTGTCGAGATGCGCGGGCAGCTTCGTATCGTCCCCGTGGCATCTATTGACTACATCCAGGCCGACGGGCCCTACGCTGAACTGCACGCTGGCGACGAGACGTTCGTGGTTCGGGAGCGGATGCAGACGCTGCAGGAGCGTCTTGACCCGGCCCAGTTCGTCCGCATCCACCGCTCAACCATTGTCCGCCTCGATCGTGTGGAGGTGCTCCTGACGGCTGGCGGCGGCGACTACGC
>JBGTDU010000041.1:0-10583 GCA_041748175.1 Rubricoccaceae bacterium
AACATGGAAAGGAAATGGCGACACGCTTTACGTCGTCGCGCCTTTCGGCGGAATGATTCCACAGCGTGTTGCCGTAGGTCACGTGGCCGTAGTCGAGTGGCCGGAGAATCCGGGGATCGTCGAATTCGACGGCGCCACCAACGAGGTCAGCGTTTCATGGGGTGGCGGCTACCCTCTGGGGCGGTCGCCGTTGTTTCTTCGGGTGTATCCGGACGCCTACGCTTTCCGGTTTTCCAAGGATTGCTTTGAACCGGCAGATGAAAGCATAAGCGTTGCTCCCGGCGAAAGTTTCTCAGCCGGCCCTGCGTTGCGTCGCGCTCGAACGCCCAAACAATCGTTCGATGCCGGAACAATTGAACTCAATGGCATTGATGACGAGAACGCCAGAGCCGCGCGGACGCTTCTGACGAGCGCTCTGAACACAAGCGGATGCGGAGGCGAACTGGAGCCGGAGGAGCAACAACGTGCAGAGTATTTTCTGGACTGTGCGCGAGCGCGTATAGAACTGGTCGAGTACGCTACATCTGAGAACCGTACGCCGGAACAGATTCAGGAGATGTTGAGCAGCTACGTCTCGATTCTGCGCCAGACCGAGAACTTGCCTCCGGACGCGGCACAGGAGGGACTTCGGATCCAGGTTGAAAACCTGCACAAGCTCATGCCGGACTTCCCCTGGTTTGCTGAGATGTATCGCCTTTATGGCCCTGTCCCACGGCACACGCAACGACCGTAATTCCTCATGCTGGCCTTTCATTTCCAGAGCTGTCTTCCTGCTTGGGCCGCACGGGCGATGTCCGATGGAAATGGGCGGGCAATTGTGCAGCTTGGAATTCTGATCACCCTCCTGTTTTTCCCAGGGCAAGCGGCGAATGCGCAGCAGGGTCAGATCTCATCCGTGGGCGGCACCGTTGGCGTTTCCGTTTGGAGCGGACGAACTGCACTTGTCGGAGGATACTGTTATTCGCGAGCCCAGATAGACGGAGGCGTTTGGGCAAGAACCTTTGACGGCAGGGTAAGCTCGGCCTCCCCGGGTACGGCTATGTGCAGCGGTGCATGTTCGGCACCAGTTCCGTGCCGACGAGGCCAAAACGTTTGGATCGCGCTGGAAACTCCTACGCCGCTGCCAGACGGCACGCTTGAAATTCGCACCACGCCCAACAATGCCACTGTAAGAATAGGAGCAAGTACACCAGGAAGTAGAAACCTTAGGCTCGCTCCAGCTACCTACAATGTCCAAATTTCGGCATTGGGGTATGTCACCGAGCGCCACAATGTTGTGATACGATCGGGTAGGCCCACATTACTTTCCGTTGTGCTCGAGCCTGGGAGAGGGCAAGTTTGTGCCGATGGGCGGCCACCTCCCTGCAGAGTACAGTCCGGCGTCACCTTTACAAGCGAACTCGATAGCGTCGCCGTGAAGGTGGATGGTGAATTCCTCGGCACCACGCCGGTGACAGAGAGGCTGTCAGATGGAGCGCACCATGTGTCGTATGAGTTGGAAGGTTACTACGCCAGGGTGGATTCAATTGTCGTCCATCCTGATAGCGCCCGAACAATCGCGATTGGACTTGATAGAAAGCTCGGTGCTCTCGACGTCTTCACCTATCCGGCTGGCGCCATCGTCTTTATAGGGGGCGACTCTGCGGCGACCCCCTACCATGCTCAGCTTCCCCTTGACCATTTAACCAACACACGCATATACCCCTACCAGATTCGTATGCCCGGCTACGAAACCGTGACTGGTCAAGTCCATGTTGATGCCATTTACGCCTACAATTCGGTCATTGATACCACGCTCACACCACTTGCCGGATGGATCCGGGCGCGCTCGGAGCCTATTGGCGCGGTTGTTCTTGTGGATAACGAGGAGATTGGTGTCGCGCCGCTCGATTTCCGCGTGGCACCGGACAGGTATGAGGTAACGATTCGAGGTGGTGCCAGCCGGACGGTCACCATTGTGGCGGGCGGTGACGAGCGCGTGGGCGAAGGGCCGGAGCCGGTTGATTTCGTTGTCCTACGCCCCGATCCGCCCAGGCCCGAACCCCCGCCTCCAACGCCACCGCAACGGCCACCAGAACCACCCGTAACGCCATTACCACCATCGGGAACACCCGTTGACGAATTGATTGAAGCGGCCCGACGAGAAATCGAGCACGGGCGATATGACCAAGCCTACGCACTCTATCTGCAGGCTCAAAGCAGTAATCCTGGCAGTCTCGAAATTGCGAGGCTCATTGGTAGGCTCCATGCTGCACTTGATCAGGTTCGGCGCCTGACGGAACAGCAACTTGAAACCCGCAGCAACCTCCATGCGAGCATGTACCAGGACGCCGACACTGGGAAGTGTGACGACTTCAGATCATCCAGCCAACGACTCTCACAATTGGTGACGAATGACCCCGCAACCTACGAGTTGGTTCGGCGAGCGTGCGCCGACAGGATCAATCCCGGCGCAGGCCCAACAATTGACCTTGTCTACATTTATGGCTCAACAGAATACCAGACCGGTAATCCGGCGGTGGAGAACGTGGATGATCCACCATATGTGGGCTTCCTGCTATCAGCGACCGAGATCACGAACACCCAGTTTGCTCGATTCCTGCACGAAAACCGCGAACTTGGAATTCGTGACGCGAACGGGAAGCGGATGGTTGTTCGAGAACTTCGGGGGATTGAAGACGACCGCAGAGAAGGCTGGAGAGCTGTGCCAGGCCTGGAGGATTTGCCCGCCGTGGACGCCACTTGGTATGGCGCGAATGCCTACGCAGAATGGGCAGGCGGTAGACTCCCCCGCGTCTCAGAATGGCAATGGGCATTCGCGATCGGTTCGTCAGAAGCTGAAGGGCCACGCGAAGGCAATTGCGAAGGCACGCTCGGCAATGACCGGTGGGAGAATGAAGTTGCGCCCGTACACCGATTCGCCCCCGATGGCCTGGGGTTGCATGACATGGCCGGCAATGCCTGGGAATGGGCCGACTATGAGCTGGCTGACAACGGAAACAAGCGCCGAACAATTCTTGGGGGGTCATTCCGAACACGCCCAGGCACGTGTTTCCAAGATGCCTCGGGAGAGGTGGATGCCGACAGCAATAACACGGAGATCGGATTTCGACTCTTGATTCCCCTTGATTAGCACATGCAGCCCAATTGAACCATGAGCGCTTTTCTCACATGCCGCGAGTGCAACAAGGTTGTAACGCGGGATACAAAGTTCTGCCCCTACTGCGGCGCGAAGGAACCGGCGAGGGAGCCCGAAAAACTTCAGCCATTGACGACAGTGCCGAAGGCATCTCCTCCGCCCGCGCAGACAAATATGCCGGTTGCTGCACCACCACCCATGGAGCTTGCGGGCGACGATACCACCAAACGGATTCAGGTCAGGTATCTGGATGCGTATCGCGTGACCGCGACGCTTGTGTATATAGGAAGCGTCCTGAAAGTCGTGGGCATCACGCTAGGCCTGATTGGGTTGGCCCTTACCCTCTCATCTGCAAACGATGGCTACAGAACAGATGAAGCAGCACTGCTAGTGGGAGGCGCAGGATCGGTATTCGTCTTCACTGCCTTCTTTGTCCTTGGCGTCATCATTAGCGCGCTCGCTCAGGTTCTCCGTGCCGGACTCGACCAGGCCGTCCATTCCTCGCCTTTCCTGGATGATGATCAACGGTTGGTAGCCATGGGAATTCGAACATCCAAATCCTCGTCGCTATGAAACGCTGCCCAGCCTGCGCCCGAACTTTCTCCGGTGGCTTCAACTTCTGCACGGACGATGGCTCCACGCTCGTGGACACCGAGCCGACCGTGCCTGTCAAGGAACTCGCTCCTGAGAAGGTCCCGGAGAGGCCGCTGCCAACTCCTGAGACTTCTCATTCACATCGCAGTCGCTCCTCACAACGCCCTCGAGTTTCCGATCCAGGGCCTCAAGTTTCAAATAACTCCGCCAGTGACGCTCACGACAAGACGACAAAGCTCCGTATCATGATCGGAGCAATGGTCATGATCGGGATTGTCTTGATCGTACTGCTTGCACTTGCCATATCCGGCGGCTTCCGTCCGGGTTCGGACACGGCGTCAGAGAGTTCTGATGTGCTGATCGACGAAGACGAGTCGTCTGAAACTTTCCCGGAAGAAAGTCCTCTGCTATTCAGCGATGATTTAGACAATCGCGTCATCGCTTTCTTTGACCGCTGGAAGTCCACGGGCGAAGCGACGGACCAGGAGTGGGCTTCCATTGCTGGAATCGCGGCGGTCGTATCCGACCACCTCCCAACCGATACCCATGCACATGCGCGCCATGAGTATGCACGGGGACAGGTGGATCAGCGTCGAGGGGAATATGATCGCGCGGACAGTTGGTACGCCACTGCGTCCAATTCCTGGCCCGGGTGGGAGTTGCCCATCAACGGGCAAGGCACGCTCGCGGCCCGGCGTCGGGATTTCGCGGAGGCTGCGCGATTTTATCGGGCCGCAATCGCAACAGACCCGAGCTGGCTCTTCCCTCGCACCAACCTGATCGGGGCGCTGATCAATCTGAACCGGTTCAACGAGGTAGAGTCTGAGGCGCGGCAAGCTCTTGCCACACATCCGAATAGCGCGTATGCACACTACGCACTTGCGATAGCGCACGGCAGGGCAAACCGTCTTCCCGATGCCATCTCCGAAGCTGAAATCGCGCTTCGTCTCGATCCGAACGGCTCATCGGGTTTTAACCCGACGAGCCTGAGAGAGGCCATATCCACCTGGCGGGGAGGCCCAGCCCCTGTCGATAGCCCTCCGACGACCACCGAGCGGGGTTACCCAAGAACGATGCGTGTAGACGCTCCGGACGACGGGTTTCTCGCGCTTCGCTCTGCCCCATCCGTATCCAATGGCAATAGACTTGCAAATATCCCCCACGGCACCACCATCAGCCTTAGAAGTTGCAGCGACCGTGTCCTCAGCATCGAGGGTGAACTCGGCCACTGGTGCCGAACGACCTACGCTGGACGCAGCGGTTGGGTGTTCGACGGATTCTTGCGATGACTCCTTTTTCCGATCCACCGAACGACGCCTCCCTTTGAACCAACCCGGCACGAAAACATGGCGACTACAACCACCTGCAAAACGTGCCTGAACACTGTCGCTTCTGGAGCAGGTTTTTGCCCGTACTGCGGTAGCGGCGTATCTAATAGCAAAGAACGACCGTCTGGACCTCAAGTCGTGGCAGACCGGTCAGGCCAGGTTCCTTCAGGGGCGGCGGAGAGAGACGAAACAAGCTGGAATGATCAACGAGTTCAAAAACAAAGCGTCCTTCGCGCATCATCGCGTAACCCACAAAATCGGCTGCAACGTCAGAAACAACTCGTTTGGGGGATGATCTCCGTCATCGGGGCAGTGGTGATACTGGGAGTACTTGTTCTGATTCAAAGCCAGCATCGGAACTCGGAGCCACCCGTGCCTGAATTGGTGGTGCGGGTCATGGAACACCCGAAGACTTGGACTACGACTACTCCTCGCAACAGCGTGGCCCAGTCAGATGCACGTGTCCAACTGAACCAGCGGATCGCGTCTTTCTACACCGACTGGGAGCGAAATCCTGAGGCAACAGTGGCGGATTGGATCCAGATTGCCGTCGCAACGACCGACCTATCCACCCTGGAGACGGAGAGCAACGAGGCCACTGCACGCAGAGCCTATTCCTACGCGCAGGTGGCATTGGAAGAAGGTGATCTTGAGACCGCCGATCAATGGTTCACCAGAGCTTCAGGTCACTTGCCGGAATGGCCCTATCCGCTAAATGGCCGAGGCGAAATCGCCGCGCGTCGAGGAGCCTCCGAGTCCGCGGCTCGATTCTTCAGAGCGGCTCTCAATCTCAACCCTGATTGGCTAACACCACGATCAAATCTCGTGAGAGCTTTGCTGAATATGAACCGATTCAGCGAGGCAGAGAGCGAATCCCGTCAATTACTGGCTCGAAACGCGAACAGTGCCTACGCCCACTACGCGCTTGCGATGGTCTTCGGCCAGCTAAACAAACCCGCCGACGCCATCCGATCCGCCGAGGAGGCGCTGAGGTTGGACCATGACGGTAGCTCCGGTTTTGATCCCGATCAGCTTCGAACGGCCATCTCGTGGTGGCAGGGCATGATCGAGAGGGAGAGGAGTGGAAACGCCGTCACGGCTTCAACAGGCCGCGTCGCGTCTCCGGATGCGTACGCCGAACTCCGTACGGACCCAGGTGGAGGGGCTGAAGTCCTGAGGATCCCACAAAACGCGGAAATAACGCTCCAAAATTGTCAAAACGGCGTCGTAAGTCTTCGGGGCGAACAGGGTAACTGGTGCCAGACATCCTACCGGGGACAAACTGGCTGGGTATTCAGCGGATTCGTGAAATAGCCAGGGATCGAAATGAACACTCGCTCTCGTTGCGAAGAAGGCCGCGTGGTATGGATCCTTCCAATGCTCTTTCTGGCATGTACCCATCTGATCAGCTGCGGAACGATCAAGGAGATGACCAATACGGCGGTTTACGACGTTCGAGAACTACGTTCCCCTACGTCGCTGCCTGCACCGCCCCAACAAACGTTTACGGGCTCGCTCAGCCTGATCGATCAGCAACTCCCAACGCACGAGTACCTGGACGAGTACAGAATCGTTGCCCGAAAAGGCCAGGTCCTGATCGTGCAGATGCAAGCCATCGCATTCGATCCGTACGTCATCGCAATTGCCCCATCAGGGTACCAGTTGGAGAACGACGAGCATCAGAACAGCCAGATTACGGCTGCGATAGAATGGGAGCTCTCGGAGGATGGGGAGTATCGCATTATCGCGACATCGGATGAGGCCCGGCAACGCGGGCAATACACGCTGAACGTCAGGCTGATTGATCCCTAAGACAGGCATTGGCGGTTCGATTGCCGCTTAGGCGCCTACCAAACCACCGGCGGCGCTTGGGGTACTTTCAAACGTTCGCCGTTTTGTTCAGTCACGCCAACCACGTTGCATGCCCCAGCCCCCCACGATCGAAGCCATCGAAACCCGCCTCTGGAGCAGCGCGGATAACCTCCGGGCGAATTCCAACTTTGCGAGCAACGAGTACTTCCTGCCCGTCATGGGGCTGATCTTCCTGCGGCACGCCTTCAGCCGGTTCCTGACGGCGAAGGACGAGATTGAGAAGACGCTGCCGACACGCGGTGGTGAAAAACGTCCACTGACCAAAGAGGACTTCGCCGGACGCGGGGCCATCTACCTGCAACCGGAAGCCCAGTTCGACTACCTCGCAAGCCTCCCGGATGACAAGGACCGGGGCAGAGCGGTCGTCCACGCGATGGAGCTCATTGAAAAGGACTACACGAATCTGAAAGGCCAACTGCCGAAGGTGGAATACCAGAAGCTGGACAACGACGTGATGGGCCAGCTCCTCCGCACGTTCAACGACCCGATCCTGAAGAAGGTGGGCGGTGATGTCTTCGGGCGGATCTACGAGTACTTCCTGACCAAATTTGCGGACCTCAAGGCGCACGACAACGGCGAGTTTTTCACACCGGTCTCCATCGTTCAGATGATCGTGAACGTCATCGAACCGGACCACGGCTCAGTGCTCGACCCGGCCTGTGGCTCGGGCGGGATGTTCGTGCAGAGCGCGCACTTTGTGGAGCAGCAGCACGAAGACCCCACGGCGAAGACGACCTTTTTCGGGCTAGAGAAAAACCCGACGACGATCCGGCTGGGCAAGATGAACCTGGCCGTCCACGGGCTGGAGGGCGACATCAAACAGGCGATCTCCTACTACGAGGACCCGCACAACCTCGTGGGCAAGGCCGATTTCGTGATGGCCAATCCGCCGTTTAACGTGGACGAGATCGACGCGGAGAAGGTGAAGAACGACCCGCGCCTGCCGTTCGGCCTGCCGGGCGTGAACAAGAAAGGCAAGGTCTCCAACGGCAACTACGTCTGGATCAGCTACTTCCACAGCTACCTGAACGAGCGCGGCCGCGCGGGCTTCGTGATGTCTTCGCAGGCGTCCAGTGCCGGGCGCGGCGAGGCCGAGGTGCGCCGCAAGCTCATCGAAACGGGCGACGTGGACATCATGATGGCCATCCGCTCCAACTTCTTCTACACGCGCACCGTGCCGTGCGAGCTTTGGTTCCTCAACCGCAGCAAGCCCAAGAGCCAGCCCCGACTTGTCGGGGAGCACCGCGACAAGGTGTTGATGATCGACGCGCGAAACACCTACCGCAAGGTCACGCGCAAAGTCTACGACTTCAGCCCCGAGCAACAGCAGAACCTCCTCGCCATCGTGTGGCTGTACCGGGGGCAAACCGGCCGCTTTCTCGGCATGCTCTCCGACTATCTAACGCGGACGGTGAAGGAAGCCGGAGCGTGTCTGGAGTCCGGCGACGAAAAGCCGCTCGCCGATTTCGCGGATGCCATTGCATCGCTCCGAAACCAGGTCAAGCCGTTCCTCAAAACACTCAAGAAGGACGACCCGCACACGGAGACACTGGCCGAGTTGGAAGAAAAGCAGGCGCAGCTCTCGACGGATCTGAAACAGTTCGCCGCCGATGTGGCGGAAGCGGACCAGCGCAGTGAAAAGGCCGACCACACGAATACGGCCCTGAACAAACTGACGGACGACCTCGAACCGCTCTCCGACTCGTGCCGCGTGTTGATTAAAGAGACCGACCACCTCTACAAGCTGGCGGCACGTCTGGTTGAGATCTGCGAGACGGAGGCCGACGCGAAGGCGAGCAAAAAATGGGTCTCTCGCGACATAACCAACGCCCGCAAGGCCGCCGATGAAGCCCGAAAGCTCGCCGTGGAGCAACTCAGGCAGGTCCGCTACTTCTGGCGGCAGGCGCACTGGCTAACGTCCCGCTTCCCAGATGCCGAGTTGCGCGACGTGGAGGGGCTCGTGAAGCTGGTGGATCGCGCGGAACTGGAGGCCAACGACTGGAGCCTCACGCCCGGCCGTTACGTGGGTGTGGCGCCCGAGGCAGAAGACGAGGACTTCGACTTTGCAGAGGCGATGCAGGAGATCCACGCCGAGTTGAACGACCTCAACGCCGAAGCCGTCCAACTGGCCGAAACGATACAGGCGAACTTTGAGGAGCTGGTGGTATGAGCAAGGTCCCCCAAAGCCTGCCTGCGGACTACGCCACGCTTCTGGCCGAGGTGAAGGAACGTGTTCGGTCTGCGCAGTATGAGGCCCTCAAGGCGGTCAACAAGGAACTCGTCGCTTTGTACTGGGACATCGGGAAGTTGATTGTCGGTCAGCAGCTGAAGGCAGATCACGGCGATGCGATAGCCGAGCAGCTTGCCGCCGATCTCCGTAACGAGTTCCCCGGCATCCGTGGTTTCTCCCGGAGAAACGTGTTTTACATGCGAGAATTCTATCTCGCGTACAGCGACCCCTCACAAGTGCAGCCACTGGTTGCACAAATCGGCTGGACGCACAACCTTGCCATCCTGCAGCGCACAAAAGACCCGCTGGAAAGGGAGTTTTACATCCGCATGACGGGGAAATTCGGGTGGTCCAAGAATGTCCTCATTCACCAGATCGAGAACCAGAGCTACGAACAATCGCTGATAGGCCAGACCAACTTCGAGAAGACCCTGACGCCCGAACTCCGCGCGCAAGCAAGACTCGCCGTGAAGGACGAGTACACGTTCGACTTTCTCGAAATGGGCGAAATGCACTCCGAACGCCAACTGGAACGGGCGTTGATCGCGAAAGTGGAAGACTTCCTCCGCGCGGTGGGTGGGTACTTCGCGTTCGTCGGCAGCCAGTACAGGCTTGAAGTAGAAGGAAAGGAATACTTCATCGACCTGCTGCTCTACCATCGCCGGCTCAAATGCCTGGTCGCCATCGAGCTCAAGATTGGCGAGTTCCAGCCGGAATTCGTAGGCAAGATGCAGTTCTATCTGGCGGCGCTGGACCGGCAGGTTCGCGAAGAGGGTGAAAACCCGTCTATCGGTATTATCCTTTGCAAGGAGAAGAACCGGACGGTCGTCGAGTATGCGCTTCACGACACGGGGAAACCCATCGGCGTGGCCACCTATCGTGTGGTGAAACGCCTGCCGAACGAGTTGAAAGGAGAACTTCCTTCCCCCGACGAAATTGCCAGACTACTGGAGGAAGTGGCATGAGCAGCTACGTCACCGACAGCGACCTCCCGAAAGTGCAACCACCGGTTGCACAAGTCATCTCGGCCCAGGCCAACTTTCAGGAGTTGGCGGTATGAGACGGTATACACGGGCTGTCATTGCGAGCGGAGCGAAGCAATCCCGCACGGGAGAGCCGCAGACCACGGGATTGCCGCCCCGACATATCGGGGCAGGCTGTCTCTCGCTACGCTCGCTCCTCGCAATGACGAACGGAGGGGTTCTCCAACTGGCCGAAACAATCCAGGCGAACTTTGAGGAGCTGGTGGTATGAGAGGGTGTACACGGGCTGTCATTGCGAGCGGAGCGAAGCAATCCCGCACGGGAGAGCCACAGGCCACGGGATTGCCGCGTCTCTCGCTACGCTCGCTGCTCGCAATCACAAACGGAGTGGTTGTCCAGCCGGCCGAGACAAGCCTTGAGGAGTTGGTGGTATGAGT
>JBGTDU010000042.1:0-18289 GCA_041748175.1 Rubricoccaceae bacterium
CGGCGGTGCTTCAACTCGGCGACGAACGGCTAGCCCTCACAACCGATGCCTTCGTAGTTAACCCGTTGCAGTTTCCCGGCGGCTCAATTGGGGAGCTGGCCGTCAATGGAACCGTAAATGACCTGGCCGTATCGGGCGCGAAACCTCAGGCCCTGTTGGCGACGCTAATCCTGGAGGCTGGCCTTCCTTCGGTGATACTCCAGGCCGAGGTCGAGGCGATGGCTCGCGCCGCCGAGGCTGCCGGTGTCGCCGTTGTTGGCGGTGATACCAAAGTGGTGGAACACGGCAAGGCCGACGGGCTCTACATCACGACGGCTGGCTTTGGACTGATGGATAAGCGCTTTGATATGAACCTTGCCCGTGTGCAACCGGGCGATCACGTGATTCTCTCGGGGCCGATCGGCGACCATGGCATCACGATCTTGCTGGCCCGGGGCGAACTCGACCTCGAAGCCGATCTGATCTCGGATACGCGTTCGGTGTGGCCGTTTGTGGAGGCGCTGGCGGAGCACGTCCCAGCAGGAATCCGCTGGATGCGCGACCCGACGCGCGGCGGCGTTGCGTCCGCTCTGAATGAACTGGCCAGAGATTCGAATCTCGGCGTCGTGCTTTTCGAGGAGAAGATTCCGCTGCGGGATGAGGTCCGCGGAGCGTGCGAGATCCTCGGCCTCGATCCGCTGCACATCGCCAACGAGGGGCAGTTTATCGTCGTCGTCGCCCCCGAGATGGCCGACGAAACGCTCGACGTTTTGCACGGTGTCCCCGGTGGTGAGGCCGCCGTCGTCATCGGCGAGATCCGCGAGCAGCCCGCACGCGGCGTCCTGTCCGTGAGCAGCTACGGTGGCACGCGCATGGTGGACATGCTCGTGGGCGATCCGTTGCCGAGAATCTGTTGATGAAAGATCACTCTTTCGCACATCCCTTTCCATGAGCACCTCATCCCCGCACGGTCCTCCGATTGCCATCTACGGCGCCATCGCGGCCAACGCTGGAATAGCGGTCGTGAAGTTCATCGCGGCGGCCGCCACGGGTAGCTCGGCGATGCTCTCCGAGGGCATCCACTCCGTGGTGGATACCGGCAACCAGCTGCTGCTGCTCTTCGGCCTCAAGCGGAGCGCCCGCCCTGCCAGCGCGGCCCACCCCTTCGGGCACGGCAAGGATCTCTACTTCTGGAGCCTCATCGTCGCCATCGTGCTTTTTGGCGTCGGCGGCGGGATGTCTCTTTACGAGGGCATTTCGCACATCCGTCATCCAGGCCCACTCTCGGACCCAACGTAGGCTTACGCCACGCTCGCGGCAGGGCTGGTGTTCGAGGGGATCTCCTGGTACATCGCGCTGCGCGAACTTCGAAAAAGGAGCCCCGACGTGGGGATCTGGTCGGCCATCCGTTCGAGTAAGAACCCCGCTGTCTTCGTCGTGGTGGTCGAGGACTTCGCGGCGCTGGTCGGTCTAATCCTGGCCGCCCTGGGTATCTGGCTCGGCCACTATTTCGAGAACCCGCTGTTCGATGGCGCCGCCTCTGTTGCCATCGGCGTTGTGCTGGCGGCCGTGGCCGTGTTTCTGGCGTATGAGAGCCGCGCGCTCATCATCGGAGAAAGCACCAACCCCGCAACGGTTCTTGCCATCCAACAACTCGCCGAGGCCGACCCGGACGTACTCCAGGCCGGAAGTCCGCTCACGATGCACCTGGGCGCGAACGAGGTGCTGGTCAACCTCGATCTCCGGTTCCGGCCTGCGCTCCGGGCGGATGAAATGACAGCCGTCGTCGACCGTCTGGAGAAGGCTATCCGCACTGCGCACCCGGAGGTGCGGCAGATTTTTATCGAGGCGGAGGCCTTCCGACAGGCGCTACCGGGGAGCGGAGCCGATGAAAATGAGGCTTCCTCCGAGAGAAGCCTTTTTGATGGGCCATTCGGTTGTTGACTATTTCGCTGGCCCACCCGCTGAGCTTCGTCCACCAATCATTCCCGGCACCCGTCATCCTCCTTGAGCAGAGCAGGGCAGAGGCTGGGTTCAGTAGCTCAGTAGGTCGCGGCCGGGGCTGCCCATCTCCTGTACGCCCACGCCACGAGCACGCCGAAGACGATGTGCGTGAAGATGCTCACCCAGTTACGCGCACCTTCGAACCAGGTGAACAGTCCGAGAGACGGAATCAGGTAGAAGTTGACGAGGTAGAGCACGAGGCCGAAAGCCGCTCCGACCCCGAGAGCCATTTCCATGGACATGCGACCGATGACGAAACCCATCCCGATGGCCAAGACAACCGAGAGCGCGAAGTGAATCAACATCGCCACCATCACAACCATCAAATCGAACGTGGCAGGAGGAGGCAGCACGCCTTCCCCAAGCGCCATGGCCCCGATCATCCTCGGAGGACCCCACGGGCTGCCGCCGAGAAACAGGGGCACCATGATCATTTCCAGCACGAGAAAGACGAGGCCGGCAAACAAGCCGGCTAGGGCGGCGGCTTTCAAGTTGATAGCCGACGAGACGGTGCCTGACGTTGCGTCCATGGGTGATCTCCAGAAGTATTGATGAGCGGGGAAGAAATTTAACGGTCGTCTGGCCGAGTGATTCCCTCTCAAGTTGGCATTGGCAAAGGAGTGATGTCGTTGCTGGAGGAAGTAACGACCCACACTTCTTGTGCTCTAGCGCCCTCTACGGTGCTGTACAGGGCCAAACCGAACCCAGCGGACTGCTGGCGATCACAGTAGCAGAATCCTACTAAACTCCTGTTTCGACCGAGAGACTAAGGCCCCATCAATAAAAAGTCGACGCCCGGCCACGCAGGCCCCGCGAGCAGCAGCCACACCAGAATCACGACGTACAGGACTTCTGGCAGAAATAGAACTTCTCCCAGCCACGCTACCGGCCCCTTTGCCACTACGGCAGGCAGAACCGTCGTCGCGAGCGCTACTACCATGACAACAATCAGCATGATGGCGCTGAGAGGAACGATAAAGCCGACGATGAGGAAAACGCCAAAGACCAGTTCAACGCCGGATACAAATTTGGCGTTGAGATCGGGCAACGGAACTCCCGCAGCGCGGATGGTCTCCAGCATCTTCTTCCGCCCTTCCTCCGTGAATAGCTTGCCCCATCCAGAAATGGCGAAAAGAAGGCCTACGACAAGCCGAGCCAACAGGACGCCGATCCACTCATAATGCTGAAGGTTGTAGAGGGAGGATTGGATGACTTCCATTGCAATGTATCTGCCAATGAGAAACTACGGAACGGGGAAATTACGACGGGGAAAGATGCTTGAGGTTGAGTCGCTGCGGAGCTTGTCCTAGGGGTCTGTCGGACTTAGGGGTTCGTAACGAGGCGAGTGGGCAATCGAGACCCGTTGTTCGCTCTTGTGAGGCGCATAGCGGGACCATGTAAAAAAAAAGAGCGGAGAAATGGGCCGATTAACCGCCGCCGCAGTAGAATCTGCCTAAGTCCGACAGACCCCTAGCTCTCTTGATAAATGCCCTAATCAAAACGAGTGCTCTGAATGGAGCTACTGAGTACTTCGGTCTTTCCAAACTCCGCATCGCACTGACCGGGCTCGCGGTGCTAGGTCGCCGTATCAGCACAATCGCCTCGCATTAGATGTACGCTCGATTGTAGGCCCCAGGTAGGCTGAAGTTCGAGGTGCAACCAGCTAATCAGCTAGCGGAATCGCGCCAATTGAAGACATACGAGACGATTCACTGAAACAGCGTACCCTACTCATCGGCCGTACGTGGTTTCGTGGTTTGACCTCGCGACCCGGTGCTACTCGATCGCTTTCCATCCCGCCAAAGTTGATGGAGGACCCTCCTTACAGAAGCGGCGCAAGGAGACGCGCCACGCCTTCGACAAGCTCCTGCCTACGGGTTACCTGATTCACGCCTTCCTCGGTTGCGTTGCCAAGGGTACACGTCCAGTCTACGACCGACTCAACATCGGCCTCGTCGTAAAGAATCAACGCAAGCTCTGAGTTAAGAAACAGACTCCGGGGATCAAGATTTGCCGAGCCAACCACCGCTACGTTGTCGGCAACAACGGTCTTCGCATGCACCATTCCGGCCTTATGGCGGAGGATGCGGCACCCCTCTGTCTGGAGATCTCTGAGGTACGGCCCACGCGCAAGATCAGCGAGCCGGTGGTTTGATGGGTCGGGCACAATGATGCGCGCATCAACACCACGCCGGGCCGCGAGACCCAACCCACGAGAAAGCGCGTCGTCGGGGACGAAGTACGGCGTCACGACCCACAACCGCTCGCGCGCTTCGTAGATCAGCGAGACAAGCAGGTCGAAGAGAGCATCGGAGGCGACGTCCGGGCCGGAGGGAATGACCTGCACCGCTGCTTTACCCTTCGGTTCGAAGGTCAGTATCGGAGCGGGGCGCGGCTTGCGAACGACCAGTCCGACCGAAAGAGCGCGGCTAACAGCGCGACCGCCGGGCCGTCGAGACGGAAAGACAGGTCGCGCCAGCGTCCCGGGTCAAGGAGTAGCCCCATATATTCGTGAGCGACGTTCATTCCGCCGACCAGAGCGCGAGACTCGTCAATCAGGAAGAGCTTGCGGTGGTTGGGAGGTTGGAACGGCCTCGAAACGGGCGATGCAGCAAGGGCTCGAAGTACTCCACGTGTCCCCCCCGCGGCGCGAAGGGGAGCGGGGAGCGCTCGCGGAAAGGGACGCGAGCCAACGGCGTCGAGGAGAAGCCGCACGTCGATGCCAGCCGTGGCGGCCTCGGTGAGGGCGTCGAGGAATCCCCGGCCGGAATCGTCGTCGCCGAGGATGAACAGGGTCACCCATATGGAGCGCTCCGCATTTTCGATCAGTTTGATGAGAGCGGCGTAGGCGGCCTCACCGGTTCCGAGCAGCTGGAATTCGTTTCCCGTAGTCGCCCCAGGCAGACCATAGCTCCGAAGCAGCCTATCCGGAGCCGTCGCCTGCTCCAGCGGACGTACATCGATCGACTCCATGTCCGGGAAGGGGATCGCAGGTTGACACACCTTGCGCGTCCCGAGCGCTAGATAGAGAAGAAGCCCGAAATAAGGAACGAGCACAATCGCCAGGAGCCACGCAAGCGTGGCCTGCGACGGCCGCCGTTCCCGCAAGAGATGGCTTGCCGCCAACAGCGTCATCAATGAAACAACGACGAGGACGAAATGGGCAACAACCCAGGTCATGCCAGACGCCTCTCATTTCGCCGAAGCGCGCACTCCGTCCATGCGAGCGTGAACGCCGCGATTAGGAACGAAGGGAGGGATTTGGGACCCCGAAATACAGCGAGACCATCTGGTGCGCCACCCATCACGCCCTCGATGACCGCTGGCGAAAGGGCGGAGAGCAGGTGCGGGAAGTGTAGCGGCATATCGGGCGGAGAAAGCCTCCACGAGCGGTACGGCAATGACGTGACCGACCGATTCGGCGATGGACTGAGCTGAATCCGTCTGATGCCTGTCGAACGACACGCGAGCGTTCTATGATCTTTGCCGCGCCGAGGAGAGCTCGGCTTGTTCAAACTAGCCCTCTCCCAATTCTACTTGGCGATCTTGCCCTCACACATTTATTTGGTGTCCAATAGCATCCGCAAGCGTTTAGAGATCGCCAGCAAATCCGGCTCGGATGTAGGCCGGAAGTGAATTCGACGGGTCGCAGGCCGGAGGCTCGCGTCTCGCAGAATCGTCCAATGCCTACTAAAACATCGCAGCATGAGACCCCGCTGATGACGATTCATCCATCGCAGGCACAAACCGAGACTCCGCTCGGGAGCCATGGACAAGGTCTCTTCACGGACCGTCGCTACTCCTAACTTTGGTCAAGCCGCTAGAATCGCATTGAGCCTGCGCTCAACCTCCGGCCACTCTTCGCGGACGATGCTGAAGTAAACCGTGTCCCGCATGCGGCCGCTCGCCGTCACCACGTGCTGCCGGAGTGTGCCCTCCTCTCTCGCCCCCAATCGAATGATGGCATTGCGTGATTGCTCGTTCAGTGCATCCGTTTTGAACTCGACCCGGTTGCATCCCCATACGTCGAACGCGTGGCGAAGCATGAGGAGCTTCGCTTCCGTGTTGATCGCCGTGCGCTGCCACGGCCTGGCAATCCACGTCCAGCCGATTTCCACGCGCCGGTTGGCCAGGTCGATATTTCCGAAACGCGTGCTGCCTACGATTCTCCCGTCTTCGAGCTCCACGGTTGCGAAGGGCAGCATCAGGCCCTGACCCTTTCCCGCAAGCGCGGCGCGAACGTAGGCTTCCATTTCATCGCGGCTCGAAACCGGCCTTGGAATCAACGCCCACAGATCCGGATCCCGGCCGACCTCCCACAAAGCGTCGAGATGGTCTAGGCTTAACGGTTCGAGGCGGACGTGTCGGCCTTCACGCGCGACGAGTTCGAGAGCGGGAGGCACGTTGCGCCTCACTCCTTTTTCTTCTCGTCCGAATTCTTCTCCATAGGCTTCACCCCGCCGACGTTGCCCGTCAGCACGGTATCAATCAGGCCGTACTCCTTGGCCTCGACGGGGCTCATAAAGCGGTCACGGTCGGAGTCAATTTCCACCTGCGCTACGGTCTGGCCCGTGTGGTGGGCGATGATTTCGTTCAGGCGGTGCTTGATAAAGAGGATTTCCTTTGCCTGAATCTCAATATCGGAAGCTTGGCCTTGCGCCCCGGATGACGGCTGATGAATCATGATCCGGCTGTTCGGGAGAGCCGCACGCTTACCGGCTGCGCCACCAAGCAGGAAGACGGAGCCCATCGACGCTGCAAGACCCACGCAGATTGTCGCCACATCCGGCTTCACGAACTGCATCGTGTCGTAAACGGCCATGCCGCTGTATACCTGTCCGCCTGGCGAATTGATGTAGAGGTTGATATCCTTGTCCGGGTCTTCGCTGGCCAGAAACAGCATCTGCGCCACCGCCAAATTGGAGGTGACATCATTAACGGGCGTGCCGAACAGAACGATACGATCCTTGAGCAACCGGCTGAAGATGTCGTACGAGCGTTCGCCACGCGAGGTCTGTTCCACCACCATCGGGACGAGCATGTTAATGGGGGCGTTCTCAAACGTGCCGTTGTAAATGCCATCCGGCATTGTGGTGATGCCTTTGGCAAACTTTACGAAGTCGCTGACCATGTGGGTGCAGGAAGAATGATGGATGGATGAGCAGTGTGGCTCTTGAAGTCTACGAACACAATTTCGCCACGAACAAAGCCCGGCAGAATTCTCATCGCCCACACAGGCGAGGCCTAGTCGTCGTTCTTGTTCCGCTTGAAGAGGCCTTTCAGCTTCGCAATCGGGCTCATTGCCGCGCGAGCGGCGGCGGCAGCGGCGGCTTCCTCAACAGCCTTCGCTTCAGCATCAGCTATTGCCTTCTCCTCGCGTTCGCGTTCGAGGTCTTCGCGTGTCTTCTCGACGATCGTGAAGCGTTGCTCAAGGAGCCCAAAGATGCGCTGGTTGAGGAGGTCGTCGCCCATTTGCTCCATGAGGCCCTCCTGCTGCTCGAAGTATTGCTTGACCACGTCCAGGCTTACTTCGTCGCTGGCAATTTTTTCGAGCTCGGCATTGAGGTCGTCGTCGGTGATCTCCAGCCTTTCCTCTTCTATAAACTTCTGCTTGACGAGGAGCCAGCGTACCTGTCGCTCTGCCTGCTCGCGTTGTTCCTCACGGTAGCGCTCGACATCAAAACCTGTTGGAAGCTTGCCGTCGGACCGCTTCGCGATTTCGCTGAGCATCGCGTCGACCGTTGCATCAACGAGAGTCTCAGGAACAGTGAAGTTATGGGCTTCCACGAACTGCTCGACCATCTTGCCCTCCAATGACTGCCTCGAACGCTGATCCCAGGAGGCCTCTAGCTGCTCGCGGATCTGCGTCCTTAGGGTATCCAATTCCTCCGACTCGCCGTTCGTCTGGGTCTTGATGAACGCGGCGTTCACCTCGGGCAGAATCCGGTGCCTGATTGTTTTCACATCGATCTGGTAGCGGTCGATATGGTCTGCATGATCATGTGCTTCGTCTGGCTCGTGCTCGTGCGGGAAGTCAACGCGCTTCGATTCGCCCACGGACGACCCGAGGAGCGCTTCCTTCAGTTCCACGCGGAGGCTGGGATCGGCGATGATGATCTGCGCATCGCTCTGCTTCGGCCCGGAAACCTCGCCCTCATCGCTGACGGGCTGGATGTCGATGGTCACGACATCCTTTTCTGCAGCCGTCGCGTCTTCTCCGGCGTCTTCCGTTGTGGCAGCCGCCTCGCGTCGGCGCTCGATGTCGGCCTCAATCTCCTCGTCCGTAAACGCCCGGATGAACTTCGTTACCTCCATTCCGGTCACGTCCGCGAGTTCAAACTGCGGCCGAACGGCAAACTTGACTTCGGCTTTGAGGTCGCCTCCTTTTTCGAAGTCGTAGTCAAGCTCGCTCAAACGCGGTTGGCCGAGAATATCGTACTGGGCGCTGTCGGAAATGGCCTCGCGAACGGCCTCGCCGATGATCTCCTCAGTCACGCGCACGGCTATTTGTGGCCCGATAACTTTGCGGACGTAAGACAAAGGCACCTTGCCGGGCCGAAAGCCTTTGAGGTTCATTCGCTTCCGCTGCTCCTTGAGGATAACCAACATACGCGGCTCCACTTCGTCGCTGGGCACGTGGATATCGAGCGTGTAATCCACGGTGTTCAGAGGGGTGATCTTCGTTTCCATCGCAGGGATCATTGAGCTGGTAGCGCACGTCCAGATAACAAACGCGGCCCCGGAATGCTCCGTCGCCGCGTGGAGTAAAAGTTACCCCGTCCCGAGCACGCTCTGCCCTGGCGAAAACCTTTTCACGCCTTTCTCTTCACCTCCGAACCCGCACCGACCGTGAACGACTTGGAGACCCTCCGCTACCCCTTTGGCAAGTTCGAGTACGACCAGGAAGCCACCTCGGAGAAACTTATCCGCTGGATTGACCAGATCGAAGAACTTCCTGCCCAAGTTCGAGCGGCGGTAGAAGGACTCACGGATGAGCAACTCGACACGCCGTACCGTTTGGGAGGCTGGACGGTCCGCCAGGTCGTTCATCATGTCGGTGACAGCCACATGAACAGCCTGGTGCGGTTTAAGTGGGCACTCACGGAGAACGAGCCAGCCATCAAGGCATACGACCAGAGTGGCTGGGCGGAGTTGGCGGATTACCGGGACGTGCCCATCGAAACCAGCCTTACGTTTCTCGAAGCGCTGCACGTGCGGCTGGTCGCCCTCCTTCGATCTCTGAATGAAGAGGACCTGGCTCGGCGTTTCGTCCATCCGGAACAAGGTTCGGTCACACTCGCGCGGAACATCGGTCTCTATGCCTGGCATGGGCGGCATCATCTCGCGCACATCACTGCGCTGACGGAAAGAGAGGGGTGGGGGTGACTGGATGGAGGGGTGAGAGCGTGAAAGGGTCAGAGGGTGAGCGAAGGACGGATTGATTTTTCAGTTTCAAGCCGTCCCACTAAGAATTGGTGGGAGAGAGTCGAATCATCGACGGTGTCTTTCAGGATAATGGACCTCCTAGCAGGCTGTTGATCTATTCCTCCTATCTGCGTCGGCGGCTCTTGTTCGATCTCAGCGTTGCGAGAATCTCGCCGGATCACCAATACGACTGCGATCTCGCGTCTTGATCTCGACCAAGATCCGCTCGCCTCGCCAACGGATGAATAAATCAACAGCCTGCTAGTGAGGAGCAAGAGTGCGATTCAGGCTTCGACGTTGTAATTTGGAGCGCTGATTACAAGATCGCCGCCGAGAATTGCAATGAGTGCAACGAGTACAAAGACCTCTCTCTCCACAGGCCGATACCGGGATTTCGGATCGGGAGCAGAGGCCTACCGGGCATTTATTCCCAACCCACTTCCACCTGCACTAAACCTCGGGCAGAAGGATTTCGATCTAATGGAGCGGGCGAACCGTGCCCTCGGTCGGCTCGACGGAATCACTACCCTCCTCCCGGACCGCGACCTCTTTCTCTACCTCTACGTTCGCAAGGAAGCGGTGCTCTCCTCACAGATCGAGGGCACGCAGTCGTCGCTCACCGATCTTCTCCGGTTCGAAGACGCTGCGGCGCCGGGCGTCCCGCTCGACGACGTGCGGGAGGTCTCCAACTACGTCGCCGCTCTCGATCACGGGCTCGAACGGCTTCGCGGTGGCTTTCCTCTTTCGCTCAGGCTGGTCCGTGAGATCCACGGTGTGCTGCTTCAGGAAGGCCGGGGAGCAAGCAAGACGCCAGGTGAATTTCGGCGGTCACAAGTTTGGGTTGGCGGTGCACGGCCTTGGTCCGCCACCTTTGTACCACCGCCGCCAGACGAACTTGCATTCTGCCTCGATGCCCTTGAAAAATATCTCCACGACCCCGGTGTGCCGGTACTCATCAAGGCTGCTCTCGCACATGTGCAGTTCGAGACTATCCACCCGTTCCTTGACGGGAACGGTCGCGTGGGGAGGCTCCTCATCACGTTCCTTCTCTGTGCCGAGGACGTCCTGACTGATCCCCTGCTCTACCTCTCGCTCTTTTTCAAGATGCACCGCGACGAGTACTACGAGCGGCTTCAGCGCGTGCGCACGCACGGCGAATGGGAGGAGTGGCTCCGCTTCTTCCTGCGCGGCGTGCAGGATACGTCGAAGCAAGCCGTTGACACGGCGCGGGAAATTCTCGCCCTGTTCGACACCGACCGCGACAGGATCCGTGAAGAGGCAGGACGCTCATCAGGCTCGGTTCTTCAGGTCCAGGAGGTGATGCAGCGGCGGCCGCTCATCACGATTCCGGAAGCCGCGAGGACGAGCGGCCTGACGTACGCGACCGCCCGCTCTGCGTTGGAAGCGATGAAACACCTCGGACTCGTACGCGAAATCCAGGACCGTCCTGCGCGGACCTTTCACTACGGTCGGTATCTCGAGATCCTCGAACGCGGAACTGAGCCGCTCTAGGTTGAACTAAGGCAATGCTCAAAAGTCGAAGCGCAGCCGGAGTGAGAGAGGCAGGCGCGTCGCGGCAACGTTCTTCCCTGTTAGTGCAACGCCGTAATCCACGTACTCCTGGACAGCTCCACTTCGAGCGCCCAACAGGAGGCTTATATGGATTGGGGTGTTGGGCGGGTGAATCGAGACCGACGGTACGAACGCGAGTTGATAGCTGTCGGAGTCGGGGAAGATTACCTCCGTTCCGTCCGTCGTGCGCGTGATGTCGGTGATGGTGACATACTGGGCGCGGATCCCAACGCGTAGAGGTCCGATCGGATACTGACCGTCGAGATAGACGGAAAACACATCACCGTCGTCAATCGATACGGAAGCCATGCCCTCAACCGAGCGCGCGAATGTGAGGTAGGCATTTCCCGCAGCCGTCAGCCGCAGCGTTTTTCCGGCCGGGACTGCCACGCTTGCGCCGAGCAGAATGGCGTGCTGCCCATCGGTACTGGGCGGCGTCGCATCCTCGGGGTTCTTTCCGATATCGAACGAAGCGCCTGCCGAAATCGCGAACCGCTCGGAAGCAAGACGGCCCTGGAGCACGAGGTTCTGCGGCGTGAAGCCGCTGGTCATTTCCGTAGAGGTGGTGCCACTATCGAGGGTAGCGCGGGCAAAGTGCATCGCACCGCCCACGATCACGTCGTATTCCGCTCGATCGCGAGCAATGAATTCTCCTCCGAGTTCAGCCGTGAGCGCCGAAAAGTCCACGCCCGTATCCACCACGTCCCCGGTCTCGTCGTAGAGATTCGGTGTGGAGAAGTAGCCGACTCCTACGTGGAAGCTGCCGCGTGGGCGGGGCTGTGCGCCCACCGCCACGGCCAAAACGCAATAGAAAAGGGCGACAGTCGAGGCGATGTTTGAGAACGGCATCCGAGCAGCTGGCTAGTATTCGGGAAGATCGCAAGCGACCTTCAGGTCATTCCTTCTCAGAAGTCGGGAATTCGATATCCAACCTGGGCGGCAGATCCGCAATGCCTCCGTCACCCAAAGTCTCCTCGATCTGCCCCTCAATCTGTTCCATGACGCGCTCTACGTCGGTGCCGACGCGTTCAATCACGACGAGAGCGCAGAAGCCCTCGGCCTGGCCGCCGCCACCCATCGAGGCGACCGAGACAACCCGCCATCCGCGTTGAAGGCAGATATTGAGGTCGGAAAGCCCGTCTGGAGCATCGGTGACGAGGAGCGCTTTCTGGGTGTCCATCGGGAGCGGGTTGGGGTGGTTTCAGATTCCCGACGGGCCTACGAGGTTCCTCCGCGATGGGTGGATGGCCATTTGACGTGGGCATCGGATATGGCCGAGTCGGTTCCGGGCGACTCCAAATTCCATCGCGCGCAGAACCGTTATCCATTCGTGAGAAGCTCCGCTGGGTCCGTGATCTCTAGGTGATGAGTGGCGCTGCGGGAGGGGCGTAGGCTGAGGTGCGCTTCTTCAAGAACGCGGCGATCTCTTCACTCTTTCCTCGTCGCTTTCCTCATTGTGTGTCGGCGCTTTCCCTCAGTACTGGGCATCCGACTCCCAAATCTACTTTCCATAATGCGTTCTACCCACACCCAGAGCACGATGCTCGGCTTAGCCGGAACACTGCTCTTCACTCTTATCGTGCTCCCTGGTTGCGACAATGCAGCCCCGCTGGATTCCACGGCTCGAGGCCCGGGAGCCATCCTGACTGGTCAGGTGCTCTCTGACGAGGAAATGCTCGACGAGGATCTCCTCGAACGGACCCTTCTGAGCGATCTGCCACTCGCGACCGTACTTGCTGACGGAGAGCTCGGAGCTGCTTTCCGCAACCGATCAACGGGCGCCGTCTTTACGATATCCAACGCCTCCACAGGCAATGCGGTGCTCGCGTTTGCGCGGGATGAGAACGGTGCCTTGACAGCGGCGGGGACATTTCCAACGAATGGACTTGGCTCTGACGACGGACTCGGCGGCACATCCAACCCGCTCGTTCTCGACGAAGATGGTGAACGCCTCTATGCCGTAAATGCGGGGAGCGATGAACTCTCCATTTTTTCCGTTCAGAATAATACAGACCTCACGCTCCTCGAAACGATCCCTTCTGGGGGTTTGCGGCCCGTTAGCGTCGCGGTCAGTGGCAGTCTGGTCTACGTCCTGAACAACGGTCGGGACGGGACGCCGGGAAACACTTCCGGTTTTTTGATCGAGCCCGATGGTAGCCTGACGGCAATCGCAGGAGCCACGCAACCACTTGCGGCAAGTACGACCGAATCAACCCAGATCGCGTTCACGCCGGACGCCACCACAATCGTTGTCACAGATAAGCCGACAAACATCGTGACAACCTATGCGGTAGGCATCGATGGTTCGCTGGGTGCGCCGGTGTTTAATCAATCAGAAGGCGACACGCCGTTCGGCTTCGATTTCACGCGCCGTGGCACACTCCTCGTCTCTGAAGCATTCGGCGGCGCACCCGACGCCAGCGCGGTTTCGCACTACGTCATCCGTGGTGACGGGTCCCTCTCCACAGGTGCCGCTTCCGTGCCGACGACCGAGTCAGCGGCCTGCTGGCTCGACGTTATCGGGCGCTTCGCGTACGTGACGAACACAGGCAGTGACACCATAAGCGGCTATCGGATTTCCACGGACGGCTCGCTGGAGTTGCTCGACGCCGACGGCGTTACGGCGACCACTGACGACGTGCCCCTCGATATGGACATCGCTCTGCGGTTCCTCTACGTGCATTCGACAGGAACCGACACGCTCGGCCTCTATCAGATCAATCGAGATGGTAGCCTCACCGCCCTCGCGGGTGGAGTCTCGGGCCTGCCAGCAAATTCGGTAGGCGTAGCGGCACGCTAATAAAACCCGTCGCCGATACCGTCCGGTATCAGTAACGAGCGGTGTAGAGTCAGACTGGCTCTGCACCGCTTTTTTTGTTGGATTGAGTACGATAAGAAATCGCGGTCGCGTGTCAACCGCCACGGAAAAACGCTAAGCGCAGGTGTGACGGGGATTTGAGGCGGAGTCCGTGCACAACGCGAACAGCACCGACCAGGAAAGGTCGCAGACTCGCCACCTCTGCATGCCGTTACCCCACCCGCGCAAACCCGAGACTCTTCGGCGCCGTCCTGGCAAAATGAGTTCGCGTCTCGGCGTGCTCCGGCGCGCGGAGTTCCGGGTCGCTTTCGGCGAGGGCAAAGGCGGCTTCGCGGGCCGCAATTAGAATCTCCTGATCGCGCACGATGTCGGCGATTTTGAGGTCCGGGAGGCCGGATTGGCGCGTTCCGAAGAAATCGCCCGCACCGCGCAGTTTGAGGTCGGCTTCGGAGATTTCAAAACCGTCGGTTGTGCTCTCGATGACTTTCAGGCGTTCCTCGGCCTCGGGCGTTTGCTTGTAGTCGGCCATGAGGAACGCGAAGCTCTGCTCGGCGCCTCGTCCAACACGGCCACGTAGCTGGTGAAGTTGCGCCAACCCAAACCGCTCGGCATGCTCGATTACCATGACGCTGGCGTTGGCCACATCCACACCGACTTCGATGACCGTCGTTGCTACGAGGATGTCCGTTTCGCCAGACTTGAACCGATCCATCGCCTCCTCCTTCTCGTACGCCAGCATTCGACCATGCACGAGATCGACGGTGTAGGGCCGGAACTGCTCTTTCAGTTTCTCATAGCCACTTTCCGCGTCCTTGAGGTCCAGCTTTTCGGATTCCTCCACCAGCGGATAGACGACGTAGGCTTGTCGTCCTTCTCGCAGTTGGAGCTTGACGAACTCATACATCTCTTCGCGCTTCCTTTCGGAATAGACGTTTGTCTGAATCGGCATACGCCCGGCAGGCATCTCATCGATGAGGGTCACATCGAGATCGCCGTAGACGGTCATGGCGAGCGAGCGCGGGATGGGCGTAGCGCTCATCAGCAAAACGTGTGGCCGCGTGCCCTTCCTGAACATCCGCGCACGCTGCATCACGCCGAATCGGTGCTGCTCGTCGACGATGGCGAGGCCGAGATTTTGGAACGCGACTTTGGCCTCTATGATGGCGTGCGTTCCGACGACTACATCCGCTCGGCCTTCTGCGATGTCGGCCAGAATCTCTTCGCGAAGGACTTTCCTCTGCCCGCCGATCAGGAGGCGTGTTTGGAGACCGAGCGGTTCGAGGTAGTCCTTGATGTTGGCGTAGTGCTGCTCTGTGAGGATCTCAGTCGGCGCCATGAACGCGGCCTGAAACCCGGCGTCGATGGCCATAAGCATCGCTGCCACGCCGACGACGGTTTTGCCTGAACCGACGTCGCCCTGAATCATGCGGTTCATTTGGCGGCCGGAGGCGGTGTCTTCCGCGATCGTCTTTAGCGATCGCTGCTGCGCGCCCGTGAGGTCAAACGGAAGAACTTCGTCGAGAAAAGCCTGCGCGTGCTTCCCGATCCCGCCGAACGTAGGCCCGGGCAGGCGCTCCTGCCTTCCCTTGGTGAGCGCAAGAAGGAGTTGGAGGAAGAACAACTCCTCGAACTTCAGCCGCTGTCGGGCCTTCGCCAGCTCGTCGGTGGATTTCGGGAAGTGAACCGCGCGGAGTGCAACGTTGCCGTCCATGAGGCCGAGTTGCGTACGGATGCTCTCTGGGAGGATTTCCGTGATCTCCAACCCGTGCTCCTTGATCAACTTGAAGATCAGCCGCCTGAGAGTTCGGCTGTTGATGCCAACTTTTTCCAGTGCTTGCCCGCCGGGATAGAGCGGGATAATGCGACCTGTGTCGAGCGCGGCGTGGTCTTCGTCGAGAATGTCGAAGTCGGGATGGGCCATCGAAAACGCATTGCGGAACTTCTCGGCTTTGCCATGAAGCGCCACGCGAGAACCCTCGCCGAAGGCCCTGCCGATCCACTGCGCGCCGCGAAACCAGACGGCTTTCATCGCGCGGCCTGATTCGTCCATCACCCGTAGCTCCAGACGTGCTGGTCGCCCCTTTCCACCCGGGACGACCCCCTTCGATGTAACCGTCCCGACGACCGTGATCGGCCCCATGTCTTCCCTCAACGTTTTGATCGGCGTGACCGTGGAGCGGTCGAGATAGCGGCGCGGAAAGTAGTGCAGCAACTCGCCAAATGTCTTAACACCAACCTTTCGAAGCGGCTCCGCCCGCTTCGGCCCGACGCCGTGGAGAAACTGGATGTCGGTGTCGAGGATGCTCACAGATTAAATCCATTTCATATGATTGGTCCTGCGCCAATCTTTTTGGCGCAACGCCAAAAGTTTTGGCACTGCGCCATAACTATGACGAGAAAAGATCCGCACTAGGGGGTCGCTCATAGTATGAACCTCGCTTCTGGCCTTGGAGAACAAGTTCTCCGCGCCGAACCAAGCGCGCCAAAAGTGCGCGGGCGTCCCGACTATCAATCTGGCAGAGATCGGCAGCCTCACGGCGGGTGATCTTGCGATGCGCAGTTACGAACTGAAGCACCATCTGCTCTTGCTGAATTGGCTCAAAACCCTGATTACGAGCATAAGCCGCTGGATCGCCAAGTGCTCGATATGTAGCGGCCGAAAGACTATAAATACGCCCATGCCTTCGATTTTCGTGCGCCTCAAAAACACTTCGCTCAACTAAACGCTCTAATAGAGCACGCGCGAATAAATCATCACGCTGTAGAAGTTCTGATGCATGTGAAATATCCAATCTCCTTTCTCTATCAGCAGCATTGACCAATATCATCTCTTCAACAGTAACAGGCGATTCAGGCGATTCCTGCTCAATGAACCAACGAGCCAATTCGAGGTTGGCTGGCCCTCCAGGAAGAATAACTTGCACTTCATGCTTCGAACTTCTTGTATAGTCAGGAGCAGGGCGACCATAGCGGAGTTGCCCTTCATAGACAGCATCAATGCCGCGCCCGGTCCGCTCAACTAAGCCGATCCGTTTGAATGCGTCTGCGAGTACTGGATTACGAGGCTTAGGGGCAGTTACCAGCAGATTGTCGAGACCAACTCCTTCTACAAACCCACCTGGATTAGATATCTCCAAATAATCGTCACGCCATTGAATATGAACTGCGCCAAGCTGGGTGTAATCTCGATGTATGAGGGCGTTGTGTAACGCCTCACGAAAGCCGTCACGACTATAGTCTGGAACTCCGGCACGAACGGGGCCTATAGAAATCTCAACTTCTTGATTTCTAGCCTGAAATCGAGAATCGACCTCTTCAGCCACTCGAATTAGCGGCCATCGAAAAAAATCGTTCACAATGATTTTTGTACCCGAGAGAACCTGAAATGCCACCTCATGCGTCGGCACTAAACTGCGAATTGCCTCCTCACGACCAAGCAGCAGGATCGCCGCAATATGAATTCGTGCGACACCACTAGCACCCTCTCGACCATCACCAAGTCCAAGCGTCCGCACCAGTTCATCATCGGACAAAGAAAGAAGGGCGCGATCAGCACGTCCCGGATTTCGCTGAATTGTTTGCCTAAGGCGCTCAAACTCTAACGGATCCAGATCCTCCCATTTTGCATTTGGCAATGTCAGAGATGAATAATCTTGAGCACCCCTGTTCGCCTGTGATGCTTGCATCTCATAAAAGTAAAATGGAACACACGCTGGCGTGCCATCTGGTGCCAATGCACGCCGCTTGGAAATACCACTCCTAGTAGCAACTGGTTGCTGCATCGGCGGAATTTCTATCGCAAGCACATCACTTCCCTTGACCTTAAGTATTTGACATGATGCTGGCACACTTGGCACTGTATTATTCGCCAGCAGCGCTTCAACTCGCCGCGGATCTGTGATTGTTCTATGGCGATATCGGGCACCGGTTATTCTGCCATCATCCTCAACGCCAACAAGTAAAACACCGCCACGACCGTTTGCTAAGCAAACAACGGCTTCAACCAAATCCGTGTCATTTAGCACTTCACGCTCCTCACCCTTGAACTCAACATCGAAGAGCTCGCCGACTGAAACCAACTCTAACACATGGTTCTCTGTAAGCATACTGTAACTAGGGCCTGTTAACACTAACGGTGTGCTTCGCCGATCAGGGCGAAGTTTATAAAGGTTAGGAACATGACGTCGAGCTTATCAAAACGAGAGAAGATTCGCCTGAACCCCTTGAGTCGGCGGAACAGGCGCTCAATCTCGTTGCGGCGGCGATACATCGCACGGTCGTACTGCCACGGGGTGAGGCGGTTCTGTTTGGGTGGTACCACGGGCCTGAACCCCAGCTCTAAGGCCAATTGCCGCGTTTCGTCGCCCTCATACGCCCGGTCCATAATCAGGGGCGTATTTGCGGCGAGCCCCCTGAGCCCAAGGAGCAACTGCCGACCTTCAGGCGCGTCATGAGCCTGCCCTGGTGACAAGGAGAAGCTTATCGCTGTCC
>JBGTDU010000043.1:0-1756 GCA_041748175.1 Rubricoccaceae bacterium
CTGGTGACGTGATAGATCGCCCGCGGCTCGCCCTTGCCGCCGATTACGGACTGGATCGTTCCCTGCCCGATATCCAGAATGGCGATGAGATTGCCCGTTCGGCCGTAGTCGAAGTTGTCGTGCGCGGTGGCACCGCAAATCAATCGCAGGCGCGCCGCGAGGATCTCGACCGTGCCGTCCATGTCGATGGCGGTTACGACTCGTACCGTCTGCAGCGAGTCGGTATCGGAGATGGCTCGAAGCTCGGGATGGCCACGCACGTTCTCCTGAAACATCCAGCGCCGGTAGATCGACGTTTCGATGAGCCGGACGATATCGGTAGCGGAGACGACGGCAGTTCCATGGTTTTCCCATCCTGCCCGACCTCGCGTGAGGCGGGTAACGCCGTCACCGTGCACACCGCCGACCGGCTTCAAAATGAGTGCGGACGCTCGAGATTGCTGGAGAAACGAATCGACGTCGCCTTCGTTCGTCAGGAGACGGAGTTGCGCGGGCGGATCGCCGTTCGTTGCGTATAGCGCGAGTATCTCGGGGACCGGAAGCCCCGCCTTCCGACAATGCCCATAGAAGACCAGCTTGTCCTCTGTGAGCGAGTGAAGGGACGGCGGATTGAGCTGCCGTTGCAAGCTCACGAGCTCTTCCTTGCTCACGACTGTTGCAAGTTCAGGACCCGAGATCGACGGATCCAGCAGCCGAAGAAAGTGAATCTCGTCGGGCGAAAACCTGCGTTCCCGATATAGTGACCAGTACCTTTGTGCGGCCCACAGCGGATTGGCACGGTAGTGAAAAGCTGCGCCGATTGCCCTCGCGGCTTCGTGGCCCGACTTGCGTAGGAGGGCTAACATGATCAGCGTTCGTTGCCCGTGCGGTTGCCTTTTGGCGAATTCGCGGATCCTTCGCGCGCACGACTCCACATCGTCACGGTTGCGGCCTAGCGACGCACATTATGCGGCATCCGCGACGGCCGGAATCGCGCGCCGGATGGGCGTGCGCGTTTTTGTAGCCCACCGTTTGCCTATCGTCTTGCACTGGTCGATCGTGGCAATATCCCATCTCCCGGCACCGACGCGTAGGGTTGGGTCGAGCAGCAGGTGGCTGTAAGGTGGTGGGATGAATGTGAGGGCACCTTCCAAACCTATCTCAAGAAAAATGTGCCCTTTGTCACTCAGTTCCAGGCTAGCGGTTTTCCAACAATGAGCGGCTCGAATAGCGGACGCAGGTGACCGTCAATATGGCTCGACGCGCCATCATCGTGGAGTTTATGGGTATTCCGGGATCAGGCAAGAGCAGCCTGGCCTCTGCGTTGGTACGAAAACTTTCGGCAACCCACCCCTTCGATGCTGCGCTGCCCGATCGATTCGATTATCGGAGGAAGCAGCTTACATGGTTCGAAAAGGTACGCTTGGACGTCGTGTATGCGCCTAGCTTTTTGATGTATAGAATACGGCGATTGTTTTTTGACATCAGCAACATCGGGTTGGGATTCTGGATTGTGGGGAATAGTTGGAGACAATCGAGATATCCCATCGTTCTTCTGGACCTGGTCAGACTTGCGCCGAGGCGGTTCTACATATTAGATGAATGGCTGATGCACCGGACCATTGAAGAGTCGATAAAACGTTACAACTCGAACGTCTCGTTCTCAAGAAAGTTTGCAATACCACACATCAAGACCCATTGCTTGGTTTACGTTTGCGTACACGTTGATAGAGAGCTGGCTCGTGAGCGGATCTTGAATCAAGACCAACCATTCCGC
>JBGTDU010000044.1:0-74910 GCA_041748175.1 Rubricoccaceae bacterium
GCCGGGATTCGAGAAGTCCACGTCTTCTATGCTGGCAATGTCAAGGTCCTCGCCCTGATACCCTGGGTAGGCATTGAGCCAGGCCCCGTACCGGTAGGCGCTCCAGTCGCGGTCGGCGAAGGCCTCATAGGCGACCTCGCCGTCGCGGCCCTGTCCTCGCCAGGTGAAGTAGCCGGTCCACAACCCGATCTCCAGCGCCCCGGCGATGGCGCTCCGAATCCAGCTCCCGTTGTACGCCTGGCCCAACCCCGGAACGACGGCAGACATTCCAAAGGCCAGCGCCGGATTCCTGCGCCCTGCGGATCGGGGCGCGTCATCGTTCGGGTGTTCGTCGCCGGAATCCGGACTGAGCATGTCCACATGAAGGTTTCCCGTTAGCGCGCGTGCGTCGGCTTGCGTCGCCAGTATGAGAACACCAGGCATCGCGCCAACTTCCTCCCGGTGGGCGAACACCACTCGGGCCGCGAGCGCGCACCGCGGGAGTCTCGCCGCATCCTTGACAGCGCCTTTCTCTACGTGCGTCACGTTCACCGGCACATCCTGGGGCGCCGACTTCCGCTGATCCTTTTCGGGTGTCCCAGCCAAAACGGAGGAGGCCGCAAACAGAGCTACAAGAAGTAGCGAGACATTCAGCTTTGCATTCATCACGATCACCATCTAAAAGTCGAATTCAAAAAGAGCGCCGAAGTGGAATTGGAACTCGTTGCCGTAGGTCACGAAGTCCTGGCCGTCGGGGGTGAGGAAGCCGTCGTCGAGCGGAAGGTTGAACTCGTCGATGGCGTACGTGGCCGAGGCAAAGAACGCGGTCGGAAAAAGGTAGAAGGACGACAATCCCAACCGAAGTTCAGCGCCAAGGTCTTTGCGGAAGGAACCGACGTCCGTCGTAGAGCCCGACCACGCCGAGGCCGCGTCCGCGTACACACGCGCGTAAAGCTTGTCAAAGTAGAGGAAACCAAACTGGCGGTTCAGGTTCGGAAGAAGCGGAAAGGTATACGCAGCCTGGAGCCAGAGCGTCTCGTTTCCACCCAATGCGTAGAAGGGATAGCCTCGCGCGCCCACGAGCCCGCCGACGTAATCGTTGAAGAACGAATCCACCTCGTCGCCGAGAATGGTCGAGCCCTTCGCACGGAATGAAAGCCCGTGCGCGCCGCCGAGGAAACGGCCCGGCAGCAAGCGACTGTAGCGCGCATCAATCGAGAAGCGGTGGAAATTGAAGGACTCGTAGATCGGGATCAGGCGGCCGTCCTCGACATCGAACCGGTCGAGGAGTTCGCTGGGCTCGTATTCGTAGCCGAGGACGACGCGAAGGCCTTCGGGAATGACATCGGCGGAACGGCTCGGCCTGAGGCGTTCGAAATAGGCGTTCGCCATGACGGCCCGGCCCCGGAAGTACGTGTCCGAAGAAGCGGGGATGGACGCGCCGAACTCCGGCGAGAAGAACGCCTCGGTCTTGACCGAATACGGGCTGTACCGGTAACCGAGCTCAAGTGAGAGATTTCTGCTGAGCTTGCTTCGGGCGAAGACATCAACCTCGAACAAGGAATAGGAAAGGTCGGTGTAGGTCGTGTCCGGCAGGCAGGCCGTGCAGGGACTTTCCTCGAACGAGAGGCCGTCCTCCACGCCGCGCGTAAGGTTGTAGAGTTCAAGCGAGATCTGGGGCGACCACGACCTCCGGATCATCGGAAGGCCCTTCTTATAGTCAATCTGGAGGAAGAGGTCGCGGTCCAGCGAGTTGAGCCGCGACGGATCGAAGAAATCGGCAACATCGTCTGCCGGTCGGGACGCCGGGGCTACCAGCACACCCGTCAGGAACGAAAGGCCGTCGAGGATTTCACGCGAGGTTGCGTAAAAACCCACCTTGGTATTCGCCAGTTCGCGCCCAAGCCGACCCTGCTCCGCGTCGACGGCGTCTCGGCGCGGCGACGAGTAGCGGTCTATTCTGACGACCGGGAATACCGAGAAGGAGGTGAATGCGTTGCCGTATTTGCGTAGCGTGCCGATCGGCGCATCCGGCGCGGGGTCGTCTCCGGCGAGCGGGAGAGCGAGGCGCCGCTCCGTGTGTACGCGCGTGTAAGCGTCCGTGGCGAGGGGGCCGAGGTCGGTATCGTCCGCGGCATTCAGGGTGGCGTAGTCGAAGATAGTTGCCTCCGACGGATCGGAACCTCCTTTCTGCGTTACCGGAGGAGGGGTGTAGGCGATGACATCGGCAAATCCTTCTGCAGGCAGCGTCGCAATCTTGTAGCCGTCGTGCTGGAAACGGGCAAACGCAATCTCCCCCGTAGGGCTCGCAGAAGGCATGAATGCGCCGCCGAGGACGTTGGTGAGCGGCGATAATTGTCCTCTATCCGGCCTGCTATACAGGTTGTAGATCCCGGAGACATCCGACACGATAATCAGTGAGTCATCTGGCTTGAATGCGGGGCTTCGCTCGTCGGCGTCGGCCTGGTCAACGACCATCTCGACGTCTCCGCCTTCTGCCGGGATTCGGTAGATGCCGCGCCCGGCCTCGCGGCTCGATCCGAAGTAGATCCACTCACCATCGGGGCGCCACACCGGCTCGCTCACTTGCGTGCCATCTGAAAACGCGGTCAGGTTCCGTATGGTCGCTTCCGGATTTTCCTGGGTGAGGTCCATCAGGAAGAGGTTGGTCGAGCCATCTCGCTGGCCGACGTAAACGAGTCGGTTGCCGTCCGGGCTGATGGCGGGCTCGGCGGCCCGCCGGTCGTGTGTGAGGCGCGTTGATTCCTCTTCTTCCAAATCGAATCGGTAGAGGTCGGAGAATCGGCGGCCACGGTTGTTGTCGGCGACTTTGGCGTAGATGATGGACTGGCCGTCAGGCATCCAGGCAAACCGCCCGCCGACGCCGCCGATCAGCGGTTTTCCGAGCGCGCAGGCATGGCCGCCGATCTCCGTTTCCAGCCCGTCGATGCGGTAGCTGCTTTCATCGCCGGTGGTGAGGTCGCGGACGTAGAGCGAGAGGACATTGAAATCCTGACGCTTGTTGGAGAGGTAGGCAAGCCGGGCTCCGTCGGGCGAGTAGGCCGGATAGAGGTTGGTGAAACCCTCGGCTTCGATCACTTCGCCTTCCACGCTGTTCGCACGAATCTCTGCTGTACGACTCTCATACTCGGCCGTGAGATCACTCTGCCAGCGATTGAAAACCTCATCGGCGGGTTCATCCACAGCATCCGAGATGGCGCGCTCCACGTTCCAGTTGCTGAACCGCGAAAGCTCGTCCGAGACCTCACGCAGGATCTCTTCGCCATACGTATTGGCGAGGAAGTGCGTGAAGGCGAACCCGTGGTTGTACACCTGCTCGCGCTGGAGCGAAGTCTTCGATGCGAACGTGCCCATCTCGTCAAGCGAGAAGCCCTCGCCCGCGAGCAGCTGGGTTCGGAGGATCATGTCGCGGTGGGAATCCCAGCTATCGTAACCCAGGCCCTCGCGCTGGTACTGGGCCGTGCCCTCGGCCAGCCATGCCGGATTGTTCAGCACGGGGACCGGGTAGGAGACGATGGCGTCGGGATAACCGTAGAGGACATCGGGGCGGCGGACTTCCTCGTAGTCGAGATACTGGAGGTAGTAGAATGGCCGTCGGCGGCTGCCGCGCATCGTCTTCTGGACCTGCACGATGTGCGTGAACTCGTGGGTGATCACATTCCGCAGCCAGCCGTGCGCGCCGCGAAGTGTGGATTCGAGGGCGGGCGCCCAGATCTGAATCTTGTTGTCGAAGAAGTAGGCCGCGCCGTTCGAGTAGTCCTCGTAATCAACCAGAATGATCGCGACGCGCTCGGGCTCATAGGCATAGAGCGAAGTGATCGGCTCGTAGATCTCTTCGGCAATCCGCGCGGCGACCCGCGCGCTCCGGCTGGCATCTTCTCCCGTCGAATCGGCGTGGAAGTGGACGTCGAAGTGCTCCGTCTCGATCGTGTACCACTCCAGGCCCGGGCGGACAAAGTCCATCTGGGATGGCCAGGCTTGGGCCGCGGCCTGCGGCGCAAGAAGTGAAAAGTGAGAAGTGAGAAGGATGAGCGACACGACTAAACAACAACGCCGTCCGACTGATGCGGCCCTCCCTTTTCCCTTTCCCCTTTTCCCTTTTCCGTTTCTCATCGGATTACCGCCATTCTTATGAGTCTGGAGTCCTCGCGACCTGAGGCTGTTCTGGCCGTGACGCGCGCGAAGTAGACGCCGCTCGGCGCATTGGTGGTCCATTCGACTTCCGTCGGAATGCCGCCTCGAACCGCGCCCGCATCGAGTTCGGCCACGAAAGATCCGGCGAGATCGACGATGAGGATGGACACGTCAGCGTCTTCACTGGTACGGAAACGCAGGAACGTGCGGCCGTCGCGGACGGGGTTGGGCCAGTTGTAGGTCTCAGTTTCGTCGAGGAGGGTGGCCAAAGTCGTTCCCGGCGTTCCGTCAATCTGTATTGATCCCATGCTCATAGGATTCGCGTGGCGTTGACCCCACGGAAGGACACCGAGATTCCCCAGGTCCCAGACGCGTAGAAGTCCATCTTCGGAGAGAGCGAACAGGGCGCCATCGGCAAGAAGCGGCGTCGCGGCCATGCGAATTCCAACCGGAAGCGGGAATCCCTGCGTCGGCGCTCCCGACCGGGCTGGCAGAAAGGCGTGAAGCGACCCTCTCGCCTCGACAATCACCCCAAGTTCTCCGTCCGCCGTCATTTCGGCGATCAGGGGTTGCACACGCGTAGGCGCGTTATTTGCCATGCCGGGAATCAGGATTGGAAAGCCAGCGACAACAGCCCCGCTTTGCGAATACGCCACGAGCATGTTTCCCGCGAAGGCGATGACATCGAGGAATCCATCGTCATCGAGATCACTCAGGCTCAACTGCGCTCCCAACGTCCCAGTACCGTCCTGCCACAGCCGCCGAATCACCCCTTCTGGAAGAAGCCAGGTGATAGCATTTTCTGCGCGGTCTAGTACCGCGCCAACTAGCTCGCCTCCTTCCGTCCCCATGGCGAAGGAGCCAGGATCTCCGCCGGTCGTCCAGACGGCGCCATCGGCCGATCGCACTTGAAGATCATCGGACGCGACAAGCCCAATACCAGGCACAAACGAGATTGCCCTCGTGTCATTGGCCAGGCCGACGTCCACCTCGACCCAGGAGTCTAGCGCGCGGTCCAGCCGGACGGCCCTTTGTCCCTGCGGCGTGAGCCCCAAGGCGTAGAACTGCTGCCCGACGGCAATCAACGATGGCCCCAACTCGGAGGGAAGCAACTGCGGTAGCACAAAATTGTAGGTATACGACTCGGCAACTCCGGTCCGGTTGATCAAATCGAGCCGAGCGCGGCCTTCCTCATCCGTCAGCCGGGCGAGATAGCCATCTTCCGTAACAACCAGACCGCTACCGCCAGGAAGCGTGAGTAGTTCGTCTCCCGATTGGGAGTCGAACACGCGCAACAGGCTAGAGTCGTCGGGGTCAGCTGTTCCCTGGACCACCAGCAATCCTCCGTTTTCGTCGTTCATCTGAACAAGATGATCGTGAACTCTAAGGCTCGATGTCGAGCTGCCAACGCTCGCCTCTCTCCAAAGTGCACTACGTGGCGAAATGCCGAGGTCCGAATTTCCAATCCCTACCAAAAAAGACATCAATGCCCCCGACGCGCTGAAATCCGAGAGCTCAACAAAGCTCGGCCCGCCCTCGGAAGCATCCGACGAGGGGAAGGTGTCCGGCCCGAACCGGTTCTCGTACAGCTGAATCTGTTGGCCGGTGGCCGTGATGGCTGTGGCCGGGTTGCCTTCGTACCAGAAATCGAACGGCGTGCCCAGCGCGACGCCGCCGTTCCCGAATCCTAGATCCTGCCCGCTATCGGCTTCTTCCACATCTACGCCGCGGCGATCCGGGTCGGCATTCACGCGGTTGGAGGCCAGGCCATCGCGCAGAACGCGCTCGTCTATGTGCCAGATCAGGATTCCGCCATCGAAGCGCTCGCCCTGGTCGGCGACGCCGGGAAGTGCCCGGTCGTAGGGCTCGGCAGCCACGACGACGCCGCCTTCAAATGCGCTGACGTTGAAGCGGTCGAAGCCCTCGGCCCCGAGTGGAATCCGCTGCTCGACGATCTGCCCATCCCGGTAGATCGAAAGGACGAGGTCGTCGGATTCGGCAGCGCGCTGGCGGTTCTCGACCAGGAAGTACTCCGCCCCGGAGATCGGCACGCGGACAGCATCCGAAAATCCCAACGCCGAAACCGCCCCCAACGTAGCCTCTTGCGGATCGGTGGCGGGTGAGATCTCGACGGGAATATTCCAACCGAGGTACTGCTTGGTCCACGCCGAGGGCTCGGGCGGGAACAGCCCGTTGAACGCGAAGATGCCCAGCGGGTCCATCAGCCCGAACGGGCCAATGGCGCTTTCGCCGGTTTCCGCATTGAAGAGATCGGGCACGCCGAGAAATGAGAAAAACGACGCGGCAAGGAAGCCGTTGATGGAAAACTCCGCCACGAAGTCCTCATCGGCGATGAAGTCGCGCCCTAGCCGGGACTCCGTCTCCGGCATAACGAGGGTGCTCTGAACGGGAAACCCGTTGAACGTGATGGGCGCGCCGGGCGATAGCCGCTGCAACGCGGATGCGTCGAAGAAGAGCGATGGCAGGTCTTGAGGGGTCCGGTCGAGCGACGTGCCCGTGAGCTCGATGTCGCGCCCCGCCCCTGCGTGGAAGAGGACGAGCGCCGTCGTGACCGGATTGAATCCCGAGAGGTCGAACGTGCTCTGCTGGCTCGCCAGCGCCCAGGCTTCACGAATCAAAGCGGCGAGTTTGCCGAGTTCCGCGTCCGAGTCCGAGTTTTCGCCGACGGGGCTATAGGCTGCCATCGGCTGGGACACCCGGATGATCTCCGGAACGAGGTGGGTGCTCACCACGGTCCGGCCGTCGCTCACGTGCTCGACGTAGTGGCTCAGGAAATCGAGGTGGGCCTGGAAATAGCCCGCGTCGTGAGGAAGCGGGTCGACGGAAACCTCCAGCCCCCGATACAAATCGTCCGAGAACGTGCCGTCGCCGGTGGTGAACCGGGAGGAGTCTGGCTGGAACTCGACGCGCAACGCGACGACATCGTAGAACTGCGCAGCGGGTCGCTGTAGAACGTCGATCCCGCTTCCTCCTTGAGCCCGGAGAGCGTGCGTAAGCGTCCGGGCGGTCGCACGCTCCTGCGCAATTGTTCGCTCGCCACCCACGAGGCAAAGGAGCCCAATGAAAAGGCCGCGCATCACACGTGCGGCGATGCGCGGCCTTGAAAGCGACAAAAGCGTCATTGCGTCGGCAGGTGCTCTTGCCTAGCGGTTGATGTTGAGCATCACCGAGAAGCGAATCTGCTCGGCAAGCGGTGAGTTCTCCTCGAGCGCGTAGATGTACGACATATCTACACCCACGAGACTATACCGGATACCGGCACCAAACGTCAGGAATTGGCGGTTTCCATTGGCCGGGTCCTCATAGAAGTAGCCCGTCCGCAGTGCGAAGAGGTCGCTGTACCAGTACTCAAGGCCGGTTCCGACGGTAAGCTGCTTGAGAAAACCAATGCTCTCACAAGTTGGGTCCTCAGAACAGGTAAAGACATCCTCCTCCCCTGGCACCGGAGGTGGGTTGTCGCCGACGTTGAGGTCCACCTCCTGCGAGCCCCACGAGGTGAAGATGGCCTTGTAGAAGGGATCGTAGCCGCCGTCGTCGTTGCGGGAGACGAGCAGCTTGCCGAGGTCCAGCGCCCACGTGATCTTGTTGAACTCATCGAGGTTGAACCCGACGGCCCCGCCAAAGCGAAGGTTGGTGGGGATGGCATCGGCCTGCGCATTGTCCGAATACTGGATGGTTGGTCCCATGTTGGCGAGGTTGAAGCCAAGGCTAGGCTCGATCTTGCCTTCGCCAATCTGCGGCGTCCAGAGGAGACCAAGGTCCACGCCGACAGCGACACCTGCACGAGTCATCTGTTCCCCAACCACAGAGCCACCTGCCAAATTTGAGTAGATCAGGCGGAGACCCGTACCCACGGCTAAGTTCGACATGATATTTGTTCCGTACGAGGCGCCTATCGCCAGATCGTACGACTTGAACGTTCCTTGAGGGTTTCCGAACTCATCTGTCCGATCCTGTTCTCCTAGGTTCAAGAACGTAAGGTGCCCTGCGAAGGTACCTATCCCTTCAACGGAGTACTTACCTGCAAGATATTCGTAGAACAGGTCCGCGCCGAGCGCGGGTAGCCAAGGCGCATGAGTAAAGGTGACTTCCAACCCTTCCTGGCCCGCGAGGCCGGCAGGGTTCCAGTAAAGGGCGTTCGCGTTGTCGGCAATACCGACGCCGGTCATGCCCATGCCTGCTGCACGGCTGTCCGGCTCAATTTGCAGAAACGGCACCGCCGTTGTTTGAACAATCTGCGCCTGAATGGAACCGGTCATGCCAACCAAAAGGGCGGCAATTCCGAACGCAGCGTTAAGAACACGAGTGGTCGTCATAGAGTTAAGGGTTGATCTGGACATCAGAATTAGACGCGCAAGAGCGGTCGTGAAGGTACAAAGGTTACTTGTTGGGATACGTTCAATTCGCAGCCACACCGCGTTATCGAATTACGGCGAGGCGCTCAATGTGCTCGGTTACATCGGTTTCGCCGTCGGCCCGGTCAACAGCTACACGGAGGCGATAGAGGTACACGCCCGAGCCAAGGCGGTCGAGGTCGTCGTCGAGGCCGTCGAACGGAATCTGAACGAGGCCGCCCGAAAGGCTCTCCTCCCTTTCAATGGTTCGAACCGGGCGGCCGGAAAGCGAATAGATGCGAAGTTGAATGCGGGCGAGTGTGCCGGGGGGCTGGTTGTGCTCAAAGACGAACCGCGTGGCCCCCGATGTCGGATTCGGATAGTTGTAGAGGTTCCGCAGCGTCAACTCCTCAGAGCCAGTTCGAACGTAACTCAATTCGCCTGACGACGAGTTGTTCGCAACATCCCACGCCGTTACCGAGAGTGTGTGCGCGCCGGCGGCCTGCGCGGGGAGGGAATATCGAATGGTGCCACTCTGGTACGAATCGAGGTCGCCGGTGTAGAATCGTCCAATCTCAAAGGCCTGGGTCGGGTCGTTATCGATCGTCAGAAGGAGCTCGTGCCCTACGCCGGTGCCCACCGCGTTGATGCCGTTCTCGTCGAACAGGTGGACGACCAACTCGGCGTCGTCTCCAACAAGTCCGCCGTCAACAAAGGTCGAGTCGTTGATGAACAGGCTCATCTGCGGCCCATCATGGTCGTTCAGCGGAGCGCCAGCCGTTTCACTAATCACAAATTGTTCGGTAGATCCAGTTCCATCGAGCCCAGCCCCTGAGGTCACGAACGCCGAAATTCGTCCGGCCTCGCCGGTGTACGAGACGTCGCGGGGCACAATGAATCGAACGGTGAAGGCACCATTGCGGACCTGCGCCCGGCCACGGAAAATGCGGTCGGTTCGTACTTCGTAGTACCCATCCGTGTAGACAACTATCGACGGATCGATTTCAATCGTCCGAATAGCGTCAAATACTTCGAGATCCACCTCGCCTTCGAAACTCATATCCGGGAGCCCATCGAATCCAAGGACCTGGCCCGTTACCTCGGCAAGCTCGTTGGCCCGCAATTCGGGGAGGCCCTGAAAACGGCGCGAGGTCGAAGACGACGTGCCTGCAAGCGCGCTGCCCGGTATTTGTTGGCCATTGACGGAGGTGATCGAAACGGGACGCTGTGGCAGCCCAATCCGCATGGCCGGATCGCCAAGCAGATTGAATTTGCGATTGTTGCCTTGCGCACCAACGTCGCTTCCCTTGGTGAGGCGCATCACGTCTCCGAGCCTCTTCGGCAGCCCTTCTTGATCAGGGGAAAGCAACTCGTCCACTAAAGCCAGATTCAGCCCGAGATTGTAAGCGAACTGCCCCCCCGACGCAAAGACAATGCGGACGGTTGTGAACATGGCGATGGTTCCGCCCTGGGGCTGCAGGAAGAAGAGCTCCGCACCGCTCTGCCTGTCAATGATGTCGAACCGACCAAACGAACACGTTGCCGTGACAAAAATGGGGAGGTTGTCGAAGGTGTCGAACGTCTCGATGTCCTCTTCCACAACAAGTTTTTCGTCAGCCAACGCATCGTGGCCACCGTGGCCCGCGTAGTTCCAAACGAGTGTTCCCTCTTCAAGCACCCGCCGGATTTCGGCCCTGGCTTCCGGAATGCGCCGACCTTCCGCCGTGATAACGTGCGGGTACGAGGTCGAGTAAATCTTCTGGATATTCAAGTCCGTCGCCAGCGTGTCAATCCTCCCAGCCACGATGTCCGCATTCTGAAGGTGGAGGTCCACGTCTCCGGAGTTGGGGAATTCATCGTCGCCGACCACGGTATACCGCGTCCTCCACGCGCCGAAGGTAGAAGGGTCCTCATAGTGCATAATCTTCTCCACTACTGCCGCTGCATCGTCAGCGGTTCGGGCCGGGATTCGGCCTATTCCGACATCCACGCGCTCGGAAAAGAAGGGACAACCTGTGGTTGTGCACCCGGGCTCGGTGAAGTGGCCTGTAGCCGTATGGCCAAACCAGGTCCACGCGCCTTCGTCGTCGTCAAGGAAAGCGTGGTAGTCGTCGGAGGTATAGGATTCGAGGAGTACGAGGCTCTCGAACGTCTGGTAGGTGGGGATGAAATTGTTCTCGTCACCTGCCTCCGTCCGCGCTCTAAAGTCGTAGTGGCCGTCTCCAAACAGCAGGACATACCGTGGGATTTCGTTGGGCGTAGGCGCTCGGTCGTAGAGAAACTTCAGGTAGTCGCGGACGGCGCGCATATCCACCTTGCCACCCGAAAACTCGTTGTAGATCTCTTTTATGTCCACGACAACAGTTGCCAACCCGTCGTTGGTTCGGCGATGGGCGGCAAGATCTTCCGCGGCGGACCGGAAGTCAGCCGGTGCGATAATGACATAATCAGGGAACCCGGCGATGGCGTGGAGATTTTGCGCGCCGACGATCTCACCTGCCGCTGGAGTTGCTATACGGCTGCTGCTCGGAACAAACGCGACCAGCTCTCGCGCCTTCTGCCCTTCCGCAACGGCCATCTGGACGAGATACTGCCCACCGGCGGACATGACACCAACGGATCGAATGTCCGCCGGGTCGGTGATATCCCAAACCTGGGGCTGTGCAGAGAATCCGCTCAGCGCAAACTCAAATCGGCCAGATTCGCCGCCGGGGGTGTGGAAGCGCAGGAAATCCAGATGCGCCGTCGGCGTTCGAGGATAGATGGCTTCGACCCAGTCGATCCACGCGATCGGGTTGTTCAGCGTGCCCTGCATGGACATGTCCAACCGAAGGGCACCTCCGCTGTTCACGTTTTGCTCAAGCGTCGCACGGCCCACCATGCCCAGCGGTGAGGCAGAGTTTGCGAAGTTGACAGCAGCCGGGCGGACCGAACCGAGTTCTTGGCCACTGCTCGTAAAGGAAAGCGTGACAGCAGGATTGGCCCGCGCCGCCGCACGAAGCCGATAGGTGGCCGTGCCGTTTGTCAGGCCCGGCGGAATCGTGTCGAGGAGGGTGATGGTAGGGCGAGCAAGGGACGTTTCAGCACCAAGCCAATCCAGGCCAGATCCGCCTCCGTTTCTGAAAAGGTTGACGAAGTCTTCCTCTACAAACACGCGCCCTTCAAACTGGGATTGCCGTACCGCGTCGGTCCACCCTGGAAAACCCGCCCCGCCCGTGCGCGCGCCATTGCTGCCGTCCACCCGCAGGAAAACGAAGTTCGTCGTTGAAAAGTAGTTGATGTAGTGCTCCCAATGGCTGTCGTCAACTGAATCACTGGGATTAGAATCGGGCACCCAGGTCCAGCCGTTCGGCGCTTCTGCGTAAAAGAAGAGGGCATCTCCCTCATCAAACGAGCCATCTCCGCTTCCGGTGACGAGCACGGCATTTTCGACGAGGTCGGGGTGGCGAAACTCGTTGTTAATGGCAGGCACCGAAGCGCCACCATTGCCATAAACCTGGAGACGCGCGGGATTCAGGCCCGCGACATTTACGCCGAGACTTTGCAGGTATGCGCGGTCAATCCTGTAAACGCCCTCACGCGTAATCGGAATCTTGTACCAAGTGCCTTGGGCAAGAACGCTTTCTGTTACACCCAGGTGCGGATTCTCGAAGCCGCCGCTGGAAGAATTTGACGCCGACCCATAGCGAACGGAAATCAGCATCCTACGGTAGCGGCGAACTACACCACGCTCCCGGTCAATCTGGAATAAGCGCGCGGAGAGCGCACCAGTCGGCTGGCGGCGCTCCAGGCCGAGCCCGACAACCTCGGCCGCCGGGATGTCGAATATCCCCTGGGCTTCGCGCAATTCATCCGGCAGGCGCTCAAGTGGGCTGACGGAGGGCAACCTGACCTCGTCGTAATCTGCCGAGATAACCTCCACAAACGGTTGCGCCAATGTTGGAAAGGTCATGGTCTGCGACAGCGTCGCATAACCCTGAACGGCGGCATACATCAGGGCTTCCGGCTGAGCCGCGTGGCGCTGAACCAGGTTGGCCATGCTACCCTCCCACGACGCGCGCACTTCATACGTGGCGCCGAGAGGGGTCGACTCTATGAGCCGGAGGCTCGGCGAGTGGTTTTGTTGTTGGCCTCGCGACGGTACCGGCGAGGCCACGATGGCCTGAGGGTTTGGAGCAAGGCGCTGCGCCTTCGACCCTGGAACAACGCCGACCATCCCGACAACCGACAGAACCAGAGCTCTGAAGGCACCTCTAGTACAAGTTCGTTGGCGTGACGAATGCATCGCGAAGCGGGGATTGCGGCCGTGCAGACGGCCTTCTTACATCGTTTACGGCGCGAGGCCGAACTGAAGTATCACCAAACCCGATACGCGACACCGGCTCTTGGCCGATCAAGTGGCTGAATCAACGTGTTTCGACCGAAATATAGAGCCGCACTGGGAGTCGCACAAGGCATTTCACGGAACCCACACTACCCGACCAATTGTGCCCCAGAATCGGCTCGCTGCATGTGAGCCAAAGCAAAAGGGCCCCGCGGTGGCGGTCCGCGAGGCCCTTACTAGCCGGTCAATGACGCGGGTTCAAATGAGCCCGGGCACTGCTCCCTTCCGGCCTAGCTGTTTATGTTGCGGTGAATCGCCTGGCGCGTGAGGCCGATGCGTTCGCCAAGCTGCGACCGGTTGTCGATGCCCGGAATGCCCACAAAACCGTTAACAAGGCTCGTGAGATACTCCTGTCGCAGCCGATTGATTGGAACGGGGCCAAGAATCTTGGCGATGTCCAGCTCTGAGAGTTCGCGTTGGCAGGCGGCCATGTCTTCCTCCAGCCGCTCGATCATGGAGTGCCATACGGGCGTCTTGTGAAAGGTGATGCGTGCCTGCTCGTAGTACTCCAGGGCGAGGCCGTAAAATTTGAAATCGTGGTGATAGATCTGCGCGAGAATGTGCAACACCACGGCCTGCTCGGACAACAGATTGTTGCGGCATGCGAGCTCGTACGCCTTCTGAAGCTGCTCCTCCCCCTGCTGCGCCTTGCCGGCTTTCACGAGCGCATAGCCCTTGAACATCAGGGCCTTGGGGATGTACTCGACGTACCCGTTGCGGCGGCTGAGGTTGTAGACGCGCATGAAGAGTTCGATGGCCTGCTCGTAGAAATTTTGCGAGAGCAGTGTCCCTCCTTTCTGCAACAGCGCAGCAATCTCCCAACCTCGCGTTCCCATCCTGCGGGATTCCTCTTTTACTCTGTCGAAGTATTGATGGGCGGCGGCCAGCGAGGCGAGGCGGTGCCGCATCATCCAGCCCAGGCGGTAGTCGAGAACCAGTGTCTGGTAATCATCCTGCGGCTCGATGAGCGAGAGCTCGGTCTTGACCCGCTCAATCGGCGCATCGCGTAGGCACCGAACGGCCTGAAGCTGGACGTGCGTCTTCGCTGTGGCATCCAGCTCAGGCCGCTTCAACAGCTCGTTGAACTCGATAAATGCATCGTAAACACGGGCCGCTTCGATGTGCTCGAAGGCCAAATCCCACCGCTTCCGAAGCGGCTCAGGAAGTGCAGCGAGGTGCTTCGCTGCGCGCTCGATGTGCTCGCGCTCGTGCGCTGGAATCATCGGGACGGAGGGCATAGGCGCTCGATGCAAAAAGGGGGCGGAAATAGCAGCCTATCGTGATATTGCCACTTCCGCGGGTACGATGGCCGATCTGAAATGCTGGACCCTATATCGGCCTCGCGAAAGATTTACTTAAACCATGCGACGTCACTGATTTCCGCTCCGAACCCATTGCCAACCCTTTCTTTACCGTTCGCGCACCTGTACGGATTGGCATCACCACACGCGATCTTCGTGGGTCTCGTGCTCCCGCGCCACGCGAACGCCTCCAGAGAGGATTCTACTTGCCTTCTAGGTGTTTGTCGGACGTAGGCCGAGTAACCGCCGCAGTAGAATCTGCCCAAGTCAGACAGACCCCTAGTCCTCAGCGATCCCGTCTGAGGAGCCCAGGACTTTCGCAATGCGTTGGCGCAGCGCCGACAGACGGGTTAGCGCATCCGAGAGCTGCCCGGCCGCTGCGTTGATGTCTTCGATCGGGCCAAGCACGGCAGAATCTCTCCCCTCCATTCGTGCTACCTCGAGAACCAACTGTGCATTGCCCGTTATCACGGTAAGTGGATTGTTGATGGCATGCGCAACGCTGCCGGTCTCCGCACGCAGCTCCTCCAGCAGGGCAACCGCTTCTTCCAGCGAAATTGGCGGAAGCGTTGACTCCTCGGCTGGCTCGGTCCCAACATCAGGTATACCAAGAACGCGGCTCATTTCGAAGGCGACAGCGCTCAGGCTCTCGCGTTTTGGTGTTAGTGTAAAACACGCGGTAGCCCCGGCGCGCATCGCTGCCCTGGAGGCCTCCCCGTTTTTTCGCGTCCGCACAAAAATGTACGACGTCAAGCCCAGAGCCAGCCTTAGATCAAGCAATTCCAGCCCCGATCCATCCGGCAGCTCATCAGCGGTCAAAACGACATCCGCTCCGTTCCCACTTAAGTAGGCACGTGCCGACGCCAAGTTACCGCACACGGCGGAGGCTATGGTGGGGAACCGCAGGGCGAGATCCCTTTGCAATTCCCTCGCGAGCTTTTCGTCCGGCTCGACAAGAAGGATACGCGGGGCCGCGCAACGAGCGACGCTGTTGTCTGCTTGGTTCGAGCTGTAGCGAAGGGGCATGGACGCGAACGGTTCGAGGATTCCTAAATCTACGCGTGAGGGGTCGCACGCGCCTCTCGCACTATGCGACGAACGAGCTCGAGGCTAGACTGGGCGCGTAGCCATCTACGCCGTCTCCAGCAGGCGCATTCTCAAGGGAGAAGGCCATGCCCAAAAGCGTGCGGCCTTCGGAGAGATTCTCCTCCGAGCCGCGACTCCTGCGCCACAGAATCCGATGTGGTGGACCCTTGGACGACTGGACAACCATCGGGTAGCTTTTCTTGGACGAACCCCAGAACCAGTCGCTGAAGCTCTGCTTCTCCGCGGCACCGAGCCCAAGAACACTCACAAACGCGGTAAAGTGATGCACCTGCTGGACGGTACGGCCTGTCAGGTCCTGCGTAGTCTGGCTCCATTGGCGAGTGCTTCCGCCTGCGTCGAACGAGGCGAGGACTAATCCGGCGTCATCCAGCAAGCGTTGCGTAGAGGAATTCCCAGCCGTCAATTGGGCAACGCGCTGATCGACCATGAGCTCGAGCGCATCGCTGAAGGTTGAGATCTGGCGTTCGAGGTTGCGCTGATTTGCGACATCGGTAGCCTGGATGATCACGGCCGGCTTGTCGTCGACGCTTACAGCGCGCAGTGAAATCTGAACGGCCCGCCGCACGTCGTCCCGATTGACGAGCGCGTACTCGATGCCTGACATCGAACTATTCTCCTGCAGGCTGCGACGGGCCAGCTCAAACAACGGTTCGAGGGGCATCACTTCGTCCAAAGCCTCGACAAGCTGCCCACGCACTGCCTCCCAGGGCAAACCGGTTATGGCATAGAAAGCAGGGTTCGCATCGACGATGTGGCCGTCCAGCGTACACAACAGAACATAGTGCGGGTTGATCTGAAGCAGAGCCGCAATCTGGTTCCTGGACTCAATGTGGCGTTGGTGACAGGTAGTCAAGACATTAACCATGGTGTCCATGGAGTCCGCCAGGGCACCCAAATGCGGCCGGGTCATGTTCACGTAGGTACGCGCCGTGCTCTCGTCAAATCGATCCATACCCGCGAGCTTCCTGGCGAGAACCTCCATGCGGTCGGCCACCCTACTGCCGGAATAGATTGACAACAGCACAAGTCCGCCGCCAAGTAACAGCAACGCCAGGACGGCACCAGCTATGATCCAGCCACCGCCCTTTTGGGCCGCGGCATGAATCGCCGTCGCCGACGCAAGCACGGCTACCCGCTCACCGGAAACAACCGGATGGAGGATCAGGAAATAGCTCTGCCCACCCCATGTAGCCTTCTGCGCGGACGTTGAATTTTCTCTTTCCTTTACAACCGTAGACCAGTCGATCTCCCGAAGCGCGACAGGATCACTTGCCGCAAGGATTTGCCCACCACGATCGATCACCGCGACGCCCACCAGATCGTTCTGCTCGGCGACACGTGCCAGCCTTGATTCCGTGCTTGCCCGTTGCCGTATGTCAGCACCATCAATGAGAGCCGCGACGGAGGCAGAGACCGCAATCAGCCTCCGCTGGGCAACCGTTTCTGCGGTCTGAGTTCGATTGACCAAAATGAGCGCCGTCGCCACGACGATCAGCATCGTTGCCAGAACAAAGACGGCGAGCGCAGCGCGAGTCGCAGAGGTAAAGTTGGACATAGGGTCTTTGGCGGAGCTCATGCGCTGCGCGTGGGTGATCGCGCGTATGATGGCGAACCCTCCACCCCTGCTCTGTTACATAACTACCCGATCGTCATTCTTTCGGGGACGAATAGGCGCCGTTGTGCACGAACGAGGGCGAGAAAACACACCGGCACCCTCTCCGACAAAGCCTGTACCGTTCGCTTTCGTCAAGTTTTTCGCCGCTTCGCTTCAACGGCTACTGACTATCGGCAACCGAGATCGGAATGCAACTCTTCCACCGTATATCCGCGCTCGGTTTGACCAATCCGCCCGGTCGCAATTTCCGGATCGTGCTCAAAGAATACCATCCATCCCCCCTTCACCGCTTCGTCCAGTACTCGCTTCTTCTCCGCCAACGTGTCCAATGGCGCGATGTCGTAGGCCATTACCCAGAGGAGTTGAACGTGCGCCGCTGTCGGCAGAAGGTCGGCGGCATAGAGCAACGTGCCCTCCTCCCCGCTTATCACGGGCAACTGCTGGCCTCGGGTATGGCCATTCACCACAATCATTCGGATCCCCGGGAATGGTGTCTCGCTTCCATCCAGAAAGTTCAGATTGCCGGATGCCTCGAGCGGGTCGAGATTCTCGGGAATGAACGACGCCTGCTCGCGCGGGCTTTCGTGCGCCCAATCCCAGTGCGAGCGTTGGATGTGGTGCATCGCCTTTGGAAAAGTGAGAACCAGTTCACCACCGGCGTTGCGAGTCGTCGAGCCACCCGCGTGGTCAAAATGCAGATGCGTGAGAATGACGTCCGTGATGTCTGCTGCCTCCACGCCCAGTGCCTCCAGCGATCGGTGGAGATCGAACGTTGAGCGATCGACGCCGAAGATTTCGCCGAACCGCTCGTCGTATTTGTCGCCCAGCCCGTTGTCGATCAGAATCGTCCTGCCGTTGCCGCGCAACAGGAGGCAGCGCATTGCCAGCGGAATTCTGTTTTGCTCGTCCGCCGGAATTCGCCTGGACCAAAGGTTCTTCGGCACGATGCCGAACATCGCGCCGCCATCGAGCCGCAGAAAACCCGCGTGGATGATGTCGAGTTGGTAGCCGCCGATGTTCATTCCAGACGAGGGTGTGAGAGTGGGTCTCGTACTTCGTTCTTCGGGCTTCGTTCTTCAAAGCCCTCGATATCAAGCACCCCCTTTTCAAAAATCGAAAATCCGAAACGGCGAGTCCGAAATCTGGAGTCCGAAACCGCTAAAGCTCCGGAAAACCCGTTGCCTGGCCATCGCCCTGCGCCAGGCGGTTGAGCTCCTGGGCGTGTTCAACGCGAACGAAGAGATTCTTGAAGTGCTCAATGAGGTAGGCGACGCGCTCGTTCTCCGACAATATTTCGAGCAGCTCTTGCTTCTGTTCCACGTCCAAACCCGCGTTGCGGGCCACGACGAAGGACACCCACGGCACGTTTTCGTAATCCGCGAGTCGGATGTCTTCCCCCGCCATCTCCAACAATTTGATGTGCAGGGTGATGACGCGCTCGCAGGACTTCCTGTCGACGTTCTCGGCGCCGTTGTCGATTGCGAAGGTGGCGACGTCGGCCGTGAGGTAGGGCTCATCGCGGAAGACCTCCACGATGCGAAAGCGCTCTTCGCCCGCCGCCACGATATCCAGGCGTCCGTCGTCGTAGCGATTCAGGACACGACGAATCCGAACGGTACAACCAACGTCTGCGAAGTCTTCGTCCGTCGAATAGACGATTCCGAACGGGCGGTCCTCCGTCATGCACACCTGCACCATGGCGCGATAGCGTGGTTCAAAAATGTGCAGCGGAACGGGCTCGTCGGGGTAGACTACGATGCCGAGTGGAAACAGTGGTAGGCGGTCGGAGAGAGTCATGCTGGGGCTAACGGGCATGCTACCGGATGGTTCGGGGCAGCGTTCTGTTGTCCAAAGTTGGAAGTTAGCGGCCGGCCATCAGCAGTCGGCTGCCGTAGTAGCTGGGTAGTTTAAGTCGCCATCCGCCGTCTGCGGTCTGGCGAATGCCGCACCAGGTCGCCGAAAACATCCGAGCAGGCTTAAATACCGCGCAGAAGGTATCCGGCGCTGCTATCCTCCGTCCTTCACCCTTCTGACCTTTCCATTCTCCCATGCACGTTGCCGACTGGATCGTCCTTGGCCTCTATATAGCCGTCATTGTCGCGATCGGCTTGTGGGCCAACCGGCGGCAAACGGATACGGAGGCCTACTTCGTGGGCAACAGAAACGTGCGTTGGTGGGCGGCGGGGCTGTCGATCATCGCGACCTCATTCTCGGCCGCGTCGATCCTCGGGGTACCGGGCTATGCGTTCAGCGACGACATGTGGTACCTCCAGTACACGGTGGGGGATCTCCTCGCTGCTATCGTCGTCGCGCTGCTGTTCATTCCGTTCTTCCACAAAGTGAAGGGCCTCACGACGGCGTACGAATATCTGGAGGCCCGCTTCGATCTGAAGACCCGCCTTCTCGGGTCGTCGTTGTTCATCCTCACCGTCCTGCTGCGCGCCGGAACGCTCCTTTTCGGTGCCGCGCTCCTCTTCTCTGCCGTCGTCCCCACCGATCTGCTTCCGGGTCTAAATGGCGTGGAAGAAGCCGTTGTCATCTTCGGCGTGATCGCCATATTCTACACGGTCCTCGGAGGTATCTCGGCCGTCATCTGGACCGATGTGATCCAGTTTTCGATTATGAGCTTCGGCATCCTCGCCGCCATGGCCGTCGTGGTGATGGGGACGCCGGGTGGTTGGGAGAGCGCGTTCACGGAGGCGGCCGGTTTCGGAAAGCTGGATATCCTGCACGCGGAGGAGCCCATGGCCGGGAAGGGCATCATTACCGCCGTTTTCGGCTACGGACTGCTGGCCCTTTCGCTGTTCGGCACGAACCAGCAGCCGGTGCAACGGTACATGACGGTCCGGGAGCCTCGCGAGGCCCAGAAGGCGCTTCTGCTCGGCGCCGGGGCGGGAGCTATCGGTGTCCTGCTCTCCCTGCTGCTCGGTGCCTTCCTGTTCGTCTTCTACTCGCACTACCCCAACCTCCTTCCTGCAGACCTGACACCCGATCAGGTCATGCCCCACTTTGTCAACACACAGGTTCCCATCGTCCTTACGGGTGCCCTCGTCGCCGCCGTATTCGCCGCCGCGATGTCTAGCCTCGACTCGGCGCTAAACTCCCTCGCTGCCGCCCTCACCGTGGACTTTCTCGTGCGCTTCAGGCCCGAGGTTTCCGAGCGCCGTCGGCTCACGTTTGCGAAGGTGGTCGTGGTCGCGGCGGGTATCGTGGGAATCGCTATCGGCATCTATTCCTCGCGCACCGGGGCGCCGCTGATTGACCTCATTCTGGCTTTCATGGGATACTTCGCGGGCGGACTGCTGGGGCTCTTCCTGCTCGGAATTCTGACTCACCGCGCAAACGGCCACGGGGCGTTCGTCGGAGCAGTCATCGGGACGGTGGTTGTCTTGATGATCACCCAGAATGACTTCGGGCTGCCTCCGCTCTATACGTGGATGGGGATCGAGCCCATCCCCTTCATCTGGTCAACGGCTGTAGGACTCGGCGTCACGATGCTGGTAGGCTATCTCATTTCGCTTGCCGGACGCCCCGTTCCTCCGGAGCAGTTGGAAGCGACGACCGCCCGGTGGGCCGCGTAGTTTCTCTAATCCTCGCGATTCTAACGTGCTTAGAGCCTACACTCTCGTATTCCTGTTTGCCGGCAGCGCCGCGGCCACCGCGCAGCCCGTCGACTTCGGCTCAGCCGATGACCCGATGGAGCAACCGAGGACGCTGCTGGCCGCGCCGAGACTGACCGGAGCGGCGTATCTCGGCCCGTCTTTCCTCAACGACACATGGAGGCTAGCCGGCGCGGCTTCGCTAGTCGGCCGAGCCGGACCGTGGAGTTTAGGCTTGGGCGGGAGCCTGCATCTCGGAACGGACGGGATCTACGAACCGGAAACCGACGAGACCTACGACATTGCCCGCCTCCTGCGCTACGTGCGCCACGATGCCACCGCCAGCCTTCCGGTTTACGCGCGCGTCGGCCCGACGACAAACGTGACCCTCGGTCGCGGACATCTTGTGCGCAGCTACCGCACCACCACCTCGATCGACGAGCGACGGATCGGGGCCGAGGTCGCCGTGGCGAGCTCCCGCTTCCGTTTCGGCGCGTTCACGGGGGATGTGCAAATGAACAATCTGGCGGGCGCTTTTGTCGAGATCGCGCCACTTTCTGGCTCGCGGATGCCTCTTGTTAAATCACTCCGGCTGGGTGGCGGCATCGTCCACAGTTTTGCTGATTCGCTCGACGGCGTTGCAAAGCCTACCGCCATTCAGTTCGAGGCTTCGGCCCGCGTTTTCCAGTTCGGTGAGTTATCGGTAGCGCCGTTTGCGTCGTACGCCGAATTTCTAAAATATGGCCGCAGTCTCGGCGGCGGCCTGGATGTCGGCTCGGAAAACCTTATCGGTGCGGGGCGAACCAACATCCGGATTGCGCTTCTCTTCTCCGGGGATGGATTCGTTACGGGCTATTTCAACCCGTTCTACCAGGTCTCCAACGGCGGTGACCGCATCGTCACCGCGGATTCGTATCTGGATGCCGACACGCTCACGACGGAGCTTGCGGGCGTTCCGCTGAGTGAGGCAACCGGAGGCGTCGACCTGCTCACCGAAATCGAGCTCCTTGTCTTCCGCTCGTTCGAGATCGCCTACCACTTTCGTCGGCACTACGGCGACCAACGGCTCAGCGACTTCTCTCTCCGCATCGCTTCCCGACCTCGTTTCCTCGACGGGTTGCGGTTGGAATTCGGTATGGAACGGCAGGGCCTCGGCAGCTTCTTCTCGCTCTTCACGGGCCTCAAGGATCAGAACGCCCTCGTCTTCGACGTGGATTACCCACTCAACGGCTCCGCACACCTCTCCATCCGCTCGCGCTACGGCTACCGCCGACTGCCGGACGCCGAGGACGGAACGGGCCGCTATATCGTGCAGCGAAGGTTCGAGCCGTTGGTGGGGGTGCGGTTGGTGTTCTGAGTTTACATCTGCCGCCACTACCTTGCTCGCGACACCCCTATATCTTCACTCTATTTATCCGCTTAATGTTCACAAATCCTATTCAGGAACACCGGGCGATGACGCTCGCACTTGCCCGTGGGTTGAAATGGACACACGTCTATAATTGGCTTGTTGAATTCGGATACTTCCCCGAAAGCTATGTGCTCCCGCCGTGTTTTACCGTCAAGAAGCGACCCGCCAATCCTAAACTCTTTGCGAAAGTTCAAAAGAGTGGGAAGGAGCTAAAACTCTCTCCTCATGAGTGCTGTGGCGTACACTTCCCCAAATCGATTCTTACTGACAGAGAATTCGGCATCATTCATCCCGAACTCCACAATGATATAGCATACCACATTGCGCTGAACTGGAAAGCCGTTGTGGATGCCATGATCCCAAGTGACAGTGCTGTGACGTGCTACAGCTTTCCCGTTCCGGTCGATGCGAAGCATCCGGGAAGAGTCGGAAACCTCCGAAGTGGTCGACTAATCTACGAGTTTCTGTGGATGACCGAAGAAGACCTGGCCTCGGTCGCATACCAGTATGACTACATAGTCCGAGCTGACATCAAAAGCTTTTACCCGACTATTTATACGCATAGCATACCGTGGGCCCTGCATGGCAAGAGCTTTATTAGGAAGGGCGGCAATCGTTACGATTATCGCCTATTAGGAAATAGACTCGATCGCCTGTTTCAGTACTCGAACGACCAATGCACGAATGGAATTCCAATCGGACCTGTAGTATCTGACATCGTTGGTGAGATCATTGCGTCTGCAGTTGATAGAACTTTGACAAAGCTCGTCCGAGACGCCGGTATCGAATGTGAAATGGTCAGGTTCAAGGACGACTACCGCATTTTAGTGAAGACCACAGAAGATGGCAGGAGGATTATCAAAATGCTCCAAGCGTCGCTAAAGGCCTACCACCTCGAACTAGGAGAAACGAAAACTTCTGTTCACGCACTTCCAGAGGGCTTATTTCGCCCCTGGGTGTCGAAGTACCACTCAATCCATCCTCGGAAGCGGCCCTCGTTCACTTGGAAGGAGTTTCGTGAACTCTATCTGGCGGTTCTTCGCATAGACGAAGAACATCCTGGCACCGGTGTAATTGATCGCTTCCTAGCCGACATAGTCTCGAAAAAGGGGCAGCTCAAGGTTCCACTGACTGAGCGGAATCTTCAAAAGGCCTTAAGCATGTTGCTGATGCTCGGAAAGAGGCGAATTAAGGCGTTTCCAAAGGTCATGGCGATCATTGAAGCAGTCGTGCGCGCGCCCTTTGGTGTGCGACACGTGAAGGAGATAGTTGAGTATCTCGATGTTTACCTGAAAGTTCTATCCGAGGACGAAGATCGGAGCAAGTACCTGATCTCGTGGGTAGCGTACTTCCTCGTTAGCAACAATCTGAAAGGACATCTTTCTACCAAGCCAAAATTCAAAGATCCAATTATCCGATCCGTCTTCAATAATCGAGGCTCAGTTTTCAAGTCGGCGGCTGACTTCACGCTCTTTGAAGGATGTAGGTCCGTGGGAAAGCGGATTTCAATGCTCGAACATCTAGACATTTTCAATCCACCCCTTCCGACGTAAGCTAAGAGTCCTAGTTCTAGCAATCGAACTTCAGCCAAGTGGCTGCGCGACCATTGCGGATATAGATGCACAAAGCCCACTTCATCGTTTTTCGTGTCCAATTTCCGGGCGATGGGCTTGACTACGCGTAGCCTTAGCACCTCCGAAAAACTTGTCATCGCGAGCGAGCAAAGCGAGCGCGGCGATCTCAGATAGGCGACCAAGTTCATTCTCGGCAAGATTGCCACCTCCCGCGCAACGGGACTCACAATTACGGCTAACGCACCCCCTCGCTCATCTCCAGCCTACGCTCGATGGGCCTTAGCGCATGCAGCCGTAGCGAGTCCTCCATCTCGATAGTTGGCTTTTCGCATTCGAGACAGAGGTAGAGCTTCTCGAGTGTGTTGAGCTTCATGTGCGGGCAGTCGTTGCAGGCGCAGCCGTTGTCGGGCCAGGCGGCGGTACATGGTTCAACATCCTTTCCTACCAGTCCTCCCGGCACACTGCCAACCGCTATCTTGACTGGGCTACAGCCCTTCCCGGCTGCCGCTTGTGCGTGCTTTCCCTCCCTTTGCCTCCCTTGACCCGAAAGACCCTCAAACATAATTATCCTCCGGCCATGGATTACCACGAGCGCATCACCATCGATCCAGGTATACGCAGCGGCAAGCCCTGCATCCGCGGTACACGCATCACTGTGGCCGACGTATTCGATTATCTCGGCGGTGGCATGACGATTCCACAGGTGTTGGATGATTTTCCTGACCTCACTGCCGAGGACATCCAGGCGTGCTTTGCGTTCGCCGCCGACCGTGACCGCCGTTTGAACGTCATCCCGCATGAAGCTGCTCTTTGACGAGAATCTCTCGCCAAAGCTGCCTCGGTCGCTGGCCAGACGCTTTCCCGGCAGTGTGCATGTCCGCGAGTGTGGCTTGCTCGGCAAGACCGACGAGGCTGTAAGGGAGTACGCGCGCGCCGACGGCTTCACCATCGTATCGAAGGATTCCGACTTTCAGCAGCGAAGTCTGCTTTACGGCCATCCTCCCAAACTCGTCTGGCTGCGCATCGGCAACTGCACCAGACAGCAACTCTTTCATCTCATCACGAGTCACGAGCAGGATATTCACGCGCTCGACGCGGATGCTCTCGAGTCCGTTCTCGTCTTGTCGTAGCAACGTAGTCGGCGTCCGCGAGGCAGTGCCGGCTGGAGGTGGCCTAGCGCAGCGAAGTCGGAGGGTTTGAATTGAATTGGCAAGAATCCCCACCACGCCTGCGGCGCGGAGCCCTCCCCGCCTTCGCGAGGACGGGCTCTTGGGCAAGGGGCGGTTTGATTAACCCTACCGCACCTCCTCGCTCATCTCCAGCATCCGCTGGATCGGCCTGAGCGCGCGAAGCCTCAACGACTCCTCCATTTCGATGGTTGGCTTCTCGTATTCGAGGCAGAGGTAAAGCTTTTCGAGTGTGTTGAGTTTCATGTGCGGGCAGTCGTTGCAGCCGCAGCCGTTATCGGGCGGCGCCGGGATGAACGTCTTGCCGGGGTTGTCCTTCTGCATCTGGTGGAGGATGCCCGTCTCTGTCGCCACGATGAACTCCGTGGCCGGGTTCTCGCTCGCAAAGCGCCGGATGGATGACGTGGAGCCCACATGATCGGCAAGGCGGAGAACCGGTTCCTCACACTCCGGGTGGGCAAGAACGGGCGCGTTCGGATGCCGTGCTTTCAGACGCACGAGTGCCTGCTCCGAAAAAATTTCGTGGACGATGCAGGAGCCGTCCCACAGCACCATATCGCGGCCCGTCTCCTTGATCAACCACCGTCCTAAGTTCCTGTCTGGCGCAAAGATAATCGGTTGATCTGTCGGGATCTGTTCGACAAGATGCCGGGCATTGGACGACGTGCAAATAATGTCTGTCTGCGCCTTGATCGCCGCCGAACAGTTGATGTACGAAATCACGATGTGATCGGGATGCTTCGCGCGGAACGCCGCGAACTCATCGGGCGGGCACGAGTCGGCGAGCGAGCATCCGGCGTTGAGATCCGGAAGAATGACCTTCTTCTCTGGGCTCAGAATCTTGGCCGTCTCCGCCATGAAATGCACGCCCGCGAACACGATTATGTCGGCATCGGTTTTGGCGGCTTCGCGGCTCAATCCCAGCGAATCCCCTACGTAATCCGCCACATCCTGCATGTCGGGTTCCTGGTAGTAGTGCGCTAGGAGGACGGCGTTCTTCTCCTTCTTCAGCCGCTCGATCTCTCCAAACAGATCAAGCGTGGGATCGACGGGCATTTGGACGAAGCCGGTTACGGCAATCCGTGCATTGTCGAGAACGGGAAGGACGAGGGCGTCCAAGGGCATGACGGCGTGATAGATCGGCGGGACGATACGCCCGGTGGTGGATTGGGATTCACAGCCGTCCGGCATGGGAATTACATTATCGGATTACTATCCTCGAAAACTGCGTAGCTTTCTCCGCACGCTCTGGAAAATCTATGGAAGCCACTTTGTCCAAAACCGACGTTCTCAAAGCTATTCAGGAATTGCCGGATGGCGACGTTAGCATTGATGATGCTGTCATGCGGCTCATTTTGTTAAATGATGTGCGGACCGGGCTCGATCAAATGATATCGGGGGAAGACTTGCTGACGCAAGACGAAGTTGAGGACGAGTTTGAGGCAAAGCTTGGAACGCGAAGCGCCTAACTTGCGGCTTCCGTCATCTGGACACCGCTCGCGCACAACCGCGCTAAAGCAATTGTGGCCCACTACGCTGAGCTTGCTCCGCGCTATGCGGATGTCGTTGCGGTGGGCCTCTACAAAGCGACGAGGCGATTGGAGGTTTTTCCGCACTCTGGTCGCGTTTTATCTGAACAACAGGACGAAGCAATCCGCGAGGTGATCTGGAATTCCTATCGCATCGTTTACCACGTAGATCGGAATGCCGAGCGTGTACACGTATTAACGGTTATTCACGAACGCCAGCAACTGCCGACCGGTTTGGAGAACCTCTGACGGCGCGCCTGTTTGGCTAACCACCTTTCAACTCATCCGTCGCATCATGGAGGACCCCGCCCTCCAGCCTGAGAATCCGATCCGCCAGGGCCGCCAGGGCCGGGTTGTGGGTCACGATGACGAACGCCTGATCGTGCATGTCGGCGAGTCGGCGGATTTCATCGTGGAGAACATCGGCCGTTTTCGTGTCGAGGTTGCCGGTCGGCTCATCGGCCAGAACAATGCCAGGCCGGTTCATAAGCGCGCGGGCGACAGCAACTCTCTGCTGCTCGCCACCCGATAGCTGACTCGGGCGGTGCTCGGCGCGGTCTACCAGGCCGAGCAGCGATAGCAATTCCATCACCCTCGGTTTGGCTGCATCCAAACTTTGCCCGGTGATCATGGCGGGCATAGCCACGTTTTCAAGTGCGGAGAACTCCGGCAGCAAGTGGTGGAACTGGAAGACAAAGCCAATCGACCGGCTTCGGAACCTGGCCAACGCCTCGTCGCCTTTCGTAAACACGTCCTCGCCTTCAAACGTCACCGTGCCGGACGTAGGTCTGTCTAATGCCCCCAGTAGGTGCAAAAGCGTGCTCTTGCCCGTCCCACTTTCCCCAACAATTGCCACCATCTCACCACGGCTGATTTCCAGTTCGAGCCCCGACAGCACCTCAAGCTCGCCGTCGGCGGTCGGGTAGTGTTTGGTGAGGCCCGCTGCGTTGAGAATGGGTGAGGGGGTGAGGGGGTGAGGGGGTGAGGGAATCGCGGTATCGGCAGCGTCTTCGCCGTGTAATCCCCCTTGCTTCCAATCTCCCGATCTCCCAATCTCCTTTCCTCCCTCGCTCAAACCGCTTCCTCCCTCTCGATGCCGTACTTGGAGAGCTTGTTGTAGAGGTGCGAGCGCTGGATGCCGATGGCTTCGGCGGTCTTGGAGACGTTCCAGTTGTGCTCCTCGAGCTTACGTTCGATGAAAACTTTTTCGGCGGCATCGCGGAAGTCGGAGAACTCCTCGTACTGGTCGAGCAACGCAGCAATCGGGTCGCCGCCGGGTCGGCCGGGGCGGACGTACCGGTCAACATCAACGCCTGCTATTTCGTCGCCATCCGAGAGAATCAACAACCGCTCGACCACGTTGCGGAGCTCGCGCACGTTGCCACGCCAGTCCAGTTTCTGCATCTTTTCGAGCGCCTCATCTGCCAACGCTTTCGGCTCCATCCCGTTTCGGCGGCTGACTTCCCCGAGCACATACTTCGCGATAGCTGGAATGTCTGAGCGGCGTTCCCTGAGCGGTGGAACGTGAATCAGGATCACCGACAGCCGATGGTATAGGTCCTCGCGAAAGAGGTGCCCGTCGATCTGACCGATGAGGTCCTTATTTGTCGCCGCGATCACGCGGACATCCACGGGAATGGCCCGGTCGCCGCCGACTCGGGTTATTCGGTTTTCCTGAAGCGCTCGAAGAACTTTGGCCTGAGCTGCGAGGCTCATATCGCCGATCTCATCGAGGAAGAGCGTGCCGCCGTCGGCCTGCTCAAACTTGCCGATGCGCTGCTTCGTCGCACCCGTGAAAGAACCCTTTTCGTGACCGAACAATTCGCTTTCGATGAGTTCGCTGGGAATCGCTGCGCAATTGACCTCGACGATGGGGCCGCCCTTGCGGTCCGACTGATGGTGGACCCAGCGAGCTACCAGCTCCTTTCCCGTACCCGCTTCCCCCGTAATGAGGACGCGCGCTTCCGTCGGCGCGATGCGTTCGATGGTCGCTTTGATGCGCTCGATGGCCGGGCTGTCGCCGACGATGGGCGTGAGTTCCGCAGCACCGGCATCCACAATGGTCTGCTTCATCCGCCGGTTCTCGACAACGAGCTTTCCACGGTCCATCGCGTTCCGAACCGTGACGACGAGCCGATTTAGATCGAACGGCTTTTCGAGAAAGTCGATCGCGCCCAGGCGGGTGGCCTCCACCGCCGTCTCCACCGTCCCGTGGCCAGAAATCATCACGACGGGCGTGCTCAAATCGGCGTCGCTCATCGCCTTCATCACGTCCATTCCATCGCGCTTCGGCATCTTGATGTCGAGCAGGACCAGATCGTAGGTGCCCGAACGGATCTTTTCCAGAGCCTCGGCACCGTCCTCCGCCTCGTCCACCGCCATGTTCATGTCCTCGAAGATGGTATCGTCTTCGAGGATGTTGCGGATCGAACGACGGATGCTCGCCTCGTCGTCGGCGATGAGGATGGTGGGCATAGGAGATGGCGTGCGACTGAGATGCGTTGGAAGCTACTCCCATGTCGGCACGCCGGGTTCGGCGAAGCTCGATCTTCCGACGAGCAAGCCAGCCCGCGAGCAAGCGAGGTTTGACTTCGCGCTAGCAAGTGCTTGACAGCCAGGCCGGGGCTGGTTGGGCGCGAAAGTGACGTCTCCGGAAGATGCCCCTTCTTCAGCGTCATGCTGAATCCGGTTCAGCATCGGAGGCACACCGGGTGCAAGTAGATCCCGGATCAAGTCCGCGAGGGCAGCATGGCTGAGGACGTCAGCCTGGTTGGGGATGCGCCATGGTTGACGAGGCGCATGAGGTTCGGAGAGCAAGCTTAATCGCCCACCTTTGCCTCCGCCTGCGCCATGAGCGCTTCGACCAGCGGCGCATTCGGCGTGTCGCCGTATTTATCGAGGAACTCCTGGTAGACTTCGCCGGCCTCTGTCGCATCACCCGCGGCCTCATACGTACGCCCGGCCGACATCAAATAGTCTGGCGACGTTGCCGGTGAATCGTAGGCCTCGGCGGCACGCCGGAAAAGCTGGCCGGCCTCCGCGTTGTCGCCCTGCTGCTCATGGATAGCCGCCTGGCCAGCGAGGGCGCTCGCTCCAAGAATATCACCGTCCGCGTCGTAGGCCTTGAAATACTCCAAAGCCTCGTCGAAGCGGCCTAACTGATAAAGTGCGTCGGCGGCGTAGAATGTGGCGAGGTTACCCGTAGCCGTTGAGCCGAAGCGATCGGCAATTTCGATGAGACCGGGGGCCTCGGCTGTGCCGTCAAGGGACTCGGCATACTGAGCCTGCTCGAACATTGTGAGCACGCTGCCCAACATCTCGGCGGCTTCCTTGTCTCGGTTGTTTTGCACCACGTTGTACCCGATGACCGCCGCGACAAGAACGACTAATGCAGCCGCCGCGCCGATGAGTGGTTTGCGATGCTCGTCAAAAAACCCGACGGAGGCAGCCGCGGCCGTGGCGAGCTGGTCCTCGCGCAGCTGATGGCGTCGGCTGGTACGGGGCGCGTCGAGCATTGACATGGGCTTGCGGAGAAAGTGCCGAGTTGGAGTAGTGGAAAGAAAACGCGCAGATTGTACGTGGACAGCCGCAAAGATACCGTTCTGCCAGCAGGCCGGGCAATCTGAGATAGGATGGAGAATCTCGCCCACCCCGCCAATCAAAAGCCTCTTGGCCCGGATTTCACCGAACCGTGCGAGAGCGCGGACGTAACGTGACCGCGACCCGGCATGGGCCGGATAGTCGCGTCCCTATCCCTCCAATTCAAGCACTCACCCGCATGGCAATCAAGATCGGGATCAATGGTTTCGGGCGCATCGGGCGTCTTGTTTTTCGCTCCATTCTCGAGCGCGGCGACACAGATTTTGACGTCGTGGCCGTCAACGACCTCACCGACGCTCCCACGCTTGCCCATCTCTTCAAGTTCGATTCGGTCCACGGACGGTTTCCCGGCGAAGTGTCGGTCGACGGCGACTCGCTCGTTGTCGATGGAGATCGTTTCAAAGTGCTTTCGGAAAGAGACCCGTCGCAACTCCCCTGGGGTGATCTTGGCGTGGAGGTGGTGATTGAATCAACGGGCTTTTTCAGGACGCGTGAAAAGGCCGCCATGCACATCCAGGCCGGCGCAAAGAAGGTCGTGATCTCGGCCCCGGCCAGCGGCGCGGTTGATGCGACGGTAGTGATGGGCGTCAACGACTCGACGCTGACGGGTTCGGACGAAGTCATCTCCAACGCGAGCTGTACAACGAACTGCCTCGCTCCGATGGTGAAAGTCCTTGACGATGCCTTCGGCGTAGAAAAGGGCTTCATGACGACCGTCCACGCGTACACGTCCGATCAGCAGCTTCAGGATGCGCCGCACAGCGATCTCCGTCGTGCGCGCGCAGCGGCGATTTCCATCATCCCGACTACGACGGGCGCCGCGAAAGCCGTGGGGCTCGTGCTTCCACATCTCGCGGGCAAGCTGGACGGCTTCGCGTTGCGCGTACCAATACCAGACGGCTCCCTCACTGATTTCACGGCCGTGCTTCGGGAGAAGGCTTCTGTTGAGGAAATCAATGCAGCATTTCAGGCCGCCTCCGACGGCCCGATGCGTGGCATCCTAGAGTTCAGCACAGAGCCGCTGGTTTCCGCGGACATCATCCACAACGCGCACTCGTGCATTTTCGATAGCCTCTCCACCATGGCGGATGGAAATCTGGTCAAGGTTGTCGGCTGGTACGATAACGAGTGGGGCTATGCGAGCCGAACGGTGGATATCGTCAAGAAGTTGGTTGCTGCCTAGTTCGTATTTCGTGTTGCGTATTTCGTAGAAGCCGTACGCGACTTCACCATCAAATACGCACTACGCATTACGAAATACATGATGAACTCTCTCTCCTCTCTTTCACTCTCGGGAAAACGGGTGCTCGTGCGGGTGGATTTCAACGTTCCGCTAGAGGGCGGCATTGTCGGAGACGATACGCGGATCCGGGGCGCCATCCCGACGATCGAAGCAATTCTGGCGGAGGGCGGCAAGCCGATTTTGATGAGCCACCTCGGCCGACCAAAGAGCGCAGACGATCTCGCGTTCAGCCTCCGAAACGTTGCTGCTCACTTGGACGGTTTGATGGACGCGCGCGTTGTGTTTTGCGAAACAACGGTTGGCAAGGAGGCCGAGAACTGCATTGCCCAAGCTCCGGAAGGCTCCGTGGTCCTCCTGGAAAACACGCGGTTTCTCCCGGGCGAGACGACCAACGATCGGGAGCTTTCCAGGGAGCTTGCGGCGTTGGCGGATGTCTTCGTATCAGACGCCTTTGGAGCCGTTCACCGCGCCCACGCCTCAACGGTCGGTGTAGCCGATTATCTAACCCAGAAAGCTGCCGGCTTGCTCATCGAACGCGAGGTCGGGTTTCTCACGAAGGCGCTCCGCAATCCGGGACATCCTTTCTTGGCAGTTCTGGGCGGCGCAAAAGTCTCCGACAAGCTGGGCGTTATCGAAGCACTTCTGGAAAAGGTTGACCACCTGTTGATCGGCGGGGCTATGGCGTATACCTTCCTGGCTGCGCGGGGTGAGGCAACTGGAAACTCGATGGTTGAAGAGGACCGCCTCGACGAGGCTCGCGACCTGATGCTTCGTGCTGGCGCGAAGCTTCTCCTTCCCTCGGATCACGTCGTTGCGGACCGTTTTGCGACAGACGCCTCCACGCAGATCGTGAAGGAGATTCCAGCTGGTTGGATGGCCGTCGACATTGGCCCCGCGACACGCGCGCACTACGCGGAAGTACTCTCGCAAGCGAAAACCATAATTTGGAACGGCCCGATGGGCGTGTTCGAGATGGATGCCTTCGCAGCTGGAACCCGTACTATTGCACAGGCTTTGGCATCGGCCACGAAGAGCGGCGCGCTCACGGTGGTAGGCGGCGGCGATTCCGTGGCGGCCATTGAGGAAGCGGGCCTCGCAGACGCCGTCTCCCATGTTTCCACCGGTGGCGGGGCCATGCTGGAATTCATCGAAGGCAAGACGCTGCCGGGCCTGGCCGCTCTGGAAGACTAAATCCAGTTCCGGGGAACGTTTTCCGTAGTCTCCTCTCGGGCCGAGAATTCTCGGTATCAGATAACACGCATCCCACGACTTAGCCTGTGCAATTACCCGACTCCCTCGCCGCATTAAACCAGGCGCTTGAACCATCTGTTGACTTCATGGACTCGACCTTCTGGTCAATGTTTGGCCTTGCGGTTGGGCGAATAGTTCTCATCGTTGCGCTGGGCCTGTTCGTCATATGGCTCGCAACAAGATTGAAGGCACGATGGGTTCGACGCGTACGGGATCTCCCCACGCTCGACAAAAAACGCCAGCGCGTCCTCACCGTCGCGGATCTCGCTGGTTCGATCATTAAATACACCGTCTGGCCGATTGTAGCAATTCTTGTGATTGCGGAACTGGGGGTCAACATTGCGCCGTTGCTCGCGGGGGCAGGCATAGCCGGGCTAGCCATCGGCTTCGGCGCACAGACACTTGTCAAGGATATCATCTCGGGTTTCTTCCTGCTTTTCGATGACACCATTGGCGTGGGAGACCTGATTTCAGTCGGCGCTGAGAAAGGCACCGTTGAATACGTCGGCCTACGTTTGATAAAGGTTCGCAAGTTTGATGGAGAGATGCTGATGGTACCCGCGGGCGAACTACGCACATTCGGCAACCACAGCATTGGTTATTCCCGCGTCATCGTGAACGTCGGACTTTCGTACGATCAGGACATCAACCGTTCGCTTGAGGCTCTCAACTCGGTCGCCCAGCAGTGGGCGCAGATGGAGGAAATCGCGGATGTCCTCGTAGAGGACGAGCCACAGGTCCAGGGGATTGTCGATCTCGGCGCCTCCGGCCCGACCGCCCGCGTGATCGTGCAGGTTCAGCCGGGTGAGCAGTTTCACGCCGAGCGACTCCTTCGCCTGCTCATCAAGCAACGGTTTGATCAGCTTGGCATCGAGATGCAGGTTCCGAGGAGCACGGTATACTTCCGGCAGAGAGACGGCGGCGGCCATGAGCCAGATTCCACGCCGGAAGCGAGCTGAGAGAAGGTGCTCAACCTCGTAGGCGTGCAGCGCTCAGAAAGCCGAATCCTCTGATGCTCTGGCCCACCTCGTTGCTCCACCGATCACGGTCCGAAGTACTGTCGAGGGCCGAAAGTGGTACAACCACTGGTTGACCGTCGGTGTATCGAGGAGAACGAAATCTGCTTTCTTGCCCGGAAGAAGCGAGCCCACATCTTTTCTCAGCAGCGCCTTCGCTGCAAAAGCCGTGGCACCCTTGAGGGCTTCGGCTGGAGTCATCCGCTGGCGCGTACAAGCCAGCCAGAGGGCGAGTTGGAGATCATAGCTCGGGGCGCTGCCCGGGTTGAAGTCCGTAGCGACTGCAACGGGCACGTCGGCCTCAATCAGTTGGCGTGCGGGCATCGGATCCTGGTTGAGATACATCGTCGCGAGAGGCAGGCTCACGGCAACGGTGCCCCTTTCGGCCATGGCTCGAATGCTGTCCTGGGAAATGCTTTCGAGATGGTCGGCCGAGGCCGCGTTCAACTCTGCGGCAAGCGCTCCTCCACCTGTGTCCGTGATCTGATCGGCGTGAAGCTTGGCCGCGAGGCCGTGCCTGGAAGCAGCGGTCAGGATCGTCCGCGCTTCATCCGGCGCGAACGCCGTGTCCTCGACAAACACATCACAGAACCGCGCAAGCCCTTCCACTGCTATCTGTGGAATCAAAACGTTGGTGAGGAGGCGGATGTAGCCGTCCCGATCCTCTTTGAACTCGGGCGGAATTATGTGCGCACCAAGGAACGTCGCTTCTATTCGCTGAGGGCCTTCTTCAGCCAGCACTCGATAAACGCGAAGTTGCTTCAACTCGTCCGCGACATTAAGCCCGTAGCCGCTTTTGCACTCCACTGTCGTTACTCCAAGACGGAGCATACTGTCCAGAAAACCTCGGGCGCGCGTGCGCAGATCCGCCTCCGATGCCGCCCGTGTGGCCTCGACGGTTGATGCTATGCCTCCGCCCAGCCGGGCGATCTCCAGATAGGGCGTGCCCAAGAGCTTCTGCTCGAACTCATTCGCTCGCCATCCACCAAAGGCGAGGTGTGTGTGGCAATCAATGAGGCCGGGAATGACTGTCCCACCGGCGGCAGATTCGCGCCGCCAGGACCGGTACGCGTTCGGCAATTCCGCCTCCTGCCCGACCCACAGGACGTCCTCCCCTTCCCACGCGAGGGCCGCGTCCTGAATCAGGCCGATCTCCGCTTGCCCACCGTCCCGAGGGCACGTCGCTAGCTCGGCGATGTCGGCGAGAATGGGCACGCGCTATCCGTCCGTCCGTCTTAGGAAATCGCCTTCCCCTTCGCACGGCCGGACATTCGCGCCACCCACGACGCGGCCGTGAGCCTCCACGCGGTCGCCTACGGCCAGCTCACCAATCACCGCAAGGCCCTCTGCAGCGCACAAATTTGCGCGAGCCGAAACGAACACGCGGGCCGTCGCACCGTCCGCAGTCTCAAGCGTAATCACACCGTCGCCGTCGACGGCCATTGGTTCAAGGTTGATGTCGACGATCGTTCCGGCGAGTGTCGTCGTCGAACCCGATTCGAGAATGGCTTCGTTGCCAGAGCCCGAGCAACCGACGACCAGAAGGAGCAATATGATCGAAAAACGCATAACGATGATGTTTCAGGTGAGGCACCTAAAGCTACGCCCGGCTCCGCGAAATCGTTTGAGGCATGGGGCGTGACAACCCAGAACGATTGACCGTCCGCGAATGCCATCACGTCGTCGCCTTGAAATCCTTTCTCAACAATCCGTATAGCCCGCTATCACACCACTCGTCGTAGAGAAACCACCGATCCCTGAGTAGACCTTCTCGCTTGAAGCCGAGCCGCTCAAGAAGCCGAACGGATGCTTCATTTCTTGGGTCCACCTCCGCTTCGACGCGATGAAGTTGCATGCACCCAAAAGCAAGTCCCAGAACTCCGCAAACGGCCTCCGACGCATAGCCCTTCCCCCACATCGCTGGCGCAAGCATATATCCGACCTCGGCGTGGCGGTTTGTCCGATCCCAGTTCATGAGCGTGACCGTACCGATCAAGCGATCATCTTTCGGGACGGTGATCGCCCATCTAAAGCGCGAGCGTTCCCTGAATTCCAATTCGATGGCATGGATGTAGGCGTCGGCGGCATCCCGCTCAGTCCACGGCTCGTGGCTCCCATAGCGCATGGCGACGGAATCGCTGAATAGGATGAACAGATTGTCCGCATCCGTCTTTTGGGGGTGTCGGAGCACGAGACGTTCCGTCTCGATCATGGGCAATTCAGCACCAAAGGGGTCGTGTTTTGGCATCGGGGAAGTTATGAAACACGTGTCGTTGCAGAGGCCATCAATGCGATCTCGCACGATCATCTCTTCCGTCGAGATCGCGGAGCCTGTCCAGAGCGTCGTCAAACGGGCTCCTCCAAATGAACTCGGATCGATTCCCGCGATTCTCCACACCTTGGCGGAACGCGATTTCGACGGCGGCTTTATCCTGTAGACGAAAGCCAGACGAACACGATGTCCTCCGAGAACACGACCAGACGGGCGAACAACTTCCTCCGCGAAATCATCGCGGGCCACATGGCTGACGGGACGCACGGCCACCGGATCGCGACACGCTTTCCGCCTGAGCCAAACGGTTATCCCCACCTCGGGCACGCTCAAACGATTTGCCTGAACTTTGGCCTCGCAAAGGAATTCGGCGGCACGTGCAATCTCCGTTACGACGACACGAATCCCGAGACCGAGGACACGGAATTCGTCGCCGCTCTGGAAGACGCGGTTCGATGGCTAGGCTTCGACCCCGCAGAGATCTGCTTTGCGTCCGATTATTTCGAACAGTTCTACGCGTGGGCGGTGGAGCTTGTAGAGAAAGACCTTGCGTACGTCGACAGCCAGTCGGGCGACGACATTCGAAAGAATCGTGGAACGGTGACGCAGGCGGGGGTTGATAGCCGGTACCGCACTCGCCCGAGCGAAGAGAGCGTCCGCTTGCTGGCTGAAATGCGGCGAGGGGAGCACCCGGATGGCAGCCACGTGCTCCGCGCAAAGATCGACATGGCAAACGACAACATGCTCCTCCGCGATCCATTGATGTACCGCATCCGCCGTGATGCCCATCATTATCGGCGCGGATCGGAGTGGAGCATCTACCCTTTATATGATTGGGCGCATGGCCAGGGCGACGCCATCGAGAGGATCACGCACTCCATCTGCACGCTCGAGTTTGATGTCCACAGGCCGTTGTACGACTGGTTTTTGGATGCCATCGGAATCGAGGAACCACGCAACCACCAGTACGAATTCGCGCGGTTCAACCTCGACTACACGGTGATGAGCAAGCGGAAGCTGCGGAGCCTGGTGGAAGATGGCCACGTCCGCGGCTGGGACGATCCTCGAATGCCGACGATTGCAGCGCAGAAGCGCCGAGGCGTGCGCCCGGAGGCAATCCGGGCCTTCTTCGACCAGGTCGGGATCACCAAGGTTGATGGGAGCATCGACCTCGCCTTCTATGAACACGCGATCCGTGACGACCTGAACCATATCGCCCCGCGTGTGATGGCCGTGTCCAACCCGCTCGGGCTGGTCATCGAAAACCTTCCCGCCGACGAGACAACATGGATCGACGCACCGTACTGGCCACATGACGTGGAGCAGCCAGACGGAGCACCGGCGACTCGGCGCGTGCCGTTGACGCGCGAACTCTGGATCGAGCAGGACGACTTCGCCGAGGTGCCGCCGAAAGGCTGGCGCAGACTTTCGCCTGGCACCGAAGTGCGTCTGCGGTACGGTTTCGTCGTGAGGTGCACGGGCGTGGAAAAAAATGCCGACGGCGAGATCATCACCCTCCGTGGGGAAGCCGACCTCGCCACGCTCAACGCCGAACCCGAAGGGCGCAAAGTACCCGGCGTAATCCACTGGGTGGACGCCGAACATGCCCTGACTGCTCGGTTCAGACTGTACGACCGATTGTTTGCTGCTGCGCACCCGGACGAAGAGGCTGACGTTTTGAGTGCCCTCAACCCGGACTCACTCGTCGAGACAGAAGGCTTCGTCGAGCCAAGCATTGCTGAAGATCTACCCAAGACCCGCTACCAGTTTGAGCGACTCGGCTACTTCTGGCAAGATCCCGAGGATTCAAAGGCCGATTCCCTGGTCTTTAACCGGATCGCAGCATTGAGAGACAGTTGGGGAAAGCGGCCCATGGACAGAAAAGATCAGATCCGGGACGAAGCGTCGGTGCTCGTGGGCAACACCTCGCCGCGTGATCCGGCCGCTGGTCTCTCCGCTGAGCATCGACAGCAATTCAAGGCGCTCGTCGGCAAGGGCGTCGGAATAGAAGAAGCCGCAGTGATCGCTGGCGAGCCTGACCTCGCCGCATTATTTGAGGCGACTGTTTCCTCCGGCTCGAACGAGGCCGACACGGGCAAACTCCTCGTCCATCACCTCCGCCCCGCTCTTGGCGAGCGCTCGCTCTCGGAATCGAATGCAACCCCGAGGGCAATTTCCCAACTGGTCGGGCTTCTCGATGATGGAACCATCACTTCCTCAGTGATCGGTGTGATCATCGAGGAACTCGTAACCAATGGCGGCTCCCCAATGGATATCGTGGCCGACCAAAGCCTCGCTGCGGTCCGTGACGACGAAGCCCTTGCGCCTTTGGTGGAGGAGGTCCTCGCCGAGCACTCCGGCGAGGTCGAACGTTTCCGCAAGGGTGAGCGGCAGTTACTCGGTTTCTTTACAGGCCGGGTCATGCGCCGCGCGGGCAAGGTTGCCGATGCGCGTGTCGTTCAGACGATGCTGACCGACCGTCTGGAAAAATAAGGGATCGGCGGACGAGTTCTGGCCGACGTGGAACGCTGGGCGCTTTCGCGCTTCATTTCCGTCGGATGCTACAGCCTTCAGGGGATCAGCCGTTGTAGATCGAGAACTCATCGCGCCGTGCGTGGAGGTTCAGCGCAATGGCAATCATCGCTGTATTCGCAATTAAAGCCGACCCTCCGTACGAGATCAGCGGGAGCGGAATGCCGATCACGGGCATCAGGCCAACGGTCATCCCGACGTTGATGAGCACGTGAACGAGAAGGACGCCGGTAACGCCTGCAGCGAAGAGCCTGGGCAACGCGAAGCCGGCAGCCGTCCCAAGCGTGGCCATGCGGATGATGAGAATCCCGAAGAGCGTGAGGAGGACGATCGAGCCAATAAATCCAAACTCCTCCCCGATCACGCAAAAAATGAAGTCGGTGCTTTGCTCCGGGATGTACGCCAACTGCGTCTGCGTTCCGTTGGTAAAACCCTTCCCAAAAAAACCGCCGGATCCGATGGCGGCCTTGGCCTGGATGACGTGAAAACCCTCCGTGAGACGATACTGCTCCGGGTCGGCGAACGCCCGGATCCGGCCCTGCTGGTGCGGCTGCAATACTTTGTCCAGAGCGATGTAGGCCATCACTATGGTCCCGAACGAGAAGAGACCCGCCAGACCTCCAAGCGCCTTGGAGCGCATCACAAGTGTTGTCCCAACGCTGAACGCGAGCGCAAAAATGCCGGCGAACAGGGGGTTCAGGATGTAGAGATACCCCACAACAACAGGGGCAACAAACAGGGCCATCCAGGAAAGCGGAACAGCACCGCTCCAGAAAAGCAGCACAGGGAGAAGCGCCAGAAAGACGAGCGCGGTTCCCGTGTCGTTCTGGAGGACGATGAGCGCGGCGGGTAACATCACCGTAGCGGCGGCGGCGAGGAGGTACTTCCAGTTTCCCTCGCGTGCTGCGTTGGCGGAGAGCACCTTGGCCACAAATAGAACAGTTCCGACCTTGGCGAGCTCCGAGACCTGCAATCCAATCGGCCCTATGTATAGCCAGCTCTTTGAGCCGTTCACCTCGCGCCCGAATATCAGGGCTGCGACCAAAAGCCCGACTGTGATTACGTATAAAACGGGAGCCAGGCGTGAAATGACGCGCGCCGGCGTCAGAATGATGACGAGCATGACGGCCGCCGAAACTCCGAACCACATCAACTGTCGGTTGAAATTGCGCTGGACCGACAGCAACAGGAACTCGCGCGCCGGGCCATGGGTGGCGCTGTAGATCGCGGTCAGGCCGGCGCATACAAGAAGCGCCCAAACCAGCACGGTCACCCCGTCGAGATTTTTGTACCACGGGCGCATAATGGCCTAACGAAGTGGCTCGCAGAAAGACTTGATCACCCGGCCCCTCGATCACGGCCGGACGAATGCGCCCGCGTTGTGCTGACGAGGGCGGGACGTGTTATCTCGCCACGCAGATACTGCTCAATCATCAGGCTGGCTATTGGCGCGGCTGTCGTGGAACCGAACCCGGCATTCTCGACCAACACGCCAACCGCAACTTGAGGATCATTCGCCGGGGCGTACGCAATGAAAACAGCGTGATCGGCGCCTCGCGGATTTTCGGCTGTTCCGGTTTTGCCAGCGAGGAGGATCTCGACGAAGTCGCCCGATTGCGGGATCTGCGCCCGCCGTGCCGTGCCCGCTTCGACGACCAGTTCCATGGCGCGTTGAACGATATCGAAGTTCACAGGATCAATCGGGACTTGACGCTGGCGGCGAACAACTGGTTCGCGTACCTCACCAGTCGCGGGGTCGATCTGTTCTTTGACGAGGTGTGGCGTCACCAAGGTGCCTCCGTTTGCGACAATGGCCGCATACCGCGACAACTGAAGTGGCGTCACGCCCATGTTGCCCTGTCCAATTCCGAGGTTCACGGTGTACCCAGGGCCCCAGCCACTTGGGAACAGGCGGTCGTAGTAGGCCGAATCAGGGATCAGGCCGGCATCCTGTTCGGGGAAGTCAATGGGGGCGAGCGTTCCAAAGCCAAACCGGTGCGCCCAATCGCTCCACGTAGTGAGGTCCATCCGCTTCCCGTTGATCGTGTCGTTCATCACGCGGAAGAAAAACGTATTGCACGATACCTGAATGGCTCTTTCGACCGAGATGGAACCGTGCGCGCCGCCATGGCACCGGAAGAGCCGACCGCCGAGCATATAGCCTCCGCCGCAATACAGTTGTGTGTCCCTGGTAAGGATTCCTTCCTGCAGGGCGACCAGCGCCATGAACGGTTTCCACGTTGAACCCGGCGGTTGATAACTCTGTGTTGCACGGACAAACAGCGGCCTGTCGGGATTGCGGTACACGTAATCGACAAATTCCTGCGAAAGCCGCCCACGCCATTGGGCGAGGTCGTAGTCGGGGGCTGAAACCATCGCGATGATTGCGCCGTCCCGCGCATCCATCATCACCGCACCACCGCGCTTGTTGACGAAAAGGCTTTCGGCGAGCGCCTGCACGCGCGCATCGATGGTCAGATGAAGTTCAAAGCCAGACTCAGGCTCGACGTCGTAGGCTCCGTCCTCATAAGGTTGCACCTCCATCCCATGGACGTTTACGAGGACGTATTTCCGACCCACCCGTCCTCGGAGGACCGTTTCATACTGCCGTTCGATACCCGTAATGCCAACCATATCGCCCATTCGGTAGCCCTCCTCCTCCATATTGGCCAGCTGATCGGGCGAGATCTCCCGAACGTACCCGAGCGCGTGACTCATTCGCGCCTGGCTGTGGTAGCGTCGTTGCTGGCCTTCTTCGAATCCAATCCCGCGCAACCGATACTGCGCTTCCTGGAGGCGCGCAAAGGCGTCGAAAGAGACGTCGGAAAGCAGCACGTCGGTTTGATACCGCGAGCGTGCCTTGATGTCCTCATACCGGCGGCTCACGACCGACTCAGGCAGACCCGCGAGTTCAGCAATGAGCGGGAGATCGGCCTCGTCGAAGTGGCGCGGCGACACATTGACGGAGAGCGTCGTCTCGTTGTCCACCAGCAGTTCGCCGTTGCGATCCAGGAGATTACCTCGGGCGGGGCGGACAAGCTTCTCCTCCAGCGCGTTCCCCTCGGCCTCATCCGAGTAACGCTTGCGATCCACCAGTTGCATCTGGACTAGCCGCAGGCCGAGCACGACAAGAATCAACAGAACGAGCCCCGAAAATATGCGGAGACGGATCCGCGTGTCCTCCTTCGAAACGGCTGGATGGAACTTCATTTTGGGACGGCTGGGGGTTGCCGGAAGTTACACGGGTTTGGAGGCAAGCGGGTTGGCGCGGTAGGCACATAAGATGTCACGGGACTATTGAAAATCAAACCACGCGGGGCGCAGTCGCACGCTTCCCAAGGGTCCGCAGGAACGATGAGGCTGGTATCGGGTTTGGGAAACTGGATGATGGCACCGAAAAGGGCACTTATGCGTGACCTCTGTGACATCGGGCCTGTTTTCTCCGACTTATGCTCGTAGACTAAAGCCCACTGCTGACGCTTAGCCAACCCTGCCCAAACCCAGCCAACCGATGGTCGCCCACACTCGTTCGTTTGCCCGCTTCGTCGTCCTCTTCTTTGTAGCACTTTCGCTTGCCGACGCCGCCTCTGCCCAGTATTTCGGCCGCAACAAGGTTCGGTATGATGATTTCGACTTTCAGGTTCTGGAGACAGAGCATTTCGACCTCTATTACTATGTAGAGGAAGAACAGGCCGCGCGGGATGTAGGCCGAATGGCGGAGCGCTGGTACGAGCGCCTCTCGACCATTCTGGAGCACGAGTTTGACGAACGGAAAACCATCGTGCTCTACGCCGACGACGCGGATTTCCGGCAAACAAACGTGGTGGGCGGTTCGATTGGAGAAGGCACCCAGGGCGTCACGGAAGGTTTGAAACAACGTGTGGTGCTCCCTATGGCATCCAATTACCAGGAGACCAACCACGTGCTCGGCCACGAGCTTGTCCACCAATTTCAGTACGATATCGCGACGCGGGAGAACAAGTTTCAGGAGTTCGTCCGATTGCCGCTCTGGGTGATTGAAGGCTTCGCCGAGTATTTGTCCGTTGGTCGGAAGGACGCGGTGACCGCGATGTGGATGCGCGACGCGGTCCTTCGGAACGCGTTCCCTACACTCGACCAGCTTTCCAGCGACCGGAAGTACAACGAATATCAGTACGGCCAACCGTTCTGGGCCTACATCGGCGGCACGTATGGCGACGAAGCCGCCTCGCGGCTCTTCCGCGCGGCGCTGGATACGCCGCTTGATTCCGCCATTGTCGCGATTACGGGTTTGACGCCTGACTCGCTTTCGCTGGACTGGGCGGAAGCGATGCGGTCGAACTATTTGCCACTCGTGGGAAGCCGCGCCCTTCCCGCCGAGACGGTCCGCGAGCTGATTGAAAACAATGACGGCGTTTTTCCAGACTCCCTCGTGCGCCTGGATGCCCGTCGGGTCCTCGCCCGAGACGTTGACTCGGGAGACCTCAACATTTCACCACAGGTAAGCCCTGATGGCCGATACGTGGCTTTCATGTCGGAGCGCGATCTCTTCGGCATCGACCTTTATCTTGCGGATGCCGAGTCGGGCCAGATCATCAAGAAGCTCGAATCCGTTGGCACCGATCCCCACTTCGACGCCATTCGTTTTATCGAGTCGGCCGGTACGTGGAGCCCCGATGGCCGGCAATTCGCCTACGTCGTATTCGCACAGGGCAACAACGAGATTGCCTTGCTCGATGTGGAGAGCCGGGAAGTCGTTCGGCGGATCGCGGTTGAGGGCGTCGGCGCCATCAAGGACCCGACGTGGAGCCCCGACGGCAGGCGCATCGCTTTTGCAGGAATCAAGGGTGGAATTACGGACCTCTATATCGTGGATCTGGCCGGCGAGACCGTCCGGCAACTCACGAACGACCGCTACATGGACATCCAACCTGTCTGGAGCCCTGACGGCCAACACCTTGCATTCGCGACGGATCGCGGACCAGGCACGGATTTCGACCGGCTCACGTTCGCCGAGCCTCGGCTGGCTTTGTACAATGTGAGCAGCGGCGAGGTAGAGGTGCTCAGTCTTTTCGCCGACGCAAAACACATCAACCCGCAGTTCAGCCCCGACGGACGCAGCCTTTTCTTCATCTCCAACCCGGACGGCTACAACAACATCTACCGCGTCGATCTGGCCTCGAGAGAACTTTTCACCGTCACAAACGTGGCGACGGGGGTTGCGGGTATTGCTGATTTCTCTCCCGCGTTTTCGGTGGCGAAGGACAACGGTAGGCTGATGTACTCGGTCTTCGAGGCCCAGAAATATGCGGTCTACGCCATGGAAGCGACGGAAACGAATGGACAGCCGGTCGAGCCCATCCCGCCTGGAGCCGAAGCCGCTGAGCTGCTTCCTCCCGTCGACGCCTTCGACCGCTCCGTTGTGGAGGACTACCTGGCCGATGCTTCCGGTGGTCTTCCGGCCACGCGTGCATTCCCGTCGCATCCTTACAGCCCGGGGCTACAGCTGGATTACGTGAGCCAGCCGCAGATTGGAGCGACTTACGACCCGAACTATGGCAACGGTGTGGGCGTGGCAGGCGCGATCTCCTTTCTCTTTTCCGATCAGCTTTCCGATCATGTCGTCGGCGTGAGCGTCGCTGCCAACGGAACAATCCGTGACATAGGCGGGCAGGCGATTTATATCAACCGGGGTCGCCGCCTTAACTACGGTGCCCAGATCGGCCATATCCCGTACGTTCAGGCGTTCATCGGAACGCCGCCCGAGGCGGACACCGAGGCTGCACCGTTCCTGACACGATATTACCAGCGCACCTACGTTTCGGAAGTCGGCGGAATCGCAGCGTATCCGCTGAACACGACACAACGATTTGAAGCCGAGGTTAGCTATCGGCGAATTGGTTACGACCTCGAATACGACCGCTTCACCGTGGACGATGCCGGTAACATTGCATTCGAAGGGCGCGAGTCCGTCCCGGATTTCAGCGCGCCCGGGTTGAACCTCGCACAGGGTGAAATTGCCTTTGTGGGCGACTACTCGTACTTCGGTTTTTCATCGCCGGTTCGAGGGGGGCGCTACCGCGTTGGCGTTGGCGGGACGGTGGGTTCGCTGGATTATGCCTCCGTCACAGCCGATTACCGACACTACCTGTTCTTGCGGCCTCCAGGTTTCCCGGAGAACTTCCCCATCACACTGGCTATGCGAGCGGTCCATTTCGGGCGCTACGGCCCTGACTCGGAGAGCGGCAGGCTCAATCCTCTCTACCTCGGCTATGGCTCGCTCGTCCGCGGATACTCGTCGGGGTCATTCACGAGCGATGCCGAGTACGGCGACTTCATCGACCGTCTGTTCGGCAGCCGCATCGCTGTTGCCGGGGCAGAATTCCGATTGCCGATTCTGGGCGTAGAGACGTTCGGCCTCGTCAACTTCCCCTACTTCCCAACGGAGCTCGTTTTCTTCGCCGACGCCGGAATTGCATGGGGCACCATCGGCCGCAGCACCTTTCTGTTCGAAGGAGGGGATACGCTTGACGTAGAGTTCGGCACGCAACTGAGCGAGCAGACGCCGATCGCGTCCATCGGTGCTTCTCTGCGCGTCAACATCCTCGGCGCAATCGTGCTGGAGCCCTACTATGCCTTCCCGCTCTCGCGCAACGATGTCTCCGGCGTGTTCGGCCTCAACTTTTCGCCGGGATGGTAGGGTTGCGGATTGGGGATTTCGGACACGGGATATCGGATATTTGATATCTGAGGGCATAAGGAAGACGACGGGCGAGCGCGAATTGAACCCCGGCGATTTTCGAGGACGAACCAATTGGTGCCCTCGCCGAGCCGGTCGAGGTCCTCGCCGGACGCGCCGCCTTGGACGGTGATTGCGGTGGTCGGGCGTCCTCGCCGAGCGCGCCGTGTAGGCTAAGAACTGCGAATGGAGCGCGAAACGGGTACTAACTTCACCAGGTCTCGGAGGGTGACTGCACTGATATCCAACATCCGATATCGATCCTGCTCCTCTGAATTCCAACATCCGAAATCCCAGATCCATCTACCGCTTCCTCCGCCCACTTCTTTTCCAGCTCGACGCCGAGTCGGCGCATGGACTTGGCGTTCGGGCGGCGCGGTTCGGAGAGATCTCGTCACCAATTGTTCGGGGATTGTTTCGGTTTGAAGATGAGCGGCTGGAGCAAACGCTTTGGCGTTCGGAGAGACGCCCCGGACTTCATTTTTCTAACCCGGTCGGGCTAGCAGCAGGCTTTGACAAGAACGCTGATCTTGCGCACTTCTGGCCGTCTATGGGTTTTGGGTTTGCCGAGGTGGGCTCGGTGACGGCACTCCCCAGCGCGGGCAATCCAAGGCCTCGCGCGTTCCGCCTTCCCGCCGACCGGGCGCTCATCAACCGGATGGGCCTCAACAACGACGGCGTGGAGGTCATCGCGGCGCGTCTCGACGGACTCAAGAAACCAGCTGGTTTCGTCCTGGGCATCAACGTTGCCAAAACCCACGACGCCAACGTCTTCGGCGACGTGGCCATCGAGGATTTCCGGATGAGCGTCCATCGCCTTCTTCCCTTCGCGGATTACCTCGCGCTGAATATCTCCTGTCCGAATACCGCCGAAGGAAAAACCTTTGAAGAGCCGGACGCGCTGGATTCGCTCCTGACGGCTGTCATGGCAGAACGTGCGGCGCAACACTCTTCGGTTCCGGTCCTCGTCAAGTTCTCGCCACCCGTTTCGACCGACGACATGGGCAACGTAAACGAGCTGGTTGCCCTCTCACGACAACTCGGTGTGGAGGGCTTTGTCGCCACGAACACGGCGTCTGACCGAAAGAATCTCCGCTCTAGCAAAACACGGCTTGCAAATATCGGCAGCGGAGGCCTTAGCGGCCGCCCACTGGCTGAGCGGGCCTCGGCGCTGGTCCGTCATCTCTATCGCCAAACCGACGGGTCCATTCCGATCATTGGGGTCGGCGGAATCGACTCACCCGAGGCGGCCTACGAACGTGTCCGTGCAGGAGCATCGCTCATTCAACTCTACACGGGGCTTGTCTTCGAAGGACCGGCGCTCATCAAGCGGATCAACAAGGGGCTTGTGCGTTTCCTTGAGCGGGATGGGTTTGGGTCCATCAGTCAGGCAGTGGGGACTGAATCCTGACCTCAATTCGACATCTCCGTAGGCGCATCCGTAGCCGTCACCGGGCCAAATCTCTCGTAAGTCTGTCACCACGTACTTAGCTTTATGGTGCTCTCAAGGAGCGTGTTGTGGCCGCCGTCGCTATGGATCCGCAATGTTGTCACCGCTTGCAGGTCGCGCTGAAAGCTTGCCGCTTCCGTGCCGTCGGTTGAGTGAGAGGAGCGGGGTATCTTCGGTGGGAAGAGAAACAGCCGATTCTGGCCGAAATTGATGCCCACGGACCAGACAACACACAGCGAAACCGCCGATGCCGAATAGGCACCGTTCATTATGATAGACCGTGGACGTCGAGAATGGCAAGCCCTCCTGGCCGTGGCGCGGAAGCTGGATCGGCAGATGGTCGTGGTGCTCGTGGCGGCGGTGGTGCTCGTGTTCATTCAGTTGCAGTTCGGCAATCGGCGGTTCTTTTGGGAGCACATTTCGAAGGCAATAGACCCGGCGAATCAGGAACTCTTCGCCTGGATCTGGTGGTTTGGGATTCAGGGAATAACGGGCTTTCTCGTCCCCGTCTTGATCTTGACGCTCGGCTTCAAACGGAAGCCCTCCGAGATCGGCCTCGGCCTCGGCGACTGGAAGCTGGCGTCCGCGTTAGCCATCGTCTATGCGGTGCCGGTGGTCATCGGAACGTGGATCCTCTCCAATGGCGGGGACTTCCAGGCGCAGTACCCCCACTTCGAGGGCGCGGAGTCAAAATGGACCGTTTTCCTCGTCTACGAGGCCGCCTTCCTCTTTTACTGGCTCGGTTGGGAATACCTCTGGCGCGGCTTTGTCCTCTTCGGCACCGCGCCGGCCTTCGGCGTGGGTGCCATCTTTGTTCAGATGGTCCCTTTCGCGATACTCCACGCTGGTAAACCTGCCGCCGAAGCCTACCTCAGCATCCTCGGCGGATTGGCCCTCGGCGCCCTGGTCTGGCGGTGCCGCTCGTTCTGGATCGCTATCCCCATCCACGCCTTTCAAATGTTCATGCTGGATTTCTGGTGCACACTCCGGGCGCGATCTGGCGCTGCTGGAATCGGGCTGGACGCACTGATGGACGCGCTAAAAGGAATCGTCCGGTAACTATCGATTTGGAACCTCTATGTCCCGCACGCTTCCCGGATTACTTAGGCTCTTCTTCCTTCTCGTCATCGGCGGTTGGCCTTCGTCGGCGGAACCATGCGATCCGAATTGCAACGACCTTGTCGCCATTACCGTGGGCGCTCCGACCGCGCTAGGCACGACGATCTTCGCGCCCCTCGTCGCCAACGTGATTGATGACAAAAACAACGACCCGTACTGGATTGCTGTCGGAGCGACGGCCCTGGCATCTACGGCGGGGGTCTTCATCGTGAAATCAGTTGCACATACGGACGATCTTGGTGTTGCTCCAACGATCCTCGTTCCGGCCTTGATGGGCTCCGCCGCTACGTTTCTGATCTATCAGTTCTGGCCCCGAGGGCCGGACGAACAGGCCGAGGCCGGGACTTTGGAGACTTTCGATTTCGCCGTGATGCCTACGACCAACGGCGCAACCATGTCCTTCCGATGGCGGTTCTGAACGAAAGCACGAGCGGCCCGGATGTGCATGACGGAAACCAGCTTGAATTGAGTCGCATACGTTTGCCGGTATGCCGCCGTTGTGCGAACGCACTAGCCTCTCACCCAACTTTAACCACTATGAAATTCATTCCGCTCGCGCTTCTCCTGCTCGCTCCCCTGGCCTCCGCCCAAACCTATAGCGGCACGCTTGGCCCCAACGACTTAACACGCGAAGGCGGTGCCTACTACGACGCATTCACGTTTCAGGCCCGCATGGACGAGATGGTGAAGGTTCGCATGACCGGAACCGACTTCGACACCTACCTCCTCGTCGTTCCCCCGTCGGACGGCCAGCCGTTCACCAACGACGACTTCGACGGTGTGAGCGTTTCCCAGATAGAATTCCTCGCACGCGAGCAGGGCACCTACACGATTCAGGCCTCCGCGTATTCGAGCGGGCTAACGGGAGCCTACGAAGTAGAGGTGACGCTCGGCCCAATCGCCAACGTCGAGGCCATCGAAGGCCGCCTCGTGCCGGGTGACGAGCAGGCGATCAAAGGCGAGTATTACGATGAGATCTCCGTACAGGGCGGCAGCGGCGGCCAGATATCGTTTGAGCTGTTGTCGTTCGGCTTCGACGGCTTTCTCGTGGTTCGCAGCCCATCAGGACAACTGTTCCGAAACGACGACGCTATGGGAGTTTCATTTGATGGTGGAGGCGCGAGGATGTCCATAGTCGAGCCGATGCCGAACGCGGCTGGCAGATGGACCGTCTACGCCACATCCTTGAGCCCCGACGAGGTTGGCGCCTATGATCTCCGGATCATCCGAACAGACTGAAATCCGATCCGCCATGGCTACGCCCGCCCGGCCCGACGATCTCGCAGGCATCGTCGGCCTCCTCGCCGACGCGGACCTTTACCACGACGATCTCACGCCCGGGCACATGCGCCACTTCCTGACGATCCGAGAAGGCGATGACCTGATCGGTGCTGTCGGATTGGAAGTGTTTGGTTCCGATGCGTTGTTGCGCTCCCTGGTCGTAGCGCCGGGCCATCGCGGTGAGGGCTTGGGCGTTCAGTTGGTGGAAGGCATCGAAACGCACGCACACGAATGTGCCGTAACCTCGCTGTACCTCCTGACGACCACCGCCGACCGCTTCTTTGATCTCCTTGGCTACGAGCGGATTGACCGCGCGTCCGTGCCGGAGTCTATTGGCGCGACGACGGAGTTTGTATCGTTCTGCCCGGATTCGGCGGTGTGTATGGCGAAGATGCTGTGCTAGCGGCCGACGACGAGTTGGAACACCGGCGCGATCGAGATGCCCCTCTGGTTTCCACTACGTTCTTCGTGAGAGAAACCGAGTTGTATTTCTCCTCCGAACGCCACTACTCGACTCACTTTGAGTTGCCCGCCAACCAGGATGCCGAACGCGGAAACTGAACCTTTGTCGTCATGCAGCAACCAGTGACGTGCAACTGAACCTCCGACGTATAAAGCTCCTGGCCCCGGAGACGCGGCTTTGACGAGGTCTACAGTCGCCGTCACTCCGACTCCAAAGACGTCGTTGTCAAATTCCCGCTCGACTGGGCACGGGCCTGCGATTGGACAGATCGAATACCGCACAGTGCGACGGGCCCGCCACAGGATGTACGGTTCGATGGACGGTCGAATGCCAAGTGGAACATGAACCCGCGCCTGGCCATGGAAAGCCGTTTCCCCTGAGAGCGTGAACGACGGCCCCGTAAGAACCCGGACACCCAATGCTTCATAGCTCGACTGACTCTGGGCGGTTGGAAGCAGCCCACACAGGAGCACGATGGAACACAGACGGACGGCTAGTTGAAGAGCACGCATTTCATTTTCCGCTTGACTATCCAGTGCCTGTTGCGTGGAAGCTAACCTGCCGAATGGGTCCCCGCCTTCGCGGGGATGACGTTCGGGTGGGGTTCGCATACGGAAGGAATACGACAAACCGCACCGTTATGCCCTACCAGTTATACCCCAACGAAATAAGCTGCCCGGTTCCAAAGCCGGTATCGAGCGGCAGCATTGCATAGTCGAGACGGAACGCACCCACGACCAGCCCTGCTCCCACGGAAATACTCCGAACCGGATCGCCCGGAACGTAGCCGCCGCGCAGCGTGAGCATGTCGAAAAGCGTGGCCTCGCCGCCGAGGTGGATTTGCGTGGGGTCGGCTTGCTCGAAGCGATGAACGACCTCCGCATGTAGCGCTGTTGTAAGGAGCGCATTGCTCTCGGTGGTAGCAATCAGACGAAACGGACGAAGCGAAATACCGCCACGAAACGTTGTTGGGAGCGGCGTTGCCTCAGTATCCAGCGCGTTCATATCGCCGAGATGCTGCACAGCGCCGCCGATACGGAACCCATCCATAGCCTCGAGCTGCACGCCGCCATCGAAGGCGAAGCCAGTGGCCGAAGAGTCGAAGACGCGCTCCGAGAGGACTTTGCCGGCTATGCCAATCTGAAGAGGGCCAAACTGTCTCGCAACACCCGCTCCCACGGCAAGGTATTGGACATCGAACGTGCCTTCCGCCGGGCCGGGGTTTTCGCGGGCGTCCAGGTCGCCGGAGGAGGTCGACAAAACATAGAGCCCCGCGCCTGCTTTCTCGCCCAGCCCAAACCGGCCAGCCACGCCTACCGTTCGGGCACCGCCGATCCAGTCCTGAAAAGTGAGGGCCAAACCGTTCGCGTTGCCCGAGGCAAGTCCAGCCGGGTTGAAGAGCGGCGCAAAAGGTCCAATGCCGGAAGCCGAATAGGCTCCTCCGGCAGCCTGCCCTGCCGGGTCGGGATCGAGGGTGAGAAACGCGAGGCCGGCACCTTGCGAGGATGCTGGATTGACAAGGAGAAGTGCCAGAAGGACCGCGGACGGCAGACGGCAGATGGCAATGAAAATTGCGGTCGGCGGTCGGCGGTCGGCGGGGTAAGGCGTGCTCGCCGAAAGAAAAGGCGTTGGCTTCTCCATCGTCTGCAATCGGCGGTCGGCGGTCGTGGCAACGCTGCTCATAGCTCAACGTGCAACGTAACGACGTGCATCACTCCGTTGGCAAAAGGCTCCAGGACAGCCGCATAGTCCAGGCGTGCGTTGAGGTCGCCGAACTGCTGCTTGATTGCGAAGCCTGCGCTGGGCGTGGCCTCGCCAAGCGAGCCCACACCCAATCGGTCGTATCCAATTCGGAGGGCAAAAGGCTCGGCGAGCCAATACTCGGCGCCGACCCGCGCCATCACTTGCGACAGCCTGAGTTCGTCCGTGGTGGTGGTTGGAACCGGTGTCCCGGCAATCACACCAATGCCCGAAACCGTTTCCACATCAGCCGACTGGATTTGTGATTCGACTTCGGCGGAGATCATCCCGCGCCCCGTGGGCAGCTGATAGGCGGCGCCAAGCCGAAAACGAATCGGGAATTTGTCGTTCGTCTGGCTACCAGCGTCGCCGAGCAATGCCGACGTATCCCAGTCGTACTTCGCGAGGAGATCGTCAACGGCCAAGCCGACCGCCAGCTGCTCCGAGAGCTTGGCCGTGGTACCGAGCGATAAGCCCAACGATGTTGGCGAATCGACGCCATCGAATAAATCGGCGCGGTAGATGCGAAGCCCCAGGCCCGCCGAAATGCGTTCAGATACGCGGGTTCCAAACGCCAGGAAGAATGCGTATTCGTTCGTCGAGTAGTCCTCCGTGTGATAGCCGCTTCCGTCACGACCATCGATGCCCGACACGCCTCCGTGAATGACGCCGCCAGCCACACCCGCGCGCGGACGCAGCGGCGCAGCGAACTGTAGGTGTTGCAACTGCCGGTCGAACGACATGACCGCCGCCGAAACATCCAGACTCTGCGCGGCGGAGTAGGGCGCGAGTGCGGGGTTGTGGTACGGACTCGCATAGCCAAACACATCAGCCGTATGCGTACCGCCCATCGCCATGGACCGCGCGCCAAATCCAAAGCGCGCAAATGAGCCCGCGTACTGCGCGTGGGCCTGCGCTCCAAACGCTGCTAAAAGGAAAACCAGGGTCAGTTTCTTCATCACGTTACCTCAGCACCAGAATCTTGCCGGTCGACTCACGCCCACCCACATCAACAACGTAGAAGTACGTCCCGTTCGCGATCCGCGTGCCGTTGTCCGAGAGCCCATCCCACAAGAGCTCATTTGCCCCAGCACGGACGGGCGCCTCGATCTCGCGCACGAGTTGCATCCCGAAATCAAAGACGCGGAGATTGGCAGTTCCATCTGCCGTCAGATCGACACGGATGCGGCAGAATCCATCCACACCAGGCGTGAAGGGGTTAGGATAGGCGTACGAATCAACGGTCGGGACGCCCTCTGTTGGGATCGTGGGATTGGTGGGCACGTTCACGCGGAACGCCGTCCATGTTGTTCCGTTGTCGGTGCTCTTCAAAAGGCCGTCTCCGTGGCCCGCCCAGAGTACACCATCCGGCGTTCCATCCTCCTGAAGGGCGACTGCGAACACGCCGGAGCCCGCGTCCACAGGAATGATGTTTCCCGCCGGGTCCATGAAGGTGGTAATCGTGCGCCACGTGTCGCCACCGTTTTCGGAGAGGTACAGGCCATCCCTTCCCGCGACGTAGACGCGATCGCCGTGAAAGGTCGTGTCAAAGATGCGCGCATTGGTGATCAGCTTGGGGACGAAGATCGGGTCGCCGTTCTCGTCGTCGCCAAGCCATACCGTGAGGTTGAGTTCCTCGGCCGGGTCATCCGCAGGCCAGCCGATGATCCAGACAGGATTGCGCGGATTCTCGGGCGAACCCACGGCGAAGGCTGGATCGCCAATCGGCTGCTCCTCAATCGACACGACAAAATTGCCTCCGATGCTTCGTTCCGTTCCATCCTTCGCAAACCGCCGCCACGCGCGATCACCGGAAATAGGGTCGATGTCACTTGTGTCGGAGCGACTCACTCCGGCTGCGGTGCCAGCCCAAACCGTCCCTGCCTCATCGACAAGAACCGAGAAACCGAGGAAGCCATTCTGCTGCTGTCCTCCATCGATTGGAGCGTAGCGAAAATCGTAAACCGTTTGAGGGTCAATTCGGTCCGTGGTGTCGGGCGGCAAGACGATGCGCTCCCAGGTTGCTCCTCTGTCCTCGCTTCGGCGAACACCGCTGGCAAATCCGGCCACCCACACGTCGCCGGTCACGGGGTCGTAATCGATGTCGAATGGTGCGCTTTGCTGCGGAACGATAACAGGAAGCGCTTCGAGTGTGGAAATTCCATACAACAATGTGTCGTCGTCCTGGGCGTCGAGTTGCGGGAAGCGGTAGGTCCAGGTCTGGCCTGCGTCCTCCGAGAAGGCGAAGCCCGCCGCGGTTTGAGGGTTGCCATCACTGTCGCTGTCCACAAAGCCCAGGCCCGTCCAGATCACATCGCCTTCTACGTCCATGGAAAAGATGGTGACACGGCCGGAGGCGTTGGGCTCGAAAGCCGGATCGTCAATGCTCGTAAAGGTCTGGCCGTCGTCCGTGAAAATGAGCAGCGGCCCCGAGTAGAGGCGTCCGCCCTCCACCGCGAGGTTTGAGCTTCCGTTCCGGGCACCGATGGGTAGGCCCTCGAACGTGGCGCCCCCGCTGAAGATGGGTTGTGCGCCGACGGCATGCGCACCCGCGAGCGCTGCAATCCCCAAAGCCAAAAGAAGGTTTGACAGGCGCACAGCTAAGGCAGGATGGTGACGGTGAATGAAACCTCTTCGCTCTCGGCGCCGAAGTTATCGGTGGCCACAAACGTGAAGGTCTGGTCGCCCGGCGTGGCGGATGGCACGTCGAATGTGGCCGTGTAACGGCCATCTCCGGCAACCTCATCGCCGAGGGAGGCGCCATCGTCGAACATGTCGAATGGCACACCAGTAGGCGTCGTGACTTCCACCCTGGCAATGTTGCCAAGGCCGTCCGGATCCGTGACCACTGCGATCAACCGAAGTTCTCCGGGAGGCAAAAACGTCATCGGCCCTTCGATTTCGCTGATTACGGGAGGTCCGAGGTTTTCCGACGCGAAGTGAAGGAGGCCCGTCACTTCGTTGCCAACCTGGCCCACATTGTCAAAAGCCGTGACGGTAATGACGTACAGCCCCGTTTCACCGCGAGGGATCGCCAGCGTTTCGCCGCCTGAATATCTGCCGCCTGATGGCGTCAGCGTTCCCTGAGCAACCACGTCAGTCTCGAACTGTCTTCGAACGAAATAATTGACGGTGACGGTCGTGCCAGCTTCGGCAGTAACGGCTACATCAAGTGCCAGCGGGATCATCGCCGTATCACCGGCACCGTTGAAAACAAACTCCAGGGGCGTGAAGGAGAAGTCCGATAGCGCAGGAGGGCTCGGGATGAGGTCTCCAACGCCTGGCGCGGAATCGCAGCCCACGACCACGGCAATCAGCCCGAGAGCGCCAACTAGGGACGCGGCAGAACGTACGTGCGGCCGAAGGCGCATCAATCGACGAGGTAGTGAAACGATAGCAAATGGCCGACTTCGCCAGCGGGGCGCAAAGGTACGGCGGTCGTAACAGAACGGTCGGAAAGCGCGTGGGCTTGTACAGAAATCAACGGAGCCGAACATACGGCCCGGCATAGAGGGTAACAACCGATGCAGAGGGAAATGCCCGGGGACTGGAAATCATCTGGACAATGAAATGGATGAGGTACGCCTCGGCAGCAATCCAGGCGCGGCGCCCAACATCCTGCTTCAAGCCCGCCTGCTTACGCGTCTGGGATTCTCCCTGGGAAGCGAGCGAAGTAGCGAACAACCCTCCCTTCACAAGGGAGGTGGATTCCGCGAAGCGGAAGACGGAGCGGTAGCGAACAACCCCTCCTTTCACAAGGGAGGTGGATTCCGCGAAGCGGAAGACGGAGGGTTCGCCTCGGAATAGCGAGAGGCCACTACCCCGCGATGTAGATGGGCTGGATCGAGAAACACAGGATGAACAGGGCGAGGCACAAATACCCCAGGAGTTTCCGCCCCGGCGTTAGCGGCTCGTGAACGAGCACCGGAGGATGATCCACGCGAATCAGGAAGACGATAAGGCCAACCCACAACAGCCAGGCCGAGTAGCCAAACGAGTCGGCCAGCCGTGGCAGGAAGTTGACAACCAGTGCGGCGAGGCCCATCAGCCCGGCCAACGACGGCAAGAGAAGCCGCCAATCGCCCTCGAACAAGCGCCACATGAGTCCTCCCAGAATGCCCGCGAGGACGACCCAGCCGTACCAGACGGTTCCGAAAGCGTGGCCGAAACCAATGGCCCCCGAAATCAACAAAACCAGCGTAACCATCCTCGCGATGACGGCATGAGCCTTGGCGCCGAACAGCGCGTACACCACGTGCCCACCATCCAGTTGGCCAACGGGAAGAAGATTGAGCGCCGTAAAGAACAGGCCAAGCCAAGCCGCCAGTAGTAGCGGGTAGTGCATCAGTTCGGAGGGCGACGGCAGCCCCGGTACAAGCTGCCGGACGAGCGCGAAGATCGGGGTATCGCCAAAGAGCAGGATGAGATCGCCCGGCTGGAAATCGACCTCCGGGAAGACGCCGTTCCGCTCAACGAAACTCGCCACGGCCTCGTGACCGGGGACATCCAACAAATAGCTCGCGCCCGGCAACGTGACGATCGACAGAATCAAGACGCCTAGCGCCACGACAAATCCAGCAAGGGGCCCGGCCGCGCCGACGTCAAATAGCTGCCTCGTGCGCCGAAGCGGCTCACGGATGCGAATCACGGCTCCGAACGTGCCGAAATGAAAGACGGGAACCCCAATCAACGGGATCGGGATGAAGTACGGTAGCGACACACTGATGCCGTGCTTGCGTGCGGCGATATAGTGCCCGAACTCATGCACGGTCAGAAAAAGGAGGAAAGCGACCGCGTAGCGCATCCCGTCCATCGCGTAGGCGGTCCAGCCAAGTTCCTCATACACGACGCCGCGCCCGACGAGCAACCCACCCGCGTAGACCGTCGAGATAAACGTGACCACGAACAGCCCGGCGTGCAGCTCGTAGCGCTCGCGCTTTGGCTGCGGTCGGAACTCGGTTAAAACGGAGCCGGACTCGGACGGTTGTGTCGTCCTCACACCAACGCCCCCAGCCCTGCCTCGATTCTATCCGCAGCTTTGGCGAGGTCCTCCATGGACGATGCGTAGGACACCCGGACGCCGCTGTCGGCGCCGAAGGCTTCGCCGGGTACGAGGGCGACGCCGTGCTGCTCCAACAGGTAGAGACTGAGGTCTTCCGATCCTGAGATCGTTCTCCCGTCGGGGGTGATGCGTCCGAAATACTCCGAGACGTCGGGGAAGAGATAGAACGCGCCCTCGGGCTGAGGGCACAGGACGTCGGGAATCGCGCGGATGCGCGCCTGCATGTAGTCGCGGCGCTTCCGGAATAGGACGACCATTTCTTCGATCGGCTCGCGGCTCATTTGCAAAGCGGCGACCGCGGCTCGCTGCGTGATGGAGCATGGCGCACTCGTGAACTGACTCTGGATCTTCGCCGCTGCGTCGACAATCCAGCGCGGCCCGGCCATGTAACCTATCCGCCAACCCGTCATCGCATAGCCCTTCGAGAACCCGTTGACGGTCACCGTTCGCTCGCCCATCCCCTGCAACGAGCCAATGGCGAAATGCTCGGCGTCGAACAGGACGTACTCGTAAATCTCATCGGAAAGAACGAAAACGTGGTCGTGATGATCGAGAACTTCGACCAGCGCCTCTATTTCTTCGCGGCTATACACCGCGCCTGTCGGGTTCGATGGCGAGTTGAAGATGAGCAGCCGCGTTTGAGGGGTGATGGCGGCGTCCAGCTGCTCGGGCGACATCTTGTACTCAGCCGTGGCGGTTGTCTCGATGACGATGGGCACGGCGCCCGCGAGTCGGGCCTGCTCCGGGTAGCTCACCCAGTAGGGCGCAGGAAAAAGAACCTCGTCGCCCGGGCTGCACAGGGCCAGAACCGTTTGTGCCACGGCCTGCTTCGCGCCGTTGCACGACAGCACATCCGTGGCCTCCACCTTCAGATTGTTCTCTCGCCGCAGTTTTTCCGCAATCGCTTCGCGGAGTTCCGGGATGCCCGCATTCGGCGTGTAGTGGGTAAATCCCTCGTGGAGTGCAGCGATGGCAGCTTCCACCACAGGCGCGGGCGTATCGAAGTCGGTTTCACCAGCAGACAGCGAGATCACATCCTGTCCGGCCCGGATGAGCGCTTTGGCTCGAGCGGCCATCGCAAGCGTGGCCGACGGCCGCATGGCCGCGACAAAAGGATTCAGCTCGTGCAGGGTGGGCGCGTCGGCAATCATCGAAGAGGTATCTGGGGGAGCGCTCGCAAGATACCGCTGCCAAGAATGCGGATCGATGAACGCGGAAGTCCGCCAGGCATCTTTGCGTTGATTCCGGCGCGACGACGAAGTACCCATGCATTCGTTGCGAATCTCACGCACGATTGGAGGCCGTGCAACAATGGCGAACGCTCTACAACAAGAACTCTAGCAACAACGGAAGTCCGTAGAACAACCCAATCAGATAGAGGATCGCGTAGATTCGATTCTTGTACGCCAACTCGCCTACGAATTCCGCCATGCGAATCGGAACTTCCCGGATGAATTTGATCGGGTAGATGATCAGAATTCCAAAGATGTTGAACAGCACGTGGACCAGGGCAATGGTGAGCCCCGATTGCGCCGCCGTCAGCTCGTCGGGCCCGGCTCCTGCCGCCAACGCCAGGGCGGCCAACAGCGCGGTGATGGTTGTGCCCACGTTGGCACCCAGCGTGTAGGGAAAGATCTGCCGCACGGTCAGGATGCCAGCGCCCACCATGGGAACGATGAGCGAGGTGGTCACGGAAGACGACTGAACGAGCGCCGTTAATACCATTCCGGCGATCATGGCCAGAAGCGGATTTCCGAAGATGTACCGATGCATGAGGCCTTCCGATCGACCCAGTACAAGGGCCTTCAGAATGACCACGAGGTAACGGAGAGCGAGGAATAGCAACGCCAACCCGACCAACAACACGACAATTCCGTTGGAAAAGAGCAGGCCCTCGATCCAGCTAGCGACTGGCGTGGTGATAAGCTTGAGAGGGCTCAGCAGCTCCAGCCCGCCAATGCCCGACATTCCTCGTGTCATGGCGGCGGCTGGCCGGGAGAGGACGTGAAACATCAACTCCAGTGGCAGCAAAATGATGACAGCCATCCAGTTGAAAAAGTCGTGGACGGTGGCCCCGGCCATCGCGCGGCGGAATTCGTCGGGCCGCGTGATGTGCCCCATCGACACGATGGTGTTCGTCACCGTCGTGCCGATGTTCGCCCCCATGATTACGGGGATCGCGTTCGTAACTCCAAGGGTTCCTGACGCAACCAGGGCCACCGTCAGGCTCGTCACCGTCGATGACGACTGAACAAGGCTCGTCGCCAGGATACCCGCGAAGAGACCGGCAAGCGGCGTTTTCGTTGTCGCCAACAGAGCTTCAGCAAAGCCGCTGCCCATCAGTTTGAAAGCCCCGCCCATGAGGTCGAGACTGATGAAGAACACGAGCAGGACCCCTAGCAAAGCCACGATTCGGAGGACGAGCGCCAGAGGCGACTGCGCCGGTGAAGCTGGTGGCGACGTTGTTGTCAACATTAATTCGCTTGGAAATGATCGTTAAAGCCGCTGGCTATTCGTCATCGCCCCACGTGGGCGAACGACGGATCTGGTCGAACGGCATAGCGACTGACGAGATGATGTTGGAGAGGTGCGAGGACACCCGCCCTATCATCCGCGAAGAGACGGCGAGCACTACCGCGAGGTTCACCGACAGATCCTCGGCTACGGAGAGCCTCTTGAGGTAGTTCTTTACCTCAGCTTTTAGAGCGTCGTGCTCTTCCATCACAGCGCGGGCGGCCTCGCCATCTGCATCGACGAATGCTGATTTTGCTTTCGGAAAGAGCTTCTGAACGCGGTCGCGAATGACGCGGAGGGCCTCGACATGATCGCCCATACGCGGGCCATCGGCCAAATCGGCGGCTTTTGAGATAGCCTTGGCGAGGTCACCCACACGTTCAGCATCCTGCACGACGGAAAGGATGAGCAGGCTCAGCGTCAGTTCGTCACGCGGGTCGATGGCCATATGCTCCAGCATCGAGCGGCGAATTTTCTGCTCCAGCGCGTTGATGTCCTCGTCCTTCGCGCGGATGTCGAATGGCATTGACTCGTTGTCGAGAAGCTGCGAACAGGCCGCAGTAAACATTTCGCCCGAGATATCGAGCATCGTGCCCATGTCGCGAAGACTCTGTTCAACGAGCGGCGGGCGGCTATCAGAAAGGAAATTGAAGAGTTTCATGTGTCTGGGGGAAGAGCAGCGCATGGCGCCGCATTGCCGATGTGGGAGCTAGAACCGAACGTGGACTGTGAAGCGACCGGTCACTTCGGCCTCCACATTCTCAAGCTTGGAGATTACGACGTTTGGCATGAGTTCCACGCGCATATCCGGGCGATAGACAAAGGCTACCAATCCGAAATGCTCATTGACGCCAACGTTTCCTGCATCGGCCTCCGCATAATCGTATCGGGCGACGACGCTCGTGCGATCGCTGGTATTCACGGCGCCAAAGGCGCTCACGCCGACGCCATCGACAGGGTTGCCGCTCGTTGCCCGGTCGTCGAACGTGGTTCGCAGATAGAAGACCTCGGCTCCACCACGAAATCTGTCGCTGGCCGACCCCACAAATGCGGACGCTTTGAGCGAGCCCTTGCGGGTATCGTCCTCCCCATCATACCGAACGTAATCCGTGCCTGCTGAAAGGCGAAGGGTTTCGCTCGGAAATGCCTGAATCTGGCCGTAGATGTGCTTGCCACGCTCGGAATCGACTTCGGGACGAACACCGTTGCCGTTGGCGAACATGCCGGAGATGCGCAATGTGCCCTCGCCTGCTAGTGGTATGTCCGCCCGAATGCCAAGATCACGCGAGTCGTTCGCGTTCACACGGTCAATAATAGTCTTCTCAAGACTGCGGTAGCCCCACGTGTCTTCGGCCAACTCGAATAGCGGCGGCGGCTGCACACCAAATCGCAGGCGCGAATTCTCACCGATCGGGTCTTGCCACGTCAGATAAGCGTCCTTGACAAATGGAGTTGGTCGTCCTTGGGCCGTCGTGGATTTGCCTTGCGCTTCCAGCCGAATCCTCCCGTCAAATTGTTCGGACAGCGTAAAATCCGCCGTCAGGTAGATCCGTCGGTAATCGAATGTGTTAGCGCCCTCCTCTTCGGTGTCAGGTGACGCGATCACGTAATTGTAGTCGATGTAAGCGAGACCACCGATATCAACGGACCGCTGGGCGATGGCGGCGCTGCTCAGGGCGATCATCAACAGAAATACCGAGCCTTGGCTCACGCGCCTGGACAGCGCGGCCCCTCGCGGGACAGTTCGGATATGCATGAAGAACGGCGTGGGAGTGGGAGAACCGCGCAACGACTGGACCGGTTCGTTGGACACGCGCGGGAAGGCGGCAAACTCCCGATCCTTTGTTACCGAAGTGTAACCAGCGAGTGATGCGCGTGTGAAGCGTTGCGCATCGCGCTTATAGTTTCGCGTGCATGTGGTAGAAAGAGAGGCCACAAGAGCGCGGACTCCACACACGGAAATCGCAACGCGGGACGAAAATCAAAACACCGCGGAAAGCTGCATCCTGACAGTGTGGATAATTGGCGCCTCAGCGGGGGCGCGGCCATCATAGAACAGCGATGCACGAAGGAATGAATTGATGGTGTACTGCCCGACGATTCCCCAGAGGTAGGAGGTGCCCGGCCCTCTCCCGTCCGTGAGCTCGAAATTGGCCAGGCCATTGGGATCGGCTCCCTCTATCGTGATGTCCGCGCGTTCTGCACGGAGCGTGAGGGCCAGCCTTCCTCCAATCGTAATGCGTGCATCGACCGGAATGCGGAGCACGGTGGCACCGGACGGTACCTCGCTAGCGGCCACGTCGTTGGTTTTGTCGGTGTACGCCACGCCGGCCGTCACGCCAAACGCCGGGCTGAGAGTAAACGTGGCCTCGGGTTCGATGCCCAGACTGCGGATATCGAACGTGCGCGATGCAAACGTCTCGCTGTCTGTTTGTGTGCGCTCGGCGGTTCCGCTCAGGCGCACCCGGAAGCGTCGAGACAGCGTCGTGTTGCCTTCGATGCGCCCCGTCTGAACCAGGCTGGTTTCGAGCCCAGCGGCGAGGCGGCTCGTGCTCGTCAAGTGGCTCAGCGCCAGCCGGATGCCATAGTTGGGCCTGGAGGGGAATATGGTTACGTCCTGCCCGATTCGGAATCGCCCGCTGATGGTGGCAGGAGCCAGCGTGTCGCCATCGGCGGTGATACGCGGCTCCCGTTGCTGCAAGAAAGAGGGGTTGAGGAAGTAGATCTGCTTGATGTCCGGCTCCGTGCTCCGTTCGCGAACGTCCACCGTGGTTTGCGTCGAAATGTTACCGAGCACGCGGGCAAGGATTCCGCTGCTCCTCTCATCGCGGAGAAGGCGGCCAGGATCCAACCGTAGGCGCAACTGGGCCTCGACGCCGATGGTCGGAAATAGCTCGTCGGATGGGACGAAGGTGCGCGCGTAGGTTCCTTCAAGCGGCGTCGTTTCGGGGAAGAACTCGTCAACCTGTGGGGTTCCGTCGGGCTCGCCCGCCCGAGGTTCGCCTTCCCCATCGCGCCAGACAAATTCGCCCAGATCCGCCCCCACGAGGATGTAGGTCTCTTGCAAGAGCGGCGTGCGTTCGGTCAAGGCTTCATAGACCGTGTTGACCTCGACAGCGCGGTTCAAGGGCGCGGCACGGTTCGTCCAGCGGATGGCAACGCTCTCGTTGTCCTCTCTCCCCTCGGCCTGAAACGCGTCGGTAAACCGCTTGCGGCGGTAGGCCACGCGAGCCTCCGAGGTGAGCGAGCTACCCGGCCGAAACGTCAGATTGGTTTCAAGCGTCGTGGCGGCGGCGGAACTCCGCAGCACACCCGAAAGCGGTTCTTCCTCCTCCCGAAACTCGACACTAGCCGCAGCGGTCAAGGTGGGCGACTCCCAGGCAAGTCCGGGACGAAGAGCCTGGAACGCGAACGAGCCGAATGCGACGCTGTCGGGCGAGATGTCCTGCTCGCGACGTTCCTGCTCGAATCCAATAATCGGCGTCAGCCGACCATTCAGCGCCGGTTTCCGAAGACTTCCACGCTGCCGGAAGAACGATCCGCTCTGAGCCAGAATGTTGTCCTCGCTCGTTGCAAGATCAACGCGGTATTCGATTTCGGGGAGATATCCATTGGCGAGGGCCGGCTCAATCAGGCGGAGTTCCAGGGCACCCCGCCGGGCGTCGAACAAGCCATCGCCCAACTCAAGCTGCCCCGCTTCGATAAGCACGCTCGTTCTCGGCGTGGCCTCCCAGCGAACCTGCCCTTCCGTGGTTACATCTCGGAGGGAGTCGGATCCGAATGATGAGCCCGTTCGGGCGAGGTTCCAGATACGGTTGAACTCGACGGGCCGCGTGCGGTCGAAGCCCGCGAATGCATCGCCCTGCCTGCGTTGACGAACTGTGGCGGAAAGCCTTCCCATGTCGCTTCCGCCGAAAATCAGCGGGAGCGGCAGCAGCCGCACACCCGCGAGGTAGGCTTGCCCGGTGTCATCGGCGGAACTCACGTCGGAGATCGAGTTGAGATCGTTGGTCGAACCGGCCCACTCACCGAAAATCTCCAACCCGTTGATTGGTTGCACCACGCCGCGGACGTCTACCATCTGCCGCAGCACAGGTTTTGGAAGAAGCCGAAACGGGATATAGTCGCCGCCCGTGGGACCGACCCATTTGAACAGGATGCCATTGATGACCTGGCCGCTCCGGATGTACTGCCCCGTGCCCGCTGGGACGCTGGAGAAACGGACGCGGAAAACGGAATCGGCGAGCGCGGTTGCGGGGACGAAGATCGGATAGATCTGGCCCGAGAAGAGCGTATCCGCCCGGACGTATTGCACGAACGCGCTCTGCGGATCGTATTCAACGCGCTCTGCGCCATCGACCAAGACAGGTGCATCGCCCGCTGCTGCGATCGCGTCCAGATCGGCCTCCGAGAGCCCCAATTCCGCACCGAACGTGGCCGCGTCGGCCTCCCTTAGAACCGAAACCCCGAGCCGTGCCCGGGCCTGATCGTCGGCACCCCGCCACAGGCCAACTTCTCCCTCGCCAACAAGTAACGTGCGGGTAAAGCGGCTCGTGGTGTACTCGAAATCGACGGTCAGGCGGCGCTCGGCAGTGACGAGGCGGCGCGGCGTGAAGGTGACTTCGCCCGTCGCGTAGTCGATCACGTAGTCATTCGTTTCGCCGCGCGTCAGAAGGACGCCGTCGAGGTAAACGCGTTCACTTCCCGCAATGACGATCACGAATTCCTCGCCCTGCTGCCCACGCAACCGATAGGGTCCCTGGACTCCCTCAATGACGGCAATGTCCTGACTCTGGAAGATGCCCCGCGTCGTGGCCCCGGCGGCGTTGACGTGTCCTCCCGCAATCAGTCCGAATGCAGGCAGGTTGGCCTGCACGGCCGCGCCCTGGATCTTGCGGCTGAACGCAGCGAACTCGGAGCCCTGTAAGCTCAGATCGACATCGCCCAGCCGCGCCTGCCCGATGGACGCGTCGAGCTGGATGTAGACGCGGTCGAAGTCGGAGAGCTGCTGCGTGGTGCCCTCGGGCTGGATCGGCGTGTTCTCGTCGGTGAGGACCGCTTGCACGGTTACGTCTTCGGTTATTGGGCCAGAAAGCTCCATTCGAAGGCCGGATTCCACGCTTACGTCGCGGTTATTTCCTGCGATGAGGCCGCGTGTGATCGAGCCGCGTCGGGTTAACTGGCTGCTTCCAAAAAGCGGAGACGTGTTGCGCTCACCCTCCGTAGGAATCTCGATCAAACGGATCCTGCCCAGCGTATCTGGCTCTTCCTCTGCGACGCGCCGCCGGGCGTACACCTCCTGCAAGCCAAGATCCAGCACACGATAATGAACGATAAGGACTGCGCCTGAATCACCGGGCGCAAAGCGATGGAGGAGTAGTGCGCCTGTCGGGTAATCAATTCTGTAGTCGGAGCGCTCCAGGCGGACGGAGACCGACTCGCGGCGGAGCCAGAGGGCCTCGGAGGCGGGCACCACAGGATGCCGAAGTCGCCACGCCGGGCTATGCAGGACCACAGAATCCCGAACGGCTCCAAGGCCGGGCTGCGCGCGCACTTCCGCCGCCGCTGCAACGACAACAACGACGAGCGCACATCGGATCAGAAAAGTTCGAGCCCCCATCGGCCGTCATCGGCGGCTACGCCGGATGGTCTGTGGTGTCGGGATGCGTAGCGAACGGCAGGGGCGGAAAATCTGGTGACTGGTGCGAGCCGGAACGTAGCCCGGCTCTGCGCGGCGCGCAAGGTGGTAATGAGGCTATTCCGCTCGAAACAGCCGTGTGCGCGTGAGCAGATACAGTTCGCCGTTTGCCACCGCCGCGCCGATCAGATCCTCCGCGATGTCGGGTCTGATCACGTCCAGCAACCCTTCATCAAGGTCGTGAACGGCGACGCTTCTTCGCCCGATGACGAGCAGCCGCTGGCCATTGGAGAAGGGCGCGAGAGCCAGGGCCCTCACTCCATCAGACGCCCTCCCGGAGATCGACCGGCGAAATGTGCCAAGCCCGTCAAAAACGAGGACGGCCCCGCGAGCCTGGTCGGCAACGAAAACGAAGCCATCCCCCGAAACCGCGATGTCCACAGGCTCAATGAGGGCGCCGTCTCGATCCTCCGCCGGACCAACAAGCCGCGAGAGTCGCCGGTCACCCTCCCAGCGGAGCACCGCGCCTCGTTCACTTTCTATCGCATACAGCGCTCCACCCGGCCCAACCGCTACGGCTTGAACCCTGCCTTCGCTTTCATCGGCCCGTCCCAGGGTTTGCGGATCGCCGACGGGCACATCCACCGATTCGATGAGCTCACCATCACGCGAAAAACGCTGAATTCGCCCGTTCCCCATGTCCGCGACGAACAGGTCCAGTCCGTTGGTCGGGTCGACATCGGATGGATCGAGGAGGCTGTATTCGCCTGTTCCAGGGCCGCCGAAGGTTTGGATGACCTCGCCTTCAAGGGTCAGCACTGAGACGGTTGATGCGGCGGCGTCCACAACGTAGAGCCGGTCCGCCGGATCGGAAGCGAGAGCGCGGGCGTCCCGGAACTGAGCGATCTCAATGACGGCGGTTGTGAAATCGGTTGGATGGTTGGTCGCGGGTGGAGTTCGCAAGCCTGAGCAGGCCGCGATCGCCAAGAGCGACGCCAGGGCAGACACGACCCAACCTTGTTGCAAGCTCGCGCTGCTAACTCTGAAAGGAGCGGACGGAGTTTGGGAGGTCGTCATTCGGGTCGGGCGCGTGCGAGCCCCTTCTGCCCGATGTCGCGCCGGAAGGTCTTTCCGTCGAACTTGATCGCGTCGACTCCCAGGTAGGCGTTGCCCAGCGCTTCCTGAAGATCCGCGCCGGTCCCTGTGACGCCCAACACGCGACCTCCATTGGTCACGATAGCATCGCCCTCGGCCCGTGTCCCCGCGTGAAAAACGATGGCGTGTTTGGCAGCGGCTTCGAGTCCGCTGATCCCGAAACCCTTTTCATAGGTCTCGGGGTAGCCCTCTGAAGCCAGCACGACACACGCCGCTGCGCCAGCACGCATCCGAACATCGACGTTCACGATGCCGCCATCAGCCACGGCGTCTAGCAGGTCGAGGAGATCACTTTCCAAGAGAGGCAAAATGACCTGAGTCTCCGGGTCACCGAACCGGCAGTTGAACTCAACGACCTTCGGACCTACGGATGTCATCATCAACCCAACGAAGAGGACGCCCCGATACGGATGGCCTTCGTCGGCCATGCCTTTCAGAACTGGTCGAATGATGCGCTCTTCAACCTGAGCCATCACTTCAGGTGTCACGAGAAGTGCCGGTGCGTACGCTCCCATTCCTCCAGTATTCGGTCCCGTATCGCCGTCTCCGATTCGTTTGTGGTCCTGCGCGGGCGAAAGCAGCACATAGTCTCGTCCATCGGACAGAACGAACACGCTGGCCTCCTCGCCCTGCATGAACTCCTCCACGACGACACGAGCGCCTGCGTCGCCGAATGCTTCGCCGAGAAGCGTAGCCAAACCGTCCGTCGCGGCGTCGAGCGTATCCGCGATAATGACCCCCTTCCCGGCAGCAAGTCCATCGGCTTTGAGAACGACAGGCAATGGATGACGCTCGATGTACTCCCGGGCGTCCTCGATAGTTGCCACGGCAAATGTGCGGCTTGATGCTGTGGGAATGCCGTGGCGCTCCATGAAATCCTTAGCGAACGCCTTGCTTCCCTCTAGCTGTGCCGCGGCGGCACTCGGACCAACGACTCGGATGTGATTTTCTGTCAGCCGATCAACCAAGCCCATCACTAACGAAACCTCTGGGCCAACCACGACGAGATCCACCGCGCGATCCATCGCAATTCCAACCAAGCCGTCAATGTCTTCGGCAGCTATCGGGATGTTTTCGGCGAGCTTCACTGTTCCCGCATTGCCGGGCGCGCAGAGCAATTCGGGCTTCCGTGGGCTCTGTGCCAAGGCGTAAAGCAACGCGTGCTCGCGGCCTCCACCACCTACGACAAGAACTCGGGGCATTCGGAGAGAATGATTGACCATGGAAAGTTGAAAGATAGCCGAGCGGTTCTGTGTACTTCAGGCATTTCCTACACGATGCGCCGCGTCCGCGCCGTGGACAACCTTTCTGATTCAACCGTTCTCCCGTTTCGGGGCCGGGCGAGGCGCGTACCTTTCGGCGATAACGACCGCTGCCGATGCCAAAGCGCCTATTTGCCGTCAAGATCGTCCTCACGTGCGTGGCGCTTGCCGCACTCGTGTACGTCGTTGAGTGGTCGTCCATTCTGGCTGCTGCGCTTGAAGCGCGACCTGTGTGGGCGCTGGCCGCCGTGGTCCTAATCCCCCTGAACGTCGGGCTGGAAGCCTTCCGCTGGCATCGCCTCGTGGTGAAGCTCGCTCCCGACGTGCGCTTCAAGACCTCGCTTGCCGCCGTGCTAAGCGGCTATCCGCTGGGGCTCCTCACCCCCGGCAGGATTGGCGATTACGTGGGGCGCGCTCTCTATCTGCGCGATATCTCGCCCGGCGCATCGGCCACGCTAACGTTTGCGGAACGCATCGCCACGCTGGCGTGCTGTCTTGTTTTCGGGCTCGTGGCGCTCCCGTATTTCCTCCTCACCCACACGGATGTTGCATCGATGGCATGGGTGACGGTGCTCGTTCTTGCGATACTTGCAACGGGATTTCTGCTGGTGCTTCTGCTGCATCCGAGACTGGCGAGATCGCTGCTTGAAATCGTGTTGCCATTTCGCCGCACAAAGCACGTATTCGCCGTCCTCAACCGCTTTAGCGGCCGTGATGCGACGGAGCTGTTCGCCCTTTCCATTGTTCGCTACGCGGTTTTCTCCACGCAATTCGTTCTGCTCGTGCATGCGTTTCAGGCGGATGTAGGCTGGCTCACGGCCTACACGGGCGTTGTCCTGATCTTTTTTGCGAAGAGCGCGATCCCGTCCATTACACTCGGCGACCTGGGAATCCGCGAGAGTGCGGCCGTGTTTTTCCTCGGAGGCTTCGGCGTCGCGGAGGCGGCGGCCTTCAATGCCTCGTTGGGGATTTTCGCCGCGAACATCTTGCTGCCGGCCTTGATCGGCCTTACGCTGCTCCCTCGCCTACGCCTACGCACTTCTGCCGACCGGAGCGCGGTCCCTGAGCCAACGGCAGCACAGTCGGCTACGTTTTCATGACCGTATTCGGGATTGCGCTCCTGGTCTTGGGCGCGGGATATGCAACCCTGATCGGTGCGTTCGCCGTGGGATTTCGAAAGGTGACGAGGCGTCCGTCCACAGCTAGTCCAACGGGGCTCCCGTTCGTCACCGTCATCGTCCCGGCGCGGGACGAGTCCACGTGCATCGGAGACTGCCTCGATTCGATTCTGGCCAACGACTATCCGACCGATCATTTTGAAGTGCTCGTCGTGGACGATCTGTCGGAAGACGATACCCCGGATGTTGTTCGGCGAATGATCGGCGGGATGGAGGACGGCAAGCTCCATCTTGTCCAAATGCCGGAAAACCTCGAACGCACGAGAGCCCACAAGAAGCGGGCTATCGAAAAGGGAATCTCGGTCGCTCGCGGTGCGATCATCGCCACGACGGATGCCGACTGCCTTGTCCCCGCTTCATGGATTCGAACGATTGTCGGCATGTTCGACGACATCAACGACGACCCCGCTTTCAACGCCGTCACGGCCTTTGTCTCAAGCCCGGTCCTCTACGAAACGGGCCACAACCCGCTGATGCACATGCAGGCGCTTGAGTTTCTGGGCCTCGTGGCAGCGGGCGCAGGAGCAATCGGCGCTGGGCGACCAACGATCTGCAATGGCGCTAACGTGGCGTACCGAAAGGACGTGTTCGAGTCGCTCGGCGGCTTCAGCGGCATCGACCACCTCACGAGCGGAGACGACGAACTGCTGATGCAGAAAATCAACGACACAACACACCACCGCGTGCGGTTTTGCGCCTCGCTCGACGCGACGGTCGTGACCGAGCCCATTCATTCGTTCCGCGTGTTCTTTCAGCAGAGGAAGCGATGGGCATCGAAAGGCGCGCACTACCCCAACAAGTGGCTCACTGCCATGCTCCTCTCCATCTATCTCTTCTACGTCGGCCTCCTCGCGGGCGGGCTTGCGATGGCTTTCGTGCCTGGGTTATGGCTTCCGATGATGATCGCGTTCGGCCTGAAGATCCTCCCCGAGGCAGCCCTGCTCTGGCCTGCATGTCGTCACTTCGGGAGGCGCCGTCTGTTCGTGTACTTCCTTCCTGAGCAGCTCCTCCACATACCGTACATCGTGGTACTGGCGGCTGCAGGGGCGTTGGGCAAGTACGAATGGAAAGGACGGCAGGTGATCCGCTAAACTGCCTCATGTTCACGGACCTCCTCGGCACAACGTTACCCCGCCTCGCGGCGCCACTGTTTCCCCATGTCACCTGGCGAGGCCCCACACATTCGCCGGAGGGCAAGCCATGCCTCTACCTCACTTTCGACGACGGACCACATCCCGATAGCACGCCGCGACTGCTCGACTTTCTTTCGACGTCTGAGGTACCCGCCACATTTTTCCACCTCGGATCGCACGCGGAGCTTTTCCCGGAACTCGTCCGGGCTACTCATCAAGCCGGGCACGCCGTGGGCAATCACGGCTGGGTGCATCGCAGCGCCTGGAGCGCGCCGAAAAGTGTAACGCTCGCCGATTTCGAGCGCGCGGAAGAGCTGCTTGGGGAACTGACAGGGCGCCCGGTTCAAAACGTGCGCCCTCCTTTTGGCCGCTTCACCCCGGCGCTTCGACGATGGTGCAACGATGGCAAGCGCCGACTCATTCTGTGGGACCTTATGCCGGGAGACTTCCTGACCTCGTTGCCTTCCACCGACGCGCTCGTCCAGAGAGTCTCCAGTAGAGTTATTGAGCGGGTCCGGCCAGGCTCCATCGTGGTCCTGCACGAAAACGCTCGCTCGCAAGACATTGTGCTTCCGGCGCTAAACCGGGCCCTTCCCCTGCTTCGCGCCGCCGGCTGGACAATCGCGCCGCTCTGATTCCACTCCCGTATGTCCGCCTTTCTGCTTGTCGCTACGATTTGCGTTGGCCTGCACGCGGGGATCATGCTGGCGATGGCGACCGCGGTCGCGCGGAATTGGAGCACGTCACCGGAGGTTCCTAGAGAGTTGCCGAGGCTTGCGATCATCGTAGCCGCACGAAACGAGGAAAAGAATCTGCCGCGTTGCATGGATGCGCTCCTTTCGCAGGACTACCCATCCGAGCGGCTCGACATCTTCGTCGCAGATGACCATTCGACCGACGGCACGGCCAATATCATCCGGCAATTCGGCGACGGCACGTCGGGAACCACTGCATTCTCTATCCATTACGTGGCGGTGCCAGATCCGGTCGGGCATCTTCGTGGGAAGGCAAACGCCCTTCATGCGGCGATAGAATCAAGCGATGCCGAGATCATTCTCATCACCGATGCCGATTGCGCGCCGCCGCCGGAGTGGGCGCGCAACCACGCGGCCTATTTCACCGACTCAACCGTCGGGATGGTTTGCGGCCATACCTACGTCGAGCATGACACGATACTCGATGGCGTTCAGGCGCTCGACTGGTGCTATCTCCTCACGTCGGCGAGCGTCCTCAGCGAGTCGGGCCACCCCGTCACGGCGATGGGCAACAATATGGGTGTGCGCCGAACGGCGTACGAGGCAGTCGGGGGATACCCGGCTCTACCCTTCTCCGTTACGGAGGACTACGTGCTCTTCCGAGCCATTGGCCGAGGGCCTGGCTTCCGCGTTCGTTTCCCGCTCGACCCCGGGCTGCATACGGTCACGCTGCCCCTCAGGCGTTTGATAGACGTCTACAGCCAAAGGCGGCGGTGGGCGCGTGGGGGGCTTCGCGCCCCGGTGTGGCTTTACGGCCTGTATCTCATCGCCCATCTTGCCCATCTTTTGCCTCTCGCCGGATTGCTCGTGGCCCCGATGTGGGCGCTCAGCCTTTGCAGCCTCAAGGCGCTCGGCGATTTCTGCCTCCTTTGGGTCGCACTCGGCGCATCCTCTCGCCGAACGCTCCTTAGATCTTTCCCACTATTTGAGGTCTACCTCTTCGCCTATATGGTCAGCCTCCCTCTAGGTCTCCTGGTATTCAGCGGCATCAGATGGAAGGACAGAGAGCACTAGCCGTTGGCGGGTCAGGCGACGTCCGGGGCGAGCGTCTTTTCATCTGTGCTCGGCCGCCTGTTCGTGCAAACGCGGTACACCTCGGGGTGGTGCACACTTTTGCTATCGCATGGTTTGAAACCCGTTGCTATATTTTTCGCGTGTAGCAATGTTGCCGGTTACTTCCAGAACCGAATCGGCGATCAGGAAGGTCCTACCTCGTCGCAATCCGGTATGGGCATCGGCGAGCATTTCGTCTCCACGAGAGCTAAACCTTCCCCCTCATGCCCCGAGCGAAAGGCGTTATTCGCATCGATTCAGATTCCACGCACGGCTTTCAGGTCCGGGTCTACCGGCACGGAAAAACGTACTCCAGATTGTTTTCCGATAGAAAGTGCGGCGGCAAGAACGAGTCATTCAAACAGGCCGAAGCTTACCGCACGGAACTGGAGGCCGATGTTGCCGCGATGCCTGAAAGCGCGCCCCGTCGGCGGCTGATTCGGCATAACAAAAGCAACTCGTCGGGCGTGGTCGGCATCTCGCGCACGTTCAAGCGCGACCGCCGTGGCATAAAGCACGAGGTCTATGCCGTCTCGTGGAACCCGGAACCTGGCACTGCGCGCGGCACCTCGTTCTCCATCAAGAAGTACGGAGAGGAGGAGGCCTTCAGGTTGGCATGCAAGCTGCGTTACGAGAAGATGAAGGAGATCTATGACGACCGGTACGGGATAGCGAGCTACATGGATCTGTTCCGGCAGAAAAGCGCCGTGGATAAAAAGTCGAGGTCGGGAAAGTAGTCCGCCGGAACTTGACCCACGATGATCAGTGCCTGGTTGCCTTTCCAACTGATAGTTTTGATGACTGCCCGACAGAAAGTTCGCCTCGGCCTCTTTGCCTTCCTCGGCCTGTTCATGTTCCTCGTCATGGGAACGGCCTTCGGACTGTGGGAATCGGAGATCGGCTCAGTGAGCCCGAAAGGTTATGTGGCGATCCCGCACGGAGACCACACCCATTACGTGCCCAACGGCTGGACGGGCGAAGTCTCTATCAGCGATTTCCCCACGAATCCCCCGCCATCGGGACAGACGGTTGGGCTGGATGGGCAGCTGGTTCCGATGAACTAGGCCGACCTAGTTGTAGCAGCTTTTTTCCAGGTCGCTGTCGCTCCGGTAGATTCGATCCGGCAGGTTGGCGTCACGGCGAAGAGCGCGACGGAGAAACGCGGTGGACGCCAGACAGGCAAGGCCAACAATGGTTAGCCAACCAAGTGGATGGGCGGAACTGGAACGACGCTGCATGATGGTCTCGGGATCGTTGAGTAAACCAATTCATTGCCACTCAAACAACGCGCCACAAGAAAGCATCCACCGGTGAATTTGGACTATTGACCCCGCTCGTCCACGTAGAAGGGGTTTGTGTCAGGATGATCGTGACCCAGATACATCCGCGACATCCGCACATAGTGCGCGGCGTTTGCCTGGTTGCGTTCCGCTTCTTCACCGGTGAGTTCCCGAACCACCGTCGCGGGCGAGCCAAGCACGAGCGACCTCGGAGGAACAAGCGTGTTCATCGTGACGAGTGCATTTGCCCCAACGATGCTTCCGTCGCCGATCACGGCACCGTCAAGAACGATAGCGCCCATCCCGATCAGGCAGTCGTCGCCAACAGAACATCCATGCACGATGGCCGAGTGACCAATCGTGGTACCCACTCCAATTTTGCAGGGATGAGTTCCTCGTGAGACATGGACGACGGCGCAGTCCTGCACGTTGCTCCGCGCGCCGATCTCAATCCAGTGGACGTCTCCACGAAGCGAGGCTCCGAACCAGATACTTGCACCTTCGCCCAGCGTTACGTCGCCGATAACCGCGGCCGTTGGCGCGATGTAGTTCGTCGCGTCGAAGCGGGGCGAGCGGCTAAGAAACGAGTCGGTCATTTGATGTCGGATTTGGGATTGGGGATTGCGGATAACGGATCAGGAGTCCAGACCATCAGACTTTGTGTTTGATCTCGGGATTAGGAACTGCGGATCGGAGGCCGAAGATATTCTATCCGCTTAGCTTGCCCTCGTCAACATTCTTCACCCTTTTCCCTTTTCACTTCTCCCTTCCCCTATGTCCCACATCCACATTGAGCGGACGCATACCCTTGGATTTGCCGCTGCAAGAGCCGCCGCGGATCGCGTCGCTGCAGAATTGCAGCGAGAACACGGCGTGCGGCCCCATTGGGAAGGTGACACGCTCAAAGTCCACAAGACGGGCCTGCGCGGAGAACTGGTTGTTTCGGACAACCGGGTGATCGTGAACGTGAAGCTCGGCCTTAGAATGCGACTTTTTCGCAGCACATTGGAGAAAGAAATCAACGAGCGGCTGGACGTGCATCTCACGATGGGCGCTCAATCGGAACGCAACCCTCCGGAGGCATTTCCGGTATCGATCACGAACCCACACGCGCACAGAACATGACCTCCTTTATCCTCAACCAGTTGTACCCAAAGGCCGTTGACGGCCTTCCTCTACTCGATACGCCGGAGAAACTGGCCGCCCCATATATCCGGCGCGGGGCCTCACGAGCCCACGCCGACACCATGATTGGGAGGCATATCGCTTTGGCCGGCGGAACGGGCTTCGTTACGGGCCTGGGCGGTTGGATTACCATGCCTGTCACGCTCCCCGCTGATCTGGCTGGCGTAGCTCTCCTGCAGCTTCATATGGCCGCATCTTGCGCTGTTCTCGCAGGCCACGATCTGCAAGACGCCGAGACGAAATCCGCCGTAGTGGAGTGCCTGTTAATGACGGACGGCGACCCAAACTCGGAGCGAGAGGAAACGCTGAGCCGCGCAACGGTGAAGCTGGCCGAGAAAGGCGTCCGTTCTATCGTCAAGGCGTCGGTTATCCGGATGGCGGCAGCGGCGGGACGACGGATCGGCGGACGAATTGCTCGGGGTGTGCCACTTCTGGGCGGAGCGATCGGAGCCATTTCTGATGCCTACAATACGCGCATCGTGGCCCGGCACACGCTGGATACGTTCTTCCCGATCGCGGAGGATCTGGGAGAACTCGACCCCCACGACCCTTCCATGGGTACCTAGTCGCCCTGCTTGACAAAGGTGGGATCCAAACTCATCGCCGCAGTCGGAAGCCCCTCGAGTCGCTGGTAATCGACCTGGTTGAGCGCGGCCTTCAAGGTGGCCGGATCGAAGCCCCGTGCCTCTACCGCGCGGTCCTGTCCGACCATCACAAGCCGTCCGAGGAGGATTTCGTACGTCTCGCGATCCTCGCTTGAATCGAGCACGGCGCCGTCTGCATACATCGACATGAACTGCTCACGATCGTCGAACGTGGCGAAATTCAGCGTAATGGTGTGGCCTCCGGGCGTCGTGTACGCCCGCGCGACGATTTGAACTGCCGCGCGCCCCTTCTCCGTGTCCCAGTACCCCCGGTAGGTCGTGTCACTCTGGGTGGTGAAGCTGTCAATCGCCGCGGGGAAAACCTCCGCCAGCGCTTCCGCAGGCACCAGTTGGACGGTCGGTAAATCCTCTACCGGTCGGCAGGCGAAAAGCACGAAGCAGACGACGGCAAGAAGTACGGGGAGGCGGGGCATTCAGAAAAGGGGTGGCGTACGGACGGAAACTACACCGTCCCGATCCGCTTCAACTCCGCCAGCGATTCGAGGAGCGTCATCTGGTCGGGGTTCTCGGCCTCCAGCTTGCGTCGCGGCGGACTATTTCAACAACGTCAACCGCTGAACCGACGCGCTGACGCTTCCTTGTGCTTCTGATTCCATCGTGGCGCGAATCAGGTACGTCCCGCTCGCCAGCTGGGAGCCGTCGAAACGGGCAGTATGTAAGCCCGCCTCAAACACGCCATCCGCAATCACAGCGATTCTTCGCCCCAGAATGTCATACGCCTCCACACGAATACGGGCTGTCTCAGGAACGACAAAAGGAACCGTAGCGCTTGGGTTGAACGGGTTCGGGTAGCCGCTTCGTAGTTCAAAGGACCGTGGTGGCTCCACCTCTACCTCAATTTCCTTGTACCACGTAAGTCCGTTGTCTGCTGTGATCTTGATGGTGATGGTGCCGGACTCGCCAATGGGCGCATCTTCAGGAACATCAAACTGAATCTGTTCCACCGGGTTATCGGCCAGGCGGATGTCACGCCGTTCTTGAGAGCGGATGTCAATCCACTCGGGAGCAGAGAGCACTTCCAGATCCACCTGGCCCCCTGCGACTGCCTCCGCACGAACAAACGACAACTCGATCACGTTGCCGTTTGAGGCGAAAGGAATGCCGTTGGGCGCCGGGGCAACGGGCTGATTTACGTTCTGCGCATTGCCG
>JBGTDU010000045.1:0-36445 GCA_041748175.1 Rubricoccaceae bacterium
ACGAGATTGAGCGCCTGTTCCGCCGACTCAAGGGGTTCAGGCGAATCTTCTCTCGTTTTGATAAGCTCGACGTCATGTTCCTAGCCTTTATAAACTTCGCCCTGATCGTCGAAGCACTCCGTTAGTGTTAACAGGCCCTAGTTCGAACGGACTCGATGAATCCCCACTGTGCGAAAGGGCTCATTTGGTTTCAGCAATGTTGTCACAAGTGCTTCCGGTCGACGCAGGGTTGGATCCTGATTGGCTTCGCCTACTACCGATTTCGACAGCATACCTCGAATCCCCGATTCCTCATCCGCTCAGGGCCCATTCCGTATATTTGCGCGATTCGCGCGACGAAAGCGCCTGTAGCATCCACTCAAAATCAGCCCTTTCCCTCCATGGCCGAGCATCAGTTCGTTCCTGGTCCTTTACTTTCAAGGATTGATAGACCGGCAGACTTGCGTGAGCTTTCGATTGGCCAGCTTCCACAGGTCTGCGACGAGCTCCGACAATACATCGTTGATATCGTATCCGTACATGGCGGCCACTTTGGGGCATCGCTCGGGGTGGTAGAGCTGACAGTCGCGCTGCACTACGTTTACAACACTCCGGTCGATCAGATTGTGTGGGATGTGGGCCACCAGGCGTACGGCCACAAAATCCTGACGGGCCGCCGCGATGTGTTCCCGACGAACAGGAAGTACGGAGGAGTTTCCGGGTTTCCGAAACGTTCGGAGTCGGAATACGACACATTTGGCGTAGCACACGCATCCACGTCTATAAGTGCGGCGCTCGGCATGGCGAAAGCACGCGACATCCTCGACTCCGACAACAGGGTCGTCGCCGTGATTGGCGACGGCGCGATGAGCGGCGGCCTTGCCTTTGAAGGCCTCAACAACGCCGGCGCCGATGAATCCGACCTTGTTGTTATACTGAACGACAACCGCATCTCCATCGACCCCAATGTTGGTGCCCTGCATGAGTACCTCGCCCGCGTTTCTGCGAGTGGTGGGTGGAACGCACTCAAAGACGATGTGTGGTCTTTCTTCGAGAAGCTTGAGGGCCTCGGAGGCCACACGCTGCAAAGGATAGCGTCGAAGGTCGAGGACGGCATCAAAGCCGCGATTACACCGGGAATGCTATTCGAAGCCCTCGGCTTCCGCTACATAGGGCCGATTGATGGCCACGATGTAAAGTCTGTTACGAACCGTTTGCAAGAGGTTCGCAAGTTGCGCGGCCCCATTCTGCTCCACGTCACTACGGTTAAAGGGAAAGGCTTTACGCCGGCGGAAGAGGACCAGGTGAAATGGCATGCGTCCAGTTCGCCGTTCGACAAGCTGACTGGTGCTAGCCTCGCTGCGCCTTCAGCAAACGGCAAAAAGGCTCCAAACTGGCAGGATGTTTTCGGTAGAGCGATTGTTGAACTCGCCGAGCTTGACCAGCGCGTCGTCGGCGTAACAGCTGCGATGCCTAGCGGAACGAGCCTGAAGTACATGCTCGAGGAAATGCCCGACAGGGCTTTTGACGTGGGCATTGCCGAGATGCACGGTGTGGTCTTCGCGGCAGGGCTTGCTACACAGGGATTGCGCCCGTTCGTTGCCATCTACTCGACCTTCTTGCAGCGGGGCTTCGATGGCATCGTGCACGATGTAGCATTGCAGCATCTGCCGGTTGTTTTTTGCATGGACCGGGCCGGCGTTGCCGGTGCCGATGGGCCCACGCACCACGGCGCGCTGGACATCCCGTACTTGCGCTGCGTACAGCACATGGTTTGCGCGGCTCCACTAGACGAGCAGGATCTTCGGGATTTGATGTATACCGGGTTGATGCAGGAGGATGGCCCGTTTGCCATCCGGTATCCGCGCGGTGCTGCTACCGGGATGACTCTTCGGACCGGTTTCGAAACGCTACAAATCGGCAAGGGCCGCAGAATTGCGACGGGTTCTGATGTCGCTTTCGTTACGTATGGTGCCATTGGTCTCTACGTGGACGAAGCCCGCCATCGCCTTGCGACGAGGGGCATTGAGGCCGCGCATTATGACCTCAGGTTCTGCAAACCGCTTGACCACGCCCTTTTGACGGAGGTCTTTACCGGCTTCGACAAGATCATCACGGTTGAAGACGGCGTCGTCGAAGGAGGCGCGGGCTCCGCTGTTGTTGAATGGGCAAGCGATCATGGGTTCGCGGGTCCAATGGTCCTAAGGCTTGGGCTTCCGGATCGATTCGTGGAACACGGCTCGCAGCGACAGCTTCACGATGAAGTCGGGATTGGCCCCGACGGACTCGTTGAAAGCGCTCTTCAACTCGTCGGCGACCGCCAGAGTGTTGAGGCCGCATAACCATCTTCGTCGGAGACGTGTGACTTTGGCTGGTCGTTTGGAATCCTAGTCGTCCACCGGGCGTCTACCGTCGAAGTCATTCAAACGCAGTCATGCTGCCTTCGCTCCCTCCCAACGCACGAGTCTGGCTCTTCACACCGGATCGGATTCTTTCCAGTGACGATCAGGATTCCATCGTGGCGCAAGCGAAATCGTTTGCGAGCACGTGGATGTCCCACGGCAGGCCTGTGCACGGAGAAGTCGAGTTGCTCCACGGCTGTGTGCTCGTTGTCGGGGCCTGTATCGAAGAAGAAGGTTCGAACGCTGGTATTTCCGGATGTGGGATTGACGGCCTCGTGCATGCCGTCGAGGCAACAGCATTCCGTCTTGGGTTTTCCTGGACAAGAGCGTTGGACGTAGCCTACTATGACGACGATGAGGTTTTGCGGACGGTATCCAGATCCGAATTCAGACGCCTCGCAAGAGATGGGCACATCACGCCCGAATCCGTCGTTCTCGACCTGAGCAGTACGTCGGTTGGCGATCTTCGCAGGCGCGGCGTCAAGCTTCGGGCGGCTGATTCCTGGCACATCAGCCTCCTTCCGCTCGCGCAGGCGGTGTGATTGACCCACCTCGCCTGGAGCCAAGAGCAGGCATTCGAGCGAGCACCTCGATTCGGCGCAGTGGCCTCGCGAAATTGATAGGATCCTGTTCGTCGGATGTGCGTCACAAACGCACAACAGAGTGCCATGTCGTTCCCTTGGAAGCACCAACGACCTACACTATTTGGCGTCGTATACTGTTAAGTTCGGTACGCAGGAGCTTCTCACACCCCACAACCATGCGGATTTTTGCCCTTTCCATTCTCGCGGCCGCGGCGTTCTACGCCCCACGGATCCAGGCCCAGTCGTCTTCGACGGCGGCGGATGCGCTAATCTCACAGGATCTGGCGGAGGATCTTGGTACAGACTATTTCAGCCAGGCCTGGCTCATCGACACGATGGAACGTCGGACAGGGTCGCTGGATCAGGTGCCGAATGTGACGTATCGGTACCACGTGATTCCGGAAGGGCTGAACCGCCTTCGTGCGCGCCTGCACGTGTATAGCCTTTTTGGTAATCATGAGATCGTCAAGCCTCTATTGTGGCTCTTGAATCGCAACGATTTGGAGGATTTGCACCCTGGCGATACCCTGATCGTTCCGAGCCAGTTCAATCTGGATTTCCGCGCCTACTCCCCATTCCCGCGCTACTACCCAGCGGCGCGGACCATGGAGAAAATTGTCATTTTGGACAAAAGCGTCCAGGCTTGGGGTGCCTACCATTTCGGGGAGCTCCAGCGCTGGGGTATCATTTCAACCGGGGTACAGTCCAACCGGACACCGAGCGGACGTTTCAACGTCAACTGGAAAGTGGACTACCGCGTCTCTACACTGAGTCCTGGTGTCATTAATCCGGCTGCATCGAATGAGCTTTGGGAGATGTATTGGGTCATGAACCTGCACGAGGCGCGTGGCATACACATGCACCAGTATGCGCTGCCCACCAGTGGACCCGCAAGTCACGGCTGTATCCGTATGCTGGAACCGGACGCGATATGGCTATTTAACTGGACCGATAGCTGGAATAAGACCGGCGGCGATGCCATCTCGTCCGTTGGCGCTACGATCAACAGCCAGGGCACAATCGTGCTCATCATTGGGCACGATATCAATGGACCGCCATCGCCGTTCATTTCCCGCCCCGATTATCCTGTCCAGATGCTCGTGCGACTCCCCTCGAATCCGTACGATGTGCCTCCGGGAAGCCCTCAGCAAGAACAGTTCGATCGGCGCCGAGGCTAGAATCTAAATCGTCACACGCTCTTTTCGCGCCCGAACGTGTCATCGATCCAAAGGCCGATTGCATCTCGAACGGAGCGAAATGCGGCCAGTCGTTCCTCGTCGGAACCCACGACGGCAGATGGGTCGGGGAAGCTCTTGTGGATGTTGCGCCGTTTGGCAGGGATGTAGGGGCAGGCTTCCTTTGCGGAATCACAAACGGTCACGACGTAATCCAAAGGCTGGTTTACGTACACGTCAACGTGCTCAGAGCGGTGCGCCCTGATATCGATGCCTACGTCCAACATCGCCTCGACTGCAATTGGATTGAGGCCTCCGGGTTCGGTGCCTGCGCTTAGCGACAGGTAGCGGTCGCCGAAACGCGAGCGAAGGAGGCCCTCTGCCATCTGCGAGCGGGCGGAATTGTGGGTGCAGAGGAAGAGGACGGTTTCCACGATGTTGCCGTGCGCGTTGGTCGTTCCCGAATATCGCACACATAAACCCGTCGGGGCTACTGCGTCACGATTCGCTAGCGTGGACTCCCAAGAACGTGGGTCCAATAGAGGTCAACTTCAGCTGCTCCCATTTCAATAAAGCCAGGATTCATAAGGTTGGCGCAATGGCCAGGGCTTTCTGCCCAGTCCTCAACCACCTCGGCAACCGAAGCCTGGTAGCGCGCGATATTCTCGCCTACCCGGCGCCACGAATAGCCCCGCTGCGAAACTCGGTCGCCAACCGTGCTACCATCTGACCCGACGTGGTCGAAATATTTGTGTCGGGCCATATCCTCCGTATGATCCCGCGCAGCGGATTCGAGCGCGCCGTTCCAAACAAGCGGGTCCGTTGGCGGATAGTAATCATCTCCGCACGTTTTCCCCTCTGCGCGAATCGCGTTGATGGAGGCGAGCATCGCACCCCATTCGGCGGAGGGCGGCTCGGCGGCACCCTGGGGCAACAACCCAGCAATGCCATCGCAGCCGGAGAATATTGTTGCGAGCGTCCAAAAAACGAACGGTGAGATTCGCATGACTCCAACGGAAGGCTTCCGTAGAGCATTCGTCCGATTTCAAGCGACGTTAAACCACTCCGATGTTTGTCGCCCTGTCTTTCCCGCAATCCGCCTCAACCTCCGCAAAAGTCGCTCTCAAAGGCTGCTTCGGCCAGTAACTTCGAACCGGACGCTGTACGGAAACGTTTTCACTGGTAAGCACAGTTCGTCGTTGCACGCCGCGTAGCGAAGCCTTCCTGTTACGCGGTGTTCGCCCACGTCCGCATTCCTGCCCACTTGAAACCCTTGCCAGATACGGGCGCTGCTTTCATAATACGTGTAGTCGGCATCAAGCCCGGAATCGTGGCCGCGAAGGGCTTGGGATTCAGATAGTGGTCCATACGATGCGATTCCATCAGGCAATGCGTCCCATTCCAACTCAAGCGGCCGACCGGCGGGCGAGTTGATTGCGTAGACCCTCCAGCCTTCAGCAATTTCAGCGGAGAGGGTGAGGTACACACGGTCACCCGCGGTGAATGAAGACGTCATCCGAGGCGCCGTTGATGGCGGACGAGCGGATGCCGACCACTCCACCACCATCTCAGGAACCACAACACCGAACTGGGCCCTGGAAGCCGGGGCCATCAGTATGAATCCTATCAGGAGCGCGATAATTGTGCGGGTCATAGTTCGAGCGGATCGGTGTTCAAGCGTCGAAATTCCACAACGGGTGAGCCGAAATGAAGATCCAACCGACAGCGCCGAGCAGCAAGAAAGTCCACAGCCAGACCACGAACCCTCGTTAGACAAGGCCGACGGATCAGGCGGTGCCCTCTTCCTCGGTCGCGACTTCTTCTTCGTACTGCGCAACTTCATCGTCGACAGTTTCTTCGACCTGCATCTCGACTTCGGCAGGGCGTGATGCGTCGGGCGCGCGGGCCATGTCTGGCTCGACGGCGATCTTGATTTCTGCTGTATGCTCTGGATGGAGTTTCACCGTCGCGGGATAGACTCCGGTCAGCCGGATCTCTTCGTTGAGTACAATCTTCCGCCGATCTACGTCGAAGCCTTTCGCCGCCAAGGCTTCAGCTACCTGCTGCGTCGTCACCGTCCCGAACAGGCGATTCTCTTCGCCGACCGGCATCTTGATAACGAGCTCAATGGTCCCAAGTCGAGCGGCAAGGGCCTCTGCATCCTTGCGTTTCTGCTCGAACTTGTGTGCGCGCTGGCGCGATTCCTCCGCGTAGCGGAGTGTATTGCTCTTGTTAGCAATGACGGCGAGGCCGCGCGGAATCAGGAAATTGCGCCCATACCCGGCCTTTACATCCACAACCTGGCCGGCGAGACCAAGGCTAGTGTGGTCTTCCTTGAGAATGACTTTCATAGGAGTAATTGTTGGTGCGTAGCGCGTTGTCGGCTGGTGTTTGGAGAAGAGGCACAATGCCAAACTTCCACGAACAGGAAGCCGAGAGAGCGAGGCGCTACTTCACGTTATCGGCGATAAACGGCAATAGTGCTACCTGGCGCGCGCGCTTGATAGCCGTCGTCAGCTGACGCTGGAATTTCGCGGACACGCCCGAAAGACGCCGCGGAAGTATGTTGCCCTGTTCGTTCAGATAGCGCTTGAGCGTCTCAACATCTTTATAGTCGATGTACTCGACACCCGCCTCTTTGAACGGGCACTTGGGCTTGTGGTACTTAGCGCCGGGCGCTGCGGTTCGAGCGATGGCCTCGGCACCAGCAGGCGCGCCTTGAAACTCTTCTGCCATGATAGGTTTGGGGTCGTCAGAATCTAAAAAACAGGGACGCGCGCTATGCGGTTACCGCTTCGAGGTCAGCCTGTGCAGGCTGGGCGGCACGCTCGGCCTTCTGGGCCTCGTAGTGCCGCGTCATCTTGGCATCAAATCGCAAAACCATGTGGCGCATGATGTCGTCGTTGATGCGCATAACGCGGTCGAACTTCGCGTTGAATTCTGTCGCATTGCCATGCGTGAAGTAAACATTGACGTAGAAGCCATTCCGTTTCTTCTGGATCGGGTAGGCCAACCTCTGGCTTCCCATCTGGACGACTTCCTTGACGTCGCCGCCGTTTTCGCGGATGTATTTGAGCACGCGCTCTGCAATGTCCTGCGTTTGCTCGTCGTTAAGTACGGGGTTGATGATGTACATCAACTCGTACAATGCTGACTGTTCAGCCATCGTGTTTTCCCTCCGGAATACGTGGTTTTACGTATGCCCGTCTGCAGAATGAAGTTCAGCGGCGAGCAGGGTGAAGTCACGGAAGATAAGGGGCGTGAGAATGATGAATGATGAAGGCTGAACGATGAAAAGTCGGACGCCTTTAATCTTGAGGTGCGAGCCGTGTACGCCCGATGTATTCGAGAAACAGGTTGCGGAACAGGACCCGGCCTTCCTCTTTTACCGTCCGGCTTTCAGCGATCCCACGAAGCTTACTTCGATGCCATCCGCTCCAAATTATCCGCAAGGCGGAGCGCCGATAAAATTGGCTCAAGATTGCCCGAGAGCACATTCTGAAGAGCATGGTTCTTATCCGCGCCTTCCAGTCGATGGTCGGTTACTCGCCCCTGCGGCCAGTTATAGGTCCGGATTTTGGCTGACCGATCTCCCGAGCCAACCATCGCGCGGCGCGCGTCGGCGCGTTCGTTGTGGAGTCGATCTCGCTCCAATTGATACAGCCGAGCGCGGAGAACACGGAGCGCCTTGTCCTTGTTTTTGTGCTGGCTCTTTTCGTCCTGGCAGGTTACGACGAGGCCCGTCGGCTTGTGCGTGATGCGAACGGCTGAGTCTGTCGTGTTTACGCTTTGTCCGCCCGGTCCGGAAGAGCGATACACATCAATGACGAGATCGTTGGCGCGGATCTCAATATCCACATCCTCGGCTTCCGGAAGGACGGCCACTGTGGCTGCCGATGTATGAATCCGACCCTGGCTCTCAGTAGCCGGCACGCGCTGCACGCGATGAACGCCGCTTTCATACTTCAATAGGCCAAACACTCCCTTGCCTTTGACGGCAAAAATGACCTCCTTGAAGCCACCCGCCGTTCCGTGGCTGATGTCCATGATTTCAATCTTCAAGCCCGCGCTGGCTGCAAATCGCTCATAAACGCCAAACAGATCGCCTGCAAACAAGGCGGCTTCGTCGCCGCCAGTTCCCGCACGGATCTCAACGATAGCATCACGGGCGTCCTCGGGGTCTTTGGGAATCAGCAATTGTTCCAGTTTCGCCACTACGCCCGGCAGCTTCTCTTCTAATTCCGTCAATTCCGCGCGAGCTAGTTCGGCCATTTCTCCCCTCTCAAGTTCCACCATTTCCACCAGGCCCTTCATCTCGCCAAGCATCGACCTGTACGTCGCGATAATCTCGACGATCTCCTTCAATTCCGACAGCTCGCGACCGAGATCCTCCAGCTGCTTCAGGTCGGAGGCCACCTCCGGCTGGGATAGCAGTGCATTGACATCCTCGTAGCGGGATACGATTTCGTCGAGAACTGAGGCGTCGATCATTCCACCGTCACGCTCTTCGCGAGATTGCGCGGCTGGTCAACATCGCAACCGCGCATGACTGCAATGTGGTAGGCTAGCAACTGGAGAGGAATAACCGTCAGCAAGGGCTCAAAGCCCTCTGTGGTTTTGGGCACACGAATGACGTACTCGCAGAGGGGGTCGAGCTCTTCGTTGTCGTCATTGGTGATAGCGATCACAGTGCCGCCTCGCGCTGCTACTTCTTCGATGTTGGAAACCACCTTGTCATAAATGGCATCGCGCGTGGCGATGAACACAACGGGCATGAACTGATCGATAAGGGCGATCGGGCCGTGCTTCATCTCGGCAGCCGGGTATCCTTCTGCGTGGATGTAGGAGATTTCCTTCAGTTTCAGGGCGCCTTCCAGAGCAACGGGGAAATTGCTGCCTCTGCCCAGATAGAGGAAGTTGGACGCGAATCGGTAGTCGCGGGCAATCTGGCGGATTTTAGCGTCCGTCTGAAGCATTCGCCGAATCTGGTCCGGGATGGCGGTGAGTGCTTCCAGATGGTGGTGGAGTCGCTCATCATCAAGCAGTCCGCGTTCTTTTCCAAGGAGCAACGCGATCATGGCCAACACCGTCACCTGCCCCGTGAATGCCTTGGTGCTCGCCACGCCGATCTCCGGCCCGACGTGGAGATACACGCCGGCGTCGGTTTCGCGTGCAATCGTGCTTCCCACTACGTTGCAGACGCCAATCGTTAGCACGCCCGCGTTCTGTGCCTGGCGCATAGCAGCCAGCGTGTCGGCCGTTTCACCACTTTGCGAGATGACGAGCACGACGTCCTTCTCGTCGAGGATCGGGTTGCGGTACCGAAACTCGCTTGCGTACTCAACCTCAACAGGAATGCGCGCGTGCTTCTCGATGAGGTATTCCCCCACCAAACCAGAATGCCAACTCGTCCCGCAGGCGCAAATGATTATGCGTTTGGCATCGCGAAGCCTGTTCATCACATCATCCAGACCACCAAGTTTGATCTGATTGGTCTCCAGCCGAACGCGTCCGCGCAACGTGTTTTCGATGGCCTCCGGCTGCTCCATGATCTCCTTGAGCATGAAGTGTTCGTAGCCACCCTTCTCGATCTCCTCAATATCCCATTCAAGTTCGTGAACCTTTTTGTCAACCGTCGCTCCCTCAATGCTCATCACCTCGTAACCATCTCGCCTCACCACGGCCATCTCGCCATCGTTGAGATAGACAACTTGCCGCGTGTATTCAATTAGCGGACTCGCGTCGCTGGCGATAAAGTTCTCGCCATCGCCAATCCCTAGAAGCAGCGGACTGCCGTTGCGGGCGGCGATGATCTGGTCGGGGTCATCTCGGCTGATTACGACGATACCGTACGCTCCTCGCACTTGCGTCAGCGCCTGGCGGACCGCTTCCACGAGCGATAGGCCCGTCTCTTTTTGGACATCGTCGATGAGATGGACGAGGGCCTCGGTATCCGTGTCGCTGGTGAAAACGTAGCCATCCTCCCTAAGCTTCGCGCGGATCGAAGAGTAGTTCTCGATGATCCCATTGTGGATCAGGGCAAAGCGGTTGTCGGCGGCGGCGTGCGGATGCGCGTTGACGTCGTTGGGGGCTCCGTGCGTGGCCCACCGGGTATGCGCTATTCCGACGGTCCCTATGATTGGCTTGGATTCGAGCAGTGCCGCAAGCTCGCTGACCTTGCCTTCCTTTTTGCGCACGTCAAGCCTGCCGTTCAGCACGGCTATTCCGGCTGAGTCGTACCCGCGGTATTCGAGCCGCCTGAGTCCCGCGACGAGCAAGTCTCCGGCACTCCTGTGGCCGATGTAACCGACGATTCCGCACATATGATTTACGCCAAGGCGTTCAGGGGAATTTGCAAGATAGGTTGAGATTGCGCGCGAGTAAGGCGGCCGAACCGGATCCGTTCCAATTCATTCGGAACCTCATTCTGCTGAATGGTCGGGAATGCTAGGCAGCCACCGCATTGGCTTCAACGACCGTCCGCCCAACGGCTTCCGCAACGCGCCGAACCTGCTCCATCAATTCGCGGAACTCGTCGAGGTAGAGCGACTGAGGGCCATCCGAGAGAGCCTGCGGCGGATCGGGGTGCGTCTCTAGCATGAGTCCATCGGCACCAACCGCTATCGCGGCGCGAGCGAGCGGTGTCACTTTGTCGCGCAGTCCAACGCCGTGGCTGGGGTCTACGAACACGGGCAGATGACTCAATTTCTTGGCGACCGGGACGGCCGAGAGATCCAGCGTGTTTCGCGTCGCGGTCTCGAACGTGCGGATACCGCGCTCGCACAAAATGACATTGGGGTTGCCTTCGGCGAGGATGTACTCGGCGCTCATCAGCCACTCCTCAACCGTCGCGCTCATTCCGCGCTTGAGAAATACGGGCAGGCCAGCGCGCCCGACTTCCTGAAGTAGCGGGAAATTCTGCATGTTCCGCGCACCAATTTGCAGAATGTGAGCATGCCTCGCGACCGTTTCGATCTGCCTTGTGTCCATGACCTCAGTCACCACTTTGAGGCCGTTGCGATCGGCAGCCGTTCGGAGAAGCGCCAGTCCCAAATCCCCCAAGCCCTGAAACGCATAGGGCGATGTTCTGGGTTTGAACGCGCCGCCCCGGAGAATACGCGCGCCGGCTGACGCCACGGCGGAGGCTGTTTCTTCAATCTGTTCCTCGCTTTCGACCGCACAGGGGCCCGCGATAATGACTACTTCGTTGCCGCCGATCACAACGCCGTCCACGTCGATGAGCGTGTCGTCCGGATGCCACGTCCGGCCCGCGAATTTGTACGGGCTCGTCCCGTGAAACACGTCCTTGACGCCATCCATGATCTTGACGTGGCGAAGATCGAAATCAAGTTGGCGCCCGACCGCGCCCAGCACCGTTCCCACGCCATTGGAACGGTGCACGTCAAAACCGTAATCGACGAGTTGGTCGACGACCGCTTCGACAAGCGCCTTGGAGGCGTCGGGATCCATGACGACTACCATGTCTGTCACGGCAAGTGTTGGGAGTTTGGTGGAAGGGGCCGCAAGATACGCGCCTCCGCAATGCCGGTTGCCTCTCAGAGAACCTCTTCAGCGTTAACCTTTGGACCCGTCGCCTTTACTTCAGTAGCGTCATCCGTCGGATCCTCGCGGACACATTCCCATCTTCTATCTCGGCGACGATCCGCCCGATGTAGAGTCCACTGGCAACGTTTCTGGCATCGAACACCGCCTCGTGGTGGCCCCGCCCGTAGTCGCCCTGCACCAACCGCACGATCTCCTGGCCCAGCACATCAAAGACCGTGAGCGTGACGCGGCTAGCCTGGGGAAGTTCGAACGCCAGCGTCGTCGTCGGGTTGGAGGGGTTTGGGTAGTTAGGGCTTAGGGAGGATGTCCGAGGGGCTTCGACCTCGACGTGAACCGTCTTCGTTGAAGGAACGCCCACATCGCTTTCGATCTGGAAAACGACACCTGCTGCTTCCCCTACGGGCGCGTTGCGATCTACATCAAATAGAAACGCCGCCGTGGCTTCCTCGCCGGAGCCGATGGCTTCGAGTTTGGTTTTATCGGCCGAGAATGAGAGCTATTGCGGGGCCGTCTCGACGCAAAACACGATGCCTTCCAACGCGGTTTCCTCGGAAGTATTGGCCACAGCCAGCTCCATCGTGTTACCCTGGCGCGAGAACGGAAGGGAGTGGGGCTCGACAGTTTCCCCGACGGATCGGGGCAGGCTCTGGGCAGTCACCGGATTGCTTAATCCAAGCAAGACGGCGAAAGCGAGGTGTTGCGTGGTTCGGTTCAGCATCGGATTATCCGCAAAAAGCCAACTTCGTCATCCCCGACCCCGATCGGGATCCATTTCGCAGGTTAGCAACAACGAGGTCATCGCGAGCGCAAGCGAAGCGGTCTCGTGGACGCGGTGCAAATCCCACGAGATTGCCGCGTCGGTCGGCTTGCACCTCCCTCCTCGCAATGACTGGTTTGGTTGTTTTGTCGATGGCTTTGGCATGGCTACGGCGCGCTGAGCAGGCTCTGGGCCAATTGAAGCGCTTCCAAACTGTAGCGGATAGAAGATGAGCCTCCTATTTCGAGCGCGGCGCCCGTGTCGCTGGCGAGGATCAATGCGCCCATCACCTCGACTTTATCGCGACGGACAGTGAACCGTACGGCATGATCGCTGGGGATGGTGCGTTCGCGGCCCGACGAAAGGACTCGGGGGCTGAGAGTCAGCAGAACTTGACGAACCGCGGAAATTGCAAATACGCGATCTGACCCCTCGCCTTTCCGCGGACGCCTCTGCGACGCGTCTCTGCCCGGCGTCTGCCTTCACCGATATCGCTCCAGCGTAAACTTCTCTCCGAGGTAGCGCCTTCGCACCTCGGGGTCGTCGGCGAGGGCCTCGGCGGTGCCTTCCTGGAAAATCTGGCCCTCGTACATGAGGTAGGCCCGGTCGGTGATGGCGAGCGTTTCGTGGACGTTGTGGTCGGTGATGAGGACGCCGATCCCTTTTTCGCGCAGCCCGGAAACGATCTGCATGATGTCCTCAACGGCTATCGGGTCGACGCCGGCGAACGGTTCGTCGAGGAGAATAAAGCTCGGTTCGGTTGCGAGCGCGCGAGCGATTTCCGTGCGTCGGCGCTCGCCACCCGAGAGCATATAGCCCTTTGACTTGCGTACGGTTGACAATCCAAACTCTTCAATCAATCGATCGACTCGTTCGCCACGTTCTGACTTCGACATCGGCTGGAATTCCAGCACGGCGTGGATGTTGTCTTCGACCGACAGGTTGGTGAAAATAGACGCCTCTTGCGCGAGGTATCCGAGACCAAGCCGGGCGCGCCTGTACATGGGCATGCGCGTGAGTCGCTTTTCGGGACTGCCTTCCGCGCCCAGATATATCTGCCCTTTGTCCGGCCTCACCATTCCCACAATCATGTAGAAGGAGGTCGTTTTACCCGCACCGTTTGGCCCCAACAGACCCACGCATTGGCCTTGCTCGACGCGTATAGACACGTCGTCGACAACGGTTCGGCGCCGATAGCGCTTAACAAGCCCTTCGGCGCGGAGTACCTGGCGTGGAGCGGCTTGGTCGATTTCGGCCATTCAGCAAACTACCCTGAGGCCGCGTCGCCTTCAACCTGGGTAGGTTCTTCACTCTCGGTTTCAGATGGCTGGGCGTCGATTGAAAAGCCGCTCAACCACCGCGCCTCCCATTCGTCCTCCGGAAGGAGGTCGGATCGGATCGGTTTGAGTTCTGGCGTGAAGAGATAGCCGACCAGCCGAAACGGATCGGGGATGATTTCGGGGCCGTAGGTGATGCCCTCAATGTTTCGGACACCAAAAACTTCTTCCAAACGATCCCCTGCGAACCGAAAGGAGAGGCTGTCGGCCGCGAGGCGATCAGCGCCGTCGAGGAGGCCATCATCGGTCGCGCGGAAGTGAATGGCCTCGGCGTTTGGCCAGACGGAGAGCGTGCGGAGCGAGTCCTGCTCAAATTCGGCACGCATTCGCAGACCGCGAATCTGGCGGACTCGGCCAAGCGTGGTGTCGAGTTGCGCGGCGAAAGCGTTGCCGTAGACATCCATGTGCTCGATGCTTTCGTCGACGGCGAAAGCGAACAGAGTGTCGCCGCTTACTTGCGCTTGCTCGAACCAGACCGACGGGCGCTCTGAGCCAAATAGCGAGAGGCGATCTCGAATCTTTCCCGAGGTCGTGTCGGCGGGTTCTGCACGCTCGAATAGCGCTGAGTCGGCGACCGCAGATAGGCGAGGGCTGGTCATCCGAACGGTACCGATGGCCGCAACGAGGGAGTAGCGGGCTGCAAGGCTATCCACTTGAACCGCCTCAAAGCGACGCGCGCGCACGAGCGTCGTATCAGTCGCGCCTGTCGAATCTGTTCGGAGCTGGACGAGCAGAGGAAGTCGCATACCGTTGCCCTCAACCCGGCTCGTTTCATTCCTCCCGTCGTGCTCGCCGAAGGCCCCGAAAAGGATGGATCGTTGGGTAGAATCAGGCGAACTACCACCATCAGGATCGTCGCTGGCATCGCCGAACCGCTCCAGGACAACGTGCCCGGTGGCATTCGAAACTTCGGTCTGCCGGTGATGGATCAGCGAATCCGCCTGAACGCGGACTCCCCGGCGATTGAGCAGAACCTCCCCTGAAAAAACAGCGATCTCGCTGCTGGCGCTGTATGTCCCGAACTGGCTGGTGAGCACCGCCGTGGTATCGCGCAACTCGACAGGGCCCTCAAACTCTGCGAGTTTATCCCGCGTCGAGTAGTGGCCTCGGGGTGCGGTTAGCTCGGCATCTTCGTGTAACAGGCGCCCTCCCTCTACAAAAGTCGCGAGTTTCTGGCGGGAGAAATACGTTGCAGACGGTGCCAACAAAACCGATTCGCCGTCGCTTATGCGCACGTCTCCCATGGCCTCCGCCACCTTTTCGTCCGAATCGTACGTGACGCGCCGTGCAGTGAGCGTGTCATCGCCGGAAATGACTCGGACGGCACCCTCCAGGAATATCTCGCCGCGTTGCTCGTATTGCGTTGCTCGGTCCGCGCGAAGCCGAACGGTGTCTTGCCGCATCACAACGTTCCCGTAAAGTCGGCGGACCGTCCCATTCACACTGTCCGACTCGACAATCACCTCATCGGCATTGATCAGCTCGACGAGCCGAGTTTGCGCCTTCGCAGATTGAGTAGATGCGAGTGAGAGAAGGATAAAAAGGAAGAGGGAAACCGGGGCGGATCGCGTCCGCGCAATCAGGGGCGCATTCGTCCGTCTTTTCCCGATTACCTTGATGGCCATCACTCTTCCACCTCCAGCTCACCGCTGGCTCGAGAAAACGAATAGCGGGAAAGGTCCTCTGAAGCCACGAGGCCCACACCGGCAATGCGCTCGCTGAGTGTCGCAAAATGGAAGATCCCACTTGCGCGGAGTTGTTTCGCGCCGGAGTCCCAGACCACCTCATCAGTGGTGAGGCGCTTGCCATCGCCTGAAACAACCAAGACGCGGCCGTTTGCTACAAACCGGCCATCCTCTTCGTTATAGGCAAGTCGGTCCGCCGTGAGGCGGACGCCTCCTGCGCTAAGCAACACGGCCTCAACGCCTCCATTTCCGTCGAACCGTTTTTCCTCATCGAAATAGGTTAACTCGGTTGCCGAGAGCATGAGGGAAGGTCGCCCAGCATCGTCGAAAAGTTCTACACGGACCGGAGTAGAATCGCCCCCGATCGGATCGGGCCCAAGGACGGCATACGTCGTATCGCGATTGTCGTAGCGGGCCATGTAGGGCGCGGACATTACCAGTTTGCGCCGCCCTTCATGACTTATGCGAAGCTCGGCGTTCCAGCTTTCCTGATCCGGCATGGCAGCCATCTCTTCCGCGGTTGCGCCGCCATCCGAACTCCGCACACATCCTGCTACTTGTGCCAGAATACAAAACCACAAAACCCCCCGAATCCCGGCGGATAGCACGCGCGAAGGCAAAATCTGGCGAGATTCAGTCACGCCGTCAAGATACCCGGCATCCTCGTCACGCGGGTGCTGGAGCCCGTTTCGATTCCTCCGCATCGGATTACAGGAATGCGCCGCTGACGACAATAGAATTGCCGTCATTTAGGCCCATTGCGAGCCTTTCCTTGCGAAATCCCATCCCAAGGCTATGATTTTGCGGATTGTCACGCTGAATGGACATCGTGGGTGACTCTCAGCCGCCCGTGGTACGATATTCGAGTATTGCGCCGCCGACTACCCGACAATTTCAGCGTTGGGTACTTCTTTTCTTTGCAGGTCATCCGCCAAACTCAGCACCATGAGCTTCTCCATCCAAAAGACCTCGCCAAGCGCAGTTGTCGTGCACATCGGCAAGGCACTCGACTTCCGCAACGCCGCCGACTTCAAGGCGAGCTGCCAGGAGCACACGCGGGCAGGCGTTCGCTATTTCGTGCTCGATTTTACGGGCACAGGCATCCTCGATTCCACAGGCCTGGGCGTGATCTTCTCCCTTTATCGCCAGCTTACCCCTATCGGTGGGCAGGTTGTTTTCGCCAGCGTGAGTCGTCCGGTTCAGGTAGTCGTGCAATTAACGCGGACCTACAAGGTCTTCCGGCAATTCCCGACGGTCGAAGCGGCGCACGAAAACCTTGAGCGCTCTTCCGCCGAACGGCCAACAGGCACGGTCTAGCCCAGCCGCACGGACGGCTTTTCCGTCCGGGCCAACTGGCTCCGCTCCGCCATGCGCGAGCACACGTTCCACGATATTGACCTGGTGACCGAACAGATCCACGATCTGTTCGATGTCTGGGTACAACGCGATAAATCGAAGGATTCGAGTGCGCGATATGGGCTTCTTGTGACGAAGCTGGCCGTGCACGAATGGATCGCCAACCTGGTTCAGCACGCGGCCTTCAACGTTCAGCCACCGCTAATACGCCTGCTTGTTACGCCGCGGCCTTTTGGGTTCCATTGCCTTGTCGAAGACAACTCGGATGGATTTGATTTTGAAGCAGAGGTCGCGAAGCAATCGAGAATGCTCAACAATCCGGAGCCATCGGAACGGGGTCGAGGCCTCTTGATGATGCTCGCCTGCACGGAAGACTTTGTTTACGAAACCAGCCCGGATGGCTTGCAGCACGTGGAGTTCGTCGTCCACCCCCCTGTTGACACCGACGAAATGCCCACGTTATTCCCCGCCACCGATCAGTCGATCGGTTAGGGCTGATCGCCTCCTTCCATGCACAGCCACTCCGTCCTGATTGTCGAAGACAACCAGACTCTTCGGCGTTTGTTGGAGTACCGCATTGGCAAGCACTACAATGTGCACACGGCGGAGAACGGCGAGGCGGCACTGAGCATGGTGGATGCGGCCGTCCCCGATCTGATTATCTCGGACATCATGATGCCCAAGATGGATGGATTCGCGTTGCTCGCAGCACTTCGCCAGAGCGAGAAGACCGCGGCCATTCCGTTCATCTTCCTCACGGCCCGAACCGACGACCCGAGCCGTGTGAAGGGCTTGAACAACGGCGTGGACGACTACATCACCAAGCCATTCGACATCGAACACGTGCTCGCGCGCGTCGAGCAAATCATTGAGCGAAGCCGCGTTTTCCAGTCCAAACTCAACGCCAAGATCGGGCGCGACTTCTCGGACAGGCTCCTGCCCAAGACCATGCCGGAGGTGGATGGTTACCGCGCGCGCTTTTTCTCCAAGCCGCGAGAAGACGGTGGCGGGGACCTCTTCGATTGGGCCCAGGCCCGGGATGGCTCGTACCTCTTTACCGTTGGCGACATCATGGGGAAGGGCCTCCAGGCAAAATTCTACGCTTTCTCCTTCCTCTCGTATATCCGCTCCACGATCCACTCCATGCTCGGCAGCACGTCTTCCCCTGCCGCCCTCATGGCGCGCGTCAACACGATGCTCATCCAGGACAAGGTGCTCGAAGAGACGTTTGCCTCCCTTCTGCTCATGCGTTGGGAGCCAAACATTCACCGCATTACCTACGCGAATGCAGGCCACTGCCGCCCCATTCTGATCGGGCCCAGCGGTGCGGGCATTGTCGAATATTCCGATCTCATTCTCGGCCTCGATGCCTCAACCGAGTACACGGACAAGGCCTTCGTCATTCCACCGGGTCACTCGATGCTGTGCTACACGGATGGCCTTAACGAGCAAGTTGCGGCAGACGGGACGCAGTTTGGTGAAGTAGGCGTCGCGTTGGCGGCGACAGAATCGCTCACGGCTGAGCAGCCCGTACATGCGATGCTGGCGGCGATGCTAGGCCGAAGTGCTGTCGCCGAATTCGCGGACGATGTGCTCGTGTTCTGGCTTCAACGCTACGCCTGAGCAGCCTCATTTCTTGCGTCGGACGTTCCAAGCTGCCCGCGCGCTTTCTTCGAGCCCGGAGAACCCGGCGAGCAGGACCGAATGCCGTAGAGCCGCCCGAATGATCACCGCGCGAAGCACCTGGTCGGGCACGGGAAGTGCATAAAGCCGGTCGAGGGCAGGAGCCAGAATGGGCTTGAGAAGCACATCAATCAGTCCGAAGCGCAGGCTGATGAATCCTGCAAGACCAACGAGGACAGCAGGCGTTCGTCCGGACCAACCCAGGGCCGTGAGCGCGACGACGTAGAACACGCCCTGAACAGCAGGTTTCTGAAGAATCGCGAGGACCGTAATGCCTGCGCGTACGGGCACAGATGGCGAGAAAATTCTCCAAAGGCCAAAGAGAAAAAGCGCGATGGTTGCGGCCACCCAGACGGGAAGGAGCAAAAGCAGAATCGGCAAGGCCCACAACGACACCGTGACGGGCGATTGTGCCCAGACTTCTGTTTTGCTAATAAGACGGCTCAGCGGTTCGTGCGCAAAGACAGGGGCGGCAAACTCCTGGAGGAGCTTTTCAGTGGTTTTAAAATGCGTTCCGGCGGCAGTCACGATGCCGGTCGGCGAATCGATGTAGTCAACACCATCTGCGGCTTGTCGATTCATCGCCAATTAGTCGTTTCGACGGGCGGAGCGCGTATCGCTGATACTACGCATCCGTTTCGGAAACATCAGACGCGTCGAGCTCCAGAACCCCGCCGGAGGCAAGATGGAACCGAAAACTCGGGGCATCCAATCCCCCTGCCTCCAGCGCAGGTGAAAGCAGCCGAACCAGCGCCTCCGCCGCGTTGAGCTCCGGCGTCTCCGAGCTGGCCAAATGACGCTCGGCCACGGCGCGCATGGTCGGGCGAATTGCCCTGAGCGCTTCCTGCTCCGTTTCCTGTCCGCTGCTTCTGTGGAGCCTGGCCCAGCCGACCTCTGTCCGAATCTCTACGTTCTCCAGCTCAGGTTCGACGGAAAAAAGCTCAAGAGCCGGAACCGCAACATCCACAATTCCATCGTCGCTGAATCGGATATGTTCGGCGCGAAGCTCGCCAATGCTGAATCCATACGTCACTCGGCCCGGCACGCGAACGGTGGCCCTCGTGGTGCCGAGGCTCAGGTTGAGGATACCGGGCAGGAAGGTTTTCTCGTTCTGTCGCTCCACGGTCGATGAGAATGTGAGTACACCCGTAACGTAGAAGGACTCTTTTGCCTCGCTTGCCAACGTCGAAATGATGGTCTCCTGAACCCGTTCTTCTGTCAGGCGTGGCCTCTGGAACCATAGTACAAGCATAACTACGCCGATAGCCGCGGCAACGAACCCAAGCCGCTGCCATATTGCGGACGACGCCGCATTCGTCGGTGTGTTGCCGCCCGTGTTTTCATTTGGAGAGGTTGCGCTCATCTCACATAATACGCGGTGTCGGCGAGCTCACGCCCAAAGTAGTGCAAGGGCTACGGCGGCAATTGCCAGCCCTGCCCAGTTGGCTTTGGAAAAACGTTCTCCCCAAAAGCCGACGCCAAGGACCGCGGCCCCGCCAACGATTGCAATGTTGCTCACCGGAAAGACGATGGGCCCGGGTAGCTCCCCAATCGCACCGAGGATAAATGCCGCCGAGCCGTAGTTGACGACACCCAAGACCACTCCCCAACCGCAAACCGCAGGCTCCGGCCATGTTCCAAATCGCACACCTCTGATCGCGACGATACTCGCGCCTGCAAGAAATGCGACGCCAAAAACCACCAGGAGAAACATCGCTCGGCTGTTGGTTGGTGCATAGACTTCGCCAAATGTCTTCATTGCGATATCCACCAGCCCACCGGAAAGAAACAGGGCGCCGAGAACGCCCGTCGTCCAGAGGGGCCTCTTCGCCAGTGGGTCGTCTTCGGGCGCGCGGGACGCGTAGTTGGGCAACGCGATGAGAAAAAATGCTGCGCCTGCCAGACCAAGGCCCGCAATCTGAAGTGATGTTGGAATCTCGTGCCAGATGAGCCACGATGCCAGAACCGGAAGTACGACGGCAATCTTTTGTATCGAGGTCGCGAGTCCCATCCCGGCCTCTCGAATTGAGTAAGCAAGGAGGTAGTATCCCGCAAGAAACAGAATGCCGGTGCCGACTCCCAGCAAGAGCAGCCCCGCGTCGACGTCCAGGGTGCCACGATTGCTGCCCGATAAATGCAGCAGCACGGCGACGATGCAGGCGGCTGCATAGTTCACCGCGAGCAGCGCCACCCGATCGTGCTCGCGTCGCTCGCTGGCCTTGAACAACGTAACGATTGCCAGATTACATAGAACGGCCAGAACCAGCCAGAGCATGACGCTATCCGAATAAGCCAGGCTTACACTGCGAACCAAAATGCTGCGCCGGGAGCCTGGTGCTCACTCGCGAACCGTGTAGTACTCGACGCGATTCTGCTCTAGCCGAACGTCCTGAATCATGGGGCCATCGGGAAAATGGATGGAGACCGGGACGGTTCCAGCAGTCGAATCGTTAACAATGTCGTCATATTCGACAAAGGCGTAGAAGTCTTCTGCCGTCTCTGCCTGATCGTAATCCGCACCATCCGCCCGTACCTGATAGGTGACCCGCACCATTTCGGGAATCAGTTGGACATTCTCGACACCAGGCGGAACGTTTTGCGTCCGGACAGGCAAAAGACGGCTCCCCTCTGTCATCTGGGCGACGTCGACCGACACTTGAGTCCGGGCGATTGAAAGGGTAACCAATCCCGAAAGCGTGTCGCTGAGCCCTATGGTGGTGGTCGTTGACCGACGGAGGCCATCGACATCCAGTGCAGCCGATGGCCACGCATCGAAGCCATCCAGAAGCGATCGTGCTCCCGTAACAACCACGGAGTCCGGCTGCAATTCCGCGGCACCAAGCAAGCCAAACGTTGGCGCCACGCCGATTCGGCCAGTGAGCATGATGGGGAGCCTGCGCTGGACTCTGTCATCCAGAGCGAGATCGATGTGTTGAGGCTGTACGCTCTGAATAAGAACACCAGCGGGAAGGCTTACGGCCTCTGCAGCGGCTCCCTGCAAATCCACATTGGCTCCATCGGCTACGACCGAGAGGACGGGTGGCCTCCGGCTAAGCTGTAGCAAATCCCAGCCAACGCCCGAGAGTTGGACCCGAACGGTGGGCGGCGGAAGTTCCGAAAGAGCGAGCCCCGTCGGCGTTGACACGATGCGTAGAGGAGACTCGACAGTGACCGTGTACGTCTCGCGCATGCTCACGGTAAACCACAAAATAAACGCCACCGCAATCGAGAACACGATGGCGAACAACCGACCGCGTGACTGTTCCGGATTGTTGGGTTCCCGAACGGTTTTGGGGAACAGCTCTTTGAATCGCTCGAACGGATCGGTTTTCATCCGTCAGCCCGCAGGAACGTGAGGAGATCAACCTTCGAGGCTTTCGAGATCGTCCGGCCGCTGAATGCGTTGTCAGCGCGTTCTCGTGCCAAACGGCGAAGCTCCGCGACCGTCATTGAATCATAGTGCACCCCGCCGACGGCTGGAGCAACAACCTTCCCCGCCGCTCGGTCCATCCCAAGCTCGGCTCGGACGTCTGCGGAAGGGCTCGGGATGACGTGAGACGAAACCACTTTCCCCACGCGCTCCGCAGCAGCCCGGCCTGCGTCGATTGCCGACTGAACGGCGGCCGTTTCCCCCGAGATGATGCACGTTATAAGCGCTGGTATAGTACGTTCCTGGCGCACGAGGCGCACATTCGCGGCCTTTAGCATCGCATCGGTGCCTTCCAATGCCGCGACCAGCCCGTGCGTTTCCAGGAGGCCGAGCGCCTCGCCTTCTGAACCGGAATTGCGAGGAGCAGCCATACGATACGAAGGTCACTCGGAGGCCGCCCAACACACGGATGGGCCACAATAACCCTCCGGAATTAGTCTACGATGCCAACGGGAAGAATGGCCTCGACGTCGGAGTGCGGGCGCGGGATGACGTGAACAGAGACGAGCTCACCGACACGCTCTGCCGCTGCCGCGCCGGCATCGGTGGCCGCTTTCACCGCGCCGACGTCCCCCCGGACCATCACCGTCACGTATCCGCCGCCAATCTTTTCTTTGCCAACAAGGGAAACCCGCGCGGCTTTCACCATGGCATCGGCAGCTTCGATTGCGCCAACCAGGCCACGTGTCTCAATCATGCCAAGGGCGGTGCCGGAATCCGTGGAAGCCATGGGTTTCAGGAAAAGAGTGATGAACTGTGATTGTCAATATACCGGACACGTTCGCCGCGAGTCAACGCGATTAACTCGGAGGCGATGCTCCCGCCTCGTCATCGTGCTCCGACCCGAGAAATCGACGCGCAGCTGCACGGATAAGCCGAATATCGGAGCGATGATAAAGCCGAGCCGCGAACACCAGCGGCACATACGCCCCGACGAGCCCAATCCGCCAACCCAGCCGGAGACCGGTAGGCCATCCGAGCGATAGCTGAGCCAGAGCCCACAGGCCAGCGACTAACAATATCGCGCTCAGCAACACCGACCACGGATATCCCGCGTGAATCTCTCGCTCGGCAATCACGCCCGTTCCGCATGCCAACGCGCCGAATGCCACAAACGTCGCAATGGCGGCACCAATGAGCCCGAACCGCGGAATCAGCAACAGATTGAGCCCGACATTGGCTGCGGCCGCAAGTGCCACACTAATCGCTACTGTTCGGGTCCGCCCCGCCGCGTAGAGCACATTGACTGCAATGAAGTAGATACCGTTCATCAGGAAGCCGAGAGCGATGAGCAGCACGAGCGGCTCGACCGTCAGGTACTCGGCTTGATCGGTGAACAAGCCCGTCACGTCCCTTGAAAAGAGTGCGACGCCAAGCACAGCCCAAGCCGTCCAGATGGAGAAATGCCGAAACACGCGCCGATGAAGTGGAGCGGCAGACTCGTCCGTCGCGAGCGCTTTCAAGCCGATGACGGTAAACGCGAGCTGGAAACTCTGAACGAAGAACATATTCAGTGTGCCGCCGAGCTTCGAGGCCCACTCGTACACGGCGACCGGTGCTGGGCCAAGGAGCGCGTCGATAATGAATCGATCGCCGATGTTGAGAAAGCGCGAAGCGAGCCCAGCGGCTACAAGCGGCGCCCCGAAAACCATCAAACGTTTCGCAAGCGTCAGGCTGAAACCCTTTCCGGCTACCAGCCCGACCCAGCCGCCCAAGCCAAGTCCGATAACCACAGCCGAGGCAGCGTATCCCTTCATAACGCCGAGAAGCCCTTCCCCGGCTACCGCGAGAAAAAAGACGACAGCGCCGATCAACACGAACCATTCAACAGCGAGGGCGAGCACGAAGAGGCCGGGTCGCTCGCGTGCGCGCAGTTCCGCATAGCCAACATCCCCGACCGTCTTGAATGCGATATAAACCGCGAAGAAGCGAATCAGAGGAGCCCGCGAGGAATCATCCAGCACGACAGACGCGACGGTGGACGCCCCCATCCAGCCGACCGCGAGCAGCAGAGCCGACGACGCAATGGCCACGACCAGCGCCGTGCTCGGCACGGAGGCCCTCTCCTCCTCCGAGGTTGTCATTGCCAAGGAAAACTTGATGAGCCCGAGAGGCAGTCCTAGACCGCCCAGGAGTAGGACCAACCGGGCTAGCGCGTCGAGCTGCGAGAGATAGCCAAAGTCCGCCTGCGGCAAGTAGGCCGGATCGAGATAGAAAACAGCCAGTATCAGGCCACTCGCCTTCAACACGACATTGCCGAGGGCGTAAACGCCACTCTGACGCAGCAGGGGGAGCAATCGACCGGTATCAGTCACGCAACCCGCCGCCAAAAAGTCGGAACAAACCGCACGCAGCGCCGCCTGCCGTCACCATGTTCCGCGCTGCTCTGAACCGTTGGCGACGCAGGAAGAGCGCGAATGGGAGGCGCATCAACCCCTCCCCTGCCTGTTTGAACATCTTGCCTAGGGCGAACACCCCCGCCCGAGGGCGCCCATAGACATGCGCAAAATGTCGCACAGAGTACGACGCTCCTGCGTGGATGCGTCGGGCGAGGTAGGTGGGGCTGTACTTGTGGGCGGCCTCGTGATGCCAAACCGCCATGTCGGGCGCGTAGTACGTGCGATTACCGAAACGCCCGTAGAGACGAGCAAACAGGTCTGTCTCCTCTCCGAAATTTGCAAAACCACCCTGCATCCCAAGCGCGGGGTCGAACCCATTCAACGCCTCCAACAGAGATCGCGCCACCACCATGTTGCCACCGGAAAAACCGAAGATAGCGGCGAGGCCTTTGAGCGGTCCCATTTCCTTTGCAAACGTGCGTGTCACGTAATCGGAATCGAACCAGGCTGGTGGCGGCTCTTCGAAAGCAGGGTAAATCGGCCCGCCAATAGCACTCGGTGTTGGTCCCACCGTATGTAGCGCTGAATGAAGCGCGGCCAGCCATCCGGGCTGGATGATTGCATCGTCGTCCAGATATGCAACGTATTGCGCCGACGACTCGCGATAGGCGCGGTTCCGCGCGTGGCTGAGTCCCTGGGAGTGCTCCTGCACATACCGTATCTCAGAATTGCCAGCGATGTGGCGCCGCGCAACTTCGCCCGTTTCATCGGTTGAGCAGTTGTCGACGACGAGAATCTCACACGCTTTGCCAATTCCTTCTTCTGATAACAATGCAGCGAGGGCGCGGTCCAAGTAAGATGCGCGATTGTATGTACAGATCGCAATCGTGATTGTCATCGTCGTTTAAGATCAATCACTGACTTATTCCTAGCGCGCGTCGCAGCCGCTTCTGCGCCCAGCGGCTCGACAGCAACCAACGTACAGGCCGGATCTGATGAAGTGCCCGACTGACGGAAGTGATAGGAACCTCGTCCGCCCACTTCACGCCGCGGTGGCGCAATGAATACTCCCATACCGCGCGGTTCTTGAAGTAGCTGTTCGGGCACAGCGTTGTCGGGATGCCCATAATGCTCCCGAGAATCGCTGAATGCAAGCGATTGGTCACGATCTCTGAGGCACTCGCGTGCACCGAGAGCCAGGCGTCGAAGCCCGGCGCGATTTCTACCGGGTCGCCCCAAACGGCCGTGTACTCGCGTGCTGCTATTGGCAAGGCTTCCTTGTCCTCGCGAATCGCGTAGAAGTTGTAGTCAAGATTCGGATGCCGAGCAAGGTCCGTGTCCGACAAATTCAGGGCTGTGTCATGGTCCAGAATGGTTTCTACTGATTCCGGGACCGCTTGCCTGAGCAACCGGTACGACGTTTCCTCTCGCGCCATCATAACCAGCCGTTCGCACGAAGCGCGCTGCACCACGCGCCCAATTCGCTCTCGTAAAAAGTCGAGGTCGTCCCAGTAGGTCTGTGGCCCCTGAATCACCACGCCCTTGTGCAAGGTCGCCCTCTCGAGTGCGACAATTGGCTTGCCCGACCAAATCGGGTTGTAGCCGCCACCGCCATGAAGGTAGAGAGCGGTATCCACGTCGAAGGAGTTGGCCAGGAACTCCTCATAGCCTATAACCGAAAAAGTCAATCCCTCCTGCCGAGCGATTTTCTCGGCCCCCATATAGATCAGGTGGTCTCCTGCATTCCCTCCCGGTCGGACGAATACAAACGCCCGGTCGGCGTAGGTTGAAAAGAGGCGCTGGACCTCGGCAGACCGGGTTGTTGAGGCGACCTTTGGCGAAGTCATGCGCATTTGGGAGGATTCGCTCTTTACCCACAAAATTCGATGCTATGAATCGGAATCTTTCAATGGATTCGCAAGAGGATTTTTGGCGTGAGAAAGTACGGCAGCTAGTTGTCGCGTCTGCTCTTTTCGCGTGTACTGGGCGACTCCAGTTGGGTCTGGTCGCGGGTTGGTTTCGCCGTCAGCCCACTTCTCATAGAGCGCAAGAAGAAGCTCGGTGAGGCCCTGCTCGTCGCCGTGTGCGAGGAGCCGGCCGGAATCTGTTTCGGCGAGAAGCGCTGCCGCGTCGCCTCCAACGGGTCCGAGGGCGATCACCGGCGAACCCGAGGCAACGTACTCGTAGAGTTTTCCGGTGATCATCCCCGCATCGTGGCGAAACGGCTCAATGACCAACAGCAAGGCATTTGCCAGGCGCATGATCTGAACGGCCTCAGCGTGCGAGACATAGGCGCCGATCTCGACCACATCCTGAAGACCATGCCTTTCAATCGCCTTTCTGATTACCTCGTCCACTGCGCCTACCAACCGAACTCGCAAGCGCTCAGCCTTGCCCTCTTCGCGCAACTTGCTGAGTGCCGCCCAAAGCGCCGACGGATTGCGAGATTTGTAAAGACTGCCCACGTGGGCGATTGTGAAGACGGACGGGTCGAGAGCTTCCGAATCATCGAGGGTTGGGAAATCCTCTGCATCAAATCCGTTGTGAATGACGGCGATATCGGAATCCGACCTCCCGGACTTCTGCAAAAGCACCTTCTTCCAGTACGGGCTTACGGTTGTAATCCGGTTGGCCTCGGACAAGACGCCAGACTCCAGGCGTTCGTCGCGGTGCCGTGCAAAGCGCGAGATTGGCAGGTCGTCGTAGAAGTTCGTATCCGTCCACAGATCGCGAAAGTCAGCTACCCACGGAACGCCCGTTCTCACCCTCAATTTCCTGCCGATGAGATGTACAGAATGTGGCGGCCCGGATGTAAAGAGGACGTCGAACGGTGCCCTATTATGGAGGCGCATCCCCTCGCGAATGGCGAATGGTACCCACCCCACACGGGCATCGGGGAGAAAGACATTGGCGCGCAGCCAACTGGCCGCTGCCTCGATCAGCCCACCCTCGCGCTTCACCGAACCGACCATCACCGCGTCCTTTTTAACCCGACCGGTCAGGCGGGCGTACGCCCCGAACGGATCCAGTGACCGAGTTCGATGAACGGATACGCCGTCTGGAATTTCGTGGGCAAGCTCGGCGTCGTGGTGCGGGTATGCGCCCTCCTCTACCGTGAGTACCGTCGGCTCAAAACCGAACTCACGCAGGTACTTGACAAATTTCAGAACACGCTGGACGCCCGGCCCACCGGACGGCGGGAAGTAATACGAAACGACTAGAACGCGCCGCAAAACAAGGCTACCGGAATGAGGGCAAACGACGGCGTATCATGGCAAAGGCGGTAATAGTGGCCAGCATATAGCTGGTCATTCCTATTTTTATGTCAAGCCGGATGCCCTCGCCGAAACCACCACCATCCGCCAAGTGCAACGGTGCCCAGATAAACGAACAGCGTGGTGAACAACGAAATAATCAAGCCCCTTCTGTGCGATGTGGGCTCGAAGGACATCCTGACGATGTGGTGGCCCGCGGGTATCCGGACCGCCCGAAGCAAGTGGTTGGCGCGCACGATTTCAGCGGGATTATCATCGATCTGGGCGACCCAGCCAACCGGGTAGTAAACCTCACTTACAACCATCAGGCGTGGTTCGTCCGTCTCCACTTCCCAAACAAGCTCGCGAGGCGTAAACCTTCGCAGCTCGACGGTTTTCGTGCTCGTGGTATCGGAGGGCGCTGGCCGGAAACCCTCCACGTTCTCGTAGAGCACAGCGGTTTGGGACAGATCGAGAGTCGTGTCGCGGAGGCGCGCAAGGGCTTCCTGCTCGTCGGCGATCACCTCGATGTCGTCCACAAAAAACGCGCGCGGCAGGTAGTTCTCTTTTTCCAGGACCAGCAAACCTGTTTCTTCGCTACGATAAACCGGTGCTAGTCCCGGAAGTGGTGTGGAGGCGATGATATAGCGCGTGCTCATCAAATCCAGCGCATTCCGGTTCAACGACGACGGGTCCAGCAAGAGCAACCGATCGATGTAGTCCTGGTAGAGCGCCAGCTTGGCTGCATTATACCCGCCTGTCGATTCGTAGTAATAGGCCGTCCGCCCATCGTTCATCGCGTTGAGGGCTAGCGGCAACGTCCGGAAATGCCCGGGACCACCCGCTTCCTCCACCTTGTTCTGGATGAAGCGGTCGAAATCGTATTCGGGGATGGCCGAGGCGATGTTCGACTCTCTCCGCAGTGCCGGGTTGTCCTCATTGAAGTACCTCCTTCCCACGCCCCAGAGGTCGATGGTAGTAAGCAGGATGAAGCCAGCCGCGATAGCCCAGGAGGGAATGATTTGCCTCCGATACAGGACCAGCAGGACGAGCGCCAACGCCAGGACGAACAGACTTCGTAGCGCGTCGCGCTTCAGCAGGGCCTTCCTCTCCTCGCGAAGTGTGCCAAGATATTCGCGAGCTGTTGCCTGAACACGCGGGTCGCTCTGAGCGATACCCGCCTGCTGTGCGACGCTCGCTTCTATCTGCTCGGGCTCGCCTTCCCGGCTGTATCCGAATAGAGAACCGCCCATGACGAAAAGAATGGCGAGGATCACGAGCGCAGCGGTAAATCCGCCAAAGAGCCAACGCGTCTTCCGATCCTCGGCGCCGTGGGTCGGCTCCCGCCTAAGGATGTAGTACAGTCCATACCCCGCCAGAACGGCAACAAGAATTGCGACCGCTGCCAACCACGTTTCGGGGACGCGAAATCCATCGAAGAGCGGGAGAAAGGCAAACATCGGCCGATTGACCAGGGGCAGATACTCCCCCAGCGCGAACAAAGTCATCAGGAAGGCAGCGATCCCAAGGCCAGTAGTTGCGCGGCGGCCCACGCCAAAAATGCCAAACCCCGCCAGCAACACCGTGAGAGCGCCGAAGTAATGCGGCCCGGCGGTGAATGGCTTGGCCCCCCAGTACGTCTGCCCGCCACCGCCATAAGCGTCTGCAACGACCAGCGTAACCATCTCTTTGAAGCCCTGACTCCATGCCATCGCATACTCCCAGGCTAGGCCTCCACCCGGACCCGATGCTCGAACAGTGTAGGCTTTGAATTCCCACTGCGCGAGGTACGGCTGGGCAACCATCAATAGCGCCAGCACACTTCCAAACAGCAGCAGCGACGTTGACAGACCCCACCGGCTCCATTTCTTGAGGCGCAAAGCGGCGACACCTTCTGCCATCCACCAAACGCCAACGGCGAAAACGAGATAGTAGGTGATCTGCGGATGCCGCGCCCGGAGATTGATGGCTGCCGCGATTGCAAAGAGGAGCGCAAGCAGAAGGCTGCGGTACCACGTCGACTCCTCGGGCCTGTAAAGGATAGCGGCAACCGCCAATAGCAGCCATGGCGCATACGCCAGCGCCACATACTTGGTGTTGTGTCCGGCTACCAGGAGCAACTGTAAATACGTCGTGAGCCCAAAGGCAATGGCCGCCAGTACGCCGGGCAGTTTCAAGCGGGTGAGGAAGAAAACCAGCAGATACATCCCGCAAAGCATCACGAAGAAGTGCGCCACGGGCCAGAGCCCAAGGGATCGAAAACCGGACACCACGGTGTCGAGGCCGAGCGTCTCTGGAGGGTAGTGAATCATGTAGCCCGGCATCCCTCCAAAAACGTACGGTGCCCAGAGTGCCCGTTCTCCATTGCTGGATGCCTCATATTGAAGCATGGCCCTCGCGGTGCCGCGCCATTGAACGGTATCGCCGCCAACCAATGTGCGCCCACCGAAGGTTGTTTGCGAAAAGAAACCGAGTGCAACGACGAGCAAGAAGCCCACGCACACGGCGTGCTGCGTCCAGGCAGGCAGCATCTCCCACGCCGTCTTGTCGCGCAACGTCGGCGAAGACTTTCTCACGCGACCACGTTCGCGCCAGATCTTGTTGCCTTCAAGAGGGGCTGGCTTCTGGGTCTTGCTCGCAGGTTTGCTGCGGGTCGATTTTGCCATGGGATACTGAAACATGCTCCGGAGGGCTACCGGAGATGATTTTTAGAGGTTCGAGTCGCTGAACGAGGATCGGTTGCAAGATACGTGTGGGCTTGGCCGAGCCGCGTTGAAGAAGGGTTTTCAGCGGTCCCTGATTGTCGTCCGCTGGAGGTGTGGCCTAGCCATCGGATGCCTGGACAGGCGAATTTGCACGTTCCTGCTACGCAGGTGCGCGGGCAGCCTTGATCTGTTCGTGAAGGGCGGACGCCTGGGCCAGGCCCCGTTTAGCAGGAGAATCTCCCCGGACGTCGAGGCACAAAGGCCCGGTGAATCCGGCATCAGCCAGCTTGCGAAACTGCCCTTCCCACCCAACGCCCCCTTGCCCCGGAGTCCTATCGACCCAGCCCGAGGCCTCCGTTTCGCCATCCCGGACGAAAACCATCGCCAAACGTCCACGATCAAGGAGCGCTTCCAATCCCACAGCCGGGTCGTTTCCGGCCTGCATGGCATCTGCTGGGCTCCACGCCGCGGACACGTTGGCGTGGCCGACTGCAGCCACAAGATCCGCGAGTCGCTCGCCGGATGCACAGCCCGTCGATGCGTCGTTTCGCAAAGCCAAAGCCGTCCCAGCTCGGTGCGCAATGCGAGCGGCCTGGCTCAATACGTTCGCGGTTGTGGCCACGTCAAACTCATTCTCCGTCCCCGCCAGTGCCCCTGTGATGATCGTTTCACATCCAAGGCGATTGCAAAAATTTGCCACGTCGCTCAGGATCATGAGGTCATTCAGCCACACCGCCTTGTTGTCTACGGAGCCCTCAAACAGACCGGGGTCGACCGCCACAATGGGCAACTCTGCATCTGCCAGGCGCGCTCGAAGCTGCTGCTCGTTCACAAACGGAACGCGGTTCCCGGACCCACCCACCGTTCGCAAGACGACGCCTTCCAGCCCCCAGAGGAGGGTATAGTGGACGGCGCGGCTGAGATCCGGCGTTACGGAATCAGTGATCCAGACGGGAAGCATAGCCAACACGACGGAAAATGGAAAAGGGCCACCCCCACACGCAGCGGGGGCGGCCCTTGGATTCGATTCTCCGCGGTTTACTCGAAGCCTATCGAGAGACCAACCGTGTAGCCAAAACCGGAGACCAGATCGTTGCCACCACCAAGGTTGTAGCCGTAGTCCGCATACTCTTCAAGCACCGCCCCCTTGACGTACAGGGAGACAGGGAGTGAGGGAGGAGAGATGCGCAGATAAGGCGCTATCGTGCCGGCATGGCCTCCGTTGGGGACGCCGCTTGCGTTGATGCGTCCACGCGCATCCTGCGCACGAAGAATGACAGCCGCACCAAGCTCGAACACGCTAAAGCGGATTCCAGCACCTCCGGTGAACAACAGAATGTTGTCGCTGGTGTCATCTGTAAACGTGTCCGGCGGCGGCGGAGGATCTCCCTCCCCATCTCCACCAGCAGCAGCACTAACGACAACATCGCCAGATCGGGGCATGATATAGTCGACGGCACCGAAGAGACGGAAACGCTCGCTCGGATAGTCGAAATCAACACCAAAGAAAATGGCATCGCGCTGGTCGGACGAGGCTTCCGGACGCTCTAGCGTAGGTTCGTCCGCGAGATCAAGGATATAACCGCCATGGATCCCCATTACGCGACCGCGAAGCATCCCGAACAACTTTGCATTTTGCAGGCCAAACGCTGTTTCGACGACAGTGGCGTCACCAATCTTCGTTCTGTTTTGGGCGATGTCTAGCTGCCCTCCGACGCCAAACTTGAAGCTCGAGAGGTTGATAACGTTAAGCTGTACGCCGACGGAGACACGCTGGCCGACAACTTTTGCGCCGCCTGGGTTGGTGGTCACCGTCCCAGCCTCGGTGTAGAATTCTTCGACAGAACCGCGGCCATATTCAGCCCACAGCTTGATGGGGGCGGAATGGGCCGCACGGCCGAAGGCGTACGTGTCACTTATGATGGAACGCGTGTCGTCGGTTGCTTCCAGCGCCACCGCGGCCTGGTCGCGCTCGCACGTGCGCTCCTTCTTGCAATCGCCATCCGGTGCTGCGAACAGCGATCCGGAGAGTAGGGCTACGAGTGCCAAATTCAGCATGGGTGTGTCCTCCTAGTGAACGGGTTAAGGCTGCGGGAGTGATCCTCGCGAAGAGAGATTCTGGCGGCTCGGTGCACGGCATCACATACGGTGATGAGCGATACGCCGGGACGCGCCAAGTTACATAGGGGTGTGCCCGGATTCCAACACGTACCTTGGCTATCATCGACCAAATTCGGGATATTCTGCACCATTCTGAATATTTCGAACCGCTAACCCTTCGTCCGAAAACATTCCCACCCTTCGCCGATGGATCTCCTACCTCGTTCGGCTGAGGCCATTCTGGATCGCGAACGGGCGCTTCTTATCCAACTGCACGGGCTGTTGGTTCGCGTCGAAGCCGACGGCGACGTGAGCCGAAGACTAAGGGAGCTGGCCGAAGGCCTGTCCAATCTCTTCCTTGTCGTGGTCGTTGGCGAGTTCAACGCGGGAAAATCGACGGTCATTAACGCCCTCTTTGGCGAGGTCGTGATGGAGGAAGGACCGGTCCCGACGACGGACAGGATCACCGTCCTTCGATATGGCGAACGTTCGGAGAGCCACCGTCAGGGAGATTTTATAACCGAGCGACTTTTCCCTTCTCCGTTTCTCAAAGGGCTTGCTCTCGTCGATACGCCGGGGACGAATTCGATCATTCAGGAACATCAGGCAATAACGGAGGACTATATACCGCGTGCCGACCTCGTTCTGTTCGTCACGTCGTTCGATCGGCCCTTGTCCGAGTCGGAGAGGAAGTTTCTTGGGTTCATCCGTGGAAACTGGGGCAAGCAGCTGGTCGTGGTGCTCAACAAGGCAGATATGGCGAACGGCGAGGCCAATCCCGTTGCGTCGCTGGCTCAGGTTCTGGAGCACATCCGAAAGGGCTTTATCGAGCATATCGGTTTCGAACCTCGAATTTTTCCGGTAGCGGCTCGGCCCGCGCTGGCGGCCAAGCAGCGTAACCCTGAACCTCCAGAGCTAGACGACCAATGGGTGCAGAGCGGCTTCGGCGAATTCCAGAACTTCCTCATTGACCACCTGACCGCGGATGAACGGTTGGCTATGAAACTGAAGTCCCCGCTCGACGCGGCGGACATTCACATTCTTTCTGTGGACGGCCTCGTTCGCCAGCGTTTTACCGTTCTCGAAGCAGACGAGGCCAGCCTGGGGGCGCTACATGCTCGTTTCAAAGAAAAGGAGGAACAGCTCCGATCCGCCTTCGACAAAGCGGTTTCGGAGGTTGATGTGGAGCTTGTGGAGATGGAGAACCGCGGCGTGAGATTCCTTACCGATACGATTCGCGTTTCGAAGCTGGGCCTGATCCGAAACCGGGATGCCTTCAAAGAGGAGTTCACCCGCCAGGTCATCCGCGATGCCGAGCGCCGAATCGAAGAACGCACGGGGGTCGCGGTCGACACGCTTTTGCGACACGTTTACGAATTGTGGAACGAAACCTCAACGCACATTTCCCGGCAACATCAGCTGGCTGAGCCGACAAAGGCAAGGGCTTTGGAACGCGACACCTTTATGTACAACAGAGACGAAGTTTTCCGCGACGTTATGCGCGAGGCCGATCGGACGATGGACGCCTACAACCTCAACGAGGAAGCGCGGCGCATTCTGGAGAACACGCGCGCCACCGCGGCGCTTTTTGCCGGGACCCAGGTGGCGGCCCTCGGGCTGGGCGCAATCGCTACGGTTGTCGTCGCCGCCAGCGCAATCGATGTAACGGGCGGGTTTGTAGCCGCGGGCGTGCTGGCCGCGTTCGGGTTCGTCCTCCTCCCCCGCCAACGACGCCGGGCCGTGCATGAGTTCTCCGAGAGGGTCCGGGGGCTCCGCACCGACCTTCGCAAGGCCCTCCAAGCCCAGCTCGACGAAGAGGTGACGGACGCCGTCGCCCGTGTACACAAACTCGTCGAGCCTCTGGAGATTCTTGTCGGGGAGCAACGCCAAATGTTAGAGAAGGCCCAGAACGAGGCGTCGGCCCTGGAATCCGAATCCGCTGCCATTCGACTGGAAGTTGCGCAGCAATTTGGGGAGGCCACATCCCTCACTGAAACCCCCTCTGCATAGAAGCAGCCCGGACAAACTGAAAACGAAACGGGGAGCGTCTTTCGACGCTCCCCGTTTCGTTTCCGAACCCTCTTCCGGAGCACACGGCAATCCTGCCTGGTTTGCCCTAGTTGTTCTGCTGCGGCGGCAGATTATAGGCGTCACGATCCGCGTCGCGCTCTACGTCGGGCGTGATGGTGTTGTAGTGCTCACCCGCATTGGGCCGGAACTGGTTGAGGCGCTCGCGGAGGGTTTCGCGCTCTCTCTGGTACAGGTTCTGGCGGAGCGGCTGCCCGGCGCGCGTCGGAAGCGAATCGACCACGCTGGCCTGGAGAACGACAACCAATTCCTTCTGAAGGACGGACCGCGTGCTGTATGAGAAGAGATACTTCAGGAGCGGGATGTCGCGGAGTATCGGGATGCCTTTCCGCGTCGTCGATTCCTCGGTCGAGTAGAGACCCCCGATGACGGTCTGTTCTCCATCCAACAGGAGGACTTGCGTATTCACGTCGCTCTTGTCGATCGTAATGCCAGCCGCGGTCGGCCGCCCGGCACTCTTCTCGACCTTGATGTTCATGTGGACGAATTCGATGGGTTGCCCATTTTCACCAGCCGCCGGATCGCTGATGAGCGTCGGCGTAACGTCGATGATGATTCCGGTGGAGATGAACTGAGTGATCGTGTTGCCCTGAAAATCCTGAAGGTTCACAGGAATGTCCGAACCACTCTGCATTCGGCCTTGCTCGCCGCTCTGGACGGAGACGCTCGGGGAAGCAACGGTTTCACCGTAGCCGTTCACCTCAAACCAGCGGAACAGATCCAGCAAGACCGAGATGTCGACTTGGTCTGTGCTGGTCGTGATGAATCCGTCGATGGCGTCGAAGAACGACTCGCCGTTCACCGAAAAACGAGGGCGCACAACCGCCGTCGAGCCGGTGCCGCTTCCGCCCGTCGACCCTCCGGTGCTGCCGCCGCCGCCACTCGCCGAGGCTTCACTGAAAAGCGTGGACCAGTTCGTACCGGTTTCACGCAGGCGGTTCGCGTTTAGCTCAAAGATGATCGCGTCGATGCGAATCTCACGGCTGTCGGCCGTGGCTGGCAAGTCAATGCCCGGGCCGTCGTTCCTGCCCCCAAGCCCGAAACCATCTCCCATGGCCGCAGCGTCCGTTGTGATGGCTTGCGCGGCCTGTTCCTGAATAACGAAATAGCGCTCCGACTCACGGAAGTCCAGCCCCGAACGATCGAGAACCAACTCGAAGGCGTCGATGAAGTGAACGCCGTTCAGGCTCACGCCGATCGGATCGGTCCGATCCATTGGATCAACGAGCGCCTTACCGGTCACGCGGAGAAACACCGGATTTATCAAACGCACGAAGTCATTGAACTGCGTGGTCGGCAAGAACGAGACAAGCTCGTCCTGTGGAACGTAGGACAGCACACGGCGGCCCGTTGGAGAAGTCACACGCTGGGCGACGGCTTCGCTGGCTGGCCCGGCAAGCAGCGCGAGCAGCAAGCACAGGGGCGTAAGCCGACGAAGTAGCACCTTGCGCGAACGATGGGTCATCTGGTTCATGACGGCGTTGGTTTTATTGGCAGGATTTCGGTTCTGGAGTTCGGAATATGCGTGGGCATAGAAGCCGACGCGCCGCTCCAATGGGTTTTACTGTTGGTCGGAAGAAGAAATGGGCGCAGGGGTGTATAGGCCTGCACGGCGTGCCTCGGGAGTACCCGGCGCAGGAGGGGCATTTTCCATCACAGGACCGGACATGGCGTCCAATTGGACCGATCCGAGTGCCTGGCGATACCGCTCTCCAGTCTGCAAGTCCAGTTCCACGCGCGCTCGCGGATTCCACCCTTGTTGAGGTCGATAATCACACGGGCCTGGTTGGGGTCGACGCTGCTCACGCGGCCGAGATACACGCGGTCGCCCGCATGAAGTGTGCGCATCTGACCTTCGCGGTTAAACACCGCGGCGCCACCAATCACGCTAATCAGCTCGTCTGTTTCGAGGTCTACCAGGTCGTCCGTGTTCGGCGGAAGCGACTCGAGCACGAGCGGGAAAAACGGGTTGACGGGCGGGCGGCGAGCCGGAAGGACAGAATCT
>JBGTDU010000046.1:0-13644 GCA_041748175.1 Rubricoccaceae bacterium
GGCGGCGGCGGCGGTCCAGGCGGTGTTGGTGGCGATGGCGGCCCCGGCGGTGTTGGCGGCGGAGGAGGAGGAGGTGGCGGCGGGAATGGCGATGGTGGGAGTGGTGGCCAGGGGTTGGGAACCGTGGTCGCCGGTGGAAGCGGAGTTGTCTCGTCCAGAGCGAGTGCCAGAGGGCGAATCGTTGCGCCGTTTTGCGAGCGGTTGGAGCGCGACGTGTTGATTTCGTCTGCAGCGAGACGGACGACGCCGTCTGTTCCAGCTGTCATGTGAACGCGAACGAAGCCGAAGTCGTCCGGCTGATCGCCGGAAGTCCGTACATCACTGCCATCACGCGAAACGGTCTCGACGTTGAAGCTCGTCAGGGTTTCCGTGCTTCCGCCGGTCGATTCCCAGATTCCGCCGCCAAAGCTTATCCAGCGCGCTAGTTGGAAGATGGGCGTTGCAGTACCGTTAAGATTTGTTGTTTCAAATGTGTTATCGAGGCGGTAGTGAACGGCCACGATGGGCGAGGCATCGCCGAGGGCCGGGTTCGACAGCGTATGAAACTTGAAATCCGATGTGTTGGCACCGCTGCGGGTGAGCCGCGCCGGATAGCCAACCTGGTTCGGGCTCCGCATGTTCTCAATGTCGCGCTCCAGCGTTTCCATGATCGAGAACGTCTGCGTCTGAACGTTGTGATGGACCGTGGCCTCAACGGCGTTCTGGCTACCACGTTGTTGCACAAAAAGGAGGACGCCTAGAAGGGAAGCACCCACCAGGATCGCGGTGAGGTGATCGAGGATCGCAGCCATTGGGGGGAGAAGGAGGGAGAGAGGGAGAAGCGCGTGGCCTTCGCGCTGTTCTCGCCCATACGTGCGACGGCAGTACCGGGTCAGCCATTCCACCTTTCAGCCGTTCAAAACGCAACGTCTTCAGTCCACGAGACGGTGGCAATAGCAGGAGAACGGCGGGGGCGAAGGGTGTATTCGGCTTCGTCTTGGCTAGAACAGGCAACAGGGTCGTACCGGCGCCCGAGTGAGGAATGAAATCCAGGGACCTTTCCCTCCTCGAATTCCTCGCCTTCAGCTCCAGAATGGATGGGGAAGAATCGCCGGCGGAGAGCCTGTCCTGAATCGCAGGGGTAGCCATGGGAGATGCTAAATGGTGGAAACATTCCGCGCGGCCGACACGGTTTCCGTCTTCCGGCTCCGACCGAAAAATTTGTTGGGGTGAAAGAAGCTTCTCCGGCCCTCACCGTCCTCCGGAATTTTCGAGTAGCCTTTGTTAAATCGAATGCTGACTTCGCCGAACGAATCGACGAGGTGCATGAGAAATGCTGCCCACAGTATCGTCATTGCCAGCATCTCGATGCTCTCTTCCACGGATCTGGAGAGATGCACTATGGTATCGAACGCAGTTCGCCCGAAGAGCACCGACGAGAGTTGTTCGAGCCCTGAATCCGCGGCGAGGCGAACCGCCAGATTCAGCCGATGGTCAGGGCTCAACCCATCAACGAAGTCGAGCGCTACGGCAAATGTAAATAGCGCAAACGCCAGGCCGACCAACAGCCTTTGCGATGCCGTACGTAGTTCCCTCCACAAGAACACGCCAAGAAACACACCCATTCCCACAAAAAACGGCCCGAACAGAAGTTGCCAGTAATAGCTGGGAAACATCGCGCCGACGCCGGACTCGGACGCCCTGGAGTCTGCGAACGCCGCCCCGATTCTCTCGTGAAACTGGTTGCCGTCATCAAAGGCGATGTACGTGAAGAACAAGGCCAATACCGTCCACGAAACCCACCGAATACCCAATACCTCACGGCTTTTTATTGCAGCTGCCATCACCCAGAGCGTGACGGCGATCAACATGGTCTGCGTTACGGCGAGCCACGAGCCAAACCCGCTCTCGCTTGTCGAATCGAAGAGTTTTGCGAGATCGGGCGACGGGATCATATTGCCCCAATACAACCAGACGTCAAGGAGCACAACGAGGAATTCCACACAAACCAGAACCATCACCAGATCGCGTATGCGCCTGGAAGATTCAATGTACAGGGTGGCTTTTATTTCCCTGCGCGCGCCATGCAAAGTAGGGGGCCGCTTCACGCGAAGTACGGAGAAGTGCGCTTCCTGTATCGGTTCGCGAACATCGGTTCTATAGCTCTCGGTGCCCTTTCGTACAACCTTGTATGCGTATGGCGCCTGATGCTATGTGCGGACGCGTCAAATCCGATGAAAAGCGGCGCGAAGCCTTGAGGGCTACGCGCCGCGATACTCGCTCATTTTTCGGGAAGATTGCTCTCCGACCACGCCTAGCTGCCCCCGGAACCCCCGGAGCCCCCGGAACAGGAGCCCAGCGTATCCCCGTGCAAAAGGTGGAGGGTGACGTCAACTAAGGGAAGATTTAGTTGTGTTTGACGACGGCCCGACCTATGGCAGACCAATTGCATCGGCGACGGCCCCGGAGGCGGCCCCGGTGGTGGAGGCGTAGCCGTTCCGCCACCCGCGTCCACACCACGCGGACCGCCGCCAACTCCGGCATCGATGCCTTGGGTGCGGTAGTCACGCGCGCTGGAGTGCTCGGTAGACGTGGCTGTATTGATTATCTCATCGCCGTCGAAACCGAGACGGCTGCCGACCGCCTGAATCGCATTCAGGTTGTACGTGATGGAGACATTCTGGCCTAGTGTGAGATTTGTGCCGAAAGACGTGCCGCTCTCAATGAGGGCGCGGAGTGCTGCTTCCTCGGCTTCGTGCTCCGCCACCTCATCGGCACGCATGTGCCAGTATAGAGCGGCCTCATAGAGCATTCTATTGGACGCATTGCGAAGCCGAACGGTGAGGGCATTCGAGCGCGACGTGTTTCGGCCAATGCAGTAAGGCCAGATATTGCCCGAACATGCACCGGCTGGCGTACCGTCCCATAGCTTCTTCAGCATGCGAAGGCTCTTGACATCGATGGTGAGCGTGTTCAAGTCGCTCGCGCGGAAAAGCTGGGTGCGGTAAGCGTTACCGCCTTGCGAGAACAGGCCGAAGCCATTCGCTACCGTTCCATTGTAGACCGTCGAAGTGCCGGAGATATCGACATCGAGGGAGTAGTTGGCATAGCCGTGGACCTCCGGGCGGTAAAATTCGAGGTAGACATTGCTCGAGCCCTGGGCGTCCAAAGCGTCGCGGAACTGCGTCCACTCTTCGTGGCGATCAGCGCCATCCTCGGCGAAGTAAACCATACGTTCCTCCGGCACATCCAGGTCGAACTGGTGCTTGTGCTGGTACCAGGGGAAACCGGCGCCCCAGATTGGGCTTGGCATACCAGCCGGTGAGCTCCACACACCATCGTCCTCTCGCATCACCGTCACATCAAGATGGCCTCCGGGAGGGACGGCTTGCTGATCGACCACAAGCCCTCCGTCTATGTCGACGACCGCGTCGGCGCCCATGTCAATGGAGAGGAAGTTGTCGCCGCTGTGGACAAGCACGATGCCGTCCCAATTAAGCGTCGGACTCGCGCCCGTCATCGTCAGCGGTCCCTCGATAATCAGCATGCCTGCTCCCTGCACGGTGCCGCCGTCGATGGTAAGGCCCCCTGTAATGCGGACAATTTTGATGTCGACGCCGAAGTTCTGTGTCCCACTGTAGGTAGTTGGCCCAGCCACGGTTGCATCGAGACCGCCCATGACGCCTAGCGCTGCGTAGTAGAGGTCGGTGGCATCCGCGACGTTCAGGTCTTCAAGCAATCCGGAGGCGCTCATGTCGCTGGCATTGAAATCGCCGCCTGCTCCGTTGGCATTGCCAAACTCGCCGTCCAATGCCGATTCCATTGCGTTCCAGGGAAGGATAGACTGGAGCTGAAGCTCGTTAAACCTCCGATCATCGAAGTGGGCGGCGCGGGCGTCGGCGCCTCCATCTATCGTTGTGTTCGGATCCACGTTGGCAACGGCATAGGGCACATCCATCCAGATCGGCCCTGGGAAATCCATGGGATCCCACTCGTAGGTGCTATGGATGGTATGCGTCGCACCCCCAGCATGACCGGTGACCGTAAAGGTGGCCGTCTGCCCATCCGGCGAAGCATAGCCGTCCACCGTAAACCTGCCATTCTGGACCGTGCGATCCGAGAAAGGCAGACTGGCTCTGAAGCCATCGGTGTCCAGCATGGCGTTGAGAACGAGGCCGTGGCCACTATTTGCCGCGTCCCGAGCAAGGATGTCGCCTTGCGAGTCGCGACGCTCATACTCGGTCTCATTGGAGGACATCCGCGTGCGGAACGTCAGGAGGCTACCGCCAAGAACGGCAACCATCACGAACAAAAGGGTCAGCTTTCCCATGGTATCGGTGGAGTTATCTGAGGATGATGCTGGGTGGAGAGTCCAGGTGGGATAGTCGTCGCCCGGTCGGGCACCGAACGAGGCTCGGATTTTTAGATTTCGAACGGAGGTGGCGGCGGTGGCGGTGGTGGTGGTGGTGGTGGTCTTGGCGGCGGCCGTGGCGGCGGCGGTGGAGAGGGAGGACCTGGAGGAGTCGGTGGTGGAGGTGGTGGCGGTGGCGGCGGTGGAGAGGGAGGCCCCGGAGGAGTCGGTGGCGTCGGTGGTGGCGGTGGCGGCGGTGGTGGGGGGAACGGATTGGGAGGCAGCGACGGCCAGGGCGAGGGAACCGTCCCGATCGGCGGCATGGAAGAGGTTTGTTCTACCGTCAGCCCCGGAGGCCGAAACGAGAAGCCTTGTTGCGTCTGGTTGGAGCGTGATCGGGTGCTCTGGTCATAAACCATCCTTTCAGGAAGAGCAGTGGCCGCCTCGAAGGAGACCTGCACGATGGCGAATTCGTCGGGCTCGAAACCAGAGGTCACAACCGTTGCCATGTCGCGCGAAACGAGATTGGCGTTAAAGCCCGTCATTGTTTCGGCGCTTCCTCCTGTAAAATCCCAGGTGCCGGAGCCGTCGTTTACGTAGCGGCCCAGGCGATACACCGCGGTCGGAACATCGTTGACCAGCACCTGCTGAAACGTATTATCGAGCCGATAGGCGACGGCGATAAGCGGCGAGGCGTCGCCGAGTGTGGGATCTTCGAGGGTGATAAAGCGAAGGACCGACGTGTTCCCGCCAATCATGGCGACGTTCGCCTTCTCTCCCGTTATATCGGAGTTCCGGATGTTCTCAAGATCCCGCTCAAGCGTCTCGGCAATCGAAAACGACTGCGTCTGAATCGTATGGTGGATCGTGCTCTCCACCGATGCCTCGTTGCCGCGCTGCTGCACATAGAGCAGAACGCCGAGCAGCGAAGTGCCGACGAGAATTGCTGTGAGATGATCGAGGATGACAGACATGGCAGGCTACGTTGATTATTGAAATGGCGCGTCGGGCGATTGAACTCAGCCGTGCATCGTAGTCCATGCTGGCGTGACCACATGGATGAGGGTGGCGAAAACACCAGCTCGTTCAGCGTTATCAGCTCGGATCTCAGCCACGCTTACCGCGACTTCCTTCGCCAATGTGGGCGTTCCGGACGTCACATCCGGCTGATTGGGCTCCACATAGCGGATGGATGCCGTCACCGCAAAGCTGAGCGGAGTCCCGTGCCAATCCACCGACAGCGTGTCGATAAAACCGTGGAAGTCGTCGAGGTCGTCGAACAGATTCATGGACGACTCGCCGGCGTCAGGTCCGACCGCTGAGAGTCCCGTTTCGTCCCTGCGCAACTCCGTTCGGCCAATGTCGGCCTCATCGTAGACGAGACTCGTTATGGTGACCAGGCGATCCCGGGCGACATCGGTCGCGGCAAGTTCTATCTCGCTGGCGATGGCCGTCTGTTCGAGATCTGCGTTGGCTTTGTGCTGATTGATAGCAAACAAAGAAAAGGCGAGGATAGCAGCGATTGCGAGGAGTGTCTGTGGCATTGTGGCGTCTGCTGGTGGGGATTTCTGTCGTGCAGGACCTCCCAGCGAGGACAATGCCGCTGCTCATGCCAAATCTTATAGAGATTGCAATTGCAACGTTTTTGGATACCGGTTTTGAGACAACTCGGATAAACTTCGCCACGGTTGCAAAACCGACCTTCTAGCGAGAGGTAAAGGATTCCTTCTGGACCTCTATCCTTCTCACTTCGATACCCTTCTCCAAATGAGAAGCGCTTTCACAGCTCCGCAGACCATTCATCTCAGTCTGATACCTCTCTCAGACCGAACGAATGATGTTGAGGTAGGCAGCCACGGCCATTGAGAATCCGAGGTGCAGCGAGTCCGCCAGCAGGGCCTGGCCGATTGATACTTCCCTGATGCCAGGCACAGATCGAAGAAATAAACCAAGGTTGTCCATATCGAGGTCATGGCCAGCATTCAGGCCGATTCCAAGATTGTCCGCAGCTTCAGCTGCCGCGGCGTACTTCGGGAGAATCTTTTCCGCCGATCCGCCAGCGAAGGCCTGAGCGAAGGGACCCGTGTACAGTTCCACACGATCGGCACCCAACGTGTGAGCCTTCTCAATTTCGGCGGGGATGGGATCCATGAACAGGCTCACGCGAATCCCCAGGCTTTTCAGTTCGGCCACGACAGGTGTGAGGCGGGAGGCGGTGGCGTCGTCTAACCGCCATCCGTGGTCGGATGTCAACTGATCCGGCGAGTCGGGGACCAGCGTGGTCTGGTCAGGCTTCGCGCGCCGGAGGATTTCCATGAAGCCCGGGTAAGCGTCCTCGCCGATCTCCGCAGGCCCGGCGAACGGGTTGCCCTCCACGTTCAGTTCTACGGGAAGCCACTCACTCAATTCGTAGACATCCTCCGCAAGCGCATGGCGGCCATCGGAGCGGGGATGGAGCGTGATGCCCTGAGCGCCAGCCTCGACACAGGCCTTCGCGGCTTGCCGCACACTTGGCCTTCGCCCACCACGCGCATTTCGCATGAGAGCAACCTTGTTAAGGTTGACACTAAGATTGGTCATGGGTTGCAACGAGGTGAGATGATGCCGTCCATCGGAGGTTGCCATACGACGCCTCTTCAATGCAGCAACATCGGCCTTGGTTGCTTGTCCTTGAGGTTCGAAGCGTCCAATTGTCCGCCTTGCATTTTCCAGCGCGGCACGGTTATACTTTTCGGCCCGTTTGCATGGTCCGCGTGGCTTACTTTCTGGCACGGATCTCCTCCTTTTCACCCCCCGCGATTGGCTCGGACAGGACGCCGATCCACCCGCTCTTCAACGGCCCTCCAAGGCAGCAGCTCATGCGCACCGCCATTCAAATCATCCTTGGCGTGGTCGTTATCGGCCTCGTTTATGTGCTCTACCACACCATCGTCGACCCGTGGAAGGACTTCCAGGCGATCCAGCATCAAACGGAAATGACGCGCGCCCGGATGGACCACGTCCGCACCGCGCTCTCTACTTACCGCGATGGCCACGAAGATTATCCGGCATCGTTGGATCTGCTCGTTCCCTTCGTCAAGACCGATTCCACTTTGCGGAGCCGGGACCTGGCTGCGGTTTTCCCGGTACCGGGCGGCGGTACCTTCGTCGCCGATTCGTTGCCGTTCTCTCCCAGAACCGGTGCGCGGTTTGAGTATGAAATCGTCCACGACGACACCTCCGGCGTGTCGATCTACTACCTGAAAGATCCGGATTCTGACGATGTCATCGGTTCGCAAACCGTCAATCCAGCACTTCGCAACGTCGCGAGCTGGGAGTAATCGGAGCCGAGGATTTTATGGATGACCGCCCGGACGCTGCGGCTTCCAGCATGCCTCCGTCAACGATAGCGGCGGTTGAAATTGACGGGCGCGTGCTTCGATATGGCGAGGCGATTCGGGCTGAAAATGCTGATGCGGGCGTCCTCCGCCGACTCGGTGCGTGCGATTTTGACTTCAGCGTAACCGAGGCGGTGTTTGGGGACGCGGCCCCCGCGGACTTTGATACGGTCGTCCAGGCGTTCGCCGAGATCTTCAGTGGATCGAACCCGTCTCAACTGCGCGTGGCCGTACACCCTCCTTCCTTGACAGGTTTTTATACGCCGCTGCCTGAAGGAATGGCGGCGGCTGGCCGCCACGAACAGCTGAGGCAGGAGGCTGCCCTGCTCGCCGATGTAAGCGCGGCGCAGCCCGTTCGCATTAGAGCCGTGCCGATCCGAACGGAAAAATTCGCTATCGAAGAAAAAACGGAGCCGCACAGATGGCACCACGTGCTGCACGTCCCCGAACCCGTCCATGCTCGCCTCACACTCATGGCGAGATCGTTAGACGTGGGTACGTACGATTTACTGGATTCCACGCGAACCGCTGCCAACGTGGTGACAGCACTCGATGGAATGGCACCGATACAGCCCACGGCAGCCCATCCCCACGCGCCCTATACGTTGATTCTGGGCGTCTACGGCGAGCACGTTGAGCTAAGCGTTGTCTATGACGGGGCGTGGTTTCATGGCCATCATGGTCCGGTTGGCGCGCCTGACGACGCGGCATATTTCGCCGCCGCGCTGCTCGACAGAATTGGCCTGGGGACGGCGGATGTCGGGCGCTTCCTTATCTATGGGGAGCGTGCCGTTCCCGCCGACTTTGTGTTACTCGCCGATCTGCTTAACCAAAAGCCGACACTGATCGACCCGCTCGCGCTCTTTGGGAGCGCGCCAGTCGGGGCGCACCCGAACCTCCTGGCCAGCTACGTCCCCTGTGTCGGTGCGTTGCTGCCGTGACGCCGAGCCGCAAACCGCGATGAGGATAATTGGCGGAAGGTTGAAGCGAGCAACACTCCATGCCCCCAAAGGCAACGATGTTCGCCCCACCACAGATCGTGTTAGAGAAGCGTTGTTCAACGTTCTTCAGGCACGAGTTCCGATGAAAGGAGCCGTGGTCCTTGACCTGTTTGCCGGGACAGGCGCGCTTGGTTTTGAGGCTCTGAGTCGCGGCGCGGCGAGGGCCGTCTTTGTAGAGGTGAACGCGGACGTGCTGCGGGTTGCGACGTCGAATGCTGCGTCCCTCGGATTGCAGGAGGTCAGTTCATTCACCCGTGCGGACGCAATAGCGTGGCTGGGCCAGCCAGCGCTTAAATCGTTTGATTTAATCTTTGCCGATCCACCCTACGACTTTGCCGGCGTCCCCGAGCTTCCCCGGTTGGTTCGGCCGCACCTGGCCGGGAACGGCCTGTTTGTGCTCGAACACGACGCCGGGCACCAATTCGACAATGCTTCTTCGGTTGCGATGTCGAGGGCGTATGGGCGGACGGTAATCAGTATGTTTGCGCCGTAACGGGTTGCTCTCGCCATCCAGCTTATGTCACTCGCTCTCTATCCCGGCACCTTCGATCCGATCACGCTGGGCCATCTCGATGTGCTCGAGCGTGCCCTGACGCTGTTCGACCGCGTGGAAGTGACGGTGGCAATGAACGTCACCAAAACCACGCTCTTTGGTCTGGATGAACGCGTCAGGTTGATAGAGGAGAGCATAGTCGGGATGGAAGGAGCCAACCGCGTATCCGTCGCCCCGTTCGAAGGGCTATTGGTCGATCACGCCCGAGCCCGGGGGGCCGTCGCACTCATCCGCGGACTCCGGCAGGTTTCGGATTTCGACTTCGAGTTTCGGATGGCTCTTGCAAACCGGAGGCTGGCCCCGGAGGTGCAATCGGTCTACCTGATGCCGAGTGAAGCGCACACGTTTGTGGCGGCGTCCATCGTCCGCGAAATCCACCGCTTCGGCGGCGACACGTCGTCGTTCGTGCCTCAGCCCGTGCAACGGGCGCTGGATTTGAAGACGTAGAGTCTGCAATCCTCACGGAGGCTCCGAGATGAAATCCACCGAAGAGGCGCTCTCCTTCGTAGCCGGCTGCACGGTCGTGCACCTCCACAAACCGGACGGGATGCCCAATTTGTATCTTCTTGATAGTCAGGATCAGATCGGCGTGAAGCTGAAATCATGGAAGCGAAATTGAGCTCCGTTGAGATTTGTGCGGGGGCTGGTGGTCAGGCGCTGGGCCTGGAAATGGCCGGATATCATCATGCCGCTCTCATCGAGATTGACGATAAGGCGTGCGAAACCCTACGTCTCAACCGACCCAGCTGGAATGTTGTGGAGGGAGATGTCCGTGCGTTTGATGGCCGAGCGTTTCAAGGCTTGGATTTGCTGGCTGGCGGCGTTCCTTGTCCTCCCTTTTCCAAGGCTGGCCTTCAGCGTGGCGTCGACGACGAGCGAGACCTCTTCCCCCAGGCATTGCGGCTAGTCGAAGAAATTCGGCCACGCGCGGTTCTTCTGGAGAACGTTCGCGGCCTGCTCGACAAACCGTTCGACACGTATCGGAACGAAATAACCTTGCAACTTCAATCGATGGGATATGCAGTCGGATGGAAACTTGTCGTCGCTTCAGATTTCGGGGTTCCTCAGCTTCGGCCTCGTGTCGTGCTGGTGGCTTTGCGCGCTCCATGGGCATCTACCTTCAGCTGGCCGCGCATTGAGCGGACGGGTGCCCGAACTGTGGGGGAGGCCTTGAAAGATTTGATGGGAGAGCGTGGCTGGAAGGGAGCACAAGCCTGGGCGAAACGTGCCAATTCCATCGCGCCCACCATCGTCGGTGGATCGACAAAGCATGGCGGTCCGGACTTGGGTCCTACTCGCTCGAAACGAGCCTGGTCGGAACTAGGCGTCAATGGCAAGCTCATCGCTGAAACCGCTCCAGATCCAGATTTTGAAGGTGCGCCGTATTTGACGGTGAGAATGGTCGCACGGCTTCAAGGCTTTCCGGACCAGTGGTCTTTTGCGGGGTCCAAGACGCGGGCCTATCGCCAGGTTGGGAATGCTTTTCCACCACCTGTTGCTGCTGCAATCGGGAACAGCATATCTCAGGCGTTGATGGGGAAAGGGATAGTCGAAAGACAGATACTTAGTAGAGAACCCGTTCCAACATTGTTTGAGCAATGAGCGATTTAACCGCTGTATTCACGCAGATGCGGGCTCAATTCCATGCTGGCGTTTTGAATAGACTGCTGCGTATTGACGTGACTGGCATACCATCAAATGCCGACCGTCACAGTAAGGCCAGCACGATGCTGGCGAAAGGCATCTACGACCGTATCGAAGGGGAATCAGCTGGTGACCGTCTAGCAGGACAGACATCGGGGAGCAGATTTGAGTTACTCGTTGTGGGATTCCTCACCGATTCATTCTCGAGGCTTGGACACTTGAGGCCGGGTCACTGGGATCTGCTCTGTGTTGCCGGTCGGAATCGTGCCGAAATAGCGCGTTATGAGCAATATGGACATCTAACCGCACTCGAAAATGCCGCAGCCAGAGATCCCGAGTTGGCGGCTGCACTGGGCAATGACTACACCATCACGCCAGACATCGTTGTTGTGCGAGGCCTTGAATCCGACGAGTCGATCAATCGGAATGAGGTGCTTGTCGACGACAATTCCGCCCAATTTGCAAGTCTCCGGGAGCGCCAGGGCGGATTGCCGCTACTACACGCGAGCATATCCTGCAAGTGGACAATTCGCAGTGATAGGGCGCAAAACGCAAGATCCGAGGCTCTCAATCTTATTCGCAACCGCAAAGGACGCGTTCCGCACATCGCGGTTGTGACGGGCGAGCCACTACCCAGTCGAATCGCTTCCACAGCGTTGGGTACAGGTGACATTGACTGCGTGTATCATTTTGCACTAACCGAGCTCATGGAGGCCGCATCCGCATCCGTGTACGAGGATGCAAGCGAGCTGCTGCGAATCATGGTTGAAGGGCGTCGGCTAAAAGACATTGCCGATCTACCTTTAGATTTGGCGGTCTAGCGTTTGGCCTGAATTAAGTTGTAAGCGCGAGCATAGCTTATAGCATAGAATAGAAATAGCGAATATGATAACCCGAAAAGAAATCGAAATAGCCCCGCTTTCTCGCGCAAAAACCATCCCATCCGCGTGGTACACGGATGCCGAGCTCCATGCATTCGACGATGAGCACGTCATGGCCAAGTCGTGGCAGTTTGTGGGCCATGCCTCGCAGATGAGCGCGACCGGCGACTACGTGACAGCGATGATCGCTGGCAACCCCGTCGTGGTGGTACGGGATAAGGAAGGCGCACTGAATGCCTTTTTCAACGTCTGCAAACATCGTGGTGGACCATTGGCAACCGAAGCCTGCGGACGTCTCAGGAAAGGTGTCCTTCAATGCCAGTATCATGGCTGGACGTATTTGCTTGATGGTTCGCTGCGAGGCGTCCCGCGTTTTGATCGAACAGATCTGTTCGACAGGAAAGACTTTGGACTCACGCCCGTTGCATTGGCGGAGTGGGATGGATTGCTCTTCGTCAACCTGGCGGATGCTCCTGAGGCGCTGGAGAACCAGCTTGCGGGTATTCGCCAGCAGATCGCGCCCAGGCAGCTTGCAACGATGCAGTTCCACAGCCGCGTCACCTACGACGTGGCCTGCAACTGGAAGGTCTACGTGGACAACTTTCTGGAGGGCTATCACATCCCCCTTGTCCATCCGGAATTGGCGACGAGGTTGGATTACCGCAACTACGTAACAGAAACAAATCCGTGCTATGTCCTTCAGCACAGTCCTCTGAAGGGCGAGGACAGCCTTTACGGCACCGATGGAGGAGAAGCCTTCTACTACTGGGTTTTTCCGAATAGCATGTTCAACATTCTGCCTGGGAGGCTGCAGGTGAACCGTGTCGTGCCCGTGGCTGCGAATCGTTGCGAAGTGATTTTCGATTTCTACTACGAGGATGTGCGCTCACTCGAGGCGCTGAAAGCGATCGCGCAAGACCTTGAATTCAGCGAAAAGGTTCAGCGAGAAGACATCGATATTTGCCAGCATGTTCAACGTGGTCTCGCGTCGCGGGCGTATGATATGGGGAGATTCTCCGTCGATGCCGAAGCGGGGGTGTACCACTTTCAGTGCTTGTTGAAGGAGGCGTACGGAGCGGCTTTGGGGAAATCGTGAACCCTCCGGGTGGCGACCAGCCCGGCTCGTACCCCTCCCGTACGCGCGCTCGACCAATCAACCCACCTCGCCATGAAAGATGTCCCTCGCATCCACGGTGTCGACGCGGCGCCTGCCGCCGACGGCATGGCTCCCAGACCTCGCGTCGTTGTGGTCGGGGTTGGGTTTGCGGGATTGAATGCCGTGAGAGAACTCCGTCGTGAGCCGGTAGACATCCTCCTGATTGACCGCAATAACTTTCACACGTTCCAGCCGCTGCTGTATCAAGTCGCCACATCGGGGCTTCAGCCGGGAGACATCGTCCAGCCAGCGCGGCACATTCTCCACGGCCAGGCGAATGTCGATTTTCGCATGGCGTCAGTGCGGGGCGTCGACTTCGCCGAGAGGCTGGTTCTCGTGGATGATGGCTCGCCCGTGCCCTACGACTACTTGATTCTTGGAACGGGCGTAACCACAGCGTATTTCGGAGTAAGCGGAGCAGAGGAGCACGGCCTTCCGCTGAAGAGCGCGGCCGACGCCATTCGTTTGCGAGGCCATATTCTGCGGTGTTTTGAGGACGCGAATGAGCACACCGACAGAATCGAAGATGGACTCCTTACGTTCGTCATTGTCGGCGGCGGGGCGACGGGCGTTGAAATGGCTGGTGCGCTGTTCGAGCTGATAGACAAAGTGCTGCGGAAGGATTTCCCTGCCCTGGACGTGGACCGGGCGAGAATTGTGGTGGTCGAGATGGGAGATTCGGTGATGAGCGTCTACAAGGAG
>JBGTDU010000047.1:0-4423 GCA_041748175.1 Rubricoccaceae bacterium
CAAGGGCATTCCAATCCCGACCGCCGCAAAAATGATGTGGAAGCCCAGCGACATCGCCATTTGAGAGCGGGCGAAGAAGAGGTCGGTCATGGGGCTCGGTGGGCCGTGAAGCTGAATGTCGGGATGAACTCAGATACCAGCAGACCAGTCTTCCACGACCAGGCCGGGCACGCGTTCGAACTCCCGGACGTTGATCGTTGCCATTGCAAGGCGATGCGCCAGGCATGTCGCGCCGAGCCATAGGTCATGAGATCCAATCGGTTGCCTTTCGCTCGCCAATCTGGCCCATATCTCGGCGTGCAGGCGCGCGACGGCAAGATCCACGTCAAGAAGAGGGAATTGAACTATCAATGCCTCGACAAACAACCGCCTACGTTCCCGAACTTCGGAATCGTGCGCGCGGTGAACGCCATGTATCAATTCACTCGCGGTGACAACTGACAGGAAGAACGGCTCAGCCGCACGATGTGTCACCTTCTTCTCCAGATCCAATCTGCCGCGTTCAGCCTCAATCAGGATGGAGGCGTCAATCAGGACGCCCATGGATCGGGAGGTGGGGGGTTGTTCAGGCGAATCTGTTCCAGATCGTCGGCGAAGGCATCGGCTTCCTCGCGCGAAAGATGTGGCACGTCGGCAATCAGTGCAGGCATCTCGCCGAGGACTCGCCCGGATCGCAAGGGCCGCAGTTCTGCTACAGGCTCGTCGTCATCTAACAGAACGAATCGCTCTCCGTCCCCAACCCTGCGGAGGTATCTCCTGACATTTCGCGTCAGGTCGGCGATGGAGAGGGAAGTAATCACTGCCGGGCTAGACTGGGAGAAGGCTTTACTGACATACTACGCAACGGTTTCCGAACGGCCCGTGAGTGCGGACTTCGGGACGCAGAAGAACCGCGCCCGGGTTTACCGGTATAGTTCGATCCTAGAATTGATCTCCCTCAATGCGCGTTGCGCCTGTCTCACTTGCCACCACAGTGGCCGAGCACCTCCGTTTCCGCAATGCGATAGCCGAGGCCTTCTTCCCGCGAGAGGCCCCACTCCTTGCCCTGGCCTGCCAAGAAATGGCTGCGCGGTTTTTGAGAGGTGGACGCCTGCTTGCATTCGGGCGCGGCCCCTATGCGACCGACGCCCAGCACGTTTCGGTGGAATTCGTGCACCCAGTGATTGTCGGCAAGCGGGCGCTTCCCGCGCTGGATCTGAGCCCGGCCTTTGAAGCGTGGCTTCCTGTACTTCTTAACCGGGATGACATCGTGATGGGATTTGGTCCGCCGGAGGGCGATCCGGCCGTGACGCGGCTACTCGCATTCGCCGCCGAACGAGGCGCACAAACCTTCGCGCTGCCGGGAGCTGTCGGGAGCTATGCGGTCGCCTCGCCTTCGGACGACCCTTTCATTCATCAGGAAATGATCGAGGTGCTGTATCACACACTCTGGGAAACGGTCCACGTTTTCCTCGAGCACGGCGAGGGCGTCACAGAAGATGTAGGCGCTTCGGGGTTTCTCTATCCGTTTCTCGGTGGAGAAATACAGGACACGACCGACGCCCTCGGTGAAGTATCGACATCCATCGTGATGAAAGCCACCGACGACGCACAGTTGCGAGAAGCGATCGCCCACGAACAGTCGGATAAAATTGCGGAGGCAGCCGGGGCCATCCACGAGAGGCTCAAGTGCGGAGGCAAAGTGATCGCGTTCGGAAACGGCGGATCGGCCACGGACGCGAATGATTTCGTGCTCGACTGCGTGCTGCCACCTCCCGGTCGTCCGACCATTCCAGCCATTTCCCTCGCGATGGAGCCTGCCTGCGTCAGCGCCATCTCTAACGACGTGGGCACGGAGGTCGTCTTCCTCCGGCAGTTCCTGGCCCATGCAAATCCAACCGACATCGCCGTAGGGATTTCGACGAGCGGGAGTTCGACGAACGTACTCATCACGCTCAACGAAGCACGCAAACTGGGTCTTCTAACCATCGCACTCGTGGGGTACGATGGGGGCGAGATCCTTCAGAAAAACCTGGCCGACTTCATCATTTCCGTCCCCTCCGACTACATTCCGCGCATTCAGGAGGTCCACGCCTCCATCTACCACATCATCCTCGACACGCTCTACTACCTGTCAGCGAACGATGCTTGAGCTCTTCGGAACCAAACGCTGCCAGTTCACGGCAGATCTGCGGGACGACCTGGAATGGCAGGGCCGCGCATTTTCCGAGTACGACGTCGAGGCCGACAGCGAGGCCCTCGCACGAATGCGTAGCCTCACCGACGGTGGTTCGACGGTCCCCGTACTGGTTGAGGACGGCAAGGTGATTCAGGTCGGATGGCAGGGACGGGGTTGCTTTGTCGGTGAGGGCCACTAGTGGATTTCCAGATATCGCTCTCCGGCACGTGAAGCGGTGCTCGTGATTCCGTTCTGTTGGTGGACAGTCGCCCTTCCCTGGCTTGGCTCCGCGAGGCTATACTTTGGATCGAACAGAAACCGCCTGCCTGTATGTCGACCAAATCCTCGAATGTTGAAGCACAGCAAGAATCGGAACCCGAAGAAGACGCCGAGTCGTCATTGAACGAGGAGGAGGAGGAACAGGCGCGCGAGCGAACTGCGCCGGCGGCAGCGGTCATTTACGAAGCGATTTTCAAGGAAGCGAAGGACGAGCTAAACCGCCCAACGCAGGCACTATTCTGGTCGGGCCTCGCGGCGGGCCTCTCATTGGGCTTTTCGTTCCTCGGGCTGGGCCTGCTGAAAGGGATGTTACCCGATGCCTCCTGGGCACCACTCATTACGTCATTCGGCTACACGATCGGCTTCCTCGTCGTCATTCTCGGGCGGCAGCAGCTTTTCACGGAGAACACCTTGAAGCCGATTCTCCCTTTGCTACGCAAGCCGTCGCTGGCGGTGCTCTCTGATGTGCTTCGGCTCTGGGGAACGGTCCTGCTCGCGAATCTGATCGGTGCCCTGATCCTCGCTTTTGTAGTGAGTCGCACGGCCTTGTTTTCGGAGATGTGGACGCCGGAAATCTTTGCCGCTTTGCTTGCCAGCGGCGAGCACTTCCTCGAGCTCAGTTTCGTGAGCACGTTTGTCGGCGGCATCTTCGCAGGCTGGTTGCTCGCGCTCATGGTCTGGATGCTGCCGTACGCCGAGAAAGAGAAAGTGCTCATCATTGTCGTCATCACCTACCTCATAGGCCTGGGCGGATTTGCGCACTGTGTCGTTGGCTCTATCGAAACGATGTACGCGGTTATCGTGGGACCAGCATCGTGGGGAAGCTACATCGCCTTTTTCGTTCCGGCTCTTCTGGGCAACATCGTGGGAGGCGTGCTCCTCGTCGCGGTTCTCAATCATGCGCAAGTAGCATCCGGTCGCCATACTTTGCCCTCCGAATGATTGTGCAATGGCGTCGGGAAGCTCCGTGATCGAGGCCTTTCGCGTTCGCATCGGTGGCGTCGTGCAGGGGGTTGGATTTCGGCCGTTCATCTACCGAATTGCCCACAAATTTGATGTGGCGGGCTGGGTTTGCAACAATGAATCTGGCATCGAGATTCATGCGGAAGGACTCGCTAAATCGGTTCGTGCATTCACCGATGCTGTGCAAGCAGGAGCTCCGCCGGCTTCTCAAATTGCTTCGATAAAAACGACGAAGGTTGAGGTCGAGGGCTTCGACCGATTCGAGATTCGGGAAAGCGGCTGTGCGAATCGCCCCATAGCTCTCATCTCACCAGATTTGCCTGTTTGCGCTGACTGCTTGTCGGAGCTCCTCGACCCCTCCGACCGCCGCTTCGGCTACCCCTACATCACCTGCACAGACTGTGGCCCGCGCTACAGCATCATCCTCGATCTGCCATACGACCGCCCGGCCACCACGATGCGCGACTGGCCGCTCTGCCCGGATTGCGCCCGCGAGTACGACGACCCCGCCGACCGGCGCTTTCATGCACAACCTGTGGCGTGCCGGGCCTGTGGGCCGAGGTACGTTCTGACGCAATCGGGCGCTTTGCGCACGCACCTCGACGGACCTCTGTCTCTCACTCTCACCATGCCTGGCCTTCAAGTTCCAGGTCCCAAGCTCCCAATCCGTCATCCCGAGCGCATCGACCACGCCGCCTCACTCCTCCGAGACGGAAAGATTCTCGCCATCAAAGGAATCGGAGGCTACCACCTGGCTTGCGACGCCCGCAACGAATCCGCCGTCCAGGCGCTGCGCGAACGCAAGGTGCGGAAGGAAAAACCCTTCGCGCTGATGGTCCGCGACTTCAACGTTGCTCGTCGCATAGCTGTGCTTGACGCGGAGAGCGAATCGCTGCTCGAAGACCAGGCGCGGCCGATTGTTCTTCTTGATGCAAGGGAGATTTTGCCCCACGTTGCGCCGGATAACCAGGAACTCGGCCTGATGTTGCCCTACACGCCGCTTCATCACTCGCTGTTCGCAGC
>JBGTDU010000048.1:0-18047 GCA_041748175.1 Rubricoccaceae bacterium
CGCGACGGCGCCGAGGTGTCGGCGGGCCGGGTGTTCGTCGGATCCGCCGCGAGCGTGGCACCCTCCGTGTCGGTGCGGGGGGTGCACGTGGCCTCCGGCCGCGCCGCCCGGCTCACCACGGGCTCGTTCATGATGGGGGACGGAGGCTTCCTCTCCGTAGGTGACGGGGGCGTAGTAGAGGCGACCGACCTCTTCGTCTCCGACGCCCCCCAGGCGTTCGCGAGCGTGTTCGTGGACTCCATCGGCGCCGCCCCGCTTTCCTCGACGCTGCGCGTCCGGGACGCCGGGTTCGCCGGGGATTGCCTGGTCGCGAACGGGGACGGCCGGCTCGGCCTACTCATCATCAGCGCTGGCGCTCTCGTCGAGTGCGACCGGATGATCATCGGCGGGGGAACGGGGACCGGGGCCGTCCTGGTCCACGACGCCGCCTCGTTGCTCGTCGTCAGCCGCACGCTGACGGTGGGAACCGTGGGCACGGCCCAACTCTCGAGTCGGCTCTCGCTCACTGGCGCCACCGTAGACGCGTTCGACGTGCCGTCGAACCCGCCGCCGGATGCCGACGACATCGTCGTGCTCCCGACGGGGCGGATCGAGGGGGACGGCCTCCTCATCGGAAAGGTGCTCAATGTGGGGTTCATTGGCCCCGGCGTCAGGTGCATCCCAAGCTGCCCCGCCCCGCTCCGCGCGGACCATCCTTCGCTTCGAGGCGGTGACACCGTCGGCGGGACGCTGCTCGTCGAGGGTGCCTACGAGCAGGACCCTGAGGGCCTCCTCGAGATCCCGCTGGCCGGGCCGGACACCACGCAGCAGGGACGTCTCCGCGTCCGCCCCCTCGTCGGGCAGCCCGGCCTCGACGGGAGCGCCGCGCTGGACGGAACCCTTGTGCTCGCCTTCCAGGACGGCTACGCCCCCCGCACGGGTGACACGTTCGAGATTCTGGACGCCAGTGTGCTCACCGGCGACTTCGACGCGGTCGAGGTGATGGGGCTGGAGCCGGGCTGGGCGTTCGAGATCGAGATCGTCGACGGGATGATCGTCGTGCATTCGCTCACGGACGGGACGGTGGGGACGGAGCCGGACGGCCCGGAGGTGCCCTCTTCGTTCGCGCTCCACGCGGCCTACCCCAACCCCTTCAACCCGCAGGCGATCATCCCCTTCGACGTGGCCGAGGCGGGGCAAGTTCGTCTGGCGGTCTACGACCTGCTGGGCCGCGAGGTAGCCGTTCTGGTCGACGAAACTCGGCAGGCCGGGCGGCACGAGGCCGTCCTCGACGGGCAGGGGCTCGCGAGCGGGGTCTACCTCGTCCGCATGACCGCCGACAGCGGGTTTACCCAGGCGCGACGGGTAACATTGTTGCGGTAGCTTTCACCCAATCCCACCCCGGACGGGGAGCCGTCCGGGGCGGTTAATCCATCCCCTCATCCACAGCAAGGAGGTACATTATGACCAAGATCGTTCATTGCAGAGACGTCGGGTTTGACTGCGACGGGGTGATCCGCGCGGAAACCGAAGACGAGGCGCTCGGGCTGGTCGCGGCGCACGCGCGCAACGCGCACGGCCTGGAGGAGGTCTCGCCGGAGGTCGTCGCGAAGGTGCGGTCGGTGATGCGGGAGGAGCCGGATGCGCCGCCCCGCGTCGGCTGAGCACGTCCTGTCGCAGCACCGTTCGCTCGTCCGGTGAGGCCCCGTGCCGAAGCGCCGGGGGGCAGACGTACGCCGTCGTTGCCGGGCGAAGCGAGGCGCCCGCGTTCGTGTGGCCGGGTCGTCTGGGCCGGAACCAGTCTGTCCGCGCCACCCACGACCGCATTCCCGGCGTCGTCTCCGCCAAATTCCTGGATGAGCCTGCGGAGGATGGCCCCGAGTGGTCGCCCAGGGAGTTCGAGCACCTTGGGCCGAATGCCAACGTCGAGCAACTTTACACGTTGGATCCGAATAGGCGCAAAATCGCGGCGACGGTATCGATCGAGCGAGATAGCTGATTGAAATCGCATACAGCGCGGTCGCCTTTCTCTAACGCAACCGCTCACGACCAGCAATCAACCAAGCGACCTGGACCTATCAAAGCCCGGGCGTCTGCGGTAAGTTGAAGGACGATAAATCCCCGGCGCGGCTGCATCGACATGACAGGCCCTTCCTCCGCTCGCTTCTTTTCGGATCTGCCCGTCCAACGGGTGACCCTGAGCCAGTTGTTCGGCGACGCGTCGCGTTTCGAAGCGGTGCCTCCCGACTGGCACGTGATCGTCACAGACATCAAGAACTCGACGGCAGCGGTCGGCGCCGGACAGCACGAGGTGGTCAACCTCATCGCCACCGGCAGCATCATCGCGACGCTCAACCTCGCGCGCCGGTCCGATCTTCTGGTCCCCTTCTTCTTTGGTGGCGACGGTGCAACCCTCATCGTTCCGCCGTCCCTGCTTGACTCTGCCCTCTCCTCTTTGGCTGCGCATCGAGCCAACACGCGCGAAAACTTTGGCCTTGAGCTTCGGGTCGGCTCGGTTCCCGTTGACGAGCTCTACGCGGTGGGCCACGCGCTGAACATCAGCCGACTTTTCCTGTCGGACCTCTTCGCCATTCCCGTGGTGCTGGGGCATGGCCTCGCCGAGGCGGAGCGCATCATTAAAGGGCTCGACGATCCTGAAGAGTTCAACCCCAGCGACGCGCTCGACCTGCATGGTATGGAGTGCCGCTGGGATCGCATCGGGCCGGCGGTCCGGTCGCACGAGGTCGTTAGCCTTCTGGTAACGTCGCGTGAGGAGCAAGACCAGGCGTCCGTTTTCAAGCGCGTGGTCGATCTCCTGGATGAGCTTTACGGCTCCGCTGATTCCAGGAATCCAGTCTCTGTGTCTCGACTCCGGCTGAACGGCAGGATGGCCAAACTCGCGACCGAGATGAAGGCGAAGATGGGACGCGTCAATCGCTGGGATCTCATCCGGTCGTGGTTCGCCACCCGTTTCGGCGGCCTCTATTTCATGCGCAGCCAGCGCGGCAAACGTTACCTCAAGCAATTGGTGGATCTGACGGACACGCTCGTCATCGACGGGCGCATCAATACGGTCATCGTCGGCACAACGGAACAGCGCGAGCGGCTGGAGGCCGGGCTCCAGGAACTGGAGGGCGAGGGCCTGATCACCTACGGGCTGGCCGTCAGCCGCGAATCCGTCATGTCGTGCTACGTCAGCGACCGGACGGACAAACACATCCATTTCGTAGACGGAGCCGACGGGGGCTATACGCTGGCGGCGGGCGTGCTGAAGCGGAAGCTGCGGGGCCAGGCCGCGCAGGATTCGTCGTGAGTGTGTGGTGCTTGGTGACTGGAAGCTCTTCCGAAAGAGCATTGAAGCCTGGCGCGAGCGCTATTTGGAGAAGACGAATGGGGAAGATCATCACCACGCTTTCGCAGAACGGGAAAACACCAACTGAACGGTTCTGGGAAGTCCGAGACAGGATCGTCAAGGAAGGCCGAATCCTGGTTGACTGCTTCGACAACCATGCGAGATCGAAATTATTCCAGTCGCTTGTCTCGATGATTCACTGCGACGTGGTCGGCTGGGAGGACCTGACCGGATTTAGCGATGAATTGCAACAGTCGCTGCGGCGCGCAACAGGTGACGACGCGCCGGGAACGCCTGTTTTCCTGGAATTGTAGATTTCTAAGGTCTGTCGCCGATGAGGCGGTATCGGAATATTTTTGGTCAGGTTGTAGCGGCGTTGCACGCAAACTCGGCTGGGGTGGCCGTCAGGCCCATTCCGACCCGCGGCGGCGAGTTCCGGCAACTAATCGTGCTGCCGCCGCAATCGACCAATCGGCGTTGCATGCAACGCAGCTACGGCTCCTCGGCAGGCTTTCCTGTTGCGCCTCACGGGCAAGAATGGCTACGTTTCTTCCGCGTCCCCCGGGACACCCTTCTGGAATCTTGGGGCACCAGTTATTGTCGTTCCCAAGATCAACGGATAGGACCATGCCCGAAAAGAAAGGCCCCTACGAGCTGTCATTAACCCGCCTGATCGACGCCCCGCGGGAAATCCTCTTCCGTGCCCGGACAGAGCCCGATCTCCTCATGCAATGGTTCTGCCCGAAACCCTGGACGGTGTCCTCGGCCAAGCTGGATGTCTGGCCGGGCGGAGCCAACGTCATCGTGATGCGAAGCCCCGATGGAGAAGAGACACCAAATCGCGGCGTCTATCTCGATGTAGTAGAGAACGAGCGCATTGTATTCACGGACGCATTCACGGAGGCGTGGGTGCCATCGGAAAAGGCGTTCATGGTTGGTACCATCACCTTTGAGAACGAAGGCGGGAAGACGCGCTACACGGCTCACGTCCAGCATTGGAGCGAGGAAGATCTAAAGGCGCACGAAGAATTGGGGTTCCACGAAGGCTGGTCCATGGCCACCGATCAACTCGCCGAACTGGCGGCAACGCTATCGACGTGATGAGCAAGCCAGCTACTATCGACGAATACATCTCGGATTTTTCTCCCGAGATCCAGGCGATACTCGAAGCGATCCGGAGGACGATTCACAACGCCGCGCCCAACGCCAAGGAGACTATGAGCTACCAGATGCCCGCCTTCAATCAGAAAGGCGTGCTGGTGTACTTCGCCGCGTGGAAGAAACACATCGGCCTCTATCCTCCTGTCTCGGGCGATATCCGGCTGGAGAAAGCAGTCGAGCGCTACGCAGGCCCAAAGGGAAACCTGCAATTCCCGCTGGATGAACCCATCCCCTACCCACTGATCACGCGCATCGTGCAGCATAGACTGAAGCAGGCTGGCACCGGGAAATAGCCCTCTTCCACCGAAGTGTATTGATCTTGACCAAGAGCAAACACGGCGGCAAATGCGAAGCAAGACCTCCTATTCACAGGAATACGCTGATGCCTGCCGCTTATTGAAACCGGACCGACCGGCATGAGCGAAGACCAGCAATTGCTCCGACACTACCTCGCGGCACTCGCCTACCGGACGCAGAAGGCGCTCCGAGGCGCGCCGGATGATTTTGCGGACTTCCAGGCCGGCAACGGCGTGCGAACCCCCATCGAGCTCATCAGGCACATGACAAACGTCCTCGGCTACGCCCGGACATTCTTTGTGGGCGGCGTGTACAGAGCCGATCCACTGCCCAACATCAAGGCGGAAGTCGAGCGCTTCCACGCCGTTCTCGCCGACTTGGCTGCTCACTTCGCTGCCGGGACTCCTTTACGAGAGATCACGCAGGAACAACTGTTGCAAGGGCCATTCGCCGATGCCATGACGCACGCCGGACAACTCGCCATACTGCGGCGGCTTGCCGGCTCGTCGGTCGCATCCGAGAACTTCCTGTTGGCGGACATCTCCGCCGACCACCTCGGTTCTGACCAGCCATCGCCTGCGGCGCCCACACCGAAATGGATGGGCCGACTCGTCCACATTGCCTGGCGAATTTCGCAGTGGAGGAACAAACGAAGGTGAACCGAACCTCTAGTCCTCGACCACCTCTACCCCTTTCCAGAAAGCCACGTGGTCGCGTATCTCCGCCGCTTCCGTCTTTGGTTCCGCGTAGTACCATGCGGCGTTCTCATTTCGCTTTCCACCTACCTCAACCGTGTAGTAGTTGGCCACGCCTTTCCACGGGCAGATGGTGCGATGGTCGGTCTCTTCCAGACGAGCTCGATTTAGCGAATCGGGTGGGAAGTATTGGTTGCCTTCGATGACAATCGTGTCGTCGCTTTCGGCGATTACGGTGTCATTCCAGATGGCCTTCATAAGTAACTCGGTTAGATAGTTTCGCCTCGAACACCTTCCGCAATATCGCGTGGAGCGGGCGCAACACACACGGTGTTGCGGCGAAAGGGGTCGACCACGATGGTAAGATACTGGTACTGCTCGAAGAGCCCCGGGCTGCGCCCGAAGCGCTGCGAGATGGCCTCTCGGAAACTGGCGTACGACTCCGGTCCAAGCAGGATAAAGCGTGGTTCTATCTGGGCATCCTGCAACGCACGAACACTTTCATCGATGAAGTCCAGAACGGATTCGGGGGAAGTCGCGGATTCGAGGATGTTCATGGGCCGAAGTGGTCTGGCCGGGTTAAACTCCAACTTCCGCTATTGATCCCATCATGCAGCTCACGACCGGCACGCTTTCCAGCCAAGGCGGCTTCCAACTGTTCACAAGAACGTGGTGGCCCGACGAACATCCTCGGGCGGCCGTTTTGCTTGTTCACGGCATCAACGAACACAGCGGTCGGTATACTAACATGGCCACGCATCTTGTGATGGACAGAATTGCGGTCTACAGTTATGACCATCGTGGCCATGGCCAATCTGAAGGCCCACGTGTCTACGTCGATTCGTTTGACGAATACGTGGATGACCTCGCGCTCGTCCATCAGGCCGTCCGCGAGCAGGCCGATGGAATTCCGCTGTTTCTTATGGGGCACTCCCTTGGAGGGTTGATTTCTTCCCTGTACGTTGTGCAACAGCGCCCGGCGTTGCACGCTCTCATTCTCTCATCGCCCGCCCTTCAGATCCCCGTGGACCTCTCCCCGCTCAAGCAGAAGTTAGTCGGCGTCATCAACCGTATAGCGCCGAGGCTGATAATGGGCAGGCTGGAGATTGACAACATCTCCCGAGACAAGACCGTCCAGGAGGCCTACCTGGCCGATCCGCTCGTGAACAACCATGGTATTCGGGCGCGGATGGGCTACGAAATTCTTCGCGCTACGGAGCGCGTCAGAAAACATCCCGAGGCCTTCACCATGCCACTCTTCCTGTTCCATGGAACGGACGACCATATCACAGACCCGGGCGGATCCCAATGGTTGGATGCGGCGGCTCCGTCAACAGATAAGACCTTGCTGCTCTACGATGGGCTTCGGCACGAAACCATGAACGAGCCAGAGAAAGAGGAGGTCCTCTCGGGGCTCTCCGCGTGGATTCTGGAACGTGCGTAGAGCTTCACACGGGCCGATAGCACTCTTCGCAACACCTCCATTATCGTTGCGAATCCTTCCGCCGATACCCTCGTTTGCGATGGCCTTCTCACTCCACACTCGTCCCCCAGACGGACTTTGATGACGCAAGGATACGTAGCCTCCTTCAATGCCCGCACGCGACGCGGTTTTGTTCAACAGGGCCAGCACGGAGATCTCATTCCGTTCATGGTGCCGCAATCTGACCTCGAGTTCAATCCTGGAGACTTCGTTGAATTTGCCGTCGTCGGCGGGAAGGCCGGGCTGATGGCATTAAATGTACGGCCGCTTCGCATAGCCGCCTGATTGCCGACTACTTCCAGACAGCAATGTCGGTTAGTGGCTTGCGCCGGAAGTCGGGCACCGTCGCTGAATCCGACGGATAGCCGACCGGGAAAAGGATAAAGGGTGCCTCGTTGGCCGGCCGCTCTAGCAATTCGTTCAGAAACCGCATGGGGCTGGGCGTATGCGTGAGCGTTGCCAGCCCCATCTCGTGCAGGGCAGCAATGAAGAAGCCAGCCGCGATACCACAGCTCTCCTGAACGTAGTAATGCTTACGCTTCGAGCCGTCATCACGGAAACCTGAGCGTTGGGCAAAAAGCACGACAATCCACGGGACTGTTTCGAGAAACGGCTTGTTGTGATCCGTGCCGATGGGCTCAAGGGCTTCTAACCACTCGTCCGACATTCGGCCCGCGTAGCTTTCCCGCTCCTCCTTTTCCGCTGCTTCGCGGATACGGCGTTTCAGTTCGAGATCGCTGACGGCTACGAAGGTCCACGGCTGCATGTGCGTGCCGCTTGGCGCGGTAGATGCTGTCTGAATGGCAATTTCTATTAGGTCTCGCGGGACGGGCCGATCCGAAAAATCTCGAACTGATCGGCGTGCGTTCATCTTCTCATAGAGTGCATCGGCGCGAGAGCGCATCTCATCTTGCGCCAATGCTTCAAACTGATATGGGATTCGAGGCAGTGGCATCAATAGACGGCTTTATCGGCGCGCGCATTGAAAGCTTCGAATACGGCCAGACATTCCTCAAGGAGAAACCCGCCGTCGATCTCCAGCGCGCTGCCGCCAAGCGCTTTCATTTGCTCGTTGGAGATCGTCAGCTCGCGGAAACCAGCCGACTGCGCATCCGCGATGTATGCGCCGAAGATGATGCCATCGCAATTTGCCCAATGGATGGCCGAAAAGCACATCGGGCAAGGCTCGGTGGTGGTATAGACCGTGCAACCCTGGAGGTCGATCTTGCCGAGCGCCCGGCACGCCTCCCGGATGCAATGAACCTCGGCGTGCGCAGTGATGTCGGTCGTCTGCCAGACCACATTGTGCACGCTGGCTACGACTTCGGAATCCTTCACGATGCATGCGCCGAATGGACTTCCACCGGCCTCTACACCTTCCATGGCTTTTGATATGGCCAGGCGCATAAACCGCTGATCGTCGTTACGGCTCTCCGTCATGGGTGAATCCTCCCCATCAGGCGGGGAAACGGAATCGTTTCGCGCACATGGTGGAGTCCGCATATCCAGGCAACCGTTCGTTCGAGCCCGATGCCGAAACCACTATGAGGCACCGAGCCATATCGACGGAGGTCGAAGTACCAGCCGAAGACATCCTCTGGAAGGCCATGATCCTTCACCTGCTGTTTGAGGAAGTCCAGATCCGTGGCCCGCTCGCCACCACCAACGATTTCGCCATAGCCCTCGGGGGCCAGCACGTCCATGCCGAGGGCGAGCCGGTTATCCTCTGGATCGCGCTTCATGTAGAACGCCTTGATGACAGCGGGGAAGCGGTGGACGAAAATCGGTTGATCGAAGTGTTTGGTGAGGACGGTCTCGTCAGAACCGCCGAAGTCAGCGCCCCACTCAAAATTCGCCGCGCTCTCCTTCCATGCTGGGATATTCCGGAGCGCCTCCTCAATTTCCTCCAACCGCTTGTTGATGGCAATCTCCCGCGCGTCGATGCGTCGCTTCTCGCCTTGCCTGGCCTGGCCATACGCGGCGCGGTTCATGGCTCGCTCCTCCCCAAGTCCCGCTTGCTCCGTCGTCACGGCGACGAGTTCTGCATCAAGAATTTGCTGGGTCGTCTCGCTGCGGAGAAGTCCAACGGCCTCATCGTACGAAACGCGCGGAAATGGGCTTTTGACGGCCTCGAGTTTGGACACGTCGCGTTCGAGGAGATCCAGCTCCTTCCTGCAGTCGCGCAGGACATCCCCCACAATGGCGAGCAGGAGTTCCTCGGCGACCTGCATATCCATGTCGAGGTCGTAGAAGGCCATCTCGGGCTCGATCATCCAAAACTCGGTCAGGTGCCGCCGGGTCTTTGATTTCTCGGCGCGAAACGTTGGCCCAAACGTGTAGATCTTCCCGTGGGCCATCGCCATGGCCTCGCCGTGGAGTTGCCCACTTTGCGTGAGATAGGCAGGATGGTCGAAGTAATCGAGTTCGAACAAGGTGGATGTGCCTTCCACCGCGTTCCCCGTCAGCACGGGCGGGTCCATCTGGATGTAGCCCTCCACCTGGAAGTAGCCATGGATGGCCATGATGATGCGGTTGCGGACCCGCATGATGGCCCACTGCCGCTGGCTTCTGAGCCAGAGATGGCGGTTGTCCATCAGGAATTCGACACCGTGCTCCTTGTGGGTAATGGGATACGGCTCCGCCAGAGAGATCAGCGAGACGGACTCGGTGTGGACCTCCAGCCCACCAACCTGGCGCTGGTCTGCGCGAACGGTGCCAATGATTTCAACCGCACTTTCCTGCGTTGCAGTTTCTGCAACCGAGAAGGACGCCGCATCTACCATTTCCTGATTGACGACGCATTGAACGATTCCCGATCCGTCGCGCAGAATCAGGAAGTAAAGGGCTTTCGAGCCGCGCTTGTTGTAGAGCCAGCCCTTCAGCGCAACGCGTTCGCCGATATGCTCGGAAAGGTTGGCGATGCGGGTGAACGGCTCGGTCATGAATGCACTTGAAGGCCGAGCGATTCGGCTGTTCGATCGGGACGGGCGGGGAAAATAAGCCCGACGAGCCCCGGCTATCCGATGATCGCGTGGATCGTTTCGGCATCCACAGAGCCATCGCGAACGATCTGAATCGAGTCGCCATCGACGCGCACAATTGTCGATGGAACGCCGAGCAGCAGATGCCCCGCATCAACGGCGAGGTCAACGCCTCGTAAAATCTCGGCATTAACGTCCCCAAACAAAGCAGGCGACGGATCTCCAGCAAGATTCGCGGATGTGGAAAGAAGCGGTGTGTCTGTGACTTCAATAATGGCCCTGCAAAACACGTCGCTGGTCCGCCGAACGCCCACCAGGCCCTCCCGGCCGATCAGGTGGGTGGGCGCGGCATCGGATGCAGCCACGAGCAGGGTTATCGGCAAACGTTCCGGATGGTTCATCAGCCGGAGGATCGACGTGGACCGATCGCCGAACCACGCGTAGACGCGCGCCCATTCGTCGGTGAGCACGAGCAGCGCCTTATCGGCGGAGCTTCGCTTCAATTCCCGGATACTCAGCGCCACACCTGCGTCAGCAGCGTCGCCGCCAAGCCCGTAGACCGTCTCCGTCGGCTTCAGCAGGATTCCGCCTTTTCGAACACAGGCCACGCTCGTCGAGATACCGGCGGCGTCCGTACCAACAACGGTGGTGATCACTTTTGAAGGAGCTCTTGCCAGTTCGGCTCGGAGACTTCACCCGTCACGGTAGAATGAATGAGGTCGTATCTGCCGAGGCCTTCCCGATCAGCGAAGATGAAGATCGCCGTGCCCTGGCCCGGAATATTATCGTAGGCCCAAACCTCGTGCGGGACAAGTTGTTGGTCGAAGGGCCTCGGGTCGAGGTCGGAAGGGTAGCCGTACTTCAGGAGCACCCGGCTGCGGTCCGTCTCCCAGACCTCTTCGAACGGCGTGTCGTATCGATCTGAGGCGTATCGAAGGCGCTCGTAGAACTCGCGGCGAGCGCCGTTTGTGGCCGGGTCGGAGTCCGTATCGCGGGCTTGCCAGAACCGAGCGAGATAGGAGCGCTTGGTGTCCAGATTCGTTAACCCCCGGATATGAGACAACTCGGACTGGGTTGCAATGACTCTTGCCTGCGAGAGGTTGTCCTCTACTTCTTCCTCGCTCATTACGGCGTAAAGACTCACTTCGTACCCCTCGTCGATCGCGGTCACGGGCCTCTCGACATGGGGGTTGAGCACAAAAATCTTTTTGCTCTGCTCGGCGAGCGCCTCATTGTTTTCATCGAGAAGCGCAAGCCGGAGAAAGTAGGAGCCACTGGGTAGTTCGCTGATATCGAAGCTGCCGACGACAACGTCCGGATGACGAACTGCCCGTTGGCTTCGCTCCTGATAGCCGATCATCGGCTGGGCAATGTTGGACTCACTCAGATACGTGAGAAGTGTGTACTCCTCCCCCGTCGCGGCTTCCGGAAGGCCATAACACTCCACGTAGTAATAAAGACGGCGCTGCCCTTCGCCGTAGAGGCCGTTCGGATTCGGTGTCACGACGAGTCCATTCTTGTAGAACGGGCTCGACGGTCCTTCGTCGCCCGTCCTGGTAATGTGAGAGGCCAGGGTTATCCCCGAAACCATGACATTTTCCGCTCGCGCATAGTTGGGCACCGTCACGTCCAGCTCAATCTTTATTTCCGGATGACTTGCTGTCGCGGGGAAGGTGGCGTCAAGGGTGTACTCGCCTGGCGAAACGGCGGTGCGAAATTGCTCGACATAGAACTGGCCAGGCAGCACCGCCGAGGTATCGAATGAGGCGAACCGAAGGGTGAGGTCCTCGTCCAGCTCGGGTGTTTCGCTGGCTCCTGCGGGAGCGCTGCCAGAAACAGGTAGAAGCACGAGATCTAGTGGAACTGTCGCGAGGTACCGCCCATCGACCAACTCGAAATCCAGTTTGTCTGCGCCGACCGACACGTAAAACTCGAGAACGGACTGGGTGTCGTCGTAGAGAAATGTCGAGTAGTCCAGATCGACATCAAGCGGCAATTCCTGCGAGTGGCTCGGAAATGCACCAACGGTTCCAGCGAGCAGGATGAGCGGAGGAATGAATCGGTACATGGTTCGGCTTGCAATCAAGAGAGGCACAATAGAGTACGTACGCGGCCTCCGAAAATAAAGTCCGAAGAGAGCGCCAGGGTAGAACCTTCTGCGAGATTGCGAGGGGGAAAAATGATGGGAGGGTATCGTAGCGGCAACGGGCGCGACCCAGCCTTCCCACTACATAGACCACGAAAGGCCTGCCCCGACCTCAATGCCCTGAAGGGTTCCAAGAGTTCCCCCAACCCGTCCGAGGAGCGTCAGGCCAGGCATGATCTCAAACTCGGGGATCAACGCGGCATCAAAGAGCCTCCGTTCCTCGAATGCCCGGCTGGCCGAATAGTACCGCCCCTGTGTTGCTGCCCCCATTACCAGTCGTGGGCTTACCCGAAACCGAGCATGACCGAGCAGGCGCCCCTGGTTTGGAACCGTGGCGTCGAGCCCGAGAAAGGCGCTGGTTCCGGGCGGAACCATACTCTCTTGCCGATGCCCTACACGCCCGAGTACACGCACGTTGTGCGGACCCAGGACCTCAGTCCAGAGCACGGTGGCGGCGACTGCGTCGCCGGTTGAGTAGTCGAGCCCCATCCACGTGTCGGACCCATAACGCGCGTACGTCACATCAAGCGCGACTGTAGATGTCTCTCGGACACGGGCGTCCAGCCCAGCTGTCAGGAGTAGTTCGTCACCGGGGTCGTACGATTCACCAAATCCCGTTCGGGGCTCAACTGAACCTCGTACCTGGTAGGCCGCGCCCAGCCCGACGGCGAGATTTGTATTCAGCGGCACCGCCCACGTGACCGCCGGGGCCACGTTGAAGCCCTGGCCCAAACTCGGCAAACGGAAGCCGTAGAAGCCCTGGCCGATGAGAAACGCGGTTGCGGCCTCGTCGAGGGTTAAGGTGCTCTCGCCGCTCGGAAGATTTGCGCTTGCGCTTGCGACGGCGCTGCCCGGCCCGATGTCGAAATTGTAGCTCGCCGCTATCTGCGCATCTCCCAGGCCACTTAGGCTAGTCATGCCATCACTATCCGAAGCGGCGTAGCTGGTGCGGAGGCTGAGCCCAAGGCGAGGCGTAACCGGGACAAACACCGAAACGGGAAGCGTGAGTTGCGATACCGAGCTGCCACTGTCGTCGTAAATCTGGTAGATAGCAAGCGTCGTCACCTGTATAGAGGGCGTCTCACCGGCGGTGTAAATGGGCGTAGCGCTGTCGCTGGTCGGCAACTGCGCCCGAGACGAGTCTGCCAAGGCGAGCACGGCGACGAGCAGGAATGAGCTAGCGAAACGTCGTTTCATGGGTTCGGCGGTTTGAGACGTAGAGATGACAACTCAGGCGAGAGACGGGTAAGGCAGGTAGGCACTTTCGTCAGCGGACCAGAATGAGCTTTCCGGTGTCAGAAAACGCCTCAGCTTTTAAGCGATAGATGTACATTCCGCTCGCCAAGCCTTCGGCGTTCCAGGTTCGGAGATGGCGCCCCGCGTCCTGCTCGCCATCTACCAGAACTGCGACCCGGCGACCGAGAAGGTCGTAGACGGATAGCTCCACCGCAGACGACGCGGCAAGCTGGTAGGGAATGTTGACCGGGCCGTGAGCCGGGTTGGGATAGGCCGCATTAAGCGCGAAGTCCAGCGGCAGCGCGCCAATGTCCCCGCTGTTGGCATCGGCAAAGGCATCGGTGCCGATGATGAGGCGGAGTCTACGCAGGGGTTCGAACGCCGAGATCGTCACGGAAAGGAGCCCGCTTTCTGTGCTCAGAGCAGTAGCCCGGTCGAGGTCGATCACGCGGACGCCGTAGCCGTCGGGCAAGACGCCCTCATCGACGAGGGCAACGCTGACGGGCATCGGAGCCGAACGAAGCAACTCGGATGTCGCTGTCACTTCGACCTCCCAAACGGATCCTTCGCCGGTGTCGGGCTGGTAACTGTGGGCGAGTCGCACGGCTCGCGGGTTGGCGTCCGGCACGAAGCTCAGACGGATGTGCTCGCCCGGCGGCGGCGGCTCGCCGATGTCCATAGCGTCACGCCCATTGCGTGCTTCGGCGGCGAAAGCGGCCAGATTCTGCGTGTCGCGAAGTCCGGCCGCTGTCGTGGCAACGAGGCGAAGGCCATAGCCGACACGCGCGTCAACAAACGGAGTTTCTCCGGGAAGCGCTCCTGCGGGGGCCTCCATGGGGTCGACGCTCACTGTAATGGCCTCGTCGGTCCGGTTCTCGACGAAAGCGCCCTCCCATGGCACCAACAGGTCCTGATCGAGTGCATACTCCACGCCATTCCACGCCGCAGGCGGCCCAACCAACTCACTTCCGGAAATCCCATCCCAGAGAACTGGGAATGCGAACGGCGAGGCAATCTGGTTGAAACCCGGTTGCAAGACGATGTCGAAAGGTCTAGAGGCATCAACCGATTGGCCGTTTTCTACATCAAAAGGTTCTGAGAAGCGCGTAGCCAGCCAGACCGATGTGCCTGGCGTGAGTTCAGCGCCGATATCGGGAAACTCGGCATAGGCTTCCTGATCTGGAAGCCATCGCAGCAGCCTCCATAGAGATGGGATGTAGTTGCCGTAGTCATCCGCAAAGACCGCTGATGCGCTGGGCTCCACGAGGTCGACTGGTATGGAGACCATGCGGTACGAACCATCGGGCGGGGGTGGCGCAGCCGTTAAGGCGGCATCCACCGCGACCCGTAAATGCGCAGGGTTCGCTTCCGGATCTGCCGAAGGAAAGGTGATGACTTCAGTGTCGTCTGAGAGTTCAATGTAGTAGTCAACGCCTCGAAGCGTAACGGCGGCGGAAGGAATGGTTGCCTCGTAAGCGTCACCCGTCTGGATGAGTGGAATGGCCGAATAGTTTGATGAGCCGCTCAATCGATAATAGAGATCTGCACTCGTGGGTTCGAACCCCGTGACTTGTACCGCAATATCTAGATCCTCGTCCACGGTGGGCTCCACTAAGGGAATTACGTTGATCGCTCCTTCGGTGACGTTTAGTGAGATGGTTACGGACGTTCCGAGCGGAGGAATTCCATCGTCCAGAGCGGTCAGAGCCACCTCGTGCAATCCCTCCTGGCCGCTTTCGGGTGTAAAGATCAGTTGGATGGTCGCAGGATTTCCGGGCGTTGTTGGCGCGAACAGATTTGGGAGGGTAGGAGCATCTACACCAATCGTTGTCGTTTGTCCGGTCTCGGGGCTGATAAACGTGAAGGTTTGACTGAACGCCTCCCCTACCTCTATCGTGAACGTATCGCCATCGCTGAAGCCGCTTGCCACGGGTGGAATATTGCTCGAGCTTGCACCGGTATTGAAGCAAATCTGTGACCCGTCGAGGAAACTTACGCCGTCGGCGTTTCCGTCCGGTCCGTCGTAGTCGGCGCCTTCGTGGTCGAATCGACCATACTGAAAGAAGCTCACTCCATCCCCCGCGTTGGCGCCCACAGTTGAAGGCGTTCCTCCAAAGCCTTCAGTGCCGCCGGAGAAATCGCCCGTGGTCCAGGACATTTCACCATAACCAAAACAGACATTGTTTCCACCGGGAAGAACCGGTGTATCCGTAACAACAACTTGAAACGTATTCAGTTTGTCGTCATGGACGGAGAAGTACCCTACTGCCTCCCAGTGTGCGACGAAAGCGGACGATCCATTGAACGTAGTCTGCTTGAAGTACACGAGGCCGCAGGTCTCGCAGCCTGTATCGACATCCGCCCAGAAAGGCGCGATCATGGTGAAGTTGGGGCTTGGGAAGCCAGTGGCCGTAAACGTTGAGAAGCACTCCACAAACGAGATATTCCCATTGTTGTTGACGCATACGTCGGGATGCGTCGTCCCGTAGAACTCGAGATCAAAGCCAAGAGGCACAATCCCGGAGGAACCGTCGTCATTGCGCGGAATTTCCGTCCAGCCGCCGTCGCCGGGATAGGAAACCAAAAGCCCACCTTCCGAATGAGCAACCGGCGTAGCCTGATCACCCAGAGACGGCGTTACCGCCGCGCGCGCCGTACCCACCTGTTCTTGCTTCCAGGCACGGTACTCTTCTCCGAAAGCATTCGTTGGCGGGGCGTCCTGGGCTCGGGCGACTGAGCATAGAAAAAGCGCGGCCCATGCCAGCGATGCGATGCGCGACAATGTGCTAGGTGTGGTAGTTTTCATGGCTCTTGGCAGAGTGCGGCCTGTGTATCAGCGAACAAGGACGAGATCGGTGTTGAATTCAGTTACCCGCCGGCGGAGGCGGCGGATCAGGAATCGGCTCGCCGCCGGATGGGTCGAGGGGTATTTCAGAGGTGGGCTCGCGGGCTTCTTCGCCTGGCACCACGTAAGCGCCCAGGTTTTGGTTGAGGAGCGTCAGTCGGCTGTCGACCAGTCCCTGCCCGATCAGTGTGAAGCCCGCTCTGCGCGGGGCCGCGAGCGCCATATCCACACCGCCCGCGACATCGGCCATGGCCTGCGCTTCTTGCGCTTTCTGGGCCGCTTCCGCAAAACCCGGGTCCAGCCTGACGGCCTCTCTATAGAATTCAGCCGCTGAAGCAAACCGGCTCGCAACCTCCTCCTGCAAGCCTCGGCTGAAGGCCAGGAACGCCTGGATGTTGCGCGTCGGCACATGCTCGATCTCCTCTCGGGCCGCGGGCGTCGGTTCAATGCCGAGTTGGGTGAGGAGGTCGTAGACGATCTCCTTCTCCAATGCAAACAGTTCGGCCAAGCCGGCCTGCCGACTGGATAGGCCGGGCAGCGGATCCGTCGGCCACGCCCACATCGCCACGTCGGTGCGAAGTTGTTCGCTCCGCACGTCCAGCACGCCGCCGACCACGCGGCCACTTCGGAGGAGCAGACCGAGCCTAGGCGCCGTGGTCGCGTCGAATTCCGCTCCCTGCGTCATTTGCAACTCATTCAGCAGCGTGTGCAGGCGCACCCGTTCAACCACGCGAAGCCCTTCCACGGAGGCGAGATCCACCGTCAGCATTTCACTGAGCCCGCGTCCAAGCGGCTGGTAGAGGGTATCCGGCCCTTGATAGGTTAGCGGGAAGACAGCGATGGCCTCGGTTACGCCATCCGAAGTCAGCGACTCTTCGGCTTCGACCAGCGCAGCGAGTTCCTCGCGGAGCAGCTCGCGAAGCAGCCAGCCATGCCGGCCGGCCATCAACTGCTGAAATCGGGAATTAGTCGGCAGATCGCGGTAGCGCGCAAAAACGCCAAGCGCCTCGTCCGACCTATTCAAGCCTTCTTTGCTTACGCCGAGGTAGTAGAGCGTCTTTGGGTCCCGGGAAGCGGCGCCATCGGCACGCATCAGCACCTCGTGTGCGCGCTGGAAATTGCCCGTTTGCGCGTAGGCCTCTCCGAGATCGCGGAGCGCATTCATATCGGAGGGGTTCGCCTCCGCTCTGGCTTCGAGCGCCGGAAGGCGCTGCTGGTATTCCTCGGGTGTGAGGGTTCGCGGTGTGGCGCAGGCGGCCAGAGAAAGCGCACCGGCCAATAAAAGCAGATGCGGAGAAATGCGGGAGCAACTAAGCATGGGATCGGAATCTTGGCGTGAACTTCAGCGATGAAAAGGGCTACTGGCCACGAGCGGCGGCCATAAGCGGACTCAGGCCATCTACACGGCGTTGGGCGCGGGTGTATGTTGGATCATGCTCCAGCGCTTCCTGGAACTGTGCCTGAGCACCTACCAGGTCGCCCAACTCAACGAGTGCGAGGCCTTCGGAGTAGGCGAGCATGGCATCCAGCGAATCGGTTTCGCGGCGCTCACCGATGTCCTCCTGGTCCAGCTCCACATCGATCGCCTGCGCCACCTGCCCGCTCAGTTGTTCGATGAGCTGGAAGAAATTGTCCGGTTCGCCAATGACCTGCTCGGCCAGCAGGATTTCTCCTGTCTCGACTTTCACCAGGCGCGAGCTGATCCACATCTGGCCGTTGTGCGCGGTGAACGCGCCGAAGAGAACGGCGGTGGCACCGAGAAGCCGCCCCGCCTGCACGGCCGATTGCGGATCGACGCGCCCTCCCTCCTGTTGTAAATCAAGCTCGTCGAGGAGCCACTGAATGCGCTCGCGCTCGACCACTTTTAGATCA
>JBGTDU010000049.1:0-4972 GCA_041748175.1 Rubricoccaceae bacterium
CGCCGCCAGCGGACTGAACGGGCCCCCTTGCGGGACCCCGACCTTTCCGCCAGCCTTGATGATCTGCTTCACGAGCCCCATGACCTGTGGGTCCTGGATCCGTTTCGCGATTTTATCCAGTAGCACCGAATGCCGAATCGTGTCGAAGGAAACCACCGCAGACTACCCACATCCGGCACTATCCGGATCGGGTCACAATTACCCGCAGGCATCATCCATTCGAAGGACAATGTCTCGAAGTCCTTCGGCATTTGAATAAGCATGGCCGATTGCTCTTCCTCGTCATTCTGCCAGACGGGAGCAAGTCGCACATACCGGCACAGTGGACCGACTTTGCCCCAGACGCGCCGATAACGACAGATAGCGCTGACATGGTCGGCGCGCTTGAGCACTTGCTTGCGCTTGGTTCTTTGATAGATGCTCTTTTACAACGCACCACCTCAACGGCGGTGACGCCACAGTCGAGTCCGGAGCAGGAGAGCCATGCTGCAACTGAATCTGAACTTCACCGACATTCCCATTCCACAAGAGTCTCTGTGGGCGGACCTTCCCAACGAACAGAAACACCTCATCATCGAGGCGCTCGCCCGGCTGATGGGGAAAGCCGCGACGGCTTCGCCATCGCCGAGTCCAGCGGAGCCACCAAAGGGGATCACGAATGACTGACCTCTCTAAAGTCAAACCGTCTCACTCGGCGCGGAAAGCTTTCATCTACGTCCGCCAATCCTCCGTCTCGCAGGTGGAACATAATCGGGAATCCACGGCGCGCCAATATGCGCTGGGGGACCGCGCGCAGCAACTCGGCTGGCCAAAAGACAACATCGTCATCATCGACGACGATCTCGGCCTCTCCGGTTCCACCACGGACAAACGTGCCGGTTTTGCTCGCATGATCAGCGAGGTGGCTCTCGGCCACGTAGGGATGATCCTCGGCCTCGAAGTCTCCCGGCTCGCGCGCAACAATGCCGACTGGTACCGGCTTCTGGAATTATGCGGACTGACGGACACGCTCATCGGAGACGCCGATGGCGTTTACCACCCCGCACTTTTCAATGACCGTCTCCTGCTCGGACTCAAAGGCACCATGAGCGAAGCGGAACTCCACATCATTCGCGCCCGGCTCGACGGCGGCATTCGTAACAAGGCCGCGCGTGGCGAACTGCGCCGCGGCTTGCCGGTGGGCTTCGTTTGGGGAGAGGCCGATGGCGAGGTCCTGTTCCATCCCGATGAAGCGGTCGTGGCCGCGATCCGCTCGGTCTTTGCACGTTTCGTCGAATTCGGCTCGGCGCGCCGCGTCTGGCTCTGGCTGCGCGCAGAGGCGCCTTCGTTCCCGCTGCGGAATGGTCCCGATGGGCAGATTCGCTGGGTGGCTCCCACCTACACCGCCATCCATCACATTCTGACCAATCCGGTGTATGCTGGCGCTTATACGTATGGCAAGAGCCGCTGCGAACGCTACGTCGATGAGAACGGCACGGTCAGGAAACGTATTCGCAAGCTTCCGATGGACCAATGGGGCGTACTCATTCGCGAACATCATGCGGGATTCATCGATTGGGCAACATTCGAGGCGAATCAGAAGCGGCTCGGCTCCAATACCCGCCCCGGGCCGCACCGCAAAGGAGGCATTGTGAGAGAAGGCTCGGCTCTCTTACAAGGTATCGGTGCCTGCGGACACTGTGGCCGTCGATTGAGCACACACTATCGAGGCCGTAACTCCACGCCCGGCTATCACTGCGCAGGAAAGAACATCGTCGAGGGCCGCGGGCTCTACTGCCTCAATGCCGGAGGCGTCGCGATTGACCAAGCCGTCGAGAATGCGTTTCTGGAAGCCGTCACGCCCGCCGCCGTGGATGCAATGAAAACAGCAGTCGAGCAAGCGCACGGCAATCACGACACCGCGCTGGCGCAATGGCGTCTTGCGGTCGAACGCCTGCGCTATGAAGCTGGAATGGCGGAACGCCGTTATCGTGCGGTGGAACCTGAAAACCGTCTGGTTGCCCGTGGCTTGGAGGCGGACTGGGAAGGCAAGCTGCGCGAGCTTGCCAACGCGGAGGCCGATCTTCGGCGACGGGAATCCCAACGGCTGGCCACGATCAGCCCCGGCCAGCTAGATCGGCTTCAACTTCTATCTACAGATCTGAAACGCGTCTGGTACGCCGCCACAACGACGGATCGTGACCGCAAGGAACTGCTGCGCACGATTCTGGAGGAGGCCGTCTTAAATCTGAAAAGAGCCGAAGGTTACGCGCATCTGATTCTGCGTTGGCGCGGCGGAGCGATCACGACGCTCGATGTAGCGGTTCCCCGATTCCGGCCGGAAGGTCCACGAACCGATGAGGACACGATCGCTTTGTTAGGGCGCTTGGCTGTGTTGTATCCCGATGAAGTCATCGCAGGTATTCTGAATCGACAAGGCCGGAAGACCGCAATGGGCGAACGCTTCACCGCCAATCAGGTGGGCTCCCTTCGCCGTTATCGGGATATCCCACGCTTTCAACCACCCGCCGGGCCGCCGCCCAACGGTGAGTTAGTTTCCATCCGCAAAGCGGCGGAGATTCTCGGAATGAATACGTCGAGCATCCACCGCTGGCTCGCCGACGGCTTTATCCAAGGAGAGCAGGTCACGCCAGGCGCGCCATGGCAAATCCGGATCACCGATGAAGTGCGTTCACGCGTTGTGGCACAGGCGCCGCCTGAATTTCTTCCGATGCTTGAAGCGACGCTGAAACTCGGTGTTTCGCGGCAAACGGTGTTGCAGCGTGTCAAGCGCGGCGAACTGGAAGCGCTACTGGTGCGCCAAGGCCGCCGCAAAGGCTTACGAATAAAGGTCATCGACCCGCAGCCGCAGCTTTTCGACTAACTTTCATCAACCAGGGGGCAATATGGAGATGGATCCAAGTAGCGCGACAGATCAACATCAATGACTGTGGACATTCGCCGCATCACACTGCGCCTGACTTGTGCCAGGGCTTGGTGTGGAGACCGTTTCGGTCGAAATCCGTAGGAGTTCGGGCAAAAGTCCGCCTCGAAGACGGCTTCGAGGATCAGCTTCAATGCTCCCTGCACCACGCGGTCGCGGATACAAGGAATTTGAAGCGTCCGGAATTTGCCGTTGCCCTTTGGTATCTCCACCGGACGGTTCGGCATGGGTTTGTACCTGCCTGTGACAAGGTCTTCCCGCACCGCCGTAAGAAACGCCATCCGTCCCGCGGACTCAATGTCCTGGAACCTCTGGCCGTCGATGCCCGGGGCACCGCCGTTTCCCTTCGCAATGCGGTAGGCCTCCTCAAGGGTCTCGATCTTCGCGATATGCACGAAGAGACCCCAGAAGCGATGCGTCGTTTCCGACTTCGCCTTTCGATAGATCCGCCGTCTCAGTTCCTGCAGACTGCCGGGCGCCTTTATCATCTCGCCCCTGCCTCGCCTTGACGGACGGAGTTACTCACCGGTCCGGGCCCTTCCCTCCGGGCGCGTTTTGCTGCACGCCCATCATCAGTACTACAACCCGATCCGTCACCCTGGTGCCTATGCCCGCGTTTCCCACTCACGGTTATAGCCGGCATCTCCTCGACGGGATTTCTCCGCCGGGCACCGAGGGCTTCTCCAGTTTCCACATCATCCTTCACACCATGTCGCCGCTGATACCCCGCCGGTGAGGGCTGCCGCATCGGACCCATTTCGGCCAGCCCTTTCTGCTTTCGCGCGTTATAGACCGTCTCAGCCACCGGAATTTCGTGTAACGAGGCTACGTCTGCGTTCACTTTACATTGCAACCTGGTGCGTCGCGCACACTCCTTTCTGAGTATGTTGTCGGAGGGCTCCCCCGTCTTGCTTTCGCGCCACGGTGCCTCCCAAGCTACGAGGCCTGAGTCTGTTAGCCTCGGCCGGACTTTCACCGGCTGGACGATGTGTCCTTCTCTGGACACGCCTATCTGCCAGCGGCACTTGTAGATCTGGGCGATTGTAAGTGCGGGCAGCGCGAAGTTATTGGTCAGGATTCTGAGTCGTTTGTTTGTCTCGGAGTCGACGTAACTGACGAGGCGCAAGGTATCCGGGTAGGCGAGGGCGGACCCAACGGTGCCGAGGATGACCGTCTGATCGGAGCGCACGCCCGTGCTCTTGTCGACGGCGTGGGAGTATCGGCGCCGCAGCACGACATTCTTCTTAGTGCGCGTCACGAAGAATGCCGATGAGCGAGTAAATCGGAACAGGCGCGCAAAATCGAGGTAGCCCCGATCAAACACGTAGAAGGCTCCGGCCTCAATGACGATGTCGTCGAGAACCTTCACGTCGGACAGTTTTCCGTCAGAAATACGAATAAAAGTGGGAATGTTGCCGTGCAGGTCCAACATCGTGTGCATTTTCACTGCCGCCTTGTGCTTCCGGAATTTGGCCCAAGGAAACAGATTCAGGCACAAATCGATGGTAGTCGAATCCAAAGCGTATAGGCTGTGGTCGAGGTCCACGCCGAGCGGTTCGTCGGCATAGAGTCGTCGCGCGATTCCAATCAGAACCTGAGCGAAGTCGGCAAAAATGCGCCAGTCGCGTGTTTCGTTGGCGTCGGCTAACGTGCTGCGCGCGACGTCGCCGCGAAACCCCAAGTGAAAGAGTTTTCCGGTCACTGAACCTAAGCACGCTTCGATATCTCGCAAGCTCTCGCGATAAGTGAGTTGCGCGAAAGTCATTGCCAAATACTGATCCCAGTAAGAGAACTTTCTCGGATTAGAGCCGTTGTGATATCGGGTCACGCACTTATGAAATTCTTTGTGAGGAAGATGCGCGATCAATTCGGAGAAGACGAATCGGCCAGTATGCATCCCCCATTGTCAACGCGGGCGTGGGAGCGGGCATCCAATGCCGTTTCGGCGGTTTGGCGTTCAAATCGTTCCCGGTCGAAAATCGCGCCATCCTGTTGAAGGCGCTATATTTACAGCTTTTCGCAAAGTACTTTACCGGACACTAGTGATTT
>JBGTDU010000050.1:0-4694 GCA_041748175.1 Rubricoccaceae bacterium
TATCTGCGGCGGCGGTTCTTGTTCGATCTCAGCGTTGCGAGAATCTCGCCGGATCACCAATACGTCTGCGATCTCGCGCCTTGATCTCGACCAAGATCCGCTCGCCTCGCCAACGGATGAATAAATCCACAGCCTTCTAACCGAACCACACACGGGGTCCCGGCGCGTCATAAACATGCTGCAGGCTCGTAATAAGAACGTTACCGATTGTGCCGACTGCGGTACCGAATGTTCCGCTTCTACCCGACTGGACGATACCAGCGCTGCCGAAAAGCCACTTCCAGTGCGCGGTTCAGGATTTGTCCTGCGGCTCGATTCAGCACAGATTTCCCTCAGTCGATTCACCCGCCGACCCCCGGTCCTGTGGACTCAAACCTAGCCTCAAGCCCCCAACCGAAGGCCGCAGCTCCAACATCGGAATCGGTTGCTCAGGCGGCGGCTGCACCGACGGCGTCCCAGCCGCCGATGGTCGCTGGAGCGGGAGGCGTTTCATCCGTTGCCAGTGCGCAGTTCATGGCGCTTGAGCAAGCGGCTCAGGCGTTGGGCGCGTTCGAGATGAAGTCTACGCTGCCTCTCGAATCGCTGACTGATGAGGTTCCGGAAAGTGGGCTCCCGTCGTTCGTTTCGGAGATCGCCCGATCAGCTCCTCGCGTCCTCCAGGGCGAAGATCGACTCAGGCATTACACCGAGCAAATCGAGAAAGCACCCGCTACAGACCGCGAAGCCCTTCGGGATTATCTCGACGGTTTTGTGTCGCAACTCCACGCGCTTGGTGCCAGCGACATGGATCTAGGCGGTCCTGCCTGTGTGGGCCGGGTCTGGTATCGGGTTGACGGGGAGAAGACCCCGCACACGGAAGTGGGGGCCAGGAGCAACGACGAGGTAGACGTTCTCATTCTCAACCTGTTGAGCCCCAGGCAGCGTCAGGATTTGTTTGACGTCCAGTCTGCCGACTTCTCATACTTCCTCAACGTCGGTTCGGGCACCGATCGGCGATTCCGCTGCACGGCATACTTCGACAGCCAGCACCTCGGGCTATGTATGCGCGCCATTAACGAAGAGGTTCGCAAACTCGACTCGCTTGGCTTCCACCCGGCCGTTCAACGTGGGTTCATGTTCCGACAGGTTCGGGACGGCTTGACCATCTTTACGGGTGTCACGGGCTCCGGTAAATCGACGACGCTCGATGCCATCATCGACGCCAACAATCACGACTTCAACGGCCATATCGTCATCGTTGCGAAGCCGATCGAATACATGCACGCGCCGGACAAATGCATTATCCGGCACCGCGAAGTTGGGCCGGACGTGCCGACGTTCAAGGACGGCGTAACCCAGCCGTTGCGCCAGGACCCGGACATCATCATGATTGGTGAAATGCGGGATCCCATCACAATTTCAGCGGCCATTGAGGCAGCCGACACGGGCCACAAGGTGTTTTCGACCCTTCACACGTCGAGCGCAGTCGAAAGCCTGGACCGCATCATTGCGGAGTATCCGCCGGAGGAACAAGATCGGATTCGGATGCGCCTGGCGGACGTGCTCTCGTGCTCCGTATCGCAGAAACTGGCTCCTCGTTTGGGGGGAGGGCGCGTGCTCGTCAAGGAAGTCCTGTGGGTTACACCGTCCGTTCGGGCCGCGATCATGAACGGCAACACGGGCGAGATCTACCAAATGATGTGGGAAGGGGGAGGAATTGGGATGATCACGCTTGAGCAGGATCTGGCACGCCTCGTCCGCGAACGCAAGGTCACTCCCGAGATCGCCCGCCAATACGCCAATAACAAACGTCGCCTGGCGCAACTGCTCCAGTAAGAGCACCGCGTTCAGCCAATTAGCCACCGCCAAACAGCACAACTCATGAGCGAGAACGTCACTTCCGCCCAGGATCTCCATCCGGCCGCGCAGGAGGCCGTCACTGTTGCCCGTCGTCCCGAGAAAGGGCGAAAAGGTGCGTCGTCGCGGTCCTCCAAGCGCCCTCGTACGGCCACTCCTGTACTGGGAGTGCACGTTACTGCGCAGACGGTATTTGCCGTTCTAATGCGCCCAACGAGTAGCGGCTACGAGCCCATCCGACAGTTTTCACGTCAACGTTCGGGGGGCGATCAATCGAGCGGCATTGCCTCATCGGTGGGTGAGATCGCGACACCGGAGGAGGCGATCGCGGGCGAGGATGGTGTAACCATCCATTTTGGGAACAACCAGTCCAGCCCAGCCGACCTTTTCCTCGAAACCGAATTTCAGGGATTGGCGGGCGTTTCTGACGATAGTGGCTTTGAGGCGTCTTCGCCTTCGGCGAGAAAGCTCGGAACGCCAATCGTATTCGAGTTGGCCGACATCATTGAAGAATGCCGGACAGCTGGTTACGAAAAGCCGGCTCTGGCGTTCGTAATCGGCGTTCCCGACGTGGAGTACGTTGAAGTGCTCGTCCCCGCAGGCGGCGGAAAGAACGACAAGAAGAGCAAGGCTGCCCCCAAAGGCAAATCCGACAAGGGAGAGGAGAAGAGTTCCGCCAAGACAGAAGCTGACGCCAGCCAGAAAGGCGTAAAGCGCGAGCGGCTCCTGGGCTTGTTGCCTCCGAGCGACGTCATTTATGACAAGGATCGGGTGGCCTTCATCCCGATGACGCCACGCGATAACCAACAGAGGTATCTGGCCATCCTGCCGCGCCCGGAGGAACCCGTGGTGGATTCGCTCCAGCTTCTCCGCGAACAGCAAGGGATGCGCAAGATTTCCTTCCGCGACATCGACGCCGAAGTCCCCATTCTCATGGGTATGGCGCGCATGGCGTCCCCGACCGATGCGGCGGAGAACACGGCCATCGTGCGTGTTGGGCTGGAGGACACGCTCGTCATTCTGCTTCAGGGCGACCAGCTCCATCACTGCGACCACATGCGCAGTGTTACGACGTTCGACGGACCAGATACCATTTGTAGCCGGGTGCTCCTTCAGCAGGACGTGCAGGGCGTGGGAACCGTCCACAACGTGATCATCAGCAGCGAAGAGCGCGAAGAGGAACTGGTCCTGGGATTCTCAGCCTTCTACCCGGAGGCACGCGTCGAGACGCTCCGAGCCCGTCTGGCAATGGCTGGCGTTTCCGGCCCGTATGGCCCGCTGCCAACGACAGCCATGCCGGCCACCGGTATTGCGCTCAAGGCGTTGATGCGGAAGGATTCATCGTTCGAGGACATCAGCCTTCTTCCGAAGCAGCTTCGCAAATCCGCTCGCAAATTCGATCTGTCGTTCGCGTGGCACACGATTGTTGTCGGCGTCCTGCTTTTTATGACCGTGCTCTTCTTCATGGGTTTGTATCTAAAGCAATCGGCTGACATTGAGGAAGCGGAAAGGGTTCTCGCCGAGATCCCGATTGAGGCAACGATGACGAGTGTCGAGCTGCAGATGCGGATCGACAGCCTCCGGGCCGCGCAGGCGCAGATTACGCAGTCGCTCGTGGTCCTCGACTCCTTGCTATACGGAACCGACCAGTGGAGCCAGACGCTCGCTTTGGTCAATCGTTCTGTTTCCGGCACCGGCGGCATATGGATAGATGAGTGGGCTCCGGAGTCTCAGGAGATTACCACACATGGTTATGCGAACTCGCGCGAGCATGTCGTCAATCTCGCGACGCGGCTGCAGGCGTCGATAGAGCAGCTCTCATTCAGCGAGATCCGGGAGTATCCCGTGTATGAATACAGGATGCGCTTTGCTTTGCCAAACGAGCTTCCCGCAGCCGCCCGATTCCTGCGGGAACAGGCTGGTGATACGATCCCGGCTCCGCCACCATTGCCTGAGCCGCTCTCCGGCAGTGTGCCGCTGGCATCAGGCACGAGCGCTCCGCCGCCGTCGTCGGGGGCCTCGGCAAACGCAACTGCTGCACCGTCCGAATAACCCCGCGATTCTCACCTGAACCCCGTCCTCATCTAGCGGCTTGCACCGCGCCAACGCGTAACCGCCATGTCGAATCAAGTTCTAAACACGATCATCTTGACGCTCTTTATGGCTATCGCCATTGGAGCCGGGTATTTCGTTACGCAGAAATCGCAGAAGGCAGAGCTGGACCGCCTCGAAGCGGAGGCTGAAGCTATCAGGCTGAGCCAGGCCGAAGTAGAAACCCTTTTAATAGAGGAGGCATCGGCATCACAGTCCGCGGCCGAAGCGCTTGCTCGCTGGAATGCACGCTACAAAGTGCTTCCAAATCAGCTTACATCGCCGGATGTTGTGAGCTATCTGAATGCATTGTCACAGTCGGGCTTCCGGAGTTTCGACGTGAGCCTGGGCGGTATTACTCCAGGAGCCAATTTCTCTGTCTACACCTACAACATCACGGGTGTCGCATTCTACGAGAGTCTGTACGCGTTTATCTGGAATGTGGAGAATGGTAGAGGGCTCTACCATCTGCGCGACATCCAGATCGAAAAGGCGATCACGACCCTTCCGAACCCGGAGACCGACATCGACCGCCAGGTCGTGCTCGCGAGCTTCTCGATGTCGATTGACGCCTACTTTGGCGGCTCGCGCGGAATGAGCGCATCGGACAGCCTGGTCGACGTACCAGATTCTGTCCTTCCGGCTCGCCGCCCGCCCGTCAACCCGTTTTTCCCGCTCGTGCTCGAGTCGCTTCCGCCGAACACGGACGACCTGGTAGACCTCGAAACAGACGAGCTGATTAGCGTGATTGGTGGCGCCGCGGTGTT
>JBGTDU010000051.1:0-3661 GCA_041748175.1 Rubricoccaceae bacterium
ATACACCACCTCCGCCGGACCCTCAAGCGTGAGGTTCCGGATCTCCTCGGCGTTGGTAGCCCCGTTGGCCAGCAAGAACCCTACCCGCAGCGTCCCTCCCGGCATTTCAACAGCGATGTCGTTCGCGTTGACGCGGCCCGCCAAACGTGAGGCCACGGCCGACGCTACCGCGCCCGTCCCGCACGCCAGCGTCTCCCCTTCCACGCCTTTCTCGAACGTGCGTGCGCGAATGTGACAGGCGGCTTCCACGATTTCCACAAAATTGACGTTCGCTCCGGCGGGAGCCAGCGCGGCGTCCGAGCGGATGGCAGGGCCTTCCGTTTCAAGCGGGGCCGTCGTCACGTCATCCACGAAACGGACCGTGTGCTCGGTGCCCGTCCAGATGCGGAACGTGGGTCCGTCAACTTCCGCATCTTGCAAGGTCACCTCGCCGAATCCTTTCGGCGGCGGCACGTGGAGGCGAACTGAGCGCATATCGTCATCCAGCAAGTCCGCGGTGTGTCGTCCGCCGTCCGTATCGAAAACCAGCGGATTCGCGTTGATTCCGCCCTCCTTCGCAAACCGGGCGAGGCATCGCGCGCCGTTGCCGCACATCGTCCCGAGCGAGCCGTCCGCGTTGAAATAGCGCATCCAGAAATGTGCGCCCTCTTCCGTAGGGTTGTTCAGCGCCAGGACGCCATCCGCCCCAATGCCCGTACGACGCGGACAGTAGCGCACAGCCAATCCTGCCAGCTCTTCGTCCGACAGATGAAAGAAGCGGTTGTCGATGACGATGAAGTCGTTCCCCGCCCCATTCATCTTGGTAAAGGGAACGACGAGGGCTTTCGGATTCATACAGGCATGATGGCAGGCGGTGGCAGGAAAGGCGAGATTACGCACGAAAGTTCCCGCCCGCTGGTCTGTGGGCCTCCTCTTACCATCCAGCTTTTTGGTCGAGAAAACCGTTTCCATCGAAGGCGTCGAGCCGCTGCTGCTCTTCGGCTTCAACGACAAATACCTCCGGCGGATCGAGTCCGCCTTTTTGGATACGCGCATCGTGGCGCGCGGCAACCAGGTGATGCTGAAAGGCAAGGGAGAGGACGTGGCGCACATCGAGCGCGTCCTTGGCGAACTGCTGCTCATGCTCAACCGAAACGGGGACCTCACCGAAAACGATGTGGAAACGGTGCTGGACCTCACCACGGCGGGATCGGTCATTCGGCGAACAGACACGCCCGATACCATTCTGTTCACGCCCGGCGGCGGAACAATCAAAGCCAAAACGCCCAACCAGATCCAGCTGGTGAAGCAGGCGGGGATGAACGATATCGTGTTTGCCGTCGGCCCGGCAGGAACGGGCAAGACCTGGACGGCCGTGGCACTTGCGGTGTCGGCACTGAAAAGCCGGGAGGTAAAGCGAATCGTGTTGTGCCGCCCCGCTGTCGAAGCCGGCGAGAGCCTCGGATTCCTCCCGGGCGACTTCCGCGAAAAGGTCGATCCTTACCTGCGACCGCTTTATGACGCGTTGGAAGAGATGATTTCCGGCGACAAGCTGCGCAGCCACATCGAGCGCAACATCGTCGAGATTGTGCCACTGGCCTACATGCGTGGGCGGACGCTCAGCAGCGCATTCGTCATCCTAGACGAAGCGCAGAACGCGACGCCGGGCCAAATGAAAATGTTCTTGACGCGCCTTGGAACAGGCAGCCGTGCCATTATCACGGGCGACGTGACGCAAACCGATCTTCCCAAGCGCTCACTAAGCGGCCTCGTTCAGGCGCGCGAAATCCTCGAAGGCGTTGAAGGCATTTCGTTCGTGGACTTCGACAAGGGCGACGTGGTCCGCCATCGACTGGTGATGGATATCATTGAGGCGTACGAACAGGCGAACGGGGACTGATGATGATTTACCTCTCGGAAAACAAACTGGTTGAAAGCGGGATGCACTTCGTGCTTTTCTCTCTGCTTTTTATTTCCGGCTGCGACCTCGTTGGAGACTCGAAAAGTCCGGGAGATGGCCTCAACTTGTGTACTTCTCACATCGAGCTTTCGGGAGCCGTGGAGACACCGAGATTCTCCGGCGATGCGTGGCTCAACGGGAGCGCCTTCGTGGACTCAACAGGCTCCTCGATACTCTGGATTGCGTTTAGACCCGGACTTCCGAATTACGGAGTTCAGGGCATCTCGTTGGTAGCCGAACTTGATAGATCATTGCAGCCACTTGCGTATGACCTAAGTGCCCCATCCTCCCGGGAAGTCAATTGGGGTGGCCATGTCACAACGGATGACGACTACTTCGAACTGGCCGACGGAACGGTCACCCTCGCTGCCGTGGAAGCAGACCGGGTCGCGGGCGCCTTCGAGCTCGTCGCTGAGAATTCGGCTGGCGAGGTAGCCATCGCAAGAGGAGAGTTCAACGCCTTCCGGTCGAATGGCACGTTCAACTGTGCGGATGTGATCCCGAATCGGTGACCTTCGGCGATTTCCAGATCCACGCCCTCCACGAAGGCCGTTTCACGGTTGGGAGCGATAAGGACTTCGTGCCCTACACGGAGGGCAAGCCGTTCCTGAAAGGCACGCTGTTCATCTCTGTCTGCCCGTTTCTGGTGATCACACCATCGGATGTGCTCTTGCTTGACACGGGCCTCGGCGAGTGGGCGCGCGGTCGCGGTGTTGAGTTCCTGACGGAGGGCCTTCAGCGTCATGGCGTCGCGCGGGAAGACGTAACCAAGGTTCTTCTCTCCCATCTCCACTTCGATCACGCGGGCGGAGCGGTTTTTTCGGTGGAAGGTGGTTGGCGGCCAACGTTCCCAAACGCGGAGTACGTTGTCCAAAAGAGCGAGTTGGACGCGCCCTATGGTGAGGAAAGCGACCAGGCCCGTGACGTTGTGGCGAAGGTCGTCGAAGATGCCGGGCAACTCCATCTCGTTGAGGGCTCCGGCTTCCTGACGGACGAGATCAAGTACGTCCACACCGGCGGCCACACGCGCGACCATCAGGCGTTCCGGCTGCACACGGGTGGACGAATCGCGGTGTTCGGCGGCGACGTCCTTCCCGCGCCCAACCAGATCAACCTCCGCTTCCACGCGAAGTACGATTTCGACCCGGCACAAAGCCAGCGCGAGCGTACTCGGCTCACTCAAGAAGCCGCGGAAGGAGGCCACTTGTTGCTCTTCTTTCACTCGACGACGGTGCCCGCCGCTTTTGTGGAAGCAGCTCCGAAGGGCGGCTTCCGGATCGAACCCGTCGAGCTCTAGGATCCTGCCCCTACGAAAAAAGCCAGAGCGGCCCCGAGCACGAGAAGTAGGGCCGCGACCAGAATCACCACCAGGATCGCCACCATTCCCGGTCCGGCATTCGGGGCGGGTAACTCGGGATTCCGAGGAAGAAGATCCACGGCTTCCTTCGACTCCTTCAGGCCAAGCCCCGATTGCTCGCGAAACAGTTTGATGGCGTGAATTTGCAGACCCTGCCACGCCAGTGTTCTGACGGCTTCGGAGATCTCACTCCCAATCTCTGGTGTCGCATCATCCAATGACACAGGATCAAAGGCTGGATCGGCCTCCAGCTTGTCGACCGTCTCCTTGGCGGTCTTCAGATCGACACCCGTTTCCTCGCGAAGGAGCTTGATGGCCTCGATCTTCCGACCGTTGCGGATGAGCTCTGATATGCGTTCTGGGAC
>JBGTDU010000052.1:0-2805 GCA_041748175.1 Rubricoccaceae bacterium
GCGCCATCCGTACCTCCGCCAGCACCCGATCCCCCCGGCTCGACCGAACCGGACAGATCGTGTGCTACATAAACCGGACATACCTCGTGCTACGGACAGAGACAGTGGTTATGGTTGCGCAGTTCGGCGATCGCGAGTACGGTCGTAGAGTAGGGGGCAGGTTCTGAGGTTGCTCAAAATCGGAAACGTTCTGCCTGAGGTTGCAATCGGACGGGGAGGCAAGCCCCCGCGGGTCATTATCTTTGCCTACGCCGCCGCACCCGATAAGGGGTCAGAGCCGGGTGCTGGTTGGGGCTTGATCATGAGCGTTTCGAAATGGGCAGATTGTTGTGTCCTAACCAGGCCGGACCACACAGCCTCGATTCGGAGTTGGGAGGGAAAAGAGCGGCGCCTGGGACTTGAGTTCCTTGAAGTTTCCGAGCCATTAGGGGCGAGGCTTGCCAAACGTCACCAAGTGGGCCGATTCCTAGTCTATCTGTGGTGGCTGCGTTCGGCGTTTTGTGTCGCGAAACGAATGCATAGCGATCGGGCCTTCGACATCGCCTATCACGCTACGTATTCCACTTACTGGTTGCCGTCACCAGTCTGGCGTCTCGGTATCCCTAGCGTCTGGGGACCGGTCGGTGGCGCTGTTACCACTCCAATCCGGCTGTGGCCAGCGCTTGGGTTTCGGGGTATGATCGCTCAGATCGTCGAGTGGGCGTGTGTCCATTTCTCGTCCTTTTGGCCGGCCACGCGGCGCACGTGGAGAAATGTCGACTCGCGCATCGTCCAAAACGACGAGACTCTTCGACGCCTACCTCGCGCGCTACGCGAGCGTACGAATGTGCTCAACCACGCTATATTTAGTCCCGTCGTCGAAGCTCTCCCTGCGCAACGTTTGTCGCATATCCTATGGGTTGCGCAGATGGAGAGCCGAAAAGGTCCACGGCTGGCTATATATGCGCTCGCTGCAACCCCCGAACACGTCCGTTTGGTGATGGTGGGAGACGGACCTGAGCGCCGGTTCGTCGAACGGCTTGCGGCGCACTTAGGCGTGCGGGATCAAGTCGACTTTCTCGGACAAGTCCCGCGCCAAAGGGTATTTGAGCTGCTGGCTTCGTCTTTCGCACTCTTGAATACTGGCTTGCGGGAGGAAGGCGGCGTTTCCTTCACCGAGGCAATGCTCTTGGGCACACCGGTCATCGCGCTTCGATACGGAGGGCCCGAGACGATCGCTCGCTGTTCAACCTCGCCGGAGCGGGTCGTGCTGGTAAAGCCGGGTGGCGTTTTGGCAACGGCGAGGCGTCTAGGGAAGGAAATGGCACGTCTCAGCCAGTACCCTCATCCTCAAAGAACGCCCATGCTCGACAGCGCCGCAGCAGCTATCGCACTACGCGAAATCTTTTCTTACGCATGTCATCGTAATCCGCCCTTCGCGAAGGGCGGATTACGATGAACCTCAAACTTCATTCTACCTTCAGATCTCCTTATCTATGAGACTTCTTCTGGTTGGTGCTGGCGGTTTCATTGGTTCTCACCTGGTCGAGCACTTCATTGCCCGTGGTGAGCACGAGATAGTTGGTTTCGACATCACCGACCAGAAGCTTCGCGGCGTTAGTTCCTCCAATTTCCGGCTTTACAAGGGAGACGTGCGTCATGACCGGGCTCTCTTGAGCGATCTTGTTGCGCGAAGTGATGTGGTTTTGGATCTCGTTGCTTACGCAAATCCTAGCCTTTATGTTACAATCCCATTAGACGTATTTGATCTCAATTTTCTTGAGAACTTAAACATAGCTTCATTGTGCATAAAATATCAAAAACGTCTTATCCAGTATTCTTCAGCCGAGGTCTACGGCAAGGCGTATCCAGGTCAGCACACGATGGCCATCGAGGACCAGACCGATCACGTGCTGGGACCAGTGACGAAACAGCGATGGATCTATGCAGCTGCTAAGAGCCTTCTGGAGCGAGTCCTTTACGCTCAAGGCGTTGAACAAGGACTCGACTACACCATAGTTCGCCCGTTCAACTTTATAGGCCCTCGCATCGACTACATGGTACCGGCCGGCTCCTGGGGCGGCCCAAGGGTGTTTGCGCATTTTATGTCAGCACTCTACAATGGTGGTCCGCTTTATCTGATCGATGGAGGAAAGGTCCATCGATCCTTCCTACACATCGAAGATGCAAACTCGGCTCTCCAAGCGATTCTGGATAACTCCGACAAAGCGCACAACCAGATCTTCAATGTGGGAAATCCTGCGAACAATATTACGATCAGAGAGCTTGCCAAATTGATGATTCATCTCTATGAGGAGCTAAGTGGAAGCAAGTCGAAATCCGAACAGACTACGCTCTCTGGCGAGGAGTTTTTTGGCCAGGGTTATGAGGACGCTGACCGTCTGCCGCCAGACATCACAAAGCTGCGTTCGCTGGGCTGGGAGCCAAAGTACGACCTACGCGCGGCTCTACGCGCCACGATGCTATACTACCTGAACAATCCCCAGGAGTTCGACATGACGGGATCCGAGATGTCTTGGCGCCTTCGCCGTGAATCTCGCGGGGCGGCCGTCCCTCAGGGTGATGATGTTGAACGGGGTCCGGGGATCCACGTGTCGCGCTCGAGGTGAGCACGGCTAGTGGATTGTCTGTAACATAAGATTCCGTTGAGCGGAAGATCGGGCTAGCCCGGAAAATTCACGAGGAGCAGGCGGGCGCTGACCAAGCCGTTGGGATCGTGTAGGATTCTGGTGCTGACGCAGAATCGGCACGGTCAACGGAGTTCGCGCCCGCCATGGCGGATGATGCCCCGTTTCTACCGGGTTT
>JBGTDU010000053.1:0-55282 GCA_041748175.1 Rubricoccaceae bacterium
CGAGCGCGGCTCCTTACCGGAACGCTAGGTGCCCTGTTTGGCATTTTCATGCTCTTCGCGGTCGCTCCCACTGGCGTGGAGTTTTTCCCGACGACGGACCCCAACCTGGTTCAGATCACCGCCGAGGCCGCGCTTGGGACAAACCTAGAGGAATCGAATCGGATTGCGAACAACGTCTATGAACGCGTTAGCACTCTGCTTGCAAATGATGAAGCAGTCAACGCAAACACCAAGGACCTGCAGACGGGTGTAGGCGTCGGCGGCGATGCGATGTTTGGTGGCGGTGCCGCGAGCCCCGAGCGCAGCATTGTGACGCTCAACATGGCCGACTACTCCGCTCGCGCAGAACCCTCCAGCGAGACGATGCGCAAGATCCGCGAGGAAATCCAGGGGATGCCCGGCATAGATATTCAGGTTATTCAGGACCAGAACGGCCCACCAACCGGCGCTCCCGTAAACATCGAAGTTTCGGGGCAGGATTTTGACCAGATAGTTGAAATCTCGAATGCGCTCAAGTCGAGACTGGAAGAAGGCGCGGAAAGTGGCGCCATCCCCGGCCTCGTTGACATCCGCGACAACCTGAATTCCGGTCGACCCGAGTTTCAAGTCATCATTGACCGCGAAAGGGCCGGGCAGTTCGGCCTCTCTACCCAACAGATTGCCTCCACGATTCGTAGCGCGGTAAACGGCATCGAAGCCAGTACGTGGCGTGATGGCAAGGACGAATACGACATCACAGTGCGTCTTGAGGAAGCCGATCGCTCGAACCTCGAGGCACTTCAGAGCCTGACAATCCTGAACGACGAGATTCAGATTCCGCTCGTTTCGGTCGCCCACGTCGAAATCGGAAGTGGTCTCGGTGCCATTACGCGGCTCGACCAGGAGCGCGTCGTGACGGTCCAGGGAGATGTTGCGCCAGGTGTCAATGCAGCGGCGACGCTTCAGGTTGCGCAGGCCTACCTCGCCGATTACGTCGCCTCAGTTCCGCCCGGGTATGATGTTTCCTACACGGGCGAGAGTGAAGACCAGGCCGAGAGTTTTGGCTTCCTGTTCACCGCGCTGTTGATCGGCATTACGCTCATCACGATGATTCTCATCGCGCAGTTCAACTCGGTCAAGAACCCCTTCATCATCATGGTGGCGGTGGGGTTGAGTTTGATCGGGGTTATGCTCGGGCTGATTCTTACGCGGACGCCATTCGGGCTGATGACCTTCATCGGCCTCATCTCGCTGGCCGGAATCGTGGTGAACAACGCAATCGTGCTGGTTGACTACATCGAAACACTGCGTGCCAGAGGCGAAGACAAGCATTCCGCCATCCTCGACGGCGGCGCAACGAGGTTGCGCCCCGTGCTCCTGACCGCGCTTACGACGGTCATCGGGTTGATCCCGCTCACGTTCGGCATCAACATCGACTTTGTAGGGATGATGACGGACCTCGACCCAAACTTCCAGTTCGGATCGGAGAACACCCAGTTCTGGGGGCCGATGGGAACGGCCATCATTTCCGGCCTGACGTTCGCGACGTTCCTGACGTTGGTTATCGTGCCCGTCATGTACTCGGCGTTTGACTCGTTGGCCATGCGGCTGGCCAGTTTGCGCGGTTCGGAGCCAGATGGTGCGAGCGGCGGAGTTGCCGCTAGCGGACAGCTTATCCCGGCAACTGTGGGGATAGACAGCACGGGAAACGGCGCCGCTGTCGAAACCGCGAAGCCGTACGATTCCTGAACGGCCACGGTGGCGACGCCACAATCCGCCCATGCGCCGCCTCGAAGACTTCCCCGACGCCAACCTCCGGATCTTCGAGCGCCAGCCTCTACCCGATCCCGCCAAAGTTGAAAGCGTCTACCTGATCGGGATTTGCGGGAAAGGGATGGGAGCCCTGGCGGAGCTGTTCGGCCAAGCGGGCTACGCCGTTCGTGGCTCGGATGAAGCCGCCTATCCGCCGATGAGCACGCGGCTGGGATCGCTCGGCATTCCAATCAATGAAGGCTACGACGTCCTGAATCTTGATCCCGCGCCCGACCTGACAATCGTCGGCAACGCGTGCACGCCCACACATGTGGAGGCTGCCTTCGCCCGAGAAAACGGGCTGGCGCAAGCGTCCTTCCCCGAGGCGCTAGCCCACTATTTCCTGAAAGGCCGCCGGTCGGTCGTTGTCGCCGGAACACACGGCAAAACCACGACGACGGGCCTCGCCATCCACGTTTTCAAAGTGGCCGGGCTCGACCCTGGCTTTCTCGTCGGTGGCGTAATGGTGGGCGAAGAAGCCACGAGTGGGATAGGCAGCGGCTCACATTTCATCATCGAAGGCGACGAATATGACTCCGCGTATTTCGACAAGCGGCCAAAGATGCACCTCTACCAGCCGCAGATTGCCATCCTCACGTCGATGGAATTCGACCACGCCGATATCTACGATGACTGGCAAGATTACCGGGAAGCCTTTAGGACGTTCGTTCGGTTGATCCCGGAGGACGGCTTGCTCGTCCTCAATGGCGACGATGACGCGGTTCGTTCACTCGCCGCGGAGACGGCAGCGAAAATCGTTTACGTTGGCCACGGTGAAGACAACAATGTTTCGGCTCGGAATGTCCGCGTGGAGGAAGGCGGGCAGCGCTTTGAGATCGCAGCGGATGGCCACGCGTCGTTCAAGGTTTTCCTGCCGATGGGCGGCGCGCACAACCGGTTCAATGCGCTGACGGTCGCCGCGCTCGCGCTCCACGAAGGCATACCTCCCAACACAATCGCTCGTGGCATAGCCTCGTTTCAGGGGATGAAACGCCGGCAGGAGGTTCGTGGCGAATTTGGCGGCGTGCTGGTGGTGGATGACTTCGCCCACCATCCAACCGCCGTGGAAGGAACGATTCAAGCCGTTCGCGAGCGTTGGCGAGGCCGCCGAGTCCTGGCAGTTTTCGAACCCCGCTCCAATTCGAGCCGCCGCAAGCTGTTCGAGCAACCCTACGGCGAGGCCTTCGATCACGCGGACAACGTCTTCCTCTCAGCGCCGCCTCTCAGACACAACGACAATCCTGGCGATTTTCTGGATCCGGCCGCCGTTGCCGAACTTGTCGCAAAACGAGGAACACCCGCCGCCGCCTTCGATTCCGCACATGAGTTGCTTCCACCCCTTCTTCGCCAAACTCGAATCGGCGACCTTATCCTGGTGATGAGCAATGGCTCGTTCGATGGACTCATAGATTCTCTGATCGCGGCTCTAAACGAGGGTGGAGCTACCTCGTAATTGCAGTCCTCAGAATTGCGGTCGTGCTCAACTCCTTCTCGTTCCGGCCAACGCGCTCGGTGTTCAGATCTCCAGGATTCCTCCAACCCCGAACCATTTTCCTCGCAGCTTGCGCGGTGGTGTACTCGCCGTGGTTGTTCCTCGGTTATGGCCATGACGATGATGCGTATCGGATGATCCAAACAGGCCGCGTTCTGATAGATCAAGGCCGCTACGTGGGATCGCGCAACCCGGGCTACCTGATTCCAGAGCTTGGGATGCTGCCACTTGACTTGCTCGGCGGAAGCCTTGCCACAAATCTTGGGACGCTCGTGCTTGGGCTCCTTGCTCTATGGGCCCTCTGGGGCATTTTCCAACGTCTTGGTACGGAGCGTCCCTTGTTGCCTCTCCTCTGCCTTGCCGCTCTCCCAGTCTTCTGGCTCAACGCGACGACGTCGATGGATTATGTCTGGGCGATCGGATTCGTCCTCGCCGGATGGCTCATGCTTCTTGACCGTCGTTGGGTGTTTGGCGGAATCCTTCTCGGCCTCGCCATCGGGAGCCGCTTCACCAGTGTGATCGCGGTTGTGGGGATTCTGGGCTATTGCTGCTGGACGACGCGCGAGAAGCGCTCGGCGATCCTGGCATCGTCACTCGCACTTGTCATCGGCATCGCTTGCTACCTGCCTTCGGCGGCTGAGTACGGATGGACACTTGGCTTTCTTGAACCAGCTGGGCTCGGCGGGCAGGAGCGTTGGACGTGGCCGCTTCGCATCGGGCGATGGGCCTACAAAAACATCTATATCTGGGGATTGCCAACGGCATTCTTCCTCGTAGGCCTCGTTCCGCTTGTCGTGCGAAGATGGCGACATCTACCAACACCAGCAGGAGTGCTCATCGTTGGTCTTGTGTTGGCGTATGAGATGCTTTTTCTCCTATACCCGCTCGATCCGGGGTACCTCCTCCCGGTAGTCGTTTTCTTGCTGCTTGGGATCGGATTGGCACTGGGCGACAGGACGAAGTTGCTCGGTGCGTTCGCGTTTCTGATTCTGGTCTCTGGGTTTGTGTCCGTAAATCTCGCCCGCCCGGACGTCCCTTTTGCCGCTACGGATGCAAAACTCGGGCTATGGATCCAGCCGGGGCCGCTCATTGAAGGGGCGCGTATGCGAATCCGGCTTCGGGGTTGCGAAACGGTTGCCTGCTGGCATGAGCGCCTTGGTGTGCCGCGAGAAACGGTACCGTAGGGGATTTTCGTGATGGCTCGATATTGGGCTCCCTGAAACAAAAAGCCCCGCACGGACCAGTCCGTACGGGGCCGAAATAACCTCGGCGGGTGGAGGCTAGAACAAAGCGGGCATGCAGGGCGCATCATCCAGGTTGGAATCCCAACAATATCGCTCACCATCGTTGTAATCAAAGGCAGTGATGGAGCCGACACTCGTAGCGGCATCCCATTCGATGAGCCGATTCTGGCCAGGTCCAACCACATGATCGAAAACCCTCTCGTTTCCGTCGGCCAAATAGTAAACGGAATCACCACGGGCGTCCACATTCGGATTGGAATCCGGGACGCTAAAGGTCAACTCGTTTTGGGCACCCGTCTGAAGGTGGTCAGCGTCCAGGACGCGCGTGCGACCGAGGCCATCGATGTCGTAGTACAGGCTCCACGTGCTCATCCCGCCACCAATCTGAGTCGTGGCCGTGTAGAGCACGAAGTCGTCATACACGCGGCCTAACAGGTTATCCGACGTGATAAACATCTCCCAGTCAACCACCGAACCATTCGGCGTGCCTTCAAGGCGCACGTCAACGACATTGTTGATGAAAACCGTCATTCTGCCTTCCCAAATCCATGTTCCGTTCTCAACATGAGGCGTGTCGCTCGCAGCCGCGCCCGTCGCTGCTGAAGGCACTACGAGATGGACACCAACTGCGAGATTGACGAGAAGGACCGTGGCGTAGGCTCTCGTATAGTTTGCGCCCTGAACTGAATTCGTTCCCCCTCCGGGTTGTGCATTTGCGGAGGCAAACGACTCGCTGTCCATCTCGAACGCCTGAGATGTGATGAGAGCCGGAGGAGTGCCTGAAATAGAGCCTGGGGTCGTCGAGTCGCACGCGGCGAAAATTAAAGTCAGGGCCAGCAAGGAAATCGTGGCCAAGCCATTGAATGGATGTTGGGGGATTGTCATATCGTTTTGGGAGGATGTGTTCTCGTGGAATATTTCGGTTTGGGGACTGCACTTGTAGGGGTAATGCCGGGCTCGAATAACTAGCTGAACGGGCAAAGTACGGGTCATTTGCAGCCTCGTTGCGCACGAAATCAGGTTTCCGGCCTCCACGTCTGAATGCGGTCGCTGATATATGAACGGACGTTTTCAGCCGGAATCCGATCTTGCACCATGGTATCGCGGTCGCGGATGGTGACCGTATTATCCTCAACGGATTGTCCGTCTACCGTGACACAGAACGGCGTACCGATCTCGTCCTGGCGGCCGCAGGAGACATTTTCTCACTCATTAGTTGGAACTATAGATTGTGTTTCCCGTTTCCGGAAACCGGAACCCACTAACAATACCGTCATGATAAAACCTCAGGATGTACTCATCTTACTCAAGCTTGTCGCCGCTCCAACAAGCCGAAGCAGCCTTTCAGCGCTTGCGTTTAATGTGGGAGTAGGGCTTTCCGAGGCGCACCGTAGCCTGGAACGATCAGCGGTAGCGCGACTTTACGACCCCGAACAACAAAAGCCGGTTCTCGCTCATCTCCGCGAGTTTGTCCTTCACGGCGTACCCTATGCCTTTCCGGCGGAGCGAGGCGAAGTTACGCGAGGTATCCCAACCGGCTTTGCGGCTCCTCCTTTGAATCAACACTTCCACGTTCCCGAAGCCACCTCCGGACTGATTCCAGTTTGGCCCTCGGCGAAAGGTAAGACGATGGGATACTCCTTGAAGCCTCTGTATCGATCAGCCCCTGAGGCGGCAGAGCGTGATCCAGCTCTCTACGAACTCCTGACCCTGGTCGATGCTCTTAGAGAAGGACGAGCCAGAGAACGCAATCTGGCCGCGAAGGAGCTAGAAAAGCGTTTTTCATCGTGAAAACGCTCCACATTACCGCAGCTGGCCCGCGAGCGATCGCAAGAGTGTCCCGACGTCTGGAGGGCCTGGCAGAGCAGGTCGCCTACGTGGGCGGAGCAGTTGTTCCACTGCTGGTTACCGATCCGCTTATCCTTCGTTTTCGTGAGACGCTGGATGTGGACCTTGTAGTCCAACTAGCGTCTCGCATGGCTTATGCGAAACTTGAGGAACGGCTTCGCGGCCTACAGTTTACTCATGGCACGTCACCGGGCGCGCCGATATGTCGTTGGAGAATTGAGGGCATTCGAGTCGACATCATGCCGACAGACGAGAACATACTTGGGTTCAGCAACCGTTGGTACCCACTTGCGCTTGAGACGGCCACGCCTATCCAATTTCCAGACGGCCCAACCGTCCGCATCATTTCGCCGGTAGCCTTCGTCGCGACCAAACTAGAAGCATTCCGAAGTCCGTCGAGGCCGTACCACGGCGACTATTTTGCCAGTCATGATCTCGAAGATCTGCTAACCGTCATTGATGGGCGCACAGAACTAGTCGAGGATATCGCGGTCGCGAACGATGAAGTGCGCTCGTTTATTAGCGCGGAAATTAAGCGCTTTATGGAAGCGCCAGATTTCCGAGATGCCCTTCCGGGCCACGTCGAGGCAGGTCCAACCAATGCAGTCCGAACCGGAATGTTGCGGGAGCGACGTGAGCAAATGACCGATTTCGTCTGAGCGACTTCAATCCATCTCCGGCGTCCAGGCGGTGATACGATCCTGGATATATGAACGGACGTTTTCAGCCGGAATCCGATCTTGCACCATCGTATCGCGATCACGGATTGTGACACTATTATCCTCAACGGATTGTCCGTCTACCGTGACGCAGAACGGCGTTCCGATCTCATCCTGGCGGCGGTAGCGACGGCCGACGGCGCCTTTCTCGTCATAGTAGACGTTGAAATGATTGCGTAGATCGTCCTCAATAGCGTGAGCCATTTCTGGCATCCCTTCCTTCTTCACCAGTGGAAATATGGCCGCTGTGAACGGTGCAAGCTCTGGGTGGAACTTGAGCAGGTTTCGTGTCTCACCTTCCACTTCTTCTTCGTGATAGGCATCGCACAGAATCATCAGGATGGTTCGGTCGAGGCCAACTGATGTCTCGACGACGAAGGGGATATACCGCTCCTGCGTCTGCGGATCGAAGTACTCCATCTTTTTGCCTGAGTACTTCTGGTGAGCGCTGAGGTCGAAGTCCGTGCGGGAGTGGATGCCTTCGATTTCGTTCCACCCAAATGGAAATTCGAACTGGATATCCTGCGCTGCGTCTGCATAGTGAGCCAGCTTCTCGTGCTGATGCCACCGAAGCTTCGACGGGCGGATGCCGTTCGCAACGTGCCAGTCAAGCCGCTTCTGGCTCCACGCCTCATAGGCTTCCATCTGCTCGCCTGGCTTGACGAAGTACTGCATTTCCATTTGCTCGAACTCGCGCATCCGAAAGACGAACTGCCGGGCGACGATCTCGTTGCGAAAAGCCTTGCCAATCTGCGCTATCCCAAACGGAATTTGCTGGCGGCCCGTTTCGCGCACGTTGTGGAAGTTCACAAAAATGCCTTGCGCGGTCTCCGGACGGAGGTAGATCGTGTTGTCGCCGTCGGCAAGGGCACCGAGTTGGGTCTCGAACATCAGGTTGAACTGGCGCACTTCCGTCCAATCGAATGCGCCGGAATCCGGGCTTTTGATCTCTTCAGCAATGATGACATCATAGAGCGCTCCTGGCGCGTCATCCGCATTCAGCGCTTCAACCAATGCCGCGTGGACGCGGGAGGCTTCCTCATCCTTCCCTTTGTTTTCCAGGCGGGCAATGTGCCCTTCGATCAACTGGTCGGCGCGGTACCGTTTCTTGGACGCCTTGTCATCGATCATCGGATCGTTGAAGGCATCCACATGGCCGGAGGCCTTCCAGACCGTCGGGTGCATGAGGATGGACGCATCCAAACCTTCGATGTTTTCGTGGCCATACACCATCGCCTTCCACCAACGATCGCTCACCTTCCGCTTGAGCTCCACACCAAGCGGACCATAATCGTATGTGGCGGCAAGGCCTCCGTAAATCTCGGAGGACTGAAAGACAAACCCGCGGCGCTTGGATAGCGAGACGATAGTTTCGAAGAGGTCGGCCATTGCAAGTCGTGCACTAAGTGACTCTGGCAAACAACCAAACCCACCCGCACGAAACCGCAAACACCGCGCGAAAATGGCCAGGTCTATGGCACCGATGCGTCTCGCTTGATGTGTTTCGACCGCTGAGTTTCCTGGGCCTGGCTGGTATTTCTGTCCTCGGAGAATGCCGTCTATGCAATAAGCGAGGCGTTTGACTGCCCGATCAACGTCACGCATCTGTCGTCAGACAGTATGTGCTCATACGGCCTTTCGCTTAGGTATTATTACCTCTCGCTGGAATCGTCCAATGGCATGAATCCCCCTTCGACCCCAAGTATCGTTGCGTCGGCCCACCTTTCGGATGCGTCGCGCCTTAGAGGGACCGTACGTGCGCTTCGCCCTCACCAGTGGGTGAAAAACGTCCTCGTGTTCCTGCCATTGTTAATGGCGCACAAGGCCCTGAGCCCGGGGCTCGCGCTGGATGCCTTCGTTGCGTTCCTCGCGTTTAGCGTTTTAGCCAGCGGAACGTATATCGTCAACGATTTGGTAGATCGTGAACACGACCGCCAACATCCTACAAAGCGAACGCGACCGTTCGCCTCTGGCACCCTTTCCCCACTGATCGGAAAGTTGCTTGCCCCGGTTTTGATCTCCAGCGCGTTCGTTGTTTCGCTGATCGTGCTGCCCGTGTACTTCGCGCTGGTCCTGGCGCTCTATCTGGTGGCTTCCCTCGGCTATTCTTTCGGGTTGAAACGGTGGGCAGCCCTCGATGTCGTAATGCTTGGCGGAATGTATGCGTTGCGTGTTCAAGCAGGATCGGCGGCGACCGGCGTGCCATTGAGCGAGTGGCTTCTGGCTTTCTCACTCTTCTTCTTTCTCGGCCTCGCGCTGCTCAAACGCTACGCAGAGCTTCGGCTCGTTCAGGGAACGGACATTCCGGCGTCGCAAGGGCGAGGATACTCGGTGGACGATGTCGCAATGCTCCGCGGCCTTGGCCCGTCTACAGGCTTCATGGCCGTCCTCGTTCTTGCGTTGTATACAACGAATCCTGACGTTACTGCTCTCTATCCACACCCGCTTCGGTTGTGGCTGGTCACGCCGCTCCTGCTCTATTGGACGATGCACATGTGGTTAGTAGCGCACCGGCGTGCTATGCCCGACGATCCCGTGCTCTTTATCGTGCGCGATCCGATTAGCTGGGTGGTCGGCGCACTGGTCGGTGCCGTTGTCGTCGCCGCATCGTTCTAGGCATGGGCAAGCCAACGGCAACCAGCCAACGCGCATTCCAATCGTGGGGGCGTTTTCCGGAGACCAATCCATCCCGGATAGAGCATGTCGCTGATCGATTCAAATTGCCGGAATTTGCAGGCGGGAAGTCGGGGGTGTTGGCGTATGGACAAGGCCGGTCCTACGGCGACGTTTGCCTGAACAACAACGGAACGCTCTTGAGTACGTCCTCGCTTGATCGAATCATTCACTTTGATGGCGAGAACGGGGTACTGAGGGCTGAAGCGGGAACGACATTGGCGGATATCCTTCCCGTTATCATTCCTCGCGGATGGTTTCTCCCGGTTTCGCCTGGCACCAAGTTCATCTCCCTCGGCGGAGCCGTGGCCAACGACATCCACGGGAAAAATCACCACGTTGCAGGAACGTTCGGGTGCCATGTCATACAGTTCGAACTCGTCCGGTCGTCAGGAGAGAGGTTGATCTGCACGCCGTTGACCAACGATGAATTGTTTCGAGCAACGATTGGAGGACTCGGGTTGACAGGCCTCATAACGTGGATCGAGTTGCAACTGAAACCCATCCAAAGCGACCAGATAGATTTGACGACATCGCGGTTCCACTCGCTGGCCGAGTTTCTAGCTTTATCGGAGAAGGCTAACGCTGAGAGCACATACGTCGTGGCATGGATTGATGGGTCGCATCCGGAAGGGCGCGGCCTACTGAAACAAGGCGATCACGCAAAACTGAGCGGTTCCGGCTCCTCGCTTTCCGCCATTCGTTCCAGGAGAAAGCCGCGCATTCTCACCCCTTTCGACGCACCCGAGTGGCTGCTCAACCCACTGTCGATCCGGGCCTTCAATACGGCCTACTTTCACAAGCACCGTGCTCCCGTGAAGCGAAGTCGCGTACACTTTGAGCCTTACTTCTACCCATTGGACGCCGTGCGAGACTGGAACCGGGGCTACGGAAAGCGAGGATTGCTCCAGTACCAATGCGTCCTTCCATTCGATGACTCGAACAGAACAATCCGAGAACTCCTGAGACTGATTGCTGCAAGCGGCGACAGTTCTTTCCTGTCGGTGATCAAGACATTCGGTGCCGTCCCATCGCCCGGGATTATGTCGTTCCCTCGCCCGGGCATCACGCTGGCTCTCGATTTTGCGAACAAGGGCGACCGGACTATTCAACTATTTCACAGCCTGGACCGGCTCGTCCGCGATGCTTGCGGCGCCGTATACCCGGCCAAGGACGCCTGCATGTCTGGCGAGAGCTTTCGCACCTATTTCCCGAGGTGGGAGGAGTTCTCAACCTACGTCGATCCCGCTTTTTCCTCTTCCTTCTGGCGACGCGTCACCTCCTGAACTCCGTTCCTACTATCCGTGCCGCCAGCGCCATTGCCCACGAGAGCCCACATCTGTTTGCCGCGGAAGGAGCACGATTGCTTCTTGTGGCCCGAAACGAAGCCAGACTTTAAGCCAATGCCAAGGATCTGGAGGCTCGGGAAGCGTCATCGGGTCATCCCCGAGTGGTTCCTCAAAAAAACTCGAACTCTTACGATGGTGAGGTGCCGCAATTCCTAGATCAGACCTCGATCGGCAAACGAGGTGTAGCCGCGGCCTGCGATGATAAGGTGATCGCTAATTGGCACGCCCATGAGCTTGCCTGCTTCCACGAGTTGTTTGGTGATGGCAATGTCCTCGCGGCTGGGTTCCGGGTTTCCGGATGGATGATTGTGCAGGCAGATGATCGAGGCGGCGTGTTCCAGGATTGCCTTCTCGAAAACGGCTCGTGGTTCCACGATGCTGCCTGCCAGCCCGCCTTCGCTAATCGTGTGGTCCCCGATGACGACGCCGGCCGTATTGAGAAGCACGACGATGAACACTTCTTTGTTTAGATCGCGCAATTTCGGGCCATAGTGAGCAGCCGCGTCGGCTGGCGATTTGATCTGCATACGCACGCCATCCGTTGCCGCCTCGACGCGTCGGCCAATCTCAAAGCAGGCCGCGAGCTGGGCTGCTTTCGCGGGTCCAACGCCTTTCGTTCGCATCACCAACCTCGCATCCCGATTCGCCAAGTCTGCCAACGAGCCGTAGGCGCGCAGCAACGTTTGGCCGAGTTCAACGGCCGAAAGGCTCCGTCCGCCAACCCGCGTTCCGCTCCCAAAGATGAGCGCTACCAACTCGGCATCTGAGAGGGTGCCAGGTCCGCTTTTCAGGAGTTTTTCGCGAGGCCGCTCGGCTTCGTCGCGGTCCTTGAGCGGCACGTAGTCGTAGAGGATATCCGGCTCTGCGGCCGAGTCGAACGTGGTGGGCATACAGCAATTGGCAAATGGCGCCTAGATAGACATCTGAACCCCGTGGATCTAACCCCAAAAAGAAAAGCGGAGGCAACTTTCACGCTACCTCCGCTTTGCCAGGAAAGCTACCTCGGCCTAATAGGTCTGTTCCGGAACCAGCTCGTTAAGCAGATGCTCATTGGTGGGGCTACGCTGAACCTGCTTAAGCAAAGCCTGCATGGCCTCGACCGGATGCCGTTCGCTGAGCACACGGAAGAGCATATGCCTTTGGCGTAACACTTCGTCGCTCATGAGCCGCTCTTCGTTGCGCGTCCCGCTCTTGCGGACATTGATGGCTGGATAAATCCGCTTATCGGCCAATTCGCGGTCAAGCACGATCTCGGAGTTGCCGGTTCCCTTGAACTCTTCGAAGATCACGTCATCCATTCGGCTTCCCGTTTCGATGAGCGCGGTAGCGATGATGGTAAGCGATCCGCCGCCCTCAATATTTCGAGCCGAGCCAAAAATCTTTCGCGGCATCAAAAGGGCGCGAGAGTCGAGGCCACCTGACATTGTTCGACCAGAGTTGCCACCCCACAGGTTGAACGTCCGCCCGAGACGCGTCAGCGAATCGAGAAGGATGACGACATCGCGGCCCATCTCAACCAATCTGCGACTGTACTCGAAGGCGAGCGTAGCCACGCGAACGTGGTTGTCCTCGCCGTAATCATTCGAAGAAGCAAAGACGCTGGCGGCCGTGTTGCGTGTGAAGTCGGTAACCTCTTCAGGCCGCTCATCCACGAGGAGTGCAACCAATTTGACTTCCTTATGATTGACAGCAATGGCATCCGCCATCTGTTTGAGCATGATTGTCTTACCTGCACGCGGCGGCGCGACGATGAGAGCGCGTTGGCCCTTACCTAGCGGAGCGACCAGATCGACGACTCGCATGGAATACTCGCCGGGGCTCGTAACCAGGTTAAGTTTTTCGTCCGGATAGATGGTGGTTCCCGAATCGAAATCCGTCACTTCCGACCATTCTTCCGGGGTAACGCCCATTACTTCATCCACCTGCGTAACCTGCCACGCGCCTTTGCGGCCTGGCTTTATGATGCCTTTAAGCGTCACGCCATCGCGCAAATTGTACTTCTGGATGAGCGGCGGCGGCATAAACGGATCGTTGTCGCCCTTAATGAGAGATGTGCTAAGCAGACGCATGAAGCCAAACTTCTTGTCGCCAATCAGTTCGAGCATACCATCGATCGGCTCGCCGGGATGGCCCGCCCCTTCGTTACGCTGACGATCTTTCTTGCCCCTCTCACGGGTCCCGCGACCTTCCGATCTGTTCTCGGTGCGACGATCTCCCCGGCTCTTGGAGCGCGCCTCCGAAGGGGGTTGGCCGTTCGCACGTTGATCGGGCCCGACCGTCGAAAGTTCTACTCTGCGCTCCGGAATTGGCCTCGAGCGGCCCGAGTCACCGGATGTCAGGTCAATCGTGCCATACTCCGCCACCGTACCCGACGTCGCAACCGTCGGGGAAATGTCCAGCGAAGCCTCGGGTGCATCGAAAGCATCATAAGAGTGCTCGGAGGAAGCCAACGGGCTATCGGAAGACGCCAACGGGCTATCGGAAGACGCCACCGGCCCTTCTTCTGCCGCCTCAACGCGCTTTCGAGACCTGGGCCGTGGTGAAGCAGATGAACGCGTTTTCCGACGCGGTTCGGAATGCGCTGACGATTCGGGCGAGGCCTCGGCGCTTTGAGATGATTCGGGGCCTTCAGAACCCATACTATCGTCTGCGTTGTTCTGGCTAAACAGATCGTCTGCCATGAACCTTGTGTGTTAGTGAATGCGACGCCAAGCGTCCCAAAAGGGACGAAAGGCAATGAATACTGCAGGGAGGGGAGGCTGCGCCGCCTGCGCAGATACGAGGGAAAATGTGCGACCGCGAAGAGAGCGGAAGACGCTGCAAGCGTCGAGTTTCGAGTGGCGGTGAATAGTACGTGCCCTTCGCCATCGTTGGCTATGCACACAGACGTGTAGGGCGGAGATTGGGCTTCGACCGGTGGATCGCACGAAGTCGTCAGCCCCCAGCGCTACAAAGCAACTATCGCGCCGCCCCAACGGTTTACGCCCGTCTCCTCATCTCGCCCCGCGCCGAATCGACGGCTTTCAAGGGCTTCCTTCAACTAGGACGACCCGAAGAACCCAATCCGCTCCGTATTCTCGGCGTGGTGGAAGCGGACTACCCCATGGTCAAATGCTTCCGTTGGGCCCTGCGTGTCTGTAACACTGTCGCAAAGATAGATGACTTCAACGCGTTCAGCAACATTTTCGAATCGCATCGGCACAATACGCCACCGGGCACGGCAGATTTCGCGGAGTATCTACAAGACAGAACCGATGGAGAGGAGAAACCATGGCCCGATTGGAGGGGCATTAGTGAGATTCTCCGCCCAAACTGGCCGTGCTTCAAATAGTCTATCCTGTATGTCTGAATCGTTGACGGAGAAACGTAAGCTCAAAGCACCACCAAACCATGAACCCCTCTTTTGACTTCGAGCGCCCGTATTGGCAATCCGGTTGCAGCTACGTCGCCGGGCTCGACGAGGCGGGGCGAGGATGTCTTGCCGGGCCTGTCGTTGCAGCCGCCGTCATCCTTCCCCCGGAGGCGAATCTGCCTGGTCTGAACGATTCCAAGAAGCTGTCTGCGCGTGTGCGAGAAGCACTTTTGCCGGTGATAGCCAGGGAGGCGCTTGCCGTTGGCATCGGGCAATGTTCGCCAGCCGAAATCGACCAGCAGAACATCCTCGCCGCCTCCCTCGAAGCAATGCGCCGAGCGACACTTAACCTCGCGATCGCTCCGGATATCCTGTTGATTGATGGAAACAGGGCGATCAGAATGCCAACCTGTCCTCAACATCTCATCGTAAAAGGCGACTCGAAGAGCCTGTCCATTGCAGCGGCATCCGTTGTGGCTAAAGTTTTTCGGGACCGGCTGATGGTAGAATTGGATTCGATTTTTCCCGCCCACGGGTTTGCACGGCACAAGGGCTATCCAACGGCCGCCCACTACACCGCATTGGCCGATCACGGAATAACTCCCCACCATCGACGGACGTTCAGGCTCGTAGGTCCAGGGAGTCAGTGATGATACCGGCGACGTATTCGGGGTCAAGATTTTCGACATCTACCACGAAATCCGCTTGCGCATAGAACGGTTCTCGTTCTGCGAGAAGGAATTCTATTCTGTCAGAAAGAGCTCGCTTGGACAAAATCCCGCCGTCGGGACCCAGCAGGAGTGGTCGGTTCGTTGCGCCGAACAGCCGTTTCGCGAGAGTTTCCACAGGGAGCCTCAGGTAAACAAGCATCCCCGTGTCTCTCGCGACTCGCTGGGAATCCGGATTGAGCAATGAGCCACCTCCAGTGGCTACGACCATGTGACGCCTTATGCTAGAACTTAGAAGAGCATCCACCTCGCGCGCTCTAAATGCTGCCTCACCCTCGTCCTCAATCATCGCGGCGACCGATTTCCGAGCGGACTCGCCTATCGACTCGTCCAAATCGATGAATCCATAGTTCAGCCTGCGAGCCAAAACCGGCCCAACAGTACTCTTGCCGCATCCCATGAATCCGGTGAGGTAGATGCGCGATGGAATGGGGTCGGGCAACACAGATACGATTGGCAGCCTGCAGTCGCTCTAACTTCCCAATTCTGGCGTCCCACTTCCACTCATGCCAACCTACCGCCTCCTTATCGAGTACGATGGCTCCGACTTCCATGGATGGCAAGTTCAACCGAATCAGCCTACTGTGCAGGAGGCGCTGGAACGGGCGCTGAGCACGGTCCTTCGAACAAACGTTGACATCGTGGGCTCCGGGCGCACCGATGCCGGCGTTCACGCCCGTGGTCAGGTTGCTCATATTGTGTCCGCGTCAGAGTTGGACACTTCCAAATTGGTGCGCTCACTCAACGGAATCTTGCCAAACTCAGCGGTCGTGCTCGCCATGGAGCTGGCCCCCGACGGCTTCCATTCGCGCTACGATGCCATACGGCGAACATATTTCTATCATGCGGCCACGGCACCTCGATCTCTTGATCGAACTGCGAGATGGCAGCTTATTCCCTCCCCCGATTTCATGCTTATGAACGAAGCGGCGAAATCACTGATCGGAGCACACAATTTTGAATCGTTCTGCCTCGCGCAGTCAGCCACCAAGAACCGTGTCTGTACCATTGAAAAAGCCGTGTGGGTTGAAGAAAGCCGACCAAATGATTGGCGATTCGAGGTCGCCGCCAACAGGTTCCTCCATGGAATGGTGCGGACGATTGTGGGCACGCTCTTAGAAGTTGGGCGCGGGAAGCGACCAGCCGATGATGTGGGACGTGTCATTTCAGCTATGGATCGCCGCGCCGCTGGAACGGCAGCTCCGGCTCATGGCCTCGTACTCGAGCGCGTAGACTACGCCGGGCCTATCTTCGTTGGAGCAAAAACCGATGATCCAAAGACGGCTCCTGATTCGCATTGAATGGCACGTATTCTTGCATATTCGGCGATGGTCGTCGCGCTGTTCGGCGCTGGGTGCGATCGACCATTTATAGCCATCGAACCGCCGACCATCGAGGTCATCGGCCCCGATCTCAGCGAGGTTCAACCAGTCGCGAAGATTACGCTCCATATCCGCGTCTCCTCTCTTCGTCCTGTGACGCGTATTGACGTTAACGGCGTGGAGGCCTCGCCGACGGCAGAGCCTGGTATCGTGGAGCTCGACCTAATACTTTCCGAGGGAGTGAACACACTTTTCGTCGAAGCGGTCGACTCAAACGGCGATGCAGGAAGCACAACCCTGTTCGCCGTCCATCTACCGTACGGCACTGCCAATATTGCCTCGGCAACACTTCCGAAACGACTCGCCAATCACACAGCTACGCGGCTCCTCGATGGAAGTGTATTCGTGGCGGGAGGCTTCAGCTTGGGTAGTGAGGCATCCGCGTCTGCTTACACATTTGTTGAGCAAGGGTTTGATTTCATGATCTCCCAATCGGCCACCACGCTTTCGGAGGCCAGAGCCGGACATACGGCAACGTCACTCCCAGACGGTCGTGTTCTTCTAGTGGGTGGATCAACAGACCTCGACCCAGGCTCAGGAGGCGATTTTGTGACGTTCGGAGAGCTCTATGATCCCGAGAGCGACGAATTTTCGACGCCGGCATTTTCGGGCGAGGTCGTTCGGCGAGCCTTTCACTCGGCGACGGCTCTTTCTGACCAGGGCCGGACGTTTGTCTATTTGTTTGGAGGACGCGGCATTGTCAGTGGCTCGGCTGTTGGGACGAGATCGGACATTACGGTGCTCGAACTGCGGTCAACAGCAGTGGGCGATTCGTTGATCAACCTGTCGCCTGGCGGAGCTATTGGAGCGTTTCCCCCGGTAGCCCGTCATATCCAGCTGCCACTTCCCAACGAAGGAGATTTTGTCCGAACGTTTGTAGCGGGCACGTACGAGCCCCCTGACGGAGCTGGAATCACCCCCGTCTCCTTTCGATTCCGCTATACGCCCTCCACGTTCTTTTTTCCGTTCGAGGTGCTTGAGGGGCCACTCCCTTCGCTGCAGGTACTTCGCAGTGGCCACGCTGGCGCGCTCGTCGCGCCCGGCCTTGCAATTATCGCGGGAGGCCGATCACCTGACGGCGCTGTGCTAAACGACATCGAGGTTTTCTCCGACGAAGCCGGGCAGTTCTTCCGCTTCCCAGCCTCCGTGGTGCTTCGAAACGCTCGGCACGCGCACACTGCAACCTTACTCCCGAGCGGTCGAATACTGCTTTTGGGCGGAGTCAATTCAACGGGCACAATCCTGGATTCAGCCGAATACATCCTCCCGTCACCGCTCTGATATCGGGCACATCTTGCCACAATGTTAATCCAACGCGTCCTCAAACTAATGCTCGTCGCGATCGTCCTGATCGTTGCGTTTGCCTTGCTCAGCGTTCTGTTTAGAATTGGAATTGCGCTGCTCGGCATTGGGCTGAAGGTGCTCCTACTGCTCCTGATAGTTGCGGCCGTGCTCCGCTTTATCGAGATCGTCCGAGAGCGCAGACAGTAGGGATTGAAGACGGACGGGGGTTGCCCGTTCGAGGGTTTTCGGCTATCGTGGAGTACAAACGTGGAGACGCGCGTTAAAGCGCACCCAAAGCCATTGCCCTGTGTCGGAACTCATCACAACGCCAACGGAGACCGCCTCGTCCATTCCCGTCCACGTTACGTCTGAAACGGCGAAACTGCGGCAGGTCGTCGTCCACACGCCCGGCGACGAAATGGCGCTCGTCTCGCCGAAGAACAAGGACGCTCTCCTGTTCGACGACATTCTCGACGTGCGCGAGGCCCGCAAGGAGCATGGAGTCCTTTGCGAGCTGTTCGACAAAATCGTCAATAAATCGGATGCTGTCCTCCAACTTGCGGACTTGCTCCGAGATGTGTTCGAGCAAGAGGACGCACGACTCGATTATGTAGAGCGTCTCTGCAAGGCGGTCCCCGAACGAAATTATGAGGCTTACGAGCGGGAATTGAAGTCACTCGATGCCAAGACATTGCATCGCTTTGCGTTGACCGGACAAGCCCCTTTCCCTGTATCCTCTCATCCGCTCCCAAACCTGCTCTTCACCCGCGACTTGCTGGCCGTCGTCGACCGGCACATTATTCTGAGCCATGCGGCAAAGGCCGCACGTCGTGCGGAAAGCGTCATCATTTCGTCTGTGATGCGGCATCATCCGCGTTTCTCGGACAGTCGTAATCGGCTGATTGAACTTCCGGACCGCGTTTCGTTCGAAGGTGGCGACCTACTCGTTGTCAGCGAACAACTTGTTCTGATAGGGCAGAGTGAGCGGACCAGCTTCGGCGGCGTGATGGCCGTAACACGCGCGCTCCTCGAAAAAACGCGGGTCGAGCATGTGCTCATGGTCAATCTTCCCAAGAAGCGATCATGCATGCATCTCGACACGGTTTTCACGTTTGCCGATCCCAGCACGTGTGTCGAATTCCCACCCATCATCGAAGAGGCCCGCGACAATGTGTACCACTTCGAAGCCGACGGCGATTCACCTTCGTTTCGGGTTCGTGTTCTTCCGAATGTGAAGGAGGCGTTGGTGGAGATGACGGGGCGGGATATCACATTTATCCCGTGTGGCGGCGAAGACTTGATGTCGCAGCGTCGGGAGCAGTGGACAGATGGGGCCAACCTTTTCGCGGCCGCGCCGGGTTTAGTGATCGGCTACGAACGCAACCGGAAAACGTTTGAGGCTCTGGGCGAACATGGATTCCATGTTGTTAGCGCTGAGAGTTTCCTGGACTCGTCCAATGGCGTCAACCTCGAGAACAATCCACGAATCGCCGTCAAGCTTACGGGCCATGAGCTGTCGCGTGGGCGCGGTGGACCCCGATGCATGACAATGCCGCTCGCCCGAGAAGCGTAGCCTGATGTCGCTCAGATCCTTTCTAGACCCCCACCGCCGCTGGATGCTCCACGCGCTCAGGGAAGCGGAGCGCGCTTTTGAAGAGGGTGAAGTTCCCGTCGGCGCTGTGGTTGTAAAAGACAATGTGTTGATTGGCCGGGGTCACAATGAGGTAGAAAGACTAAAGGATCCAACAGCGCATGCCGAAATTCTGGCCATCTCCGCGGCGTGTGAAACAGTCGGGGGCAAGCGCCTCGATGGCTGCACCCTCTACGTCACGCTCGAGCCCTGCCCGATGTGTGCAGGGGCACTCGTCTGGTCGAGGCTCAACAAGCTCGTCTTCGGTGCCTTTGATGAAAAAGCAGGGGCCTGCTCAACCCTCTACTCCATTCCGAAAGACCCCCGATTGAATCACCAGATGGAAGTCATCTCCGGCGTTGAGGCCGACCTGGCCGCCGAGCTGCTTCGCCGGTTCTTTGTGGAAAGACGCGTCGGTACGTCCGGAGACGGCAGGTAGTCGTGTATGGCCGATTTGAAACGTACAAGGCTGGAGCATGCGGCATCCGTTGATGTTCTCGTCGTCGGCGCGGGACCTATCGGCCTCGCCTGTGGGATAGAGGCTCAGCGTGCGGGACTCAGCGCACGAATTGTTGAGAAGGGAGGCATAGTAAACTCACTCCTTGGCTACCCAACCGGGATGGAATTTTTCTCGACGCCGATGCTGCTTGAAATCGGCGGACATCCTCTCGCCTCGGCGCGCTACAAGCCGGTTCGCGAAGAGGCCATCGATTATTATATCGCCGTCGCGAAAGCCGAAAACCTTGATCTTCGCCTCTATGAGCAGGTTCTTGCCGTGGACGGAGATCGCAATTCCTTCTCAGTTTCTACATCAGGAGGCGTCCACGCCGCGCGTGCGGTTATTGTGGCCACGGGTTTCTTCGATCAGCCCAATTTGCTGAATGTACCCGGCGAGGATCTGCCGCACGTAGGGCACTATTTCAGGGAGCCCTATGCGTATGCGGGCCAACGCGTTTCCATCATTGGTGGCAAAAACTCAGCTGCAAAAGCTGCCCTCAGTATTCATCGCGTTGGTGCCGAGGTCACAATCGTCCATCGCGGAACCGGGATTGGGGAAAGCGTCAAATACTGGATAAGGCCGGACCTTGAGAACCGCATCGCGGAGGGCTCCATCCGCGCTTTCTTCAACACGTCGGTTTCCGAAATAGGCCAGGGCTTTATCAAATTGCAAACGCCTGATGGCCCCGTCACAATCGGCAACGACTGGGTGATCGCGATGACAGGCTACCAACCGGATTTCACGTTCCTCGAATCCATCGGCATTGAATTCGAAGAGGAGGATCAAACACCGATCTATGATCTGGAGACAATGGAGAGCAGCCGAAAGGGCATTTTCCTGGCGGGCACCGTGTGCGGCGGCAGAAACACGAGCCGTTGGTTCATCGAGAATGGTCGTATCCATGCGGCACAAATTTCGGCGCATCTTTCAGGAAGAGCCATTCCAAACATAAAACCACAAGGCCAGCCTTGAGGACTATCGCGCTTCCATCACCTGTTGTGCCGTCGCGTGGTTGGGGTTGATGACTAGCGCTCGCTGCGCGTATTGGCGCGCTTGAGCGAGATCCCCTCCGTTCGCGATCGCAAGCGCGAGATTGGCAAGAGCGTTTGCGTTTTGTGGATCTGCCTCCACGGCCCTTCTGAAGTAGCCCGTTGCCTCATTCGTCAATCCCTTCGTTCCAGCAAGCACACCGAGGTTGGTGAGTGCATCGCTATGATCCGGATCAAGATGCACCGTCTCGAGAAGCGCACGTTCACCTTCGGCAAGCCGCCCGAGGCGGAGAAGTACCGTCCCCGCGTTGTAGTGAGCCGAGGCCAACCAGGGTTCATCGATCCGTGCCTGCTCATACTCAGCCTGCGCTCCGTCAACGTTCCCCTGAGCTTCCAGAAATCTACCGAGATTAACCCGGATGCTCGCTATTCCCGGCCGAATGGCAAGGGCGCGGCGATACAGTTGCTCGATTGACCCAGGATCCTTGCCGGTGGCTTCGTATGCCTGAGCAAGGGTATTCAAGCGCTCGGGGATATCCGGATTCAGTCTGATGGATTCCTCTAGCGGCGGGATGGCAGCAGCCGCTTCGCCCAATTGGACTCGAGCAAAGCCGAGCAGATACTGGGCCTCTCCTAGTTCCGGTTTTTCCGGCAAAGCCCTGGCGAGCATCGTCGCACCGCGTCGGAGCACACTTTGGTCTCCGTTCTGGCGTCCAAAAACGATATAGGCCATAGCCGTGTAGACTCCTGCCTCTATACCATCGCGGTCTCGCTCGAAATAGGGCGTCAACTCAACAGCCGGTGCCGAACCACCCGAAACCGACACGCCGTTCTCCTGGACTACTCGAATGTTGTGGTCTGTGAACGACGAATGAGGCGCATCGTCGGCTGCCACCTTGGGCATATGGCAGGAGAAGCAATTCGATTGTGAGGTGTGGTCTGATTGGCTCTCAGAGGATGCTAGTGCTGTTTGCAGCCCTTCAGACGCGTGGCAGCTGATGCATGTCGAGTTGAAGTACTCAGGTCCGAAATCTCGAAATCCCTCGTGGGGATTGTGGCACGTGACACAGTCCATCACACCCGAAATCTTGAAGCAAGCGCTTTGCTTCATTCGGTCGGCATGGGAAATGACTCCGATGCTCGTTGGGTCAGTTCCAGCGATTCCAAAAATGGCAACATGCTGATCCAAACGTTGGGATGGACGAAAACTGTTAGCCGACTCACCATCTCTCAAAACCGATACCGCCCCGCTGGTATGGCACTGCTGGCACACGTCCAAACGTAGATCAATCGGCAGTCGAGCAGGGTTGACGATTGTCAGATCAACGGAATCTTCGGGCTCAGGATCGGCCAGACGGGCCTCCACGTGGAGTTGACCGGGACCGTGGCACTGTTCGCAGCCGATGCCTAACGACAGCGATTCGTACATCCCCTGCACATGGGCGACTGGTGGCGAAGTACCATTGTGGCACGACATGCATCCCGGTGGGATCGTCCTGTCGAAGCGACCGTTCGTTTCCTGATAACCGGGACTGAAATCCCAACGACCCGCCCCCTGGTTGGCCTGCGTGTACCAGGTCAGTGGCAACTCGTACAGCCTTCCGTCAACCTCCGTCAAGTATGTCCTCGCTGCCGACCCGCTACCGACGACATAGTCCATGGTTCGGATAAGTTGGTGCGTTTTATCGCCTGAAGGGCCGAGGCGGTACTCCTCCTGAACAAAACGATCCCCTTCCACCCTGGCAACGTAGTAGAAGCCCGTGGCTGCGTGATGTATCGCAATGCCGGAGTAGTCTTCAACGGCTGTTTCTTCGGTAAGTCGAAAGAACCCCCGAGCCATCGCGTGGGTCTGATAGCCTTCGTACTCCTGCTCGTGGCACGAAGCGCACTGTGCGTCGCCTACATAGGAGACATCTGCCACGGCGTTCTGAAATAGTGGAGCCAATTCATCCGTGACGGAAGTACTGCAACCGCAAATCATCCAGATGATCAGCAGGATGAAGGGTGGGGTCTTTCCGTGAGTTCTACAGGCTCGCATCTCTCCGTTGATCAAGTGGATTCGAGAATGAAGGCGAAAAACAAAGCGGGGCGGACCGATAAAGGCCCGCCCCGCTGAAACCACGAACCACCCAAAAGCAGCTCAGGCACTGTTGCCTATCGTCCTAGAGGTTTACACCAACGGTAAACATATTCACGCCGCTGAAAACGCTGGACGGTCGATAGGCGTAATCCACTGCGATATTCGTTCCACCTACTGGGACATTGAGCCCTGCGCCCACGTTCCAGACCTCCCACGCATTCCGGTCACTGTCTGCGGTGATGTCGACGCCACCACGAACGAAGAACAGGTTGGCATAGCCAACTTCAAGGCCCCCGGAGTAGTTGTCGAGGTCATAGGCATTGGAGCGGAAGGCACCGAGAGCAGTTAGCGAAACATCTCCCGAGAACTGGCGGGTGTACGATGCACCGAAGCTCAACAGCGATGGAAGCTCTGCGCTGAGGTCGTCAATCTCACCGGCAATATTGCCACCGCCACCCGGACCGGTTGTGCCAATGGTCTGATCAAGCCCGCCACCATTGAACTCTACGGCACCGCCGAAGTTTTTCAGGCTGACCCCGAAGCGAAGACCAGATTCGCCTACGACATACGTCATGCCTGCGTCAAAGGCGACACCCGCCGAACTGGCTTCGTCGATTGATCGACCAAGACCTTTCAAGGTCACGCCTGCCGCAATTCTATCGGTGAACTGCCGAGCGAAAGACAGACCAATCACGGTTGCCGACGCGCTGAACGTCAGCGTGGGGTCAACTTCCGGATTGGCCGTGGTTGTGCGGGGGATATCACCATAGTCCCATGAGCTGAACGTAAGGGCGATGTTGTTGTTGCCGAATCGCTGAGCGATGCCGACATAGTTGATGCCAATGTCCGCCACATATTCCGTGCGGCTGAACAAGGCACTAGTCGAACCGTTCGTCATGAGCGCGGCTGGATTGCTCTGCACCGCCTCAACGCCACTAAGGTTGCTGAGGCCAGATGTTAGCGATGCGCCGAGAGCGACGGTCCTGGCTGTTACCGGGACGAGCAACTCTTCCATGGCGGCGGTGCCGGCACGGTCATCTCCCTGCCCAGGCTGCGCTTGCGCTGTGAGACTAAGACCGAGCAGAGCCACGGCCAGGACGCTGACTTTTAGGAGTGTGAACTTCATGGTTGGGATCTCCGATTTAAGGGTGTGTTCCACGTACTCGCGTGGTCTAAAAGACGGTAATACGTGTGCGGCGTTGAACGACACCAAACTTCAGGATGCGTTCACCTAGTCCGGGAACGTCCACGTGAATCAGGTACATGCCACTGGCGACGGGAAGGTTGTTATCCGTTGTCAGATTCCAATCCAATGAACGGCTTGGGCCGTCCTTCGTCAGCGTTTTCACGAGCGTACCCGCGACCGTATAGACCCGGATCACGACCTCTTCTGGAAGGTTCGTAAACCTGGCAACACGACTCAAATTGCCGGTCTCGTAGGCAGAGCGCCCCATATAGGGATTGGGGACGATGCCGATAAGATCCAATGCTTCCTCAGCCGTGGGCGCATCGCCCGTGACAAGTGCGAAATCTGCTGTATTGATCTCGAAGATGTCGTTCGCAGCGACTAGAGGTTGGTTAAAGATGTTGTAACGAATCGTTGTACCCGCGGGCGGCGTGGTGCCGTCCTGCGCCAGGTCCGCGACCAGCATTCGTCCGATCGGATAGACAAACGTCGAAGGGCCGCCATTTCCACCAAATTCTGTGCGAAACTGCTGGTTGTCAAAACAGTAGTTCACATAGACTCCCTGGTTGCAGTCCGTTCCGTCGACGGGATTTGGATCAAAATCCGTATCACCGTCGGATGCCGCATCATAGACTGCTCCGGGACCACCGAAACCATTGGCAGCCTGGGCGAAAAGCGTGTAGCCGGTCGGCCGATCTGGTTGCAACCAATACACCCAGTCTGTCGTGGGGCATCCGCCGTCACAAGGGCTGAAGTCGGTGTCGTCAACGCCAGTGAAGTTATTCGCCCAATTGGAGAACTCGTCGCCATTCGCATTGATGAATGGAATCATCCGAACATCATCATCTGCGCTTTCCAGATCGGCACCGATATTCCAGAGCTCAAACGGAACGCTGGTAATCGTGAAGCCAGCAAAGCCGTGCACGCCTAAGCAGGAGCCGACCGGTTCGCACGCGTCGGTGTAGCGCATCTCAAAATTCGTTGGCTGACCGGCTTCAATGTATCTGCTCATCCGATTGAGCTTCAGACGAGGCGTAGCTCCACCACCATTGGCCGTGATGTAGTAGTCGTCGTTGATGTTTCCATCAAGGAAAACCGAGTTACCTAGCCCGTCGTAAATATCACAGGCTTCGCTGACGCCCCCGTCAACAGGATCGCCTTCGTTCGGATCCGGACAGGTGTTCTCATCACCCGCATACATAGTCTCTATGATGCCCTTTCCATCACCGGCGAAATCAAGGATGTTATCGGAGTCCTCCGGGAATGGCGCACTGAACCCGGCGAACAACAGGCCGTCAAGGATGAAATTGGATTCCTCGATGTTCAGCACAACGCCTGAATTGTTGAAGATCTCCTCACCGTCGATTAATTCCTGCCCATCACGAAGAATACGGTAGGAAATGACCTCGGAGCTATCAGGCAGAACCAAAACGATTGGCTCGATTCGATAGGTCGCACCTGTCACGGCCGTGGGGTCCACAACGGTGACGGTGATCGCGCCAACACCGTCACCCTGCACGCGAGTAGCAACAATCACATCGCCGAGCATTCCTTGCGTGAACGACCCACCATCGCCCCCCGCAATCTGCGATGGACGTGCCGTGATCTGCGTGGTTGGGCTTTCGAGAACCCGGGACCCAACCGCTAGCTCGTTGTCGATGTAAGCATAGGCTGATATACCGTAGAAGTAGTCCGTGTAATTCGTCAGACCCGTAACGTCGAAGAAGTACTGAAGGCCGCTATCCGAACCGTTCGCTGCAATGAACGGCACGTTCACTCCCACCGCCGGATCGAAGCGCTCATCACGGACAATATCAATTCCGTTGACGATATCGAACGTTGCGATGAGTTGGCGCTGGTCTTCCGGGAAACCGGAGGTCGGATACTGGTAGATGTTGAAGCCTTCGAAGTCGTAGACCCGGTCGCTGACGCCATCATCTGGAAGCAAAAAGTTGGGCTCAGTATAGCTACCCAGATAATTCTCGCTTCCTTCCGGATATCCCCAAACCAGCGTCACCTTTTCATCCTGCTCAACAGCCTCCGCGCAGAAACCCGAGCCCGAAAGCAGTTGCGGATTTGTACTGGCGGCTAGGCACGCTGGTGGCGCAGGTGGTGGCGTCGGCAGTTCGAAGTCAACATCGTAGGCTGCCTGCGCGATCTGGTCCGCAGCTCGTAGCGCCGTAATTGATTCCAGTCGTCCACCGCCTTGTGCGAAAACGATACCGAAAACGATATCCTGCGGCACGAGTGGCTCCATAACAAATGGACCGGTGTGCACAACTAACCGACGGTCCCCAACCTGATTCGGCGTTGGACAAGCGGGTTGCTCGGGGCATCCTTCGCTCCAGAACTCGTTCGTAACGGGATCACCCGGAAAGGCAAATTTGGTCACGGCACCGGCTGTTTGGTAGCCAAGACCTCCCTCTGTATAGGGCACTCCGTCCTTCCAGAGGCCACGCATATGATTGAAGTACTCAGTTGCCGTTGCCGGATCGGCCCTTGGGGAAGTGCCGCCTTCGTTGGTAAAATACGTAAAACGTGTCAACCCTAAGGTGTCGGTCCTCATTCCGTCTCCATCCAGATCGACGATGGGGCCCTGAAAGAAGTCATAGCCAAGGGCCGGTGGATTGCCTCCATAGCCGCCTGCGAGTCCGCCGTCATCCGCATCGTCACCATTGTAGACGAAACCGAGACTAAGGTCCGTGTCCGAACCGATGTAATCGTCAGCCGCGTCTCCGAGATCAGGATCGGAGAAGACAGAGAGGTAGGTCTCCTGAATGGCAACCGAATTCTTGTTGATCACGCGGTAGCGATAAAAGGTGGTTTCTCCTAGCGCATCGGCACGAGCGAATGAGAAGGCAAGAACCTGTACCTCCACGCCGAGTGCATTGGACTCGGTCTCCGCGTGGGAGTTGCCCACATCGTTCATAACCCACCAAAGGGCCTGGTCTCCCACAATCTCCGGGCGGTCACCGGCAGCAAGGTCGTATCCCCCATCGATCCGGCGTTCCTGTTCATCGCGTTCATCAATGAGTCCGTCTCCGTCATTGTCCAGGCCGTCCGTTCCCTCGTCGAGCAGACCGTCTCCATCGTCATTGATCCCGTTATTAGGCGCCGCGATAACCGGCGCGCCGAGTTCTGCGGGCCAGTCGGCCAGATCCGTTGCGGCTGCCGCACCGGAATTAAAGTTCTGGATATCCTGGCGACTTACCTTATAGATACGGTCGAATTGCAGACAATCATCCGGATTAGGCAAGGTGCCATCGTTATTGAGCGGACCTGGCCAGAACTCGAAATTGGCATATCGGCTACCCGCAACGCGGATCTCCCCGTTGATCATGCCACCCACCCAGAGGCCCGATGCGAACACGGGCGACCTGCCGGATGCCTGCGGCACGAGGTAACCAGAGCCGTCGTCGGTAGAACCCCCGAAGAAAAGAGAGCCATTGTTGAAGGCGCGAGCGAGAACGTTGTTCACATCGAGATCCCTCTCTGACGTGCCCGTGTCGCAATTGCCTGTCACGATGTCCCCACCCCCATGGCTGTATACCATGGGAGGATTCGAAGAGGATCGCGGTTCGCTGGGGCGATCACGATCCGGAGCCGCGAGCACCGCCTGGGAAAAACCGAGGCAGAGCGCAAAGAGCAGGATAAAGCGCTTGGAGAAAGGTCGCATGGGTGCCATTTCCGTTTTGGGAGAAGATGGATTTACGAAGTTGGGTCCAAACCTGCCTGGCATCTGTGACCAGGCAGGATTGGATAAAGAGGTTGCACTCACTCTAGAAGTCGAGTAAGAGGCCCAGGCGGATCCGTCGTGGGAGGCTATAGAATGAACCGCCCCCCGAGGACTGGTTCCCCCCGACATTCACCGGGCCACTCGTATACGTACTGTAGTTGAAGAACCGGCCCGCCGGATCTTGCGCGCTATTCAGGAAGGTTTGGCCACCAGTCGTGGACAAATACCCATCCTCATCCGGCAAACCTGTTCCCCGGTAGACGGCCAGTGTGTTTTGCGTATCCAGCAGGTTCTGGACCCACACATAAGCCTTCAGCCTCGAATCGCCAAAACCCAGATTGAAGCTCCGGTCAACTTTAAGGTCGATGCGCGTTGTAGCAGGCAATGTCGAGCTGTTGATGCTCCCCGACGTATTGTTCGTGAACGTATCGAAGATGCTGAAGTCACTGCCTTCGAGCGCCGTAAAGTGCTGGCCGCTTGCAAAGACTCCGAGGATGTTTACCCCAAAGTTTTCGAGGAGGTGCATCCCACTGACCATCGGGCCTTCACCGGAACCAAAGCGATAGTCGACGGAGACGTTTGCCGTATGACGCTGGTCAAAGTCCGCCGGGCTGATAAAGTCCGGGAAGAAATTACCCCGCCAGACAATGTTGGCCGTTGCTCCCGCGTCTGATCCGGTACCCTCTGCAAACGAGAGCGTGTAGTTCGCGTTCACCGCGAGGTTGTTGATTCGACGGAGATCGAAGCCAACCTCCACCCCCTTGTTCGTGGTGAAGTCCCGATTGAGATACGTACCGTAAACCGGGAACCCACCATTGAGGTTACGATTCGAAATCTTGTTCTCCTGGGTCCGGTAGAAGCCAGAGAGCGTCAGGGCAGCACGCTCACCAAGGCGTTGGCGGAATCCGAGTTCATACTGCGTGGTCTTCTCTGGCTCCAGTGACGGGTTTGGCGTCCTGGAAGACTGCGCCGACTCAAGTTCCGCGAACGTGATGAACGGCGTAAACGCTTGCTCGGTAGGCCGCTGGCTGATGACGTTGTAGGAGGCAAAGAACAACGCGCGGTCCGTTACTGGGAAGCTTACTCCCACACGAGGCATCACGGTGACCTGCGGGTCGTAATCGCCGAATGCATTCGCGCGTGATTCCGGCGTGAAGCCATCAAAGAGCTGGACATCCGTGCGTTCTACCTGCCCGGAAGCGCCGCTGGTAATGTCACTCTCCAAAACCCTGGCACCCTGGGTGTCGTAAAAGTTGCCGGCGAAATCCCGGTACCCCACGACGGTTCCACCGTCGTTGAAATAGACGGCCCAATCATCCTCAACCCCCGATGGAACATCGAACCCTGCGCTCTGAGCAAATGGGTTGAGCCCACCAAAGTCATTCATCAGCAAATCACTATTGGCGCGGATGATTGGGAATGGCGTGTAGATGTCCCGGAGGACGGTTGTGTTGTTGTCAAAAACGTCCACCCGAAGACCCAGATTGATGACAAGATCGCGGAATTCGATTTTGTCCTGGATGTATCCCGCATAATAGAGCGGCTCATACGGGGCGACGTTCGTGTTGGACTCATTAAGGAGGAAGGCCTCGATATCCTGGTCATTTACTTCCTCCGTGCCGAGATAATTGTATCCGTATCTCGTAACAATGCGATCGCGAAGCGCACTGTACGGAAGCTGATCGTAGCGGGTCACACCATCCGGAAGGCCATCGACGGCCAACTCGGGGTTTCCATCTGCGAAGTAGCGGGAGAGCGGAGCGGCCGCGACGTCGAAGAAGCGACGCGTTTCTTGCTCGTACTCGCCCCCGAACTCCAACTGATGGACCCCATATTGCGCCGTCGCACTTCCGGAAACCCGGAATTGCTGATCGTGCTGCTGTTGGTAGCGAGAGAGAATCCCGCCCGGTAGTCCGAACGTGCTGCTGACGCCTCCGGGTCGGCTCGTACCATCCTCGTCGTACAGCCGATCATACTGGCCATCGCGGAAAACGAAGTAGCGTGAGGCAATGGCGTTGGAGGGATGGTCGATGTCGCCATAAAAAAGGACATCCTCGATATTCTCGGAGAAGCCTTCCGGATACAGATTGAACCGGTAATCCTGGAATTCGCCCTGGATCTGGTAAAAGGCCTGGTCAGAGATGCGCTGGCGAAATACGCCATATACGCGGTAACTATCCGAATTCGTGTTGTTGAAGACGCCTGGGTTGTACAGCGACCGATTGAAGCTGTAGATCTCACGATCATTGGTGTCGTAGGCACCGCCTAATCGGAGGCTCAATGAACTGGACAGCGTGAAGTTGAGGTTGCCGTTGACCGTGATGTTCCGCAACGGATCGTTCTTCCCCTGAGCCAATTCAAGGCCAGGGGTGAGCTCTGTAAAGGTCTCCGGCGCATTAATCAGATTGCTTGAGCTGAGAGTGAACCCCTCGGGCACGTCAATCAACGCGAGTACGTCATCGGAATCGAAGCCCTCCTGGATTTGATCCCACGGAAATTCAACGTACTGAATATCACCAGCCTCATTCTCGAAGCGAAGAACCTGGGGGTTGCTCAAGAGGTTGTTCTGAGCGTCATCCGTCAGGCGGAATGTTTCGACCCCGTACGGGTTGTTATCGTCCGCGAAATTGCCTTGGCCTGATATGAAGAAGCTTACGGTTCCGGGCACGATTGGCCCACCTAGCGACAACGCTGCGAGATTGTACCCGTAGGCATCAAGACCTTCGCTCGTGATCAATTCGGCGGATCCAAAGAAGCGATCACGACCCGTGCGGGTGGTAATCGAGATTACGCCAGACTGCACGTCACCGTAGCGTGCCGGGATCGTGCCGATCAGCATTTCCTGCTCCTGAATGGCCGCCTGATTCACCGCGACAGGCGCCGCGCCTACGACCTTTACACCGTCAACGTAATAGGAAACCTCTTCATTTCGACCGCCGCGGATAAACAGCGCCGACGAGTTGTCGTCGCTGACGACGCCCCCCTGGAGCGCCGCCACGTTGGCTACACCGCGAACGGGAAGATTCTGGATGTCCTCGCCCGAGATAACGCGCGGAGCGCCAATGGCGTCACGCTGGATGAGCGGAGCCTCGTAGTCTACAAAAATCTCGTCGAGAGCGGCTGTATCGTCCCTGAGCTCAAAGTTGATCTCACGCGTGTAGCCCGAGTTGATTTCGACACCCAGTTCCGTCGTCTCCTCGTACCCAATAAATCGAGCGGTGATGTCGTACTGGCCGACCGGAACACCGATAATCCGGTAATTGCCGTCCAGATCAGTCGCGGCACCGAGAGAGGTCCCATCAATAACGACGTTGGCGCCTGGGAGACCTTGGCCGTCCGCAGTGTCTGTGACGCGACCGGCTAGTGTGCCGGTGCCTTGTGCCATGACAGCTAGGGGAGTGCCCAGCAACAGAAAGAGTACATAGGTACTCAGCTTGCGGAACATATGCTACCTCCGATAAGGTGGTGTGTGGGTTCGTTGCATCCAGGGAAGCGGAGTGCAGCGTGTCGAATGAATGCATCCGAAGACACATCTGTGAAAGTCTGGGTGATCTGCTGGCTCGCTTCGTACGAAGAAGGGAACTAGCGTTTGCCGCACCAAGCGGAACCAATCTCAAAAATTCGCCGAAGCGATGCACCAGTCATTTTGCTTTCCATTTCGAAAAGCACGCCTCCCGAGCAGGCGGGAGCAAGAGACGAGCGCGTAGTGAGTGGTACCAAGTGTGATGCGGAGAGCGGGTTAACGTTGGGTTAACAAAATCACGTGGGGCGAATATAGCCGGGTGCTTGCAATTGAGTCAAGGCATTTTGCAGCCCCTGCTCATTGCGTTGCCCCACCAATCCATTCCGTGTGAGCACTGAATCGGCCTGAAAGTATGCATCATCGGCTTACGTTCGACGGGGGCACCGATTTATACCCTGCGATGTCGAATATGCTGGCAAGTCGCAATCCACTCGCCGCAGCCGATACTCGACGGCATTCGCAATCTTGCGCCAAAGTTTCACACGGAGGCGGGCAATACATCCCGCACGCCCTCGACGCTTTCGATCCGCTTGAGCACGTCGGGGGGGATAGGCTCGTCCGTCGCCAGAACGGTCAAGGCGATCGCACCCCGTGCTTCGCGCCCGAGTGTTAAGCCAGCGATATTCACGTTTGCCTCGGCGAGGATTGCTCCTACGGTTGCCAGCATACCCGGCCGGTCGACATTCTGATAGAAGAGGAAGTGTCCTTCGAGGCCAACTTCTATGGGGTAGTTGTCGAGGCCCACGAGTCTGATTTCATCCCTCCCGAGAATGGTCCCTCGAAGCGTACGCGCTCCGATAGACGTCACCATGGTGAGCCTCACTTCGTTGGAGTACTCGCCTCCGTCAGCGCTCCGTAGCTCTTCTACTCGCAGCCCCATCTCGTGAGCGAGTGTCGCAGCATTAACGAGATTGACTGGTACATCGCTCCAATTGCGCATCAACCCCACGAGCGCTCCGATGGCCAGAGTCTCGGCATAGTGCGAAACGATCTCGCCGAGACACTCGACCCGGACGCATTTGACAGGCCCATGCGACAACTGTGCGCCGAGGCTACCGAGGCGCTCGGCTAGCTGTATATATGGTACGGCCTCGGGTTGACTGGCAAACTGGATAGCGCCTGCGTTTACAGGGGTGGAAACCGCCTCGCCTCGCAGCGCGCGAATAACCTGCTCCACAATCTGGACTGCGACTTTCTCCTGGGCCTCATTCGTCGATGCGGCGATGTGTGGCGTCGCCACGACGGCCGGATGTGCGAGCAGTGTCGCCAACTCCAAAGGCGGGGGTTCCTGACTGTACACATCGAGTGCAGCGCCCGCCACTTTCCCCGTCTCAATGGCACGGAGCAAAGCGCGTTCGTCTATGATTCCGCCGCGCGCGATGTTGACGACACGAACTCCATCCTTGCACTGGCTGAGCGTCTCGTCGTTTAGAAGCCCCCGCGTCGCCTCGCTCAAGGGAGTGTGAAACGTGATGAAATCGCTCCCGGCCCAGATGCTCTCCAAAGAGACGAGTTCGATCCCCAGCCGCTCGGCCGTTTCGACAGCGAGCACCGGATCAAAGCCGATAACGCACATTCCAAAACCCTGCATGCGCTGGGCCACGGCACGGCCGATTTTGCCGACTCCGACGACACCCAAAGTCTTGCCGTCGAGTTCGGAGCCGGAAAACTGCTTTCGGTCCCACGCACCACCGGCCAGTGAAGCTGACGCGCGTGGGATCTGGCGCGCCATCGCCAGAATCATCGCGCAGGTGTGCTCTGCCGTAGATATGGTGTTCCCATCTGGGGCATTCACGACCAGGATGCCTTTACGCGTTGCGGCAGCGATATCCACATTGTCTACGCCCACGCCTGCTCGACCGATCACCTTGAGCCTTGCGGCTGCGGTGATCAAATCCGACGTGATCTGTGTGCCGCTTCGAATGATCCAGGCGTCCGCTTCTTTGGCGAGCTCTCCAAGCTCTTCCACCGAGTTGTTCAGGTGGACATGCGCTTCAAAGCCAGCTTCCGTCAATAAATCAAGCGCGACGGGAGACAGCGAATCGGTGATAAGAACGCGCACGATGGATCCTGGAATAGCGGGCCGGAACTTACCCAGTGGGCCAATCCGTGTTCGGTCGGGATGCGGTGAAGACGACATCCCAATCGCGCTGGCCATGGTCGTTCACGATACCGCTCCAGACAACATCACCAAATAAGTGGGGGGCGGGTGTCAGGATCTGTCATTCCTATTTCGTAGTCTGAAAGGTTTCTCCCTTATCGCCGCGCTTCGTCCGATGGCCACCATCACCCGCATTGACTCGCCATTCGCTTTGGAGTCGCCGTTCAAGCCGACGGGGGACCAGCCGCTAGCAATCGCCGAGCTATCGGAGGGCATCTTCAGAGGCGACCGGTATCAAACGCTGCTCGGTGCCACGGGGACAGGCAAGACGTTCACCATCTCGAACGTCATCCGGAATACGGGCAAGCCCACGCTTGTCATCAGCCATAACAAGACGCTGGCCGCTCAGCTCTACGCGGAGTTCAAGCAGTTCTTCCCCAACAACGCGGTCGAGTTCTTCATCTCCTACTACGACTACTACCAGCCTGAAGCGTACATCCTCTCGACCGACACCTATATCGAGAAGGACATGGCGGTCAATGACGAAATTGATCGGCTGCGGCTGCGGGCTACGTCGGCTCTCGTGAGTGATCGGCGGGATGTCATCATCGTGGCGTCCGTCAGTTGCATCTATGGTCTGGGCAACCCGGAGGAATACAAAGCGCACATTGTACAGATTGAAAAAGGGAAAGTCGTGAGCCGCGACGTGCTGTTGCGGCAACTCATCAACATCTTCTACTCGCGCAACGATATCGAATTCGCTCCGGGCGCTTTCCGCGTTCGAGGCGACGTGGTCGAAATCTTCCCAGCCTACCTGGATGATCAGGCGTACCGCCTCACGTTTTGGGGGGATGAGATCGAGAAGGTGTCCATCATCCACCCGGTCTCCGGCGCGGTGATAAGCGAGGTTGACAGCGTGCTGACGATTTACCCAGCAAAACACTTCGTTACCCCCAAGGACCAGATTCACCGAGCCATCGACACCATTAAGGAGGAGCTGAACTGGCGGCTCGCGATTCTCCGCAACGAGGGCATGCTTCTGGAAGCGCAGCGGATCGAGCAACGCACGCTATTCGATATTGAGATGATGAGGGAAGTCGGGTACTGCTCCGGCATCGAGAATTACTCGCGCCACATGGATGGCCGCGAACCCGGCACGTGGCCACATTGCCTGCTCGATTATTTCCAGTCCAGCTATGGCGATGACTGGATGATTGTGATCGATGAGAGCCACGTGAGCATCCCTCAAGTTCGCGCGATGTACAACGGCGACCGGGCGCGCAAGTTGATGCTGGTGGAGCACGGTTTCCGGCTTCCCAGCGCTCTTGACAACCGGCCCCTCACGTTCGAGGAATTTGAGGGATTCCATAAACAGCTCGTCTTCGTTTCCGCCACGCCGGCCGATTACGAGCTGGAGAAGAGCGAGGGCATCGTGGTAGAGCAGGTCATTCGCCCGACCGGCATTCTGGACCCGGTCGTTGACGTCCGGCCCATCGAAGGCCAGATAGACGACTTGCTGGAGGAGATCCGAATTCGCACGAGCCGAAAGGAACGTGTTCTTGTCACGACGCTGACGAAGCGGATGTCGGAGGATTTGACCGACTATCTGGAATCGTTCGGCGTGCGGGTCAGGTACCTTCACTCAGACATTCCTGCGCTCGAACGCGTTGACATCTTGCGCGACCTCCGCATGGGCGCGTTCGACGTTTTAGTCGGCATCAACCTCCTTCGTGAGGGGCTCGATCTTCCAGAGGTCTCTCTCGTTGCCATCCTCGACGCCGACAAGGAGGGCTTCCTCCGCTCGGAGCGGTCGCTCATACAAACGGCTGGGCGGGCAGCGCGAAACGCAAACTCAGAAGTCATCCTCTACGCCAACCGGACAACCGATTCGATGGCGCGGATGATTGAGGAGACCGAACGCCGCCGAGCGATCCAGATTGACTACAACACGGAACACGACATCGTGCCGCAGACCGTCTCAAAGTCCACCGAACAGATTAAGGCAGGGACGGTCGCCGCGGACCACCGAGCAGACGCGGAGACTCGGAAGACGCAATACTACAGTGGGCCCGAGCAACTCAAAAAGGTAGCGGACCCGATTGTGCGGTACCTCACCGACGACCAGAAACGCGATCTCGTAGCGCAACTCACTGCCGAAATGGAGGACGCTGCCGTCAATTTGGAGTTCGAGAAAGCCGCCGAACTCCGCGATTCGATTGCGCAGATTGAGGCGGAGATGGCGGCGTAGCGCCTTACTTTCTTTGAATGAACCCCAACTCACCAATTTTTCCGCTTGTCCAGCGCGTGAAAGGACGGCTTGAGGCGCTCTACGGCGAACGCCTCGCCGGGCTGTATCTGTACGGCTCACACGCGCGAGGTGAGGCAACCGATGATTCGGATATCGACTTGCTCGTCGCCCTTCACGGGCGCGTGGATACGTGGACGGAAGGCAGGCGCTTGGTCCGCGAACTCTTCGACCTGGAACTTGAGGCCGAGGAGCTAATCTCTGCCCATCCTGTCTCCGCAGATCGCTTCGAGCTTGCTGAGACACCCCTGCTTCGGAATGCTCGGCGGGAAGGTGTGGCGGTATGTGCACCGATGCCCTTGGTCGCGCCCGACGCACACTTGAAGCAGCGCATGCGCTCCTCGAACAAGTGTTCTACTCGGACGCCGACTAAGCCGACGGATCAACCATCACCGAAGAGCAATCTCGCGAAGCCGTCGATCTCGCCGTTCAGTTCGTCGAACATGTGGCAAAACTGCTAGACGGCTGACAGTCCGTAAAAAAGCAGCCCACCGAAACAATTCCGGCAGGCCGCTATCGAGGTTCAGACATTGCCATTCAACCGCGCTCGTTGGCAATCGCCGCGTGGTAGATCAACGAGGCCATGTGTGGGTTCGACTCAAAACGAGCGCTTCGGTATAGAAAATCAGCAATCCACGAATCGTGGGCTTTGCTGAGGGCAGCAAGCGCCATCATCCGGACTCTCGCGTCCTTGCTGTCGCGGAACAGGCGGACCATCTCGAAGTGGGCATCGCTCACGTCGAGGCGATCGCCAAAGGCTGCGATATGCTGAAGTGCGCTGACCTTGAGTCCGTCATTGTCGCTTTTGAGAGCAACGACGAGGTTCTCGCCAAATCGGGTCCACGTCGCCTCATCCGCATCGAGCGGGGGTGCAACAAGGCCAAGCGGGTCGGCGCGAAGTGGGACTGCAAGGAAGAGCAGCAGGGCGGAAAGAATAGCAATGCGGTTCATGGTGACCTCCATGGTTGGATGAATCGATCCGACTGATCGGAACCGCATCACTGACGGGATTGACAATCACCTGGTTACATAGTGCAGTTATTTGTACCTTCATGCTAATTTACTAGCATTTCCGTTACGCCATGTCGCCACCACCCCATGCCAGATTCCACACGCTTAGTTCAATTGACCGGTCTGGCTGATTTCCCTAGTTTATGCCGCTCGTAGTGACCCCTCAGCGAATAATTAGGCCTCCGTGCCCGTGCTGCAATGAAAGAAGGCATCCACCCCGATTACAACTTCATGTCCGTCAAGCTCGCCGACGGCACCATTTATACAACGCGCTCGACGATGGGCATCGAGCAGTACAGCTCGGAGGTCGACTCGTCCAATCATCCGTTCTACACGGGTAAGCGGACGATGGTTGATACCGCGGGCCGCGTTGAGAAATTCCGCCGTCGCTACGGTGGAGCCGACGCAGCGACCACCGAAGAGTAAGACGTCTACCAGATCAACATTCCGCAAGGCGGAGGGCACGTGCTCTCCGCCTTTTTTTGGCTAAGGTGCCAGCAGAACCTTGCCGACGTTCTTGCGTGCCTCGATATAGGCGTGGGCTTCGGCAGCTTCGGCAAATGAAAAGACGCGGTCCACATGTGGACGAATGTCGCCTCGTTCATAGTAACTGAGGAGCTTGCGCATCCAGCTTTGCAACTCTGCGACCTCGCGCCAAAGATGCCCCAGGTTGACACCCAGCACACCCTGGTTGCGATTCAGGAGGGCCAAAGGCAGGAACCGTCGGAAGGGAATGCGCAGCCCTTCCCGCACGAAGCCGAACTTCCCTTTCCCAGCCGCCGCAGAAAAGCCGTAGATCGCCAGGCGGCCCGTCGGTGCGAGCGCCGCAAAACTCTTTCTCCAGTGCCCGCCACCGATAGGATCGAGGATCAGATCCACGCCCCGTCCATCGGTGAGATCCTTGACTTCGGCGACCCAATCGCCAGTCCGGTAGTCGATAGTATGGGCATAGCCGCGTTCACGGAGGTAGTCGTGCTTGCCCGGCGACGCCGTTCCGAATAACTCGACGCCGTAGATATTCCCCAGATCCGCAGCCGCCGTTCCCACACCACCCGCGGCGCCATGGACCAGCACTTTCATTCGCGAACCACCCAATTCCTGTGCGTGGCGGATACCGCCCATCACTACCAGGAGTTGAAACGCCGTGAGGTAGTTCACGGGAATCGCGGCTCCAACCTCTGCGCTCATGCCTTCCGGACATTTGAAGACGACCCTCTCGGAAGACGTGACCATCGAGCTGTAGCCACCGAACTTTGTCAGCGCCACGACGCGGTCGCCTTCCGCGAGATCCGTGACGCCCGGTCCGATGCCTACAACCCTTCCGCCTACTTCGTAGCCAACAACGGCGGGAAGATCGGGCGCATCGGGGTAGAGACCCTGCCGCGCGAGAATGTCCGCGAAGTTGATTCCAGACGCCTCAACGGAAATCAGCACTTCGCCCCGGCCAGCGACGGGGTCGGGCGCGTTGCGGACTTCAAGTACGTCGGGGGTGCCGGTTTTGGGAATCCAGACTTGAATCATGTTTGTGGTTGCGGTTCGTGCTTCGTACTTAGTGCTTCGAACTTCGGTCAAGGATAGACTACGAAGTACGAAGCCCGAAGCACCGAGAGCGAAAGTGTCACCCGTTTCACTTATAACGCGCAAACGCGACGGCGAGGCACTTACTGCCTCGGAGATTAGCGAGCTCGTTGCAGGCTACACACGCGGCGACATTCCGGACTACCAGATGGCTGCTTTTCTGATGGCGGCCTTTCTCAATGGGCTCGACACACTCGAGGCAACAGCGCTCACGGAAGCCATGCTGCACTCGGGCGAGGTGCTCGACCTCTCGGACCTTCCGGGGATCAAGGTAGACAAACACTCGACGGGCGGCGTCGGGGATAAGGTTTCGTTGGTCCTTGCGCCGCTGGTTGCAGCCTGCGGTGTGCCGGTCCCAATGATTTCAGGGCGCGGCCTCGGCCACACGGGCGGCACGCTCGACAAACTGGAGGCCATCCCTGGCTTCAACGTCAACCTCTCGATCGACGAGTATCGGCGGCAGCTCGAACGAATTGGCATTGTAATGATTGGCCAGACGGCCGAGATCGCTCCGGCCGACCGAATGCTGTATGCGCTGCGCGATGTAACAGGGACCGTCGAATCCATTCCTTTGATCGCTGCCAGCATCATGTCAAAGAAACTGGCGGAAGGCGTTGACGCGCTGGTGCTCGATGTGAAGTCAGGCCGGGGAGCCTTCATGAGAGAAGAGCACGATGCTCGGAACCTCGCCGAAACGCTTGTCGGAATCGGACGGTCGATGGAAAAGCCAACCGTTGCCCTCATGACTGACATGGCGGCACCTTTGGGCCGGGCAATCGGTAACTGGCCGGAGACCGCCGAGGCCATACGGATCCTCCGCAATGAAACGCCGACTGGCGGTCCCGCAGATGATGTTCTGGAAGTCACGCTTGCGTTGGCGGGCGAAATGATCTTCTTGGGCGGCGTCGCGGATTCTCCCGCTGCCGGAATCGAAACAGCACGGAAAGCACTCGAGAGTGGCATCGCGTTCGAGAAGTGGGTCGAACTCGTGGAAACGCAGGGTGGCGAAATTTCCGTTCTCGACAATCCGGACACTCGTGAAGGCGCCCAGCCGATTGCGCAAATCTTCGCGACGTCATCCGGCTATCTCTCCTCGATCGACTCGTTCGAGCTCGGAATGGCGTCCGTGCGCCTTGGCGCGGGCCGTTTGAGAAAAGACGACAAAGTGGATCCCGTCGCCGGGTTCGTACTTAACAAAACAATCGGAAGCCCCGTAGAGGCCGGCGAACCGCTCGTTGCGGCATTCGCTTCCGATCCTCAACGGCTCGACGCCGAATCGATCCGCCGAGCGTTCACGATCACGTCCGAGCCTCCAGGGTCCCCTACCTCGCGCCTCATCGACCGCTTCGACGGCGTAAAGTGGAGCAGCCAGTAGGCTCTATTCCTTAGATTCCAACTCTGCACTCACCTGATGTGCGCCTCCACCCACTTGGTGGACATCGCCATCGACAATCGACCATCTTATGTCAATCTGGAAGCGATTCACCCGCTTAGTCAAATCCGTCTTCGGCGGTGCCATCTCCGCCATGGAAGACCCGCGTCTGATTCTCGAGCAGAATATGCGCGAGCTGAACGATCAGGTCCCAAAGATGAACGAGAACATTGCGACGGTGAAAGCCAACGTGATGCTGTTGCAAAAGGAACACCGGCGCTATAGCGCCGAGCAGAATAGCCTCACGTCGAAGATCAAGGCCGCGATCCAGGCTAGTCGCGATGACATCGCCCAACGCTATGCCGTGCAATTGCAGGGCGTGAAGGAAGCGCAGGTTCGCACACTGGAGCAGCTTCAGTTTGCTGAATCGGCCTACGATAAATCGCTGCAGGTGAAGAAGGCTTTCATGCGCGAGCGCGAAAAGAAGATTGGCGAGGCCAAGGAAGCCCTCCGCGCCCACGAGCGGGCGAAGTGGCAGGCCAAGATTGCCGACACGCTGGAGCAGTTCGAGGTTGCCGGCGTCGACGCCACGCACGACGAGATGGTCAACCGCGTCAACGAGCAGACGGCCAAGAACGAGGCGCGCATGGAAATGGCGCTCGACTCGATCGACACGGACGCGTTGAAGATTGAGGAGGACGCGCAGGAGATTCAGGCCGCCGAACTCGTCAAACAGTTCAAGCTTGAAATGGGCATGGCCGAGCCAGAAGAGTTCGCTGCAATTCCTGAACCCGTACTTCGCATTCCTGAGGCGGAAGAATCCGGCGGAGATTCGGCACCCGGTGAACGCGAACGCGAACGAACGGAGTGATCGGGCCATGTAGCCAGGTAGGGAGATAGCCATATTGGAATGCACCCATGTAGCCGCGAGCCGTCGTTCAGCAGTTCTTCTACTAGAAGCCCTAACTGACTATCTGCCCATCTGCCCAAGAAAACCATGTCCATGACCCCGGAAGAATTCGAGCGCTTGAAGGAGGCGGAGAAAGCGCATCTCCGCCAAGTGAAAGCCCTCAAACAGCAGTATCGGCATGCCCAGCGCAAGAAGGGCCTGATGGATGCCTTGACGGGGATCGTGAGGCCCGATCTCGACGACGTGCATGACGAGATGGTCGACAAGCTGACAATGAGGAATATCGAAAGCGAAGCACGTTTTGAGGTCGCGCTGGAAAATGCCGATCTCGCCGAGGATGCGTTGGAACGGGCCGCTCGGGAAGAGGCTGAGCATGACGTTCTCCGGAAAGCCGATGCAGACGCCCTTGTCCGCCAGATGAAACTCGAAGCAGGTGGAGATGTAGCGGACTCCGCGACCGGGATCAATTCCGGTGCCGACGGCAAGACTATCGGTCGGGCGGCTGCGCCGGATGAGGGTGTCTCCGAGCCCGACGGTCCAACCGGCGAGACGCGAGGGCCAAAGACAATCGGGCGCAGCTAGCTTGTCAACCCACGCACGTTCCCGATGAGGATAGATTATTGACGTAACCCGCGGCCATGTTCGCGGTACACCACCTCCATGCAAGACGAGCAGATCAACTTTTTCAAGGAAGCCTTCATGAGCCCAGTCAATCTGGTGTTCCTGATATCCTCGCTCGTGGCGGCTCTGCTGACAGGCGGCCTGACATTGGTACCGCAGTTCGTCCTGCTTTTCACCGCCGCCGCCGAGCTGCTGTATCTCGGCACAGTGCCGCGCTCGGATCGGTTCAAGCGCCTGGTACGAAGCCGCCACGCCTCCGAGCGAAACAAGCCACCGAGCGACCGCGAGATCGTCCGGTCGTTGCACAAGGACGACCAAAAGCGCTACGTCCGGTTCCGCAATATCGAGAAGGCCATCCGGGACAATTTCTCGAAACTTTCCTACGCTTCGCAGGGGATGCTCGACGCGCACGTGCAGAAGATCGACGGGTTGTTGGATTCATACCTGAACATGCTCCAGCTGAAGGACAAGTACGTCAATTTCACGCTCCGGCAGGGTGAGAATGAGATCGTCCGCGACATCAGCCAGCTTCGTGGCGAAATGGAGAATGATCCGCCGCGAGTAAAAAGCATCAAGGCGCGGCGCATGCAGATCCTTGAAAAGCGCCTGCTGAAATTCAAGAAAGCCAACGAAAACCTGGAGATCATTGAGGCCCAGCTTGCTACGATCGAAGACGTGACGCGCTACGTTTACGAGCAGTCGCTGACGATGCAGAACCCGGAAGAGGTCTCCTTCCAGCTCGATACGCTGGTCAGCGAGATTGAGGAAACGCAAATATCCGTTGAAGCCATAGAGGAAGCCTTTGGCGACCCAACCAATTTCCTTTCGGATCTAGATTTGGATGAGTTTGAGTCCTCGGTGATCAATACGGAAACCCGCATCGACAATTCGCTCCTCGACGCTGACGCGCCCCAAGGCGGAGATGGCCTTTCGCAGGAGCGCAACCGCGAGCGGAATTGAGCACCCCTGGCGATTGTGCGCTGCGGCGGAATCGTCTGGATAGGCGCACCACACCGGATGGCTCGGTGAGTGCAAAGCTGATTCCGGTCGCCTGTCTCTGTTGCCACCGTTTGGATCCGAAACGGTCTGCACGTTGCCAAATTCGGTTGGCGTGGTCATCCAAGCATACAAGTGAAGGGAAGGGGATGGTAGGTGGCGATACCCGGCGAGTGCATGTCTACCTTGTGAGATAGCGCTGTCCCCCCATTTCCCGCCCATCCTTCTGCACGTGGCCCTGACCCTCGCCCTCGTCCTCTTCATGATCCTCCTCAGCGCGTTTTTCTCCGGTTCGGAGATCGCGTTTGTGACGGCCAACCGGCTCCGGGCTGAAGTCCGAGCGCGCAACGCAGGCTTCGGCGGCCGGATCGTGCAGGACTTTCTGCGGGATCCTGGGACGTTCCTGACCACAACGCTCGTAGGCAACAACGTCGCGCTGGTGCTCTATTCGACGCTGATGGGCGTCGTTCTCCATGCGCCGCTCACGGAGTTTTGTGTGAGCATACTGGGCACGCCATCGGTGGAGGCATGGGTTCTCATACTCCAGACAGTTATCGCCGCTTCAATCGTCCTTGTCTTCGGCGAGATCATCCCAAAATCGCTGCTACGTGAGCCGCCGGAGCGCGCCTTAATCGCCCTCGCCCTGCCGTTGAAGCTGACGTACTGGCTATTTCTACCGTTCATCAAACTGGCCTCGTGGTCTTCAAATGTTGTCGTCCGTCTCTTCGGCGGCCCCAAGCAGAGCTTCCAGCAGTTCCTCGTTCATGATTTCGAGATCGCTATCCGCGAGAGCCGCGAGACAGGCTCGCTCGATCTGGATGAGGAGGAATCGGAAATCCTTACGAATGTCTTCGAACTTCGCACGCTGCGGGTCAAGGATTCCATGATTCCCAGGACGGAGATTGAGGCGGTAGACGAGGGCATTGACCTGGACACTGCCCGTTCGCGTTTCGTGGAAACCGGATTCACGCGGCTTCCCGTCTACCGCGATAACATCGACCGGATCGTCGGAGTCATTCTCGCGCACGACCTGTTCCACGAGCCCGCGTCGCTGGCCGACATTGTGCGCGAAGTGCAGGTTGTGCCGGAATCAAAGCCTGCTCGCGACCTCCTCTTTTCTTTCCTGCGCAGCGGTACTTCGTTGGCCGTGGTTATCGATGAGTTCGGCGGCACCGCGGGCATCGTGACCGTGGAGGATCTTCTCGAAGAGCTCTTTGGCGACATTCGCGACGAGCACGACGCGGACGATGCGCCGATGCGCCGGGTTGACGAACAAACGTGCCTTGTGAGCGGGCGCGTAGAATTGGAGGACCTCAAGGACAAGTTGGGCATTGCTCTTCCGGCAGGCGACTACGATACCGTCGCAGGCTTTCTCCTCGACAGGCTCGGATCGATTCCCAAAACGCTCGAAACTTTTGAACTCTACGGATACAGCTTCACCGTGTTAAGTGCGAGCGCCAATCGCATCGAGTCTGTTCGCATCGCAACGCTCTGATCTCCATGCGCCTGCTGCTTCTGTCCAACTCGACCAACCACGGTAAATACTACCTTGAGCACGCCCAACCGTGGCTGGCGGATTTTCTTGGGGACGTCGTTCGTCGTGTGCTCTTCATTCCCTTCGCGGCCGTGACCGTGCCGTACGTTGCTTACGCCGACAAAGTCCGCGTTGCGTTCGAGGAACTGGGACACGCGCTGGATTCGATTCACGATGCGCTGGATCCTGTCGATGCCGTGCAAAACGCCGAGGCCATTGCCGTCGGCGGTGGAAATACCTTTCGGCTGCTTCAACAGCTTTATGATCGGAGTCTGATCGATCCCATTCGCGAACGGGTTCAGAGCGGTGTGCCTTTCATCGGGTGGAGCGCCGGTTCAAATATCGCCGGGCCGACCATTAGCACGACGAATGACATGCCCATCGTCGAGCCGCGCTCCTTTAAAGCTCTAGGCTTCGTGCCCTTTCAGATCAATCCGCACTACACCGACGCCCATCCGCCCGGCCATCAGGGCGAAACCCGCGCAGACCGTCTGGCCGAATTTGTCGAGCTCAGCCGAGACGCTGTGGTTGCCGCAATGCCAGAAGGCACTGCACTACGAATTGAAGACCGTCATGTCGAGTGGCTGGGAGATCGGCAACTCCGCGTTTTTCGACACGGCGCTCTTCCGCGCGATCTGCCGCTGGATGAAGACCTCGGTTGGTTGCTCCAGCCATAACCGGGGCTGATCTATCGCGCCTCTGCGCTTCATCTCAAAGCACAGCGTATCGCGTGCCTACATGGTTGTTGATCGGCGGGCGAAGGCCAGCACCAGCCGCAAATGCACGTTAAGCACCTCGACGAGGCCGAGATCGGCTAACTGCTTATCCGGAGATGTTGGCAGTTTCGGGGGTGAGATGCGGCCCATCCAGAGAGGCATTTTATCCGCCACCGCATGCGGACCTGGAAATCGACCTGGGGGAAAATGCACGCCGTAGAAATCCGACTTCCGCGCAAGGCGGTCGTAGACCGTCTGATCAACCTCAACCTCGCCTACCGAGCCTTCGGCCACCATCCGGCCACCGAGCAGATAATCGTGATAGAGGAACGGCAACTCCAGGAGAGCCTGTCCTACGGCTGCAATCGCATCCGGGGCGTCCTTCAATCCTACCTGCGCGGCGCGTGCCGTGAGCGTCGAAACCAGCACGATGGTCTCTTCGGCAACGAGCTCAGGATCGGCTGCGTCGGTCAGCGCGGGAAGAACCGCACGAACGAGGTCCTGCGTGGTGCTGAGCGCCGCCGTCGCGGCAAAAACGGCCAACCTGGTTGAGAATAAGGCCATGCCATAAACGGACAAGGGCGATCCCAATGGCCGGGACCGCCCCTGTCGATGATTTGCGGAACCTCTACGACGACGGCGATTTCGGCGGCTCGTCGCCCCCGATGGCATCGCGCATGTGCGTATCGGCTTCGATGTTGCGGAGATTGTAGTAGTCCATCACCCCGAGCTTGCCTGTTCGCAAGGCCTCCGCCATCGCTTTCGGAATCTCCGCTTCGGCAGCGACGAGGTTGGCACGCTGTTCCTGCTCTGCGGCAACTGCTGCTGCTCGCCTTTCTTCCGCCTTGGCGCGGGCGACACGAAGGTCCGCTTCCGCCTGGTCCGTCTGGAGCTTGGCCCCGATGTTCTCGCCGACATCCACATCGGCGATGTCGATGGAAAGAATATCGAAGGCCGTCCCACTATCGAGGCCTTTCGACAAAACGGTTTTCGAAATGTTGTCTGGGTTCTCAAGGACTTCTGCGTGCGTTCGGGATGAGCCGATCGTCGACACGATGCCCTCGCCGACGCGCGCAATAATCGTCTCCTCCCCCGCCCCACCCACAAGGCGTTCGATGTTGGCACGAACGGTCACGCGTGCGATGGCACGAACCTGGATTCCATCTTTCGCAATTGCCGAGATCGGAGGTGTTGTGATGACCTTGGGGTTGACGGAAACCTGAACCGCCTCGAATACATCGCGGCCAGCGAGGTCGATGGCTGTGGCTCGGGCAAAGCCCAATTCGATGTTCGCCTTGTCTGCCGAAATCAGTGCTCTTATCACCTGGTCCACATGCCCACCCGCGAGGTAATGCGCCTCAAGTTGTGGCGGATCGACATGGATTCCGGCCTTGTGAGCTGTAATCAGCGGAAGGACAATCCGCGATGGAGGCACGTTGCGCAGCCTCATTCCAACGAGATCGCGAAAGAGGCCGAGCCGCACGCCCGAAAAGATCGCGGTAATCCACAGTCGAACCGGGACGAAGTAGAAAATGATCAGCAGGAATAGAACAATCCCGATGATCATGATGGCGCTGACGCCACCGATTAAAGCATCCATGAGGGTTGGAGATTTGGAAAGAGGATAGTGTGTGCGCCGTGGTTATTCCGTCCGGATGAAATCGCCACTCTGCCCGCCGGATTTTGCAAGAAGCCGCACGTCGGTGATGGAGATCTCTCTGGAAACTGACTTGCACATGTCGTAGATCGTCAGTGCAGCGACGGAGACCGCCGTCAGGGCCTCCATCTCGACGCCTGTTGGTCCTTCCGCCTTGGCAATAGCTTTGACGTGAATGGCGGCCGTGACCTCATCCAGCTCAAAGTCGAGCTCGACATTCTGAAGCATCAGGTCGTGGCATAGCGGAAGGAGGAGGCTCGTTCGTTTCGCGCCCATCACGCCGGCCACGTTGGCTACGGTCAGAACATCGCCCTTGCGTATCTGGTTGGTTCTGACAAGATTGAACGCCTCTCGGCCAAGTAGCACCCGCCCGGCTGCAACGGCCGTGCGCGTCGTTGCTGGCTTCGAGCCGATGTCTACCATCTGCGCACGTCCACGCTCGCTGAGATGTGTGAGAGCCGGGCTTGCGATTTCGGTCATCGGAAGAATCTGTAGAAACGGTGCGCGAAGATACGAGGGGTGTGCGCCAGCCGCTATGAGCTTTGAGCTAGGGGTCTGTCGGAATGAAGCCCAGGTTCTTCGAGAAGCCAAATCTTGAAATTGATCGGCGCCCGCCAGCCGAGTTGGCTCTACATGTTCAACTCAAAAAGCTTGTCGCCCACAGCGCGTAGCCCTCTCCTTACCCTCCGATCAGGATCATCGGTCGATTCGGGGTCCCGGCGAGCACGTCCATGCCTGCGTGGGCGGCTCGTTTTCCGCGAACGGCAACGGCAATCACCGCTCTCAGTTCGTCATCCGTTGCATCGGCGCGAAGCATGTCGCGGAGACTTACTTCCTTCGGCCCGAACAAACAAACCTTGAAGCTGCCGTCCGCTGTGATGCGCAATCGATTGCAGCCCGCGCAAAATGGTGCGGTCATGCTGGCGATGAACCCAAACGAGCCGATAAAGCCGGGAATCCGGAAGAGCGTAGCCGTGTCCTCGGGCTCACCGGGAAGGGACTCAAGCGGCCCGAATTCCTCCTCGATGCGCGCGCGCATTTCGGCAAGCGGCACGAGCTTCTCATTGTTCCAACCGTTGTCGTCGAAGGGCATGTACTCGATAAACCGAACCTGTATGGGCGTATCGCGGGTCCACGCGACGAAATCGGCGAGCTCGTCGTCGTTGACATCCCGCATAACCACGGCGTTGATTTTGAGCGGTCCCTCGGGAATACCATAGCCCGCACTGAGCGCAGCCTCGATGGCGCGGAGGACGATTTCGACACCGCTTCTGCGCGTTATCTGTCTGAAGCGCTCAGGTCGTAGCGTGTCGAGTGAAATGTTGAAGTGAGTAACACCGGCGGCCTTCAACGCGGGCAGCTGATTTTCGAGAAGAAATGCGTTGGTGGTGATCGCCAACTCTCTGAGCCCGTCCAGACACCCGATTCGCTCGGCGATATCCACAACATCCTTGCGGACCAATGGCTCGCCGCCTGTCAGCCTGATTTTCGTGACACCCTCGGAGACGAACAATCGCGTCAGTCGCCCGATCTCATCCGAGGCAAGTTGTGTAGACGTAGGTTTGGCGGGGACACCCTCGGCGGGCATGCAGTACGTGCAGCGGAGGTTGCAGTGCTCCGTCAGGCTCACCCGGAGGTAAGTGTGCCGACGCCCAAATGTATCGGTCAGGAGATCGCTCATAGCTGCGGAGTTGCCACGATCCGCTTAGCGGAAATCCCTGACCAGCACGATATCGCTGTCCGAGCGCTCGATTTGCGTTACCAGCAGCTTCCGCCCTCGCGGGAATACGGCGAGGCTCGGATGTTCGGGAAGACCTTCAACGGTGGCAACCCATTGGTGCTCGCGGGTTTCAGGATCCACCAGCAGGACATCTGCAAGGCCTTCCTCGTCGCGGCGCTGAACCAGGTAGATGCCTTCTTCGCGTATTGTCCAGTTGGCCCAATCCGCCGGGTCGAGCGGGGCCACGATTTCCGACCGCTGCTCGGCCAGCTCTTCATTCAATGCAACGCGCCATAGGTTTTTCCGCTCCGGGCGCACGACAAGTAGATCGTGTCCGTCGGGTGTTTCTTCCGCGGCAATCCCGCCATAGCGTGTAACAGGCAGCGCATCGCCGCCATAAACGGAGCGACGCCAGATCTGCCAGTCTCCATTGCGTTGCGAAGCGAAATAGATTCGGCTTCCATCGCGGCTCCAGCTTGGCGCGACCTCGTCGCCCGGATCGTCGGTAAACCGCCGAGCCGGGCTGCCGGGCTCTACGATGTATAGATCGGCGTCGTCATTTGCGCGCGCCGCGAAAACGATCTGGGTGCCATCGGGGCTCCAACGCGGTGTGCTGACCCGAGGGCCTCCGAAACTCGTAAGTCGGCGGAAGTTTGTGCCGTCGGAATCGGCCATCCAGATTTCGAGCGCGCCGGATCGATTGGACACGAACGCGATCTTCGAGCCATCTGCCGAGACGTTCGGATGCGAATCCCAGCGGGTGGACTCGATGAACACCTGTGGCGGCCGCGTTCGCCCATTCCTGCGATCGATGAGGGCGATGTTTGTCGAGTAACTGCGTTGCGCAAACGTTATCCCACGTCCGCTTCGAGAAACGGAGGGCTGGTAGACTTCGCCCCCATCGCCGACGGCGACCCATTCAGGTTCGCCGCCGCCGATGCCAACTCGCCACAATCCTGATGCGCCCTCGCGGTTAGCCGCATAGACAACAGAGCGCCCGTCGGAGGTCCAGTCCAGACCCGTAACGCCCTCCTGCTCACGCGCCAGGCCGCGCACTTCACCGCCTTCGGCGGGCACGATGCAAACATCCTGGCGGCCATCAACGGTCGTGCGAACAAATGCGAGGCTTCTGCCATCCGGGCTCCAGGCCGGATCGAGATCGCCCGGCGGCGAAGCCGGAGATTCCGTGAGGCGTAACGGCCTGCCCGATTCGAGAGGTAAGAGGATGAGGCTGTACGAGCCTCGCGTGCTTTGGCGGGCTGAGAGGGCTAACGTTGTGCCATCGGGGCTCCAAACCAGATCACGGATGTGGAAGCGCTGGAGTTCCGTCAAACGGTGTTCGCGCCCACCACTCGCGGGTACCACATAGATGGCGCAGCCTGCATCGGTGCACCGCGCGAAAGCGAGCTGCCGGCCATCGGGGCTCCATGAAGGGCTGTGTTCATCGGCGTCAGTTTCCGTTAGTCTAAGCGGCTCGTCGTCGATAGACAGTTGAACATAGAGGTCGAAATTGTCGCCATCCGCGCCATCCCACGCGAACGCGACGCTGTGCCCGTCGGGCGAAAGCGCCGGATCCATTTCTTCACCCGGGTAGCTAGTGACCGGTGTGGTCGAGAGTGGGCGGGTCCGATCGACGATGTACCGCTGGAGCAACAGTCCACCTCCGGCAACGGCAACGACCGCTACAAATACACCAATCGCAAAACGCCGTGTGCGGGAGCCATGCCGATTCGCCGCGTGATGGATGCTGGTGGACGATCCACTAAGTGAAACCTCGTCAGGAGAAGCAATCAACCCGGCGCCGTCGCCTGTATTCGACGAGAAGGCTCTGACCGGGTCTATGTCCGTGCGTTCGACGGCTGCGATGAGCCGGTAACCACGCTTGCGGATTGTGTCGACGTACTCCGGTTGCTGGGGGTTGTCGCCGAGTGTTTTTCTCAATTCGGAGATACAGCGCGCCAGCACATCGTCGGTGACAATGGTGCCCGCCCAGACCTCGGCCATGAACTGTTCTTTCGAGATGGTTTTTCCGGGTCGCCGCGCCATACATACGAGAACCTCCATCACCTTCGGCTCAACCCGGTGCACTTCCCCCTCTCGCGCGAGCTGATTCGCCATAGGTTCAGCTACCCATTCGCCCACACGAAACGGGGGCGGCGGCTGAAGAAGTAGGTCCGCGTATTCCATCGTCCACCTGCTAGACTCTGCCTGAGTGGTACGGGTACACCCTGGCTCGGCCGGAGAATAAAGCCGTGACATGCGCGCGTCAAAGGCGAAGGACGCGTTCTACGGCCTTTTTATGAGGTCCTCAGAAAAACCTCAGCCGTACAACAGCGCATCCCCAGCTTGCTGAACGTCCTACCGCCCTAAGCTTGGATTGTTCGCGGAGATCGCTGAGTATCGCGAACATGACCACCTCCGGGGTAGCCGCCCCGCCAGCACACGCGAACGGGGCGGCTCCTTTTGCTTATCGACGGGGTGCTGAATCTCCGTTGAACGTCGGCGACTCCCTTCCCGCAAACATCTCCCCACGCAAACATTTCCCCACGCAAACATTTCCCCACCATGCCACGCTTCATTGTTCTACTCGCATTGGCCAGTGGCTTCCTCTTCGGGCATTTCGTGCGCGCGCAAACAATGGGGGATGCGGGACACAGCGACATCATCAACACGCTCCGGGCCGAAGGTTCTTTTTCCATTCTGCTGGATCTCTTCGAAAAGACTGGCCTCACCGAGATGCTTCTCGACGGTGGGCCATTCACAGTATTTGCTCCGCCCGATAGCGCTTTTGAAGGCGCGACCGTTCGGGAAATGTCCGAAGAAGAAATTACCAATCTCACCGCGCGCCATGTAGTGATGGAACGCCTCACGGCATCCGGCGCCGAGCATAATCCGCAGGCGCTCAATGTGCTGGGAGAATCGCTCGTGAGCAGCGTGGACGAGGGTTTGTTGCGTGTGAACGGTGCCGAGGTTGTCCGTGCCGATATCGAGGCGTCCAATGGCGTCATCCACATCGTATCCACCCTCCTCCAGCCTGCGCTCGAACAAGATGTTCAAGACGGTTATTGACGACGATCAACACAGGAGCGGCGACCCGTAAGTCTCTGCTCTTTTTGAAACGGACGCCGACCCATTTTCGTCCCGCCAGGGTCGGCGTCCCAAGAGCCTCCGCGTGGTTGCCCCCTTCCGCGCGGAGGCTGTTTACTTGGACCAAACTTTTGGCTCTTGCTTCCCGAACCACCGATGTGGCTGAAGGGAGACATGAAGATCTGGCTACCGCGAAAGGCGCAAATCTGGCTTTCTTGGGCGCTCCTCAGGAATTCCTCAACGTTATCGAAGGCCGTCCCCACCCGTCGGCGTCTAGTGTCGTCCTAAGTTTTGACTGTTCGCCGACTCGGTTCTGTTTGGTGAATGAACGCCAACCGAAGGGGCCACGACATTACGCTCTGACTGAATCGCCCCGATTCGCACAGAGCGCCCCGCGTCGCACCTTCTTCCACCACTAACACAGCGGGCGCACTGAATGACAGCCGCCCGCTGTGTTGTTTCTCGGGCGAGCCAACATTCGCGGCTGCGTTCTGACTCGCCTTGCGCGTAGAACTCGTCGCTGCAGTTCTTGGCGGCCCGATAGTCGCCACTACCCCAGTTGAGTCCGGGCCATTCTCGTCCCGCCAGGCCCGGTCTCACGATAGCCTCCGCGCGGAGGCCCCCTTCCGCGCGGAGGCTTTTCTTGTTTAGTGTTCGGAGGCGTAGATCTGCTCGCCGCCAAGGTAGGTTGCCTCCACATGGGTTTCCAGGATCGCCCGTGCCGGAATGGTCATGATGTCTCGGGAGAGGATCACGAAATCGGCCCACTTGCCGACCTCCAGGCTGCCTACCATGTCTTCCATAAAGCCCGCGTAGGCGGCCTCTATCGTGAACCCCCGCAGTGCCTCCTCTCGCGTGAGGCGCTGGTCGGGATACCAGCCGTTTAGCGGGTTGCCTTCCACATCCTGCCGAGTGATGGCGGCGTAGAAGCCAAGCAGAGGATTCACGCTCTCCACGGGAAAGTCGGAGCCCAAGGGCACGCGCACGCCCGCATTGAGGAACGACCGCCACGCGTATGCGCCCTGGATCCGATCTGGCCCAACCCGGTCCTCGGCCCACGGCATATCGCTCGTCGCATGTGTTGGCTGCATGGCTGCGATGATCCCAAGTTGGGCAAAACTTGGGATGTCCTCCAGCGCAACGATCTGAGCGTGTTCAATACGATGCCTGCCCGGACCTCCTCCCGTCGCCTGAATGGCGGCCTCGTAGGCATTCAATACCGCGCGGTTTGCTCCATCTCCAATGGCATGTGTGTTCACCTGTAGGCCGCATTGCATCGCCTTGATTACCATCGACTCCAGCCTGGATTGCTCATACCTGAGTAGACCGCGACTGCCTGGAGCATCCTCGTAATCAGCCAGGAGCGCCGCACCACGGCTTCCGAGCGCACCGTCACCATAGAGCTTGAGCGAGCGAACCCAGAGCCGATCGCCCTCGCCTTCAATAATTCCGTTCACGCAGATCGATTCGAACAGCGCGCCTGGTCCATCGACCATCGCATAGTTGCGAATCGAAAACGCGCCGCGCTCGATAGCTTCCTGGTACACGGCAAGTGTGTCAGGCTTTATGCCCGCTTCGTGGACGCCTGTGAGACCAAACCTGGCGGTTGCGACGAGAGCTCGACGGAGTTGCTCGACCAATTGGCTTCGCGTCGGAGGGGGCGTCTTGTCCTCAAGAAGTCGCTCCTCGGCGGCGTCCAGAAAGATGCCGTTTGGGCGACCGGACGCATCAACTCCTACCTCGCCGCCAGGAGGAGAAGGTGGCGCCAGGGAATCGGGATTGATGCCGACGGCTCGCAGGGCGGCCGTATTTACCCAACCCGCGTGGCCATCCACGCGTCGGAGCCAAACCGGACGATCCGGAAAAACCTCGTCGAGGTCGACTCGGGAAGGAAACGGCCGTGTGCCATCCGCGGCGGGTGCCCAATCGTTCTGGTCCCAACCCCGGCCCATCAGCCATGCATCATCGGGAAGCGTCTCTGCAAATGCCAATGCGCGAGCAATCGCGTCTTCTTTCGAGTCCGTCCCAACAAGATCTACCCGCGTCAGAAATTGGCCCAGGCCCATGAGATGCGCGTGCGAGTCGATGAAGCCGGGGACAACCGTCAGACCACCCGCATCGTTTCTGGACCAGCCCGGGTAGGCTGCAAGGATCTCCTCGTTGCTGCCGACGGCAACGACGCGCCCGGAGTCAACAGCGATGGCTTCAGCAAGCGGCAGATCGTCGTTGACCGTGTAGATCCGCGCATTGTGGAGGACGAAGGGCGTGGGCTGGGCGTGGGCCATGGGGCCTATAAGTAGAATGAGTAGCAGATGTCGCACGACCGGGGCTCTGAGATGCTAAGTGGGATAAAGGGAGACGGGAGATCTAATTGCAGGCAAAGCTACCTGTTGCCATCGCGTTCCACCCCCCTTTCACCCCTTCCCCCTCTGTCTCTATCACCCTCTCTCCCTCTCACCCTCTCACCCTCTCACCCTTTCGCCCTTTCGCCCTCCCTACCTTGCTCTCCAGCCAGAGCGTCACCGGCCCGTCGTTGACGAGCTTCACGCTCATCTTCGCACCAAAGACGCCGGTCTGCACGGGTTTGTTGAGGAGAGCTTGGAGTTGAGTCAGGAAGTACTGGTAGAGCGCTTCGGCTTTCTCGGGAAGAGCCGCATTCACGTACGACGGCCGGTTTCCCTTGCGTGCGTCTCCGCATAGGGTGAACTGTGATACGACGAGCGCCTCGCCGCCCGTATCCAACAAGGAACGGTTCATCTTCCCCTCCTCATCGTTGAACACACGCAGACGACTCACCTTCCCCGCGAGCCAGTCGGCCTCGGCCTCGGTGTCTCCCTGATCGACGCCAAGAAATATCAGCAAGCCCGTGCCGATTGCCGCGACTGTTTCGCCGTCTACGTCAACAGAGGCTTCGCTGACACGCTGGATGAGTGCGATCATTTCGGGTACGGTAGGGACGCCTCGCCGAGGCGTCCGCCTGCAAACCACAAACCTACCGAAGGAACTCCACAAACTGCGCCAGCGCGCGACCTCGATGGGAGATCAAGTTCTTCTCGGCCTTGTACATTTCGGCAAACGTCCGCCCGTCTCCTTCAAAAGGCTGGAAGATGGAATCATAGCCAAACCCGGCGCTTCCGCGCGCTCTTTCGGTGATGACGCCCGCACACATACCATCGAAAAAGTGAGGGCCCGAGTCATCCACAAAAGCCAGCGTCGTCCGAAAGCACGCCGAACGATCTTCAACTCCTTTCAACGCAGCCAGCAGCTTCCGGCGATTGGCTGCCTCATCCGATTCGTTACCAGCATAGCGCGCGCTATGAATACCCGGAGCGCCGCCGAGGGCATCCACTTCGAGGCCGGTATCGTCGGCCAGCGAGGGTTGGCCGGTGTGTTCGTACAGTGCTCGGGCTTTCTTCTCTGCATTGCCCCGGAGGGTGTCGGCGTCCTCTTCGACATGCGGCGCATCCCGCACATCTGTCGCAGAGATGAGTTGAATCGGCAGGCTCTCCAACAACGCGGCGAGCTCGACCACCTTGCCCGGGTTGCGCGTGGCGAGGATGATGGTTTTTATGGAATCGTCTAAATAGTTCACAGGGGGTAATGTGAAAGCGGGGGTTCGATTGCAAGCTTGCTAAATGTATGGAACGGCACTCCCTTCGTCCCCTTTTCACCATTTCGTGAACCATGAATCCCTGGAAGTCGCAGGGCACGGCGGCGTACATTGTCGGGCTTCGCGGTTCTCTGTTCGCCGCGTCAACACGTTTGTTTCCCTTTTGGAGGTCTTCCTTGGCAGTCGGTATCAAAGTTCGTGACAAAGAGTCCATCGACCGCGCACTGCGTCGGTTCAAGCGCACCGTAAACCGCGCGCGCATTCTGCGGACATACCGCGATAATCTGGCGTTCACGAAGCCAAGCGAAGTTCACCGCGAGGAGCGCAAGAAAGCCGCCGCCAACGCGCGACGCAAGCGCCGCTAGGAAGACAATTGCTCGACTGACTGTCTCATTCAGTGTCAAGTTTTGCGCCCGCCCCGGAGATTCGTGGCGGGCGCTTTTGTGGGGCCATGCGGGAATGTGGACTACACCGCCAGGCCCAAGGCCTGCCTCAGAATCCCATCCTGCTCTGCGGCATGGACGGCCGCGCTTCCGGTTGCCGGACTCGCGGCTGCACG